>NZ_JAVBXD010000016.1 GCF_030756675.1 Bacillus multifaciens
GAGAAAGATACGAATGAGACTGTACAAGCAATTCAAACACAAGCATCATCAATTACAGAAATAACAAATCAATCCATGCAAATAAAGAAAAAAATTGAAGAACTAGAAGGATTGATTTCACAATTTAAAATTAAAGAATAAAAAATATATAAATCCAAATTAAAAAGCTGACATAAAAACCCTTTTCTTTTTAGGTGGGCGAGAGCGTCTGGCCATACGTAGAAGCAGTCTGCCACATGCGATGTTGAAACAAAGGGAGAAAGAAAGTAGCAGAATCTTTTCTTTCTGCATAGCAGCAATCTATATGTTGAAAAGTCAAAATGGATTTATATAAGAGACGGCTAATGAAAAAGCCCCAACTTTAAAAGGTATGAGCGTTTAAGTAGTGGGGGGCTGACAGTCGTCTCTTTTTTTACATTTTACCTTAAAGTTATTATATCGATAAAATATTGTGTGAGAATTTAAAGAGATTATTTATATTGATTAATATATTTGGTAACCTTTTCATTTAATGTTGCGAAAAACTCTGTAAATTCTGAACGAATTGTGTGAATGCTATTTACATGATGTAAAGAAAGCTTCTCATGTAAGAGAAATTCACCCTGATGTCCAAATACTTGTATATTTGCATTCATTTGCTCTGAATCTTCGTGTGTTGATACAAGGATGTAGTGAAATGCTTTTACAGGAATGGCATACGTTTTACAGTACCGATTGTTTCCACTTTGAGTTGTAATTTGAAATTGGAGAATTTCTTTGTTTATTGTAATGGACAATGTTGTTGTTTTTAACTTTGTGTCTGTGAACTGATCAAGTTCTTCAAGTTGCAGCTGAATTATAGTTTGATTTGTGAATTCGTGAATTTGTTCTTGGATTACTGGTTGAATTTGTAGCTCCATATAATAAATAATCTCCTTTTCTTTATGTACTATAACGTATAGAACAAAAGAATTTATATAAAAGTTTCAAGTAATACATAAGGTTAAGAATTTTTATTGTACCTTAAAGAGGATACATGATGATTTATTAAAAAACAATATAAATTAATATAACATTCAGTATTTTAAAAACTATATATTAATATTTTATGATATTCTATTGAGATAATTTTTTTTCGGTAGTAAAATGTTTTTAAGAATCTGCAAAAAAATAAAAATTTTGCAGGATAAAAGAAATTTTTAGCGAAATAAGTTAAAGTTTGAAATGAAAAAATATTTTTTATATGATAAGGATAAAGGTTAGTGAAAAGTAGGTGAATGTATGTCAGTAACATTTTATTCATACCCAAAATGTGGAACATGTCAAAAGGCAAAAAAATGGTTAGAAGCAAATGATGTAGCATATGAAATGGTTCATATTGTCGAAAATCCACCTTCTAAGGAGGAACTTCGTACTATATATGAAAATAGTGAATTACCATTAAAAAAATTCTTTAACACAAGTGGGATGCGTTACCGCGAGCTTGGGTTAAAAGACAAGCTAAAAGATGCAAGTGAAGAGGAAATGTTAGACATGCTCGCTTCTGATGGCATGTTAATCAAACGACCAATTGTAACAGGCGATAATGATGTAACGGTTGGCTTTAATGAAGAGCAATTTGAAAGCGTGTGGAAAAAGTACCAATAAGGTGCTTTTACATAATTAATACATTCATTGGAGGTACAGACATGAGCATTCCAAAACAATTACGTTACTCTGAAGAGCACGAGTGGGTACAAGTTGAAGGCAACCAAGTTATTATCGGTATTACAGATTTCGCACAACACGAATTAGGAGATATCGTATTCGTGGAACTTCCTGAAGTTGGTGCAGCAATTGCAGCTGACGAGCCATTCGGAAGCGTAGAGTCTGTTAAAACAGTTTCTGAACTATACGCACCTGTAGCAGGTAAAGTTGTAGCAGTAAACGAAGACTTAAATGACCAACCAGAGCTTGTTAACGAATCTCCATACGAAGGTGCATGGATGATTAAAGTTGAGCTTGAAGATGCAAGTCAAGTAGAAAAATTATTGACTGCAGAGCAATACGAAGAAATGATTAACCAAGACTAATTTAGAAAAGACAGCCGTGAGCTGTCTTTTTTATTTTTTAGAAACAAATTGGAGATTTTAGCACCCTCACATTCTGACCAAGCCGCTTCCGCTTTTCTATTGTCCAGTTCCAGCGGCTAGAACAGTCGGTCGTTTCGCGCCTTCCTACGAGGCAAAAAGCGCCTCTACGTCAGGAGCTCCAACGCGCTCCTGTTCTGAACGAGCCGCTTCCGCTTTTCTTGTGATCCAGCTCCAGCGGCTAGAACAGTCGGTCGTTTCGCGCCTTCCTACGAGGCAAAAAGCGCCTCTACGTCAGGAGCTCCAACGCGCTCCTGTTCTGACCAAGCTGCTTCCGCTTTTCTTGTGATCCAGCTCCAGCGGCTAGAATCTCCGGTCGTTTCGCTCTCTCGGTCGAAGTAAAAAGCACTTCTCGGTCGAGAGCTCCAACGCCCTGCGCTTCTGACCAAGCCCCTTCCGCTTTTCTTCACAAAAATAAACAGGAAACAACATTAAAATATCGAATATACTATATACTAAGGGTAAGGTTGTATCATAGTATATGGTGATCGGGTGATGCCAAATGGTCTATGTGGAAAAAGTAATTATTGTTGAAGGTAAATCAGATAAGAGAAAGATCGAAACGATTATTAGAGAACCGGTGGAAATTGTTTGTACAAATGGTACAATTGGTTTGTCGAAAATGGATGAACTCATTGACCAGTTGTATGATAAAGAAGTGTATGTTCTTGTGGACGCAGATGATGCAGGAGAGAAATTACGCAAACAGTTTCGCCGAGAATTTCCACATGCTGAACATATTTACATTGATCGTTCGTATCGAGAGGTTGCAACTGCACCGTCGTCTCATTTAGCGAACGTTTTATGGGGAGCTGACATTGACGTCTATACAGAATTTTTACGGTAAGGAAGGGTACAATGATTGATTGGACAGGACATGAAGCAACAGTTGCAGTTAGAGACCAAGATAAAGCAGTGTTATACGTATATACGCCAATGTGCGGTACGTGTCAGCTTGCAAAAAAAATGCTAACGGTTGTTGAGGCAGCGTTGCCTCATTTAGAAATTGGAATGCTAAATGTAAATTATGCACCGCATTTTGCGCGGGCGTATCAAATTGAAAGTGTTCCATGTTTGCTTGTATTTGAAAAGAATCAACTTGTAAAGAAAATATATGCATTTCAATCTGTGGAATATTTATATATGGAATTACAATAGGCGGCAAAAATTTTGCCGCCTCGACATATTTCTTGGGAAATAGTAAGAAATAAGTGGGTTTTCGTACAGCTTTTGTCGAGAGAATGGTACAGGAGAGCGCGTGATGAAAATGGAATGGTAATATGTAAAACGTGATATGGGGAGTGTGATAAAGATGAAATTGTATTCACTGCTTCAATCATTTGTAACATATGCCAATACGCAATATCACTTAGAACCACTATTACCACAATTCGAAAAGGTTGTTTGTTTTACTTTCCAAGATGAACGTTATTCATTGAATATTTCAAGAGAGAAAATTGAACTTATAAATGGTGCGGTGGAAACAGAAGAAATTGTTTGTTTTCAAGAAACAGATTTGAGATTGTTAATTACAGGACAAGTTCGCTTGCAGTCGCTATTGCGCCGAAATGCGATTACATACAGAGGGACATATCGAACGATGTTATTGGTAGAATCTGTATTTCATATTTGCAAACCGTTAAGAGTAGGTGCTTAAATTTCAGAAAGTTTATTTTTTGCTAAAAATTTCTGTTGACATCTATTTCTTGCGTTGATACAATTCAAAACATAAAATAACGAAAACTTCATAACGATAAAATCAGACGAAATTTATATCTGATTTTCTCTTATCAAGAGAGGTGGAGGGACTGTGCCCTGTGAAACCCGGCAACCGTCAACTTATGTTGAAATGGTGCCAATTCCTGCAAAGCGAATGCTTTGAGAGATGAGAGGAAAGGATAATAGTAATTTATGTATATAAACCTTTCTGCTCATTTTAAAGCAGAAAGGTTTTTTGTTGTTTCGGTGTAGGAGGACACTTGAACAACAAACCGTTTATATAGTAATAGCGGCAAGCCGCCTACGCTTTTTATAATCCAGCTTCAGCGGCTAGAATCTCCGGTCGTTTCGCTCTCTCGGTCGAAGTAAAAAAACACTTCTCGGTCGAGAGCTCCAACGTCCTGCGATTCTGAGCAAGCCGCTTACGCTTTTTAATTTAAAAGGGGTGACATCTATGATCATTTTAGAAAATGTAAAGAAAATATATCGCTCTAAACACGGTGATGTTACCGCTGTGGATGATGCGAATTTACAAATAGAAAAAGGCGAGGTTTTCGGGGTCATCGGCTATAGCGGTGCCGGAAAGAGTTCGTTAATTCGTTTGTTTAATCAATTGGAAAAACCGACGTCTGGAAAGATTAAGATCGGAGAGCGTGTGATTTCGGCAATTACAGGGAAGGAACTTCGAGAAGCACGTCAAGAAATTGGGATGATTTTTCAGCACTTCAACTTACTTTGGTCACGAACTGTTCGTGAAAATATTGCTTTCCCGCTTGAAATTGCTGGGGTGACAAAAGAGAAGCGAAATCAGCGCGTCGACGAATTAATTCGTCTTGTTGGTTTAGAAGGACGAGGAGATGCGTATCCATCTCAGTTAAGTGGTGGACAAAAGCAGCGCGTCGGTATTGCGAGAGCATTAGCAAATAATCCGAAAGTATTATTGTGCGATGAAGCAACGTCAGCATTAGATCCAGAAACGACAGATCAAATTTTAGATTTGCTTCTTGATATTAATAAGCGTCTCGGGTTAACAATTGTACTTATTACACATGAAATGCATGTTATTCAAAAAATTTGTAACCGCGTTGCTGTTATGGAAAAAGGAAAGATTGTTGAAAGCGGAAGCGTGTTGGATGTATTTCGTAATCCGCAGCAAGATATTACAAAGCGCTTCGTTAAACAAATAACAGATTCTGAAGATGCAGATGAAGCAATTGAGCATTTAGCAGAGAAATACCCAGAAGGTAAGGTTGTGAAACTGCAATTTATTGGCGATGCGGTAGAAAGACCAGTTTTACAGGAGTTAATGAAGCAAGATGGAGTGGAAGTGAGCATTCTGCAAGGGAATATTGCACAAACGACAAACGGGGCGTATGGAAGCTTAATTGTCCACTTAAATGGCGATGAAGATGTAGTTGCAAAAGCAATCGCAACGATTGAACAAGAGCAAGTCGAGCTGGAGGTGATTGCACATGGATAATCTATTTCAAAATGTCGATTGGGATACAATGCTAGAAGCTACTAGAGAAACGTTATATATGACGACAGTTGCCACACTGGCAACATTTGTATTAGGTCTTATTCTTGGATTATTATTGTTTCTTACAGGAAAAGATAATTTATGGGAGAACAAACCGGTCAATGTTGTAATTGGTGCGTTTGTGAATATTTTCCGTTCTATCCCGTTCATCATTTTAATTATTTTACTCATTCCATTTACGAAGTTTCTTCTAAGTACCATTCTTGGAGCAAGTGCTGCATTGCCAGCATTAATTGTTGGGGCAGCGCCGTTTTATGCGAGAATGGTTGAAATTGCGCTTCGTGAAATTGATAAAGGTGTCATTGAAGCATCGAAAGCGATGGGGGCAAAGACAAGTACAATTATTTTAAAAGTATTAATACCAGAAGCTTTTCCGGCGCTTATTTCAGGTATCACTGTAACGGCCATTGCACTGGTCGGTTATACGGCAATGGCTGGAGTGGTTGGTGCAGGCGGCCTTGGTACACTTGCTTATTTAGAGGGATTCCAGCGGGGCAATAGCGATGTAACTCTTATGGCAACAATTCTTGTGCTTGTGATCGTATTTATTATTCAAGTGCTTGGTGACTTCTTTACGAAGCGGCTTGATAAAAGATAAAGAAGAGTTTTCGTCTCAGACGAAGGCTTTCTATAAAATTACTATTTTGAATATTACAAAAAGAAAGGGCGTTATAACATGAAAAAGGTATTATTTTCAGCACTTATTGCTGTATTTGTATTTGCATTAGCTGCTTGTGGTAGCGGCGAAAAAGATAAGAAAACACTTGTAGTTGGTGCTTCTAACGTACCGCATGCGGTTATTTTAGAAAAAGCGAAACCACTATTAGAGAAAAAAGGTATTACATTAAAAATTAAAAAATTCCAGGACTATGTACTACCAAACGAAACGTTAGCTAGTAAAGATTTGGATGCAAACTATTTCCAACACATTCCGTATTTAGAGAAAGAAATGAAAGATAAAAAATATGATTTTGAAGTAGCAGGGAAAATTCATTTAGAGCCAATCGGTGTATATTCTCAAAAGTATAAAAGCTTAAAAGACCTTCCAGACGGAGCAACAATCATTATGAGTAACTCTGTTGCTGACCATGGACGTGGGTTAGCAATTTTACAAAAAGAGGGTATTTTAAAAATTAAAGACGGTGTAGAACCTGTTAAAGCAACTTTAAAAGATATTGCGGAAAATCCGAAACACTTGAAGTTCAAAACAGACATTGAGCCTGGTTTATTACCGCAAGTGTATAACAATAAAGAAGGCGATGCAGTTTTAATTAACTCAAACTATGCGATTGATGCGAAATTAAATCCAGACAAAGATGCAATTGCAATTGAAGGTAAGGATTCTCCATATGCAAACGTAGTTGTTGTTCGTAAAGGGGATAAAGATAAGAAAGAAATTAAAGCACTTGTAGAAGTATTACATTCAAAAGAAATTCAAGATTTTATTACAAAAGAATACAAAGGAGCTGTGCTTCCTGTAAGTGAATAAGGTGAAAAAAGGGCTGGGATTTCTTAGCCCTTTTTTCTTTATATAATTAGGAAGAAAGGTGTATCATAATATAATGTGCAGAAAATTCCTGTTCGTATTTGTAGAAAAATTGTTACATTTTTTCAGCGTTTGCGATATCATTTTATTTGATATAAAATTAGAATGAGAATAAAATGAGAATGTGAACGTTTTAGGAATTTTTAAAATGTATATAGAGAATTATTGGAGGTATTGAGATGGCGGGTTCTACATTAACGATTAAAGATTTACATGTATCAATTGATGGCAAAGAAATTTTAAAAGGTGTAAACCTTGAAGTAAAAGGTGGAGAAATCCATGCAATCATGGGACCTAACGGAACAGGTAAATCAACTTTATCTTCTGCAATTATGGGTCACCCAAAATATGAAGTAACACAAGGTAGCATCATCATCGACGGTGAAGATGTATTAGAAATGGAAGTAGATGAGCGTGCACAAGCTGGTCTATTCCTAGCAATGCAATATCCAAGTGAAATTAGCGGAGTAACAAATGCTGACTTCTTACGTTCTGCAATTAATGCACGTCGCGAAGAAGGCGATGAAATTTCTCTTATGAAATTTATCCGTACATTAGATAAAAATATGGAATTCCTAGAAATGGATCCAGCAATGGCACAACGTTATTTAAATGAAGGTTTCTCTGGCGGTGAGAAAAAACGTAACGAAATTCTTCAATTAATGATGATTCAGCCGAAAATTGCAATCTTAGATGAAATCGACTCTGGTCTTGATATCGATGCATTAAAAGTTGTATCTAAAGGTATTAACGAAATGCGCGGCGAAGATTTCGGTTGCTTAATGATTACTCACTACCAACGTTTATTAAACTACATTACTCCAGATCATGTACACGTTATGATGAATGGTCGTATTGTGAAATCTGGCGGTCCTGAGCTTGCACACCGTTTAGAAGCTGAAGGTTATGACTGGATTAAAAAAGAACTAGGTATCGAAGACGAAACAGAAGAGCAAGAAGCGTAAGAGAGGAGCAATAAACATGACAATTGGTACATTACCTTTCGATCAAGATTCTATCCGTCAATTTGCAAGCGAAGCGAATGAAGCTGCTTGGTTGACTGAGTTCCGCTTACAAGCTCTTGCAAAGGCAACTGAACTTCCAATGCCAACGCCAGATAAAACAAAAATTGATAAATGGGATTTTATCGGCAAAGGTAAAACTGTAAAGCAAGAGCCTGTGAGTTCTTTAGAAGAACTTCCAGAAGCAGTGAAAAATATAATTGATGAAAATAATAACGTACTTGTACAGCGCAGCGGTACAACTGCATTCGTTTCTTTATCAGAAGAAGCAAAAACAAAAGGCGTTATTTTTACAGATATCGTAACAGCTGCAACTGAGCATGCTGAATTAGTGCAAAAGTATTTAATGAAAGATGGCGTGAAAGTTGACGAGCATCGCTTAACAGCTCTTCATGCTGCACTGATCAACGGCGGTGCGTTCGTATACGTTCCGAAAAACGTTGTTCTTGAAACACCGCTTCAAGCTGTATTCTTAGTAGACGGCGAAGAAGCAAACGTTTATAACCACGTATTATTTGTTGCAGATGCAAATAGTTCTGCAACATATGTAGAAAACTACGTGGCAAATGAAACTGTTACAGGTATCGCAAATATCGTGGCAGAAGTTATTGTAGAACAAGGCGCACAAGTGAAATTTGGTGCGGTTGACTTATTAGCGAAAGACGTGACATCTTACGTAAACCGCCGCGGCGTAGTTGGACGAGACGGACGTCTTGAGTGGGCATTAGGTCTTATGAACGATGGAAATACAATTTCTGAGAACGTAACGAACTTAATGGGCGACGGTTCATTTGCTGATACAAAAACAGTAACAATCGGCCGTGGCAACCAAACACAAAACTTTACAACAAAAGTTGTTCACTTCGGTAAACACTCTGAAGGTTTCATCTTAAAACACGGTGTTCAAAAAGATAGTGCAACATCTATCTTTAACGGAATTGGTAAAATTGAGCACGGTGCATCTAAATCAAATGCACAGCAATCTTCTCGCGTTCTTATGTTAAATGAAAAAGCACGCGGTGATGCAAACCCAATTCTTTTAATCGATGAAGACGATGTAATGGCAGGTCACGCAGCTTCTGTAGGACGCGTAGATCCTACACAACTATACTACTTAATGAGCCGTGGTATTCCGAAGAAAGAAGCAGAACGTCTAGTCATCCATGGATTCTTAGCACCTGTAGTAAATGAGCTTCCAATCGAAGGAGTAAAAGCACAGCTTGTTGAGGTAATCGAAAGGAAAGTTCGCTAATGGATATTCATGAAATACGCAAACAGTTTCCAATTCTTGATCAAAAAGTAAACGGCAAACAACTTGTTTATTTCGACAGTGCGGCAACTTCTCAAAAACCGATTCAAGTTATTGAAACGTTAGAACATTACTATAAAGAGTACAATTCAAACGTGCATCGCGGTGTTCATACGCTCGGTACGAAAGCAACCGATGCGTATGAAGGCGCACGTGAGAAAGTTCGTAAGTTTATTAATGCGAAATCGATGGAAGAAATTATTTTTACACGCGGTACAACAACGGCGTTAAATACAGTTGCGGCAAGTTATGGTATGGAAAATGTAAAAGAAGGCGATGAAATTGTCATCTCTTACATGGAGCACCATAGTAATATCATTCCTTGGCAACAAGTTGCGAAGAAAACAGGCGCAACGTTAAAATATCTTCCGCTTCAAGAAGACGGAACAATCTCATTAGAAGATGTTCGTCAAACGATTACGCCAAATACGAAAATCGTTTCTATCATGTATGTGTCAAACGTACTTGGAACGATTAACCCTATAAAAGAAATTGCAGAAATCGCACATCAAAACGGTGCAATTATGGTCGTTGATGGTGCACAAAGTACACCGCATATGAAAGTGGATGTACAAGATTTAAACTGTGATTTTTACACTTTATCCGCTCATAAAATGTGCGGGCCTACAGGTATTGGCGTATTATATGGTAAGAAGGAATTGCTTAACAATATGGAGCCAATTGAATTTGGCGGTGAAATGATCGATTTCGTAGATTTACAAGAATCTACGTGGAAAGAGCTTCCGTGGAAATTCGAAGCAGGTACACCGATTATTGCGAATGCAATCGGACTTGGATCGGCGATTGATTTCTTAGAAGAAATCGGTCTTGACAATATTGAAAAGCATGAACATGAATTAGCGCAGTATGCTTTAGAAAGACTATCAGAAGTAGACGGTGTTACAATTTATGGTCCAAAAAAACGTGCCGGTCTTATTACATTTAATATTGATGAAGTACATCCGCATGATGTGGCAACAGTATTAGA
This sequence comes from Bacillus multifaciens, assembly GCF_030756675.1. Classification (GTDB taxonomy): domain Bacteria; phylum Bacillota; class Bacilli; order Bacillales; family Bacillaceae_G; genus Bacillus_A; species Bacillus_A multifaciens. The sequence goes on from NZ_JAVBXD010000016.1 coordinate 10,233, forward strand.
TGTAGAAGGGATTGCGGTTCGTGCCGGTCATCACTGTGCACAGCCGTTAATGAAGTGGCTAAAAGCTTCTTCTACAGCACGTGCAAGTTTCTATTTATATAATACAAAAGAAGAAATTGATACATTTGTCGAAGCGCTGACGAAAACAAAGGAGTATTTCACAAATGTCATTTAATAATTTAGATACATTATATCGCCAAGTTATTATGGATCATTACAAAAATCCACGTAACCATGGTGTATTAGAAGATAGTGTTACGGTGAATTTGAACAACCCTACTTGCGGCGATCGCATTCAACTTACGATGAAAGTAGAAGACGGGATTGTACAAGAAGCGAAGTTTGAAGGAGAAGGTTGTTCCATCTCCATGTCTTCCGCTTCTATGATGACGCAAGCAGTAAAAGGAAAGAAAATTGAAGAAGCGCTTCAGCTTTCGAAAATTTTCTCTGATATGATGCTAGGAAAAGAGTATGATGACAGCATTGATTTAGGAGATATTGAAGCATTACAAGGCGTATGCAAATTTCCAGCGCGTATTAAGTGTGCAACATTAGCTTGGAAAGCGTTAGAAAAAGGCTTGAACGAAGAAAAGTAATGCAGATCACTTCCTAAAATAGAGGTTATCCAAGGAGGGACATACGAACATGGCGAAGCAGCTGCCAGATATCGGCGATTATAAATATGGTTTCAAAGATAAAGACGTTTCGATTTTCCGTGCTGAGCGCGGTTTAACAAAAGAAATCGTAGAAGAGATTTCACGTATGAAAGAAGAACCACAGTGGATGTTAGACTTCCGTTTAAAATCTCTGGATCACTTCTATGAAATGCCAATGCCACAATGGGGCGGAGACTTAAATGATTTAAACTTTGATGAAATTACGTACTATGTAAAACCATCTGAGAAATCTGAGAAGTCTTGGGATGAAGTACCTGATGAAATTAAAGCAACATTTGATAAATTAGGTATTCCAGAAGCAGAGCAAAAATATTTAGCGGGTGTATCTGCACAGTACGAATCTGAAGTTGTATACCACAACATGAAAGAAGACCTAGAAGCACTAGGAATCGTCTTCAAAGATACAGATAGCGCATTAAAAGAGAACGAAGATATTTTCCGTGAGCATTTCGGAAAAGTAATTCCACCAACAGACAACAAATTTTCAGCGTTAAACTCTGCAGTTTGGTCTGGTGGATCATTCATCTACGTTCCAAAAGGTGTAAAAGTTGATACACCACTTCAAGCGTATTTCCGTATTAACTCTGAAAATATGGGACAATTCGAACGTACGCTTATTATCGTAGACGAAGGCGCGCACGTACACTATGTAGAAGGTTGTACAGCACCTGTTTACACAACAAACTCACTTCACAGTGCGGTAGTAGAAATCATCATTAAGAAAGATGCATATTGCCGTTATACAACAATCCAAAACTGGGCGAACAACGTATACAACCTAGTTACAAAACGTGCAGTTTGTGAAGCAAACGCAACGATGGAATGGATTGACGGTAACATCGGATCAAAATTAACGATGAAATACCCAGCTGTTATCTTAAAAGGCGAAGGCGCTCGCGGTTTAACATTATCAATCGCGATTGCTGGTAAAGGCCAACACCAAGATGCTGGTGCGAAAATGATTCACTTAGCACCAAATACATCTTCAACAATCGTTTCTAAATCGATTGCAAAACATGGTGGTAAAGTAACGTACCGTGGTATCGTACACTTCGGACCAAAAGCGACAAACTCTCGCTCTAACATTGAGTGTGACACATTAATTATGGATAACCAATCTACATCTGATACAATTCCTTACAACGAGATCAAAAACGATCACGTTTCACTTGAGCATGAAGCGAAAGTATCAAAAGTATCAGAAGAACAATTATTCTACCTAATGAGCCGCGGTATTTCTGAGCAAGAAGCAACAGAAATGATCGTAATGGGCTTCATCGAGCCATTCACTCGCGAACTTCCAATGGAGTACGCAGTAGAAATGAACCGCCTAATCAAGTTTGAGATGGAAGGTAGTATTGGATAAGGCGTCCCAACTCCTTAAATAATACCCTTCAATATTTTGAGGAAAATACGTGTCTGTAGTGACTTTCACCTTTGCGTGCTTAAGTCGCTCGGACACGTATTTTATTTTTGGCGAAGTTTTCTTATTTCCGTTTTTAGTTTGTTTTATTTGTTTTTTATTATATTAAAATAATTGAACGGAAAAGAGGGAATATATGATATAATTTTCCTAAAAAAGGAGGCGAGTTTTTTGAAATTTTTAAATCATGTTAAAGCAACAAAATTTCTAGTATGTCTATCGGTTGGTTTATGCACTATTAATTATTCATCTCTTTCTTTTGCTGAAACACAAACAAGTAATTCAGCTAATGCACCAAAACAAGCTATTGATATTGATACTGGCATAGGAAATTTAAAGTATGATAGTAGAGATATTTTAGCAGTAAATGGTGATAAGGTAGAGAGTTTTGTTCCGAAAGAAGGTACAAATTCAAATGGTAAATTTGTAGTAGTTGAACGTGAGAAAAAATCACTTACAACTTCACCAGTGGATATTTCAATTATTGATTCTGTGGCTAATCGTACTTATCCAGGGGCAGTACAACTTGCAAATAAAGCTTTTGCAGATAATCAACCTAGTTTATTAGTGGCTAAGAGAAAACCCTTGAATATTAGTATAGACTTACCTGGCATGAGAAAAGAGAATACAATTACTGTCCAAAATCCTACATATGGTAATGTGTCTGGAGCAGTAGATGAGTTAGTATCTACTTGGAATGAAAAGTATTCAAAAACAAATACGTTACCTGCAAGAATGCAGTATACAGAATCTATGGTTTATAGTAAATCTCAAATCGCAAGTGCTCTTAATGTTAACGCTAAGTATCTTGATAATTCACTGAACATTGACTTTAATGCTGTTGCAAATGGAGAGAAAAAAGTGATGGTTGCGGCATATAAGCAAATCTTTTATACAGTAAGTGCAGAACAGCCAAACAATCCATCAGACCTTTTTGATAATAGCGTTACGTTTGACGAGTTAACTCGTAAAGGAGTAAGTAATGCGGCTCCGCCTGTTATGGTGTCAAATGTAGCTTATGGTAGAACAGTTTATGTGAAATTAGAAACATCATCTAAGAGCAAAGATGTACAAGCTGCCTTTAAAGCACTACTTAAGAATAACAGCGTCGAAGCGAGTGGACAGTACAAAGATATTTTTGAAGACAGTACCTTTACTGCTGTAGTATTAGGCGGAGATGCAAAAGAGCATAACAAGGTTGTTACAAAAGATTTTAACGAAATCCGAAATATCATTAAAGATAATGCAGAATTAAGCTCTAAAAATCCAGCATATCCAATTTCATATACTAGCACTTTCTTAAAAGATAATGCGGTTGCTGCTGTTCATAACAATACAGATTATGTTGAGACTACAACTACAGAATATTCTAGTGCGAAAATGACGCTTGATCATTACGGTGCATATGTTGCTCAATTTGATGTATCTTGGGATGAATTCTCATATGATGAAAATGGAAAAGAAGTACTAACCCATAAAACTTGGGATGGAAACAACAGAGACAGAACGGCTCATTTCAATACAGTTATCCCACTTCCACCAAATTCAAAAAATGTAAAAGTCGTAGCGAGAGAATGTACGGGCCTTGCATGGGAATGGTGGAGAACTGTTATTAATGAACAAAATGTTCCATTAACAAATGAAATCAAAATTTGGATTAGCGGAACGACATTATACCCAACCTCTAATATTAGTTATAATTAAAGGTGGAAGCGCCCTGTTTACAGGGCGCTTTTTATTTGGCCGAAAATATATCGGCGATTTTTGCGATATATCGGCGCAAATAGGACGTTTATCGGCGACTTTTAAAATATATCGGCGCTTCGACATGATATAAAGACCATTCGACAATGTTTGACATACAAAAAGCCCTTAACTTTTAGAGAAGAAACTTTTGCTTTTTCCTTCAATGAGAGTACAATGTAAAATAGCAAGAAAAGACGAAAAGTATTTACAGGATTCAAGCTTATATATAGCGTAAACAAGAAGTATGGAATTGAGAGGAGGTTTTTTCTCTGCAAGAAGTTACAATTCATCTTTATCATACGAATGATATACATAGTCATTTTGAAAATTGGCCGCAAATTTCTCGTTTTGTGTTAGAAGAGAAAAAGCGTCGTCTTGCTGCTGGTGAAGCGGTCTTTACATTAGATATTGGCGATCATGTTGATCGTTTTCATATGATTTCTGAGGCAACGGGTGGAAAAGGAAATGTACGTCTTTTAAATGAGGCATTGTACGATTATGTAACAATTGGGAACAATGAAGGAATTACACTTGCGAAAGAGCAGTTGGATCATCTCTATGACGATGCCAATTTTGAAGTGCTTGTTGCCAATTTATTTGAAAGTGATCAAACTCGTCCGAAGTGGGCAAAACCATATGTACTGCAGACGCTTGATAACGGGATTACCGTTGCATTTATAGGTTTAACAGTCGCATATCCTGATTTTTATGCGAAGCTAGATTGGCATATTGAAGATCCGTATTTGCATTTAGAAGCCGTTTTAGAAGAGGTGCGTTCGCAGGCAGATGTTATTGTTGTCTTGTCTCATTTAGGGAAAAATGCTGATGAATACATGGCGGAGCATTATGACATAGATGTTATTTTAGGCGCACATACTCACCATTTATTTGAACGAGGTGTGTTGATGAATGAAACACTTCTTTGCTGCGGAGAGAAGTGGGGACATTATGTCGGACATGTACAAATAACAGTGGATTTAGAGACAAAGAAAGTGACGAAAAAAGATGGACGGGCCATTAATACGAAGCGATTAGGCGCATACGGGGGCTCTCATATTTTATTAGAAGAGCTTGAACAAGAGAGTAAGCTCATTATGGCAGAGCCTGTTGTAAGCTTAAAAGAGTCGTTAGAAATGGATTGGTTTCAAGAAATGAAATTTGCTCATATGCTTGCTGAGTCCCTCAAAGAATGGTGCGATGCTGAAATCGGTATGGTAAATGCGGGGGTATTACTTGAAGGACTACAAGAAGGTGTTGTTACGCGAGGAGATATTCATCGCATTTGTCCACATCCAATTAACCCGTGCCGTTTGCAGGTGACAGGGAAAACGCTTCGGGAGGTAATCTTGAAGGCGCGTCGTCCAAGCATGGAGCAGCTTGAAGTAAAAGGTTTAGGGTTCCGCGGAAAAGTTATGGGGAAAATGATATATGCAGGTGTTGAAGTGATTCCAGATACGATTCCGAATAATAAAATATTACTTGAAGATGTCGTGATTGGCGGAGAATCATTGAACCTAGAACGAACTTACACAGTTGGGACGATTGATATGTTCACATTCGGCTATTTGTATCCAGAGCTTGCAGTTGTATCAGAAAAAGAATATTATATGCCAGAACTACTCCGTGATGTTTTGACAAATACATTACGGACATATGCATCATCTGTAAAATTATAGCTTACTGCGTTGGAATATTCACATTCATTTTTCTCTTTTCATACAGATAAAGAGAGAGGAGTGTGAACTATGGTTAATGTAGAACCAATTATAATAAATGAACATACGTTTATAGCAGTGAGTGTACAGCTTCCGAAAACAAATCTGTTAGCTGTTAAGAGCGACAAAGGGTATATTATGTGCGGTGCGCTAGATGTGGCGCTATTAAATGAAAAGTTAAGCGATCGCGGCATTCTTGCGGGGCGTGCAGTTGGGGTTAGAACTATTGAGCAGTTGTTAGAAGCACCCCTTGAATCGGTTACGGTTGAAGCAGAGAGATTAGGAATTACAGCTGGTACAATTGGAAAAGAAGCATTGTTAAAAATGATTTAATATATCGTCCCTCTTTTTTGCATATACATGTGTAAGAAGGAGGGATTTTGTTATGCGTGCGTTTCGTCCCCGAACTTCTCGATTTCGGAAAGGACCATTGCCATTTCGTTACGTATTGCTTATTTCATTTGCTATTTTTATTTTGCTTACCTTACAAGGCTTGTGGCTTGTGAATAAAAGCATTCGACCAACGTTAATGAAGTATGCAGAAATGCAAACGAAGCGGACTGCGACAGTTGTGATGACGAAGGCAGTGAAAGATAGGGTTGCACAAGGCATCGATGTTGATTCATTAATGAAAGTGCAAACTGATAAGAACGGAAAAGTTTCTACAATGGATTTAAATACAGAAGTAGTTAATAAGATTTTAACGTCGACAACAGCAGACATAGAAGAATATTTACACCGAGTTGAAAAAGGAGATACGAAAGCGTTAGGATTATCAGAAGATGACGGAACTGCACTATCTGTTCCGCTCGGAAGAATTACGGATAATGCGTTGCTCGGTAATATCGGACCAAATATTCCCATTACGTTTACAACAATTGGTCATGTATCGACAAACATTAAACAAGATTTCCAGCAGCAAGGAATTAACAATACGGCGATTAAAATTGTGATGGAAATTGAAGTGGCCCTTCAGGTGATTATTCCGTTTCATACAAAAGAAGTAACTGTGAAGCAAGACATTCCAATCGCCACGCGCATTGTTCAAGGTGAGGTGCCCGGTTATTACGGGGGCGGAGGAGTTGTTGTCCCAGAAAAGAATGAGAAAAAAGCGGCTAACTGAAATGAGCCGCTTTTTTTAAATCATTTTTTCTTGGAGTTCATTCGTTCTTTTCGTTCCCATAAGCTTAAATGCATATATGGATCAAATGCCCATTCTGTATAGCCATTATCTTTATATAATCCAAAATGCAAGTGAGGGGGGAATTTACCAGCTGTTCCAGGAGGGCCGTAGCCAGTACTGCCGACAAATCCAAGAACGGTTCCGGGTTCAATGATTTGTCCAAGCTGTATTTCTTTTGAGAATCCGCCTAAATGTGCGTAATAATGGTAGTTGTTGTAGAGGTCGCGAATACCGATGCGCCAGCCGCCAAGGCGATTCCATCCTTTCGTTTCAATAATGCCATAGCAAGTAGAACGAACAGGTACACCATGCCCGGCGAAAATATCTGTCCCCTCATGCATACGCCGTCCGCCGAAGCTTCGTTTCGCACCAAATGTGCTGCGGTAGCTATGGTTACTGTGAATGGGCAAGGGGAAGGCATTTCCTTCTAAATCAATTCGATTGTACTGTTTATACATACGGGCATATCCTAATATTAACTCTACTGTTTTTGACCGCTGATAATATTCCCACAGCATAATTTTTAATTGGTCCCGATTTGCCCCTTGTTTTCCTATTATGGTAGCCATTGTGTAGAGAACATCTTTTTCATTATTTGCATCTGCTAATCCATCGGCGTTTCCATCTAAGCCCATGCCTCCAAATAAGGAGATTGTATAAGGCTTTGTATCATGTAAGTTTGGATTAGCTGGGCCAGCCCATATTTCTGGTTTGAAATAAATTGAAATCGTAGCATCTGGCTTTTTCGGAATATCGCGGCGTACAGAACGAATATTGCGCTCGTACTGATCAATGGCAGCGAAGTAGTACCATGGAACAAGAGAGACGGTTTCCATTTCTTTGTATAATGTCATTCGCTTCTTATATATATCTTGCTTGTTTTCTTCTCCGTACACAATATTCGCTTGAAGAAGAAAATAAATAAAAAGCAAAAGGAAAAGTTTTCGATGCACGGTAGTAAGCTCCTTTCCGAATCACTACCTTTAGTGTGAGATATACACGATATTTCATTATAAGTAATAATTGGAAAGAATTCTTGCAATCTTCATTTGAGCAAATCGCTTTCATGCGATAGAATAGATATGTTACATTGAAAGAAGCGAACACGGTAAACTATTTCATATTGTGCGGAGTTGATGAACATGACAAAACAAACAGAATACAAGCGCAAGCCCGAATGGTTAAAAATTAAATTAAATACAAATGAAAACTATACAGGCTTAAAGAAAATGATGCGTTCTAAGAACCTTCATACCGTTTGTGAAGAGGCGAAATGTCCGAATATTCACGAATGCTGGGCTGTTCGTAAAACAGCAACATTTATGATTCTAGGTGCAGTTTGTACACGTGCATGTCGCTTCTGTGCTGTTAAAACAGGCTTACCAACAGAGCTTGATTTACAAGAGCCGGAACGCGTAGCGGATTCCGTGTATCAAATGAACTTAAAACATGTTGTTATAACAGCGGTTGCACGTGATGATTTGAAAGACGGAGGAGCGGCAGTTTTTGCGGAAACAGTGCGTGCTGTTCGTCGCAAAAGTCCATTTACGTCTATTGAAGTTTTACCATCTGATATGGGTGGGGTAGAAGAAAATTTAAAAATGTTAATGGATGCACGTCCTGATATTTTAAACCATAACATTGAAACAGTGCGTCGATTATCTGACCGAGTTCGCGCAAGAGCAAAATATGATCGTTCATTAGAATTTTTACGTCGTGCAAAAGAAATGCAGCCAGACATTCCGACAAAATCAAGTATCATGCTTGGGCTTGGTGAAACAACAGAAGATATTATCGAAGCAATGGATGACCTGCGTGCAAACAACGTTAACATTTTAACGCTTGGTCAATATTTACAGCCGTCTAAAAAGCATTTACCGGTTATTAAATATTACACACCAGCAGAATTTGCAGAGCTAAAAGAAATTGCACTTAGCAAAGGCTTTAGTCACTGTGAGGCTGGTCCACTTGTGCGTTCTTCTTACCATGCGGATGAGCAAGTACAATCTGCAAAAGAGAATACAGTAGCAGCAAAATAATGAGGAGATCCTTCTTAGTAACTTAGCTAAGAGGGATTTTTTTTCGAGAAAGGGAGAATTTTATGAAAGGATTTGTTTTATTAGCATTTGCAATTGTGAGTGAAGTTTTTGGAACAACGATGCTGAAGCTATCAGAGGGCTTTACGAAAGTATGGCCAAGTATTGGGGTTGTTCTTGGTTTTGCATCTGCCTTTTATTTTTTGTCACAAACATTGCAGTATCTTCAAATTAGCACTGCTTATGCGATTTGGTCCGGAGTTGGTACGGCGTTAACGGCAGTAATTGGTGTTCTTATTTGGAAAGATGCTTTTACATGGCAAACATTCGTTGGTTTAGTGCTTATTATTGGCGGAGTCGTTGTATTAAATATGTCGGGTTCCGGTGCACATGGATGAAACGAGAGCTGAAATTTTCAGCTCTTATTTCATTCGTATTCTAATACGGTGTTTCCACATGTGCATAAAATTTTTCGCAATTCTTCTGTGGATAAAGAAATTGTAAATTCAGGGACCCCAGGTGAAATTAATATTTTTTCGTAATGATAAATAGAAGAATCCACAATAATCGTTACATCTTGTGTATAACCAAACGGAGCAACGCATCCTGGAATGCATCCTGTCATCTCTCTTAGTTCATCAGGTGAACAAAGAGATACACGCGTACCGATGATGTCTTTCATTTGCGTTATATCAAAGCGAGATCCTTCTAACGTAAAAAAGACATAGTAATCCCCAGATTTTGTTTTCATAAACAGGCTTTTACTTGGTTCACCTTCTAAGCCAAGACGCTCTCGAATGAGCCGATCTGTTTCATAATCTAAAATAGGTTCATGTTCAAATTTCTCATATAAAACATTCGTTTTATGTAGTAATGAGATGACTTCTTCATACATTGGAATGCAAACTCCTTTCGCTTCACTTTTTAAATGTTTTCCACAACTTTTCGAATTTCTTTTTGTTTATAATTTCATGTGTAAGAAATTGCCCATTATAAAAAGTGCTATATGTTGTAAAAGCACACGGCGCAGTTTGAGCAGCTTCCCGGTTTGAAATTTTATTACGCTGAATGGCAATATTGTATTCTTGTTCAATTTCTTTCAGTTCTTGCTGGACATAATAATCGGTAAACGGGCATTGATCTGTGTAATACACAACCAATCCTTCTTGCGTCTCAATATGCATTTCCTTTGCGCTCGTATGAAACTGCGGGATAGGTGCTAGAGAATTAAGCTTATACACAAGTAATTCAAAGTAAGGTGGTGCTGTATCACAAACTTCGAATCCTTTTTTCTTTAAATAATTCCCATCAGATAAATACGGGCGTTTCTTTTTGCTTGAAATCACGACAACACCGTGTTTACCACTGTTTTTTGCATCTTGTATACATTCTTCTAACAATGCCGCGCCGTGCCCTTGTCCTTTAAAGCGTCCAGACACCCAAAAACAGTTTATACACAAATACCCTGGAGCTATAATGGGTACCCAGGCGTATTCAGCTGGAAGGTATTCAATGAATACTTTTCCATTTACATCTAACTTTTTGAAGACAAGTCCTTCTTCAATTCGTTTTTGCAACCATGCTTTCTTTTGCAGGACTCCGCGTGCCATTCTCTTGTCAGATATAGCGCAGCAAATATGTTCTGTTTCTAAATTATCAGCAGTTACGTGGATTTGTTTCACAATGTATCCCTCCACAATCTGTGGATAGTTGCTGCATCCTGTTCAATCGTAATTTCGTATACGTCTGGATTGCTTAAGCTTTTCCATGTGGAAAAACGGATGCTTGCGTCAAAAATCTTTAAAATGAGTGTGAATAAGTTACCGTGTGTAACGAGCAGTGTTACTTTTTGTGTATCATCTTGTAATATGCTGTGGATAAGTGATTGAACTCTCTCTGTCGCTTGGCGCGTAGATTCTCCGCCAGGAAAAGCGACATCTATGTCTGTAAAAGTTTGTTCTAACATTTGTAGCCAATTACTCATTGGGACGCCGCTTAGTACACGCTCAGTTAACCGCTCATCCTCCTGAATCGGGAGCTGCATATGTGACGCATAAGGTGTAATGGATTGAACGGCACGAGTAAAGGGACTAGAGATAATATTTTGGATAGGAAGCTGTTCTGTGATGAGAAAACTGGTAAGATCGTTTGATTGTTGCTCACCTATTGCTGTAAGCGGAGCGTGATATTCTTGTCCAGTTGCTGAGCAATGGCGGACAACAATTAACTTTTTCATAATGTATCCCTCTCTTTTCTGACAGGCAGTAATCTGATATAGGCGAACCTGTACATACTTCGACAAATAGAGTGAAAAATCCTCTATTTTTTCTAATTATTGGGAAGTTTAGGGCTTACAAAAGAAAAAGCTAAGCCGGCTCGGCTTAGCTTGTATGTTCTAATGTGAATTTCGTTTTGATGTTACGAATAATCATGTAAGCACCGATACCAAACAGTATCATAAGTCCCTCGATTACGAATAAATTGATTTGCCCGCGTTGGTAGAGTGCTGCGAAAAAATCAGTAAACGCATGAAGGAATACTGCTAATCCTACAAACATGTACTTTTTATGTTTTACCCCGTATAAGACAAGCATTGTAAGAGCGATTTGCATAATAAAAGCAACAATTCGTTCTACGCCGCCAAATAAATAGAGGTAAGGTGGATTATGTACTAATGCGTCTTGGACGTTGCTAAGCTGTGGAACTTTTTCAATCATTTGGGCGAAGGTGCCGTTATTAATCGCAAAAGCGAATACAAGGGTTTGGGCTCCAGTAGTTGCTCCGATTAATAATGATTCAATCCCCCCGTGACCAATTCCGTAAGCGAGACCGTCTTTATATTCCTGATATTTTTTAAGGAGAAAGTAAAAGGCAATAAAACGGCCCAGTTCTTCAAAAATGCCAGCTGTTAATCCACCATATAGGGCGTAGAGAAACGAATTTTTCAACAGTGAAGCTGTCGCTGGATTTCCTAATATAAATACATGTAATGTCTTCTCTAAAATTTGTGAGAATCCAATAAAAAATACAATTCCGACACCGACAATTTTGAAAGAGATTCTATACTTTTTTCGAAAATAAATGAGAGCAATAATCGGAATAAGAACAGAAATCGCGATTTGGACAATTATACTTCCAATTGCTGCATTTGAAACCATAAATTTCACCACTTTCTAATATATATATTCTATATTATGCCTGAAAAACGGTGAAATGTTTAGGAAATAACCTGAGATTATCTTCCCAGGTTATTTGATTCGGCAATACTTTACTTCAGGGTATTAGGCATTGTATCCGTTTGTGTATTATTTAAGTGCGGGTTTTTGCTCATCTCATGTTTAAGCATATCAATTGTTTGGGCATATTCTTTATCGTTTAATGTGCCTGATTTTAGTCCTTGAATTTGTGATATTAATTTTTGTTCTGTTGATACATATGCTTTGTAATAGCGGGGAACGATAGACAGTGCTGTTTTTTGGACTTGATCAGCAACTAAAGCTGGGTCTGTTGTATTTGCGCGGTAGACAATAAACACTTCGTCATCTGTTACAAGTGTTGCAGCGTTCATCACATCTGGTAGTTTCACGGTTAAATCTGTAATCATTTCTGCTAATCGTTCTTTATTAATGCTACCAACTTGGCGATTGGACACTTCATCTTTTTGTTTGTGAGAATAGCCAACCCTTGTTAACACTCTGTTTGGGACGTCTTTCCCGTATAAATCTTTATGTTCTGACACGAGTACACGGCTTCCTTCTTCACGTTTCATTTCAGCTTTCTTTGTTTGGCATCCAGCAAAGATGGAAAGAGTGAGAAGGGATAAGAGCAGTTGTTTTTTCATGATGATTTTCTCCTTATTTGATGTAAGTACGATTCGTTTAACTAGTCTTTTGGAGAAGAGCGTTCCAAAAGGAAGTTTCACTCTACCCCGCTCTAACGGGCAGTAATAGTTAGAGAAAGCAAAGAAGAGTTAACTGCCCATAAGAGCCCGATTGGTTCAACTAACCTTTTGGAGAAGAGCGTTCCAAAAGGAAGTTTCACTCTACCCCGCTCTAACGGGCAGTAATAGTTAGAGAAAGCAAAGAAGAGTTAACTGCCCATAAGAGCCCGATTGGTTCAACTAACCTTTTGGAGAAGAGCGCTCCAAAAGGAAGTTTCACTCTATAGCATTTCCCACTGAGAAGGTTTTTTGTATTTGAAATTGTTGGTTTTGAGGCTTTATGATACGATAAAAAGAAGAAAGAACAGGAAAGGGATTGGAAAATGGAGCAGAAGCAGGAGATTCGCACTACAGTTCATGTGAATAATATCCAGTATGAAGTAATCAAAGAGAACCGAAACGGATTTAATGAAGAAGCATTTAAAGCTCGCTATGCAGAAATTTTAAATAAATATGATTATATTGTGGGCGATTGGGGTTATGATCAGCTTCGTTTACGCGGCTTTTTTGATGATAGTAACCAGCGCGCAACGTATGACACAAAAATTAGTACGTTATCAGAGTATTTATATGAGTATTGTAATTTTGGGTGTTCGTACTTTGTACTGAGAAAAGTGAAGAAATAGCAAGAAGGAGCTGGCTTTTAAAAGTCAGCTCCTTCTTCTTTTTTGATGTGATTCAGTTTTATGAGCGTGTCGAACGTTGTCGGAGGGTCTTTATTTCATGTCGAAGCGCCGATATATCACAAATATCGCCGATAAACTGACCATTTCCGCCGATATTTGTGATGAGAAGCGGTTGATATATTACATATATATAGAAATACAATCACCAACTGTAAGTTTGGCATTTGGTTTAATCTGTTGTCCGTTTAAGTGAATAGATCCTTGTTTAATTTTTTCTGTAATTACTGTACGGCTCCATTCTGAAATATAGGTTGCGAGTGCTTTGTCGATGCGAAAGAATCCATGCACGGATTCTAATAGGATAGTTAGTTCTATTGTTCCTGTATTTTTATAGGACATAATTGAAATATTGTTTAGCGATTCTTGGTGTTCTTCTTGAAACGTGTCGACTGTTTCAACATGTTCAGAATATGTTTTATAAATGTGTAACTTCTTATTCCATGTATGTCCTTTTTCGCATTTATAAATCGCAAAACGATAAATGTTTTTACCGTTTGCGTTATGTCTGCGAATGTGTGTATCCGTAAAAATAGCTGTGTGTCCGCAATTTTTACAATGTTTTTCTACAGTTGTTTCTAATTCTGTTTTATATAAATTCCAAGAAAGTTGTACGTTCTGCATTTTCCTTCACCTCGTATTTAGATAAAGGAACGTGAGACATCTATTTGGATGTCTTGCGGTATGAAATATAGAAAAAAGAGAAAAATAAAAGAAGGTTCCCCTATGAGGAACCTTCGTAACAATCATACTGCAGATGTGCTACGTTCCTTTGCAATGGGAATTGGGCAGACTACTCCCTTGCAAAAAGCGTTGTGCTTTTTTGAGAGTAATGCTATCCAGTTGCTGATCCATTACAAAGTAAATGTTGGCATACGTAGTGTAACATCCTTTCTATCCAAATAGATTTGTCGTTAGTATATCACATTAAACTGAAAATTCAAAACAAACTAAGTGAAAAATTACCAGCTCTATTATAAGCTGGTAATTTGGATTACATCAGTTCAAATAAAAATGAGCGTAATTCTTCTGCATTTTCTTCAGAAATCGAAAATGCATGTTCTAAGTAGCCAGGTTCTTCTAAATCGTCACGACCGATAATTGCAAATTTATTGCGCTGCATATCAAGGACGATTGTTTTGCCATAATGACGATCGGAGTACAAAAGTGCTAAATCCTGGCGTTCGTTTTCTCCCATAAAGCTTACGAAACGCGTTTTTGTTTCTACTGTGTCATCGTAAAGAAAAAAACGTTCTTCCATGAATATGACTCCTTTTTAAATATCTAAATTTAAGTGTGGTTTATGATCTAAATGGTGGTGCGTTTTAATAAAGCGCACTGTTCTTGTTTTATAGCGCATAACGATTGAATATGTTTCGGCTAAATCGCCGCCAAGGAATTTCACACCGTCTAATAACTCGCCAGCAGATACACCTGTTGCTGAGAAGATTGCATCATCGCCGGATACTAAATCATCTAGCATAAGCAGTTGACGCGGATTTTCTAAGCCCATTGCAAGGCAGCGTGCTTCTTCTTCTTCGTTCATTGGAACGAGACGCGCTTGCATCTCTCCGCCAAGGCATTTCAGTGCAGCAGCAGAGATAACGCCTTCTGGGGCACCACCAGTACCGATAAATAAGTCGATTCCCGTGCCTGGAAGAGCTGTTGCGATAGAGGCTCCAACATCACCGTCACCGAATAATTTTACGCGTGCACCTTTTGCGCGAACACGGTCAATAATTTCTTGATGACGTTCACGCTCTTGGATAATAATTGTTAAGTCGCGAATTTTTTTATTGTTTGCTTCTGCTACAATTTCAATTGTTTTTTCGATTGGATCATCTAAGCTAATTTTACCAGCTGCATTTGGACCAACCGCGATTTTTTCCATGTACATATCTGGAGCGTGTAGAAGGTTTCCTTTATCAGCGACAGCGATAACAGCCATCGCGTTTGCAAGACCTTTTGCTACAATATTTGTTCCTTCTAATGGGTCAACGGCGATGTCTACTTCTGGACCGTTTCCTGTTCCAAGCTTTTCTCCAATGTAAAGCATTGGTGCTTCATCAAGTTCCCCTTCGCCAATCACAACAGTACCTGCCATGTTAACAGAGTCAAACATTGTACGCATTGCAGTTGTTGCAGCGTCATCTGCCTCATTTTTCTTTCCACGGCCCATCCATTGTGCTGATGCAAGGGCTGCTGCTTCTGTTACACGGACAATTTCTAATGCGAGTTCACGTTCCATTGTGACATTCCTCCAATTTCGAAAATCATACAAATATAACTATAACAAAGAACGAGAAAAAGGTGAATTCGAAAAATTGTCGATTTTTTTTGAATAAAAGGGTACAATTGGTGATGAAAATGCTTTAATTACCAGGTAGGTGACATATATGTACTTTGTAGATCGGAAAAAAATTGAACAAATGTTACAGTGTTTAGAGAAAGTTGTTGCAGCATTTCAAACAAAGCAAGAATATAAGGGAGCGCTTGATGAATATGCGTTAGAGCGTATGGCGCATCTCATGATCGATTGTATTTTAGATGTAGGAAATGCCATGATTGATGGATTTATTATGCGCGATCCAGGCAGCTATGAAGATATTATTGATATTTTAGTGGATGAAAAAGTTGTTACAAATGAAGAAGGAGAACGTTTAAAAGAAGTTGTTCGTCTTCGTAAAATGATTGTACAAGAGTATGTAAATATGAATCACGCAGACGTGTATAATACAGTGCAAAAGCATATTGATATGGTGAAACAATATCCTGCTAATATTCGTCGTTATTTGGAACAAGAACTTGGACCGGTATCTGCGTTTGCAGGAGATTAGATTATGTTGGTTCTAATGGGCCTTGATGTACACGGTCCATTAGAACTTTAGGAAAGGAAAGAAGGTTGAGAAATGGGGGAAGCGATGCGTTCCACAAAAGAGGAAATTCTTCAACTTTTAAAAGTAAGAGGAGAACAAACTGTTGCGGCATTAGCAGAAGTATTGCAAATTACAGAGATGGCTGTGCGCCGTCATTTAAATAATCTCGAAAAAGATGGGCTTATTGAAATGAACTTGGTTCGGCAACATGTCGGGAGACCGATGTATGTGTATTGCTTAAGCACAAAAGGAGAAGACTTGTTTCCGAAGCAATATAAGCAATTTGCAGTTGAGATGTTAGAAGACTTACAGCATATTGGCGATGCGAGGCTCGTTGAGAAGATTTTGCGGGCAAGAACGAATCGTATGGAACAACAATTAGCAAAACGTGTGAATCGAAAGGAAACAACATTAGAGCGCTTACAAGAAATTGCGATAATGCAAGAAAAAAACGGATATATGGTGCATGTAGAACAAGAAACTGAAAGTTCTTTCATCCTACAAAAGCAAAATTGCCCGTTAATAGAGGTAGCTGCAAAGTTTCCGCAAATTTGTCATGATGAAAAAAGCATGTATAATAAGCTATTGCCAAATGCTGATGTGAAAGTATTATCAAGTATGTGCGATGGAGACTGCTTCTGTTCGTATCAAATAAAAGAAAAAAAATGAACATTACGAGACGCTTTTGGAAAAAGCGTTTTTTTCTTTTTGAAAAAAGGATACGATAAGAAGAGAGTAAGTATCAAAAAGGAGTGACACCTGTGTATAAAGGCTATTTAATTGATTTAGACGGAACAATGTACCGAGGCGAAGAACGCATTGAAGAGGCGAGTGATTTTATAAAGGCGCTACAAGAGCGGAACTTACCTTATTTATTTGTGACGAACAACTCGACGCGTAAACCGGAGCAAGTTGCAGACAAGCTGCTTCAGTTTGATATTCCAGCTACACCAGAGCAAGTATTTACGACAAGCATGGCCACGGCAAATTTTATATATGAAAGAAAACAAAATGCTTCTGTATATATGATTGGAGAAGAAGGTTTACGTGATGCACTTGTGGAAAAAGGCTTCACACTTGTGGATAGTAATCCTGATTTTGTTGTTGTTGGGCTAGATCGAGAAGTTACATATGAAAAATTAGCAAAAGCATGCTTAGCCGTTCGAAACGGGGCAACATTTATTTCCACAAACGGTGATATTGCCATTCCGACAGAACGCGGCTTATTACCAGGAAACGGTTCCTTAACATCCGTTGTAACAGTATCCACAACAGTAAATCCAATTTTCATCGGTAAACCAGAATCCATTATTATGGAACAAGCATTAAAAGTACTCGGAACAACGAAAGAAGAGACATTAATGGTTGGGGATAACTACGACACCGACATTTTAGCAGGCATGAATGCGGGCATGGATACACTACTTGTCCACACAGGGGTCACATCTGTGGAGAAGTTAACAGAATATGACGTGCAGCCAACGCATGTTGTCCACAGTTTGACGGAGTGGATTGAGAAGATGTAAGAAGAGATAGGCAATCGTAAATGATTGCCTATTTTTTAT
The DNA here is from genome assembly GCF_030756675.1 of Bacillus multifaciens. Lineage (GTDB taxonomy): Bacteria > Bacillota > Bacilli > Bacillales > Bacillaceae_G > Bacillus_A > Bacillus_A multifaciens. The sequence continues at coordinate 28,077 of NZ_JAVBXD010000016.1, forward strand.
GATAAATGCGGTCGAATTGTGTGAGATTTTATTTCTTTCTTGCAGAACAGGTGAATAGTATAATATGGAAAATGTAGTAAGGAGGCGTATTTATGAAGTGCACAAACATGATGAGGGTACAAATTCGAGGGGAAAACGTATCATTTACCCTATAAACTGCGTGGCTCCCCTTTAAAATGGGGGTATCATCCTGGTGGAAAAAGATTTACCGAATTATATGTTTACTGATGTGAAGAAAGCTTTTCTATGGCTTGGCTTTCTTGCATTCTTCAGTGTATTGAATGAAATGGTATTTAATGTAGTTTTACCTGATATCGCGAAGGACCTTGGTATAGCGCCGTCTTTGGCTAACTGGGTAAATACAAGTTTTATGATTTCATTTGCGATTGGGTCAATCACGTACGGAACAATCAGTGATCAGTATGGTGTGAAGAAATTACTTCTCTTTGGTCTGCTAGCTTATAGCGGCGGATCACTTTTAGGCGTGTTGGCACATTCTCATTTCTTTGTTGTAATTGCTGCACGGTTTATTCAAGGTGTTGGGGCATCAGCAGTGCCGGCGCTTATTATGGTAATCGTTGCACGCTACGTGAAATCAGAAGATCGCGGGAAAGCATTTGGCATAATCGGCTCGTTGGTAGCGATGGGGGAAGTTATAGGCCCAGCTCTTGGCGGAACGATTGTTCATTATGTACAGTGGCCCGTTCTTTTCCTGATTCCGATGCTGACACTTTTCACGATCCCTTTTTTTCTAAAAGAACTTCCGAATGAATCCGTAAAGGGGAAGAAGATAGATACTTGGGGGATAGCGTTACTGTCCTGTGGAATTGTTATATTCACTATAAATATAACGCAATATAATTGGTTGTATTTGGCGATTAGTTTTGCGTTATTTGCAGGTTTCACTTTGCATATACACAAAGTGGAACAGCCCTTTATAGAACCAAGATTATTGACGAACCGAAAGTTTATATGGGGCGTTCTAACTGGCGGTATTCTTCTAGGTACTGTGGCAGGTTGTATAACAATGATTCCTTATATGATGAGGGATGTACACCAACTGTCTGCAAGTATGATTGGATGGGTTATATTCCCGGGAACGATGAGTGTCGTGCTATTTGGTCTTATTGGTGGCAGCTTAGTTGATAAACGAGGAACGACATTTGTTCTATGGCTGGGCTCGTCTTTCATTCTTGCAAGCTTTTTTATCATTTCATTATTTGCAGATCAAACACCATGGCTAGTTTCGGCTATGCTAATCGTAATGTTTGGCGGACTCTCTTTCGTTAAAACAGTAATTTCCACGAGTGTTGCGGCTGCTTTGGGGCCAAAGGAAGTCGGGGCGGGTATGGGGTTTCTCAGCTTCGCCTGCTTCTTAGCAGAAGGACTAGGGATGGCTATTGTTGGTGGGTTATTAACAAAACATATACTAGAATATCCGTTACTTTCCACTATACAAAATACGAAAGCGTACTTGTATAGTAATTTACTACTCGTTTTTATTGTTGCCGTATTAACTGGGATAACTATCTATACAGTAGCTTATAGTCGGAGAAGAAATGAATTGTAATTGATGTTTAGAAGCCGAACAAGGTGTTTGGCTTCTTTTATTTTTAAGGGTTTGTATGGATGACTATAAGAGAAATATGCAAAATTACATTTTTGATACGAAAATAATTAGTTAAGATAGAAGTATGGAAGAGAAGGAGGTTTAGAAATGAAACCAGTATTAATGGTTATCCTTATTTTCATGACAAGTGCTTTCGCAGTGCTACTATGGAAAATATATAAGATAAATAGCATGAAAAAGAAAATTGGAAAACGGATTGCAATGTATCGCCGGGCAAAACAATGTTTCTCTATGCTATTTTGTCCTATTTATTTTATTGGACAACTTGTTTTAACGTGTGTTAAATATTCGAATGGTGAGATTGATAGTTTTGAAAAGTTTTTATTAAAGGTGGGGGTTTATGCTGTAGCAATTTGCTTTACGAGCCTTTTAACGGTTCAATTGTTAAGGGACATCGAGGTTTATGAAGCAGGAGTTGTGGATGGAATAAATTATTATCCTTATCAAGAAGTAAAAGGTTATAAAACATTCGTACCGGGACAATTTCCGCAAGAGAATATCTTTTTGGATCGTGGTATAGAAAAGTGGAATAACAATGTGAATTTATTGATTCGAAATGAAGATATAAAAGAGTTAGAAGAAGTCCTGCAAAGATATATTCCTAAGATGATTGGAAACTAAAAAATCCACCTCACAAGGTGGATTTTTCAAGGTATTGTTTTCTCATCTCAATATCCACAGAAGAAACGCTCGTATAGAACGCGCACCTCGTGTCCTTTTTCTTGTAGTCGTCCTTGTAGTGCTTCTAAAATCGCATGGTTAAAACTTTGTGGATTCGGGTGTGCATAAACGATTAAATGTTTCATTATAGTTCCTCCTATATGTGGATATGTGAGTAGTATGTTCCAAATCAATCAAAAACATCTTTTGTAACTACCGCAGTTACTTACTAGGAGATAGCAAAGAAGATGCTTTGTGTAACAGGAATTCTTTTCGTGTAGGCGAATAGGTATAAGGAAAGCGAGGAGAGCATACAAATGAACATTCATAACCTTACATTAGAAGAAGCGGAAGAAATCAATACATGGCAATATGAGGCCCCGTATGACCTGTATAGTTTTACTGGGGAAGCTGAAACGTTAAAAGAATTGCTCGATGGTACATATTACGGCATTTGTGATGAGCAGGATACATTCATCGGTTATTTTTGTTTTGGGGATAACGCACAGGTGCCAGGCGGAAGAGATGCGAAGTTATACACAGGTGAGCGCGCCATAGATATCGGACTTGGGATGAAACCGGCGTTAACCGGAAAAGGATTGGGGATATCTTTTTTACAAGCGGGATTGCAGTTTGCGAAGGAAGAGTTTAAGCCAGAGACAATTCGGTTAAGTGTTGCGGCTTTTAATGAGCGGGCTATTGCTCTATATATGAAAGCAGGTTTTCAAAAGAGAGTGTCTTTTATGAGCAGAGGTAGGGAATTTGTGCTTATGGAGTATGATGTGTTGAAATGCGAAAAAAAATAAGAGAAACCAGCTCTTTATTTCTAAAGAAGCTGGTTTTCTTGTTGGTGTATTATTCAGCATGTGCAGCTCTATGCGCCAAACGACTTGAGGCAGCAGCAGCAATCGCTCCAACGATATCGTCAAGGAATGTATGAACTTTACCTGTAGATTTATCGTTTAAATATTTTAAAATACCTGGTTTCAATTTATCGATATAGCCAAAGTTTGTGAAGCCGATTGAGCCGTATACGTTGACGATAGATAAGGCGACAACTTCGTCTACTCCGTATAATCCTTCATCGCGGTGGATGATGTCTTGAAGAGGTGCACTTAGCAAACCTTTTTCAGCAAGAACATCTAATTCAATTCCTGTAATGAGGGCATTTTGTACTTCACGTTTGGATAAGACGCGTTCTACGTTATAACGACATTCTTCCATTGCTAAATTTGGATGGTAATTTTTTTGAAGAAAATAAACGAGTTCTGCAATATCGTCAATTTTTACACCGCGTTCTTGTAGTAATTGTAATGCTCTTTCTTGTAGTTCATTTCGTTGTGTCATGTTTATCACCTTTTTTTCTTTTTAATATTGTATACGTATAGGTGTATGATGTGCATAGGCATGAAAGTTAATTACCGGCTCATATATATATAGAAAAAATGTAGGTGGCGAGTACGATGATTCAACATATTTATGAGAACTATCATATACACGTCAAAGAATTTACACCTCTTGGTCCTTATAAAAGCTTTTGGGTTCGTAATAAAATTTATGTGCTTCTTGCTACGGGTCATTTGCAAGAAGAAGAGCTTGTTGAAATGAAGAAATTAAGTGATTATATGAATCAGCAAGGTGATATTACCGTTGCGACGTTTGTGCCCAACGTACAAGGTTATTACGTTAGTGAGCTAGAAAAAGCAAATTATTGTTTGTTAAAAGGAATACGTACGTTAGAGCGTAATGTTATTTCATTAGGAAGTGAGCTATCGTTATTTCATAAACGCGGTGCATTCTTTTCAGAAGAAATTGAACATCTTAGCCGAATTGGTGAATGGAAGGCGCTTTGGGAAAAACGATTAGATCAGCTCGAACGTTTTTGGCAATCCAAAATGGTGAGTCACCCTACTGATATGTTTGAACAATTATTTATTGAGTCATTTCCGTACCACTTAGGTCTTGCCGAAAATGCAATTCAATATGTAGTAGATACAGAAATTGATGATACTCCTCAAGTTGCTGATGCTGCAACCATTTGTCAGGAACGATTTACACCCTTGCTTTGGCAGGAGACAAAGCGATTAAAGCTGCCGGTTGATTGGGTGTATGACCATCCAAGTCGCGACTTAGCCGAATGGGTACGTTATACTTCTTTTGAAAAAAAAGAGAACTGGGAAGAAACGATTGTCCAGTTCTTAAGCGACTACGAACGGAACTATCCATTATCTTCGTTTGGCTGGCGGTTATTGTTTGCCCGTCTTCTCTTTCCGCTTCATTATTTTGAAACAGTTGAAGGATATTATTTAGCGGGAAGTGAAGCGCAAAAATATGTATATCAAGATAAATTAGAAACCATTTTGCAGCGCGTAGATCAGTCGGAACAATTTCTTCAGCAGTTTTATGACCTCATCGGTCTACCTATTGATAAGTTAGGAATTCGTAAGCTTGATTGGCTAACGTAATATGTAGTTTAGAAAAAAGAGACCGTAGTGGGTCTCTTCTTCTAGTTTATCTAGCTTCAGCGGCTAGAACAGTCGGTGGCTTCGCGTCTTCCGCCGAGGCAAAAAGCGCCTCTATGTCAGAAGCTCCATCCCCCTCACATTCTGAGCGAGCCGCTTCCGCTTTTAGATTAAAATACTTGTTCTACTTCAATTACTCCAGGTACTTCTTCTAAAAGAGCACGCTCGATACCTGCTTTTAATGTGATTGTAGAACTTGGGCAGCTGCCGCAAGCACCTAGAAGGCGTAATTTAACGATACCGTCTTCGATATCTACTAATTCTACGTCACCGCCATCGCGAAGTAAGAATGGACGTAATTTATCTAATACTTCTACTACTTGTTCGTGTAAGTTTTCGTTTTCCATTTTTATCGACTCCTTTCATCAGTTTTATTATAATCAAGATACAGGGGAAAATCTATTTTTAATATCTTTCTTATGTTGTCAAATTAGTTTATGGAAGATTCTTTCTTATATGTGACAATAAGATGTAGAAAGAAATGAATGTGCAAATGGGGGAGAGAATATGATAAAAGTTAGTGTTTACGGGGCGAAGGTTGTATGTGCAAGCTGCGTTGGAATGCCATCTTCAACGGAAACGTATGAATGGCTGCAAGCAGCGATTGGACGAAAATATGAAGGACAAGAAAATAAATTCCATTTTGAATATGTGGATATTCATGCGGAGCAAGCAGAGGAAGAAAAACGCGCTTTTGCTGAGCGTGTTATTGAAGAAGACTTATTTTATCCTGTTGTTCTCGTGAATCATGAGATTGTTGGAGAAGGTAATCCGCGCTTAAAGGATGTATACGAAGAAATTGATAAATATTTATAACATAACTTATCACTCACAAAGCTCTTGCAACGTAGACTATGAATCGCAGGGGCTTTTTCTGTGCTTAGGAGGATGAATAGGATGAAAAAAGGGTTTGTAATAGGGATTATCGGGCTTTTTCTAGTCAGTAGTATTGCTTATATGAAAGGGGATGCAGCAGCGGTTTACTCGTTAGCAAGTTGGCTGAACATCTTTTTCTTAGCTAGTGCAGCATTTCTTTGTATAGATGGCTTCATTTTAGGAGCAAGAGGGACATTTGCTTCGGCAAAGCCAACGCGAAAAGAATCTCGCTTTCAATCTGCGAAAACGAATGCATTTGCGGCAATTCCGAATGTGGCAGTAGCGTTAGGAGTATACTTATGGATATCGTAACAAAGCATTTTATACCAGAAGAAGTGAAGTTCTTCTTAGATCAATACGTGAATGAACTACAGGAAGTAATTTCGAATGAAAAGTTAGTTGGAGTGTATGTATATGGTTCATTGGCATTAGCTGCGTTTCATCCAGAATCGAGTGATATTGACTTCGTAACGGTTACGAAAGAAGCGGTCAGTGAAGCAGAGAAGGTGAAAATCTGTGAATTACATAAGAGGCTCTGTACACATGACCTCGGTAAACGGATGGACGGGATGTATGTTCCGCTTGCCCATGTAGGAAAGCAAAATCATGAGATGTCACCATACTTGTATTGTTCAGAGGGAAAAATAAATGAAGGACATTGGGACATTAATTCTGTGACGTGGTGGACGATAAAAAATTGCGGTATTACGGTTTTGGGTCAAACAGCAGACGAGCTTCCATATGTAGTGACGTGGGATGATGTTGTCAGCACAATGAAATACAATGTAGAACAATATTGGAGTGAGAAAGTAAAGCGTCCATATTTATTTTTATCCACAGAATGGGTAGAGTTTGCTGTTGTGACAATGGGACGTATTATGTGCACGCTAGAGATGGAACGGATTGTTTCGAAAGATGAAGGGCTGCAATATATGATGAACAGTTGTAAAGAATGGGAACCACTTCTGCAAGAGGTGTACTGGATTCGTCAAAAAGAAGGATTAAAATCGTCTTTATCAAGATGGAGACGCGCTCAGATGACGAAGCAGTATTTGTTGTTTAGCGTCAAACAATGTAGGGGGAAATGGAATGAAGTAAAAAGTTATATGCCGTGAAAAGAATGATAATTTTAAAGTAACTACTCAGTTACTTTATGAAAAACCGACAGAAAAGCATTTTTTTAAATGGGTGAGAGGGACTGGCGATGCATAGGAGCGGTCAGTGCCTTTTCCTGCTACGTGCAAGGTTTGAAAACAAAAGTAGACAATAAGTGCAGGCTCCTGCCCGGTTTGCATGACAGCAGTCTATATGCCAAAAAATGAATTTATAAGTAATAGAGAGGCACATCTTAACTAGAATCATACACTTTTCTAAAAGGTATAGGTGAGTAGTTATATTTTAATTTTATATGAGCGGGTGGGGGGTATCTTTTCTTTAAGAATCTAGAAAAAGCTCAATTGATTAGGTGATTCCATCAGTAGAGGGGATTCTCTTTCTACTGATGGAAGATGCACTTTATGCTAAGTTAGCGGTTTCGTTTAGATGTTCTGCTGCTTCTGTCACACCAGAAGTAGCCGTACCTATTTCCTTAATAGCTACTACTAAATCATCCATTTGATTTTTAGCAAGGTTAATTTTTTGAACATTCTCGCAAATGGATTCGGAAATTTTTGTAAATGATTCGTGGGCTTGAGAAGACGTTTCATTTCCTATAAGGACTGTTTTATTGACTTGTTTCAGCGTCTCTATTACATGCTGCGTATACTCATTGGAGGAATGGATTAAATTTTGAATTTTTCCAACTGAATTCTTTGTTTCTTCTGCAAGCTTTCTAACTTCCTCTGACACTATCGAAAATCCTTTACCGTGTTCCCCGGCTCTTGCTGCTTCAATAGCTGAGTTCAAAGCTAATAAATTGGTCTGATCTGCAATGTTTTGTACGATTTTTACAACGGTGGTAATTTGAGAGGAAGCTTCAGATAACTTTGTCACAGAATGATTCATATTTTCAATATTTGTGGAAATGCCTTGTATATTTTGTACTAGGTCATTAATTTTCTGTTGCCCCTCTTTTGTAAACGCTTGAGCCATTGTAGAGTCTTCATTACTCCTAATCACCATTTGATTTACTGTATTGCTATTTTCAATTAATCTTTCTACAGATATGTTTGTCTCTTCAGCAAGAGAAACTAATTCTAAGCTTGTTTTTAAAATTTTCCCTTTTATTTCAGTTTTGGCATTTTCATATTGTCCATTTCTTTGTTTTAGATTTTCATCTTCATATGCTTCTAAAACAATTTGTTGCTCCAAACTTAATATTTTAGTGATGGCTGTTATAAAAGTTGTTACTTCTTCTTTTGCACTTATTGTATTTGAGATTATATTGATGAGTGAATTTTGTAAGTTTTGAAAGGCCCCCATATACCAGGCTGGCTTTAGACCAATGTGATAGTGGACTTTTGCGACTCTAAGCCGCTTTTCTAGGAAGTGATTATCGATTTTTCCATTAAACAGTTCAACTAAATGGACCTTTAATGTGTTTCTCAATTTGTCTACACTGCTATGTTTTTGAGTAATCTCTTTCAATTCATTTATTTCTAGAATACTATTGTAAAAATCATCGACAAGCCTTTCTATATTTTGTTCGATAAGGGGCTGAATACATTTTATCATTTGTAAATCGGATTTGTTTAAACGGATCATTTGGACTTTTGATAAAATATCAGGATTATTCACATTGATTTCTATGTGCAATCGTTCAGCTTGTTTAAGCCATGACCTTGTTTCTTTTTCAGAGCGCCAAAATATAGTCATAAGATGTACCTCCTAAGGTAATTTTTTTTGTAAAGATCTATAGGTGAGTAGTTTTAAGTTATCTATATATATCCAAGTTAAAAAAACTCTTTCTTTTTAGGGAGGACAAGAGCATCTGGCTATGCCTAGAAGTGGTCAAGGCCTTTTCCTGCCACATGCGAGGTTTTAAAACACAGGGAGCAAGCGAGTACAAGTCATATTGTATTCTGCATAGCTACGATTTATATGTGGAAAAATTAAAATGGATTTATATAAGTTCCTTAATTTAGATGAGTTATCTTTTTTATTCTATATAGTTATATATACTAATTCAATAATATTTTTCTGTATATTGTTGAATAGAATTGCTGTTTCATTAAGTATGCATTGATGATAGGAGGAATGTAATTTCAATGTTTTTAGGTAAGGAGCGCATTTCTTCGAGGAACGTGAAGGATAGGAATAATGATTCTTATTCATTATAGAAAAAACAAGAGCCACATAGGGCCCTTGTCTTCGTTAACCATTATGATGTTTATACATCCAAAGAATGCCCGATTTTAAAAGGCGAGGTACACGGCCCATTAATGGCTGATTTGCCAGTAAACCAAAGCCATGTTTTTTACCAAGAGAGCCGAGAACACCTTTTAGTTTAATAACAGGTAGCTCTTCTGGTAATGCTTCATTGTTCCAACGTTTTAATAATATTTGGACAATTTGTTCACCTTGACCTTCTGCAAGCTGTGCAGATGGTGCATGTGGCAATGCAGCGCAGTCACCTAGCACATATACATTCTCGTAATCTGGAATATTATGATATTTTGTTAATACAACCCGCCCGCTATTATCATGCTCGACAGGGAGATTACGAACGACTTCACTCGCTTGAATGCCAGCTGTCCATACAATTGCGTCACATTCAAGTGGTTCATCGTGGTTATACACAATGTTTGGTTCTACTTTTGTAATGTTCGAGTTGCGAACAATTGTAACATTATGTTTCAAAAACCACTCTTCTACGTATCTACTTAATTTCTCTGGGAATGGGAAAAGAATGCGATCTTTTCGGTCAAATAAATAAATGTTTAAGTCTGGACGACTTTCGCGAAGCTCACTTGCTACTTCAACGCCGCTTAGTCCAGCTCCTACAACAGCAACTGTTGCGTGTGGTTCTAAACCATTTAGTTGTTGATATGTTTGACGAACTTGCTCAATGGATTGAAGGCTATATGTATTTTCCTTCGCTCCTGGAACGTTGTGGTAGTTATCTTCACAACCAAGTCCGATAATTAAGTCATCATAATTGACAACTTCGCTGCCCTCAAGATGAACAGCTTTGTTTTCTAGATCAACATTGGTTATTGTGCCATATTGAATATTTAGTCGTGGATGCTCTGGAAATGGAATGCGAATATGCGTTTCAGAAATCGTTCCTGCTACTAATGCGTAGTATTCTGTTTTAAAACAGTGATACGGTACTTTGTCGATTAATGTTACTTGAACATCATCTGGAAGTTGGTTGCTCGGAAGAAGACGTTGTAAAACTCTCATTCCACCGTAGCCGCCACCAAGTATTACGAGGTGCTTCATGATGGATTACCCCTTTTCTGTTGAAATATCCCCTAATCATAGAAATTTTTATATTACAAAAATATTTTGACTTTACTCATTCAAATTATATCGAATTTAGAAGCAAATAACAATGCGTGAATGCATACTCTGTTGTACAATAGTAAGAAAGTGAAAGCGATGTTATGGACCATTCTATATAAATACTAAGTAGAAAAACGACATAAACCCTTTTCTTTTTAGGTGGGCGAGAGCGTCTGGCCATGCGTAGAAGCGGTCAGGGCCTTTTTCTGCCACAGATAATGTTAAAACAAAGAGAGAAAGAAAGTAGCAGGTTACTTTTTGTTCAGCATGGCGGCGACTTGTGTGTTAGAAAGTCAAATTGGATTTATATAAAGCCTTCTTTTTCTATAGGTGGACGAGAGCATCTGGCCGTGTATAGAAGCGGTCAGATCCATATTCTACTACATGCCATGTTTAAAACAGGGGAGCGAGTGGAGGTCATGCTGTATTTTGCATTGCATAGCAGCGGAACGTTCAGAATTAGTAGAATGTTGGGGCTTTTCGCTGGATTTAGATAAACATCTTAGGCTTACTGTTATAAGACAAGCTTTGAAATAGATACAGGAGGGATTAAGGTTGATTAAACCATTAATTGAGTTTTGTGTTGGCAACCTTGCAAATGGTGCACAAAAGGCACGTGAACAATTAGAGAAAGATCCAAATTTAGATGTGATTGAGTATGGATGTCTTGGATATTGCGGTGTTTGTTTTGAAGGGCCATATGCGCTTGTGAACGGTGAAGTTGTAAAAGGGGAAACACCGGATGAACTTGTGAAAAATATATATGATTATTTAGATGAAAATCCGATGTTTTAGGGCGTTGCAATGAGGCAGCGTCTTTTTCAGTTGAACGTATAAAATTATTTCGAAAGAGCAGGTTAACAAATTAGGAGATACAAAAAAAGAAAGCCCTTTGTCTGAGGGCTTTTTTCTTACACCATATGTGTAAGCACGACATTGTTACGCCAAAATTGTCGTTGAATATGAGAAACGGGGGACATTCTTATTGTTTTCAAAAAGCGCTCATTTTATACTTATAACAATCAAAAATTTTGGAGTGAAATCACATGGCACAATTTTCTTTCACAAAAATGCACGGACTTGGGAATAACTACATTTATGTAAATATGTTTGAAGAACAAATTGCAGAAGAGCATCTTGCACAAGTTGCGGAAAAAGTATCAGATGTGAATACTGGAATTGGTTCCGACGGGATGATTTTAATTTGTCCTTCTGACGTTGCTCCTGTGAAAATGCGTATTTTTAATAAAGACGGTTCAGAAGGAAAAAGCTGCGGTAATGGGCTGCGCTGCGTTGCAAAGTACGCATATGAGCATAAACTAGTAGAAGAGACTGTGTTCACAATTGAAACGTTAGCAGGAATCGTTACAGCAGAAGTAAAAGCTTTCGATGGAATTGTAACTTCAGCTACAATAGATATGGGGGCACCTAGGTTAAAACGCGTTGATTTACCAATGTTAGGTGAAGGAGAAACGCCATTTATTTGTGAAGATTTCCTTTATGATAACCACCGTTATACATTTACGGCTGTCTCAATGGGAAATCCGCATGCTGTTATTTTTGTAGAGAATATTGAAGAAGCACCGCTTACAACATTAGGACCTGTATTAGAAACACATGAGATGTTTCCGGAAAGTGTAAATGTCGAATTTATTGAAGTACTAGATGATCATGAAATGCATTTTCGTGTATGGGAACGTGGTTCTGGCATTACACAAGCATGCGGAACAGGAGCATGTGCTGCAGTTGTAGCTGCAATCTTAAATGGAAAGATGAAGCGAGGACAAGAAATCACGGTTCATTTAGCAGGCGGAGATTTAATGATTACATGGACAGAAGAAGGAACAGTTCTCATGAATGGTCCAGCAGAAGTCACTTGCAGCGGTGTATATTATTATAAGATTGAAGAGTAAAGATGTATAATAGAACGATAGAAGAAAGGATGGTGGATTCTATGATTACTGTAACAGAACAAGCAGCATATCAAATTAAAGATATGTTAAAAGACGCTGAAGAAGGAGAAAGATACGTTCGCCTTGCTGTACACGGCGGTGGATGTAGTGGTCTTTCTTACGGCTTAGGATTTGAAAGAGAACCAAATGAAGACGACACAGTTCTTGAATTTTTCGGTGTTGAATTTGTTATTGATAAAGAAAGTGCTCCAATTGTAAAAGGAGTAAAAATTGATTATAAGCAATCGATGCTTGGCGGCGGATTTACAATCGACAATCCAAACGCGATCGCATCATGTGGCTGCGGATCATCTTTCCGCACAGCAACGAATGCTGGTAAGCCTGAAGAATGCTAATGTTAGATAGCATTTATGTAGTGCGTATCTTTAAAGATTAATCATACTAACCTTCTTGACGATGAATGACTAAGTTCACTCGTTAAGGGGGTTTTTATTTTGTGAGGAAATAGGAGAAAATGGCGAAAAAGGTAGAAATTTGAGATTTTTTGTTGTTATTTGCTCATTTTCATGATATTCTATAATAGAGAAGATGGTTTTTCTTTTTAAATTAACGGAATTTTCAGAAAATAATTAGATAGCTTTTTCCCATTTCCTCTTTCTTGTACGTCTCTACATTTAATTACTATATACAATAAAAAGCACATATGCCTAGCTATTATTTCTAAAATCGAAAAACATAATGAACTAATAAATCAAAAAAACGTAATATGAAATTAAAAACGTTTTCAAGGAAGAGTGTATGATCCCCCTTACAAAAAATTAGGGAGGCATAGAACATGGGAATTTCTACACTACTATTAAATGCATTTATTATTATTATTTGTATCCTTAGTTATCAAGTATTTTGGTTAGATAAGACAGAAAAAAAACCACATAATAATATATTAATTTCTTTTTTTTCATCGATCGCAATTGTTTTTTGTATGACATTCCCTATTCATTTACATGATGGGTATATTTATGATTTGCGGTTTATTCCTATTCTTTTAGTACTTCTATATGGAAATACAAGAAGTATTATTTGTATAAGTATTGTATATATGGGGTATCGATTTTACTTAGGCGGAAACGGCTTTTTTTCATCAGTTATTATATATACTATAACTACAGCTGTTACGACAATATTACGTTATTTTCTCCCTATTTATTTTAGGAGAAAAAAAATATTGTTTCACACACTATTGCTTTTGATTTGTACGAGTTTTTTTTCTATCTCTGCGCTAATGAATCAAATTGAAATATATGGTAAAATTGAAACGGTTTTTATTGGATTTTTGATTAATTATGTACTGGTTAACGCCTTCACAGGAGTATTGTCTATTTATTTAGTAGAGGGAATGATTGAGAAATTTAAAATGAAAGAAAAAATTCAAAGAGCTGAAAAGTTTTATACAGCTAGTGAATTAGCCGCATCGATTGCACATGAAGTTCATAATCCGTTAACGACTGTATATGGATTCACGCAATTATTCCGTGAAAACGAACTGTCAAAAACATCTCAAGATGAATACTTGAAAATTATGTTAATGGAATTAGAAAAAGTACAATTGATTATCAATGATTATTTATCTCTAACAAAACCACAAAATACAATAAAAGAACGACTAAATATAAAGTGTATATTTCGGGAAGTAACAAATGCGATTTCTCCGCTAGCATTTTCATACAACGTTGAAATACAGAAAGATATTCCAGAGTGTTTGTATATAAATGCGAATCCTGAAAAATTAAAACAGTGCTTCACTAACATTTTACAAAACGGAATTGAAGCTATGATAGATGGTGGAGTGTTACAAATTCATGCACAAAAAATCAAAAGTCATATTGTAATTGATATTATTGATTCGGGAATTGGAATGTCCCAAAAAGAAGTAAAGCGAATTGCCACGCCATTTTATTCAACAAAAGAAAAAGGGACTGGACTCGGCACTATGATTGCATACAGCATTATTAGAGAGTTAAATGGAGATATAGAAATAGAGAGTTCAAAAGGAAAAGGAACATGCTTTTCTATCATTATACCTTGCTAACGAAAAAGAGCGTCTAAGGCTGGACGCTCTTTTTGTATACATAGAAACGGTCATCTCCTGTTCGGTGTAGCAGCAACTTATATGTTATGATCTGTCGATTTCACAAAATGTTCAAAAAATTTTCTTTTGAAAATGCAAAAGTTATAGTATCATCTAATTAAGAAGAATTTTTCGACAAATAAAGACAAGTTTTTACAAAAAGAAAAAAGTTTTATGTGATTATTTTTCATTCTAAGTCTTGATTTCATAGAAAATAAGGAGGAATGATGAAGGTGAAAAAGCATTGTAAATTACTTAATAAATCTTTCAAAGAATTGGTACAGGAGAATAAACAAAAAATACTGAATGATAAACAAGAGATGGAAAAAATTGAACAACGTATTGAACAGCGTTATGGGGCGAAAAAGTCAGCCTCGTAATAAGCTATATACAAGTTGAAAACTGACAGAAAAATCTCTTTCTTGTTAGGTGGGATGAGGGCGTTTGGTCATTAATGTAAGCGGTTTCCTGGTACGTATGAGGTTTTAAACAAAACGAAAATGAAAAGAAGATAACCAATTATTTGTAGTAGTCGGTTATCTTCTTTTTTTAGCGTTTTTTTCACTGTGTTACAAAATCCTCTTCTGAAATAACAATAAAACCATGTCGTCTAAATAATGCGGTCGTAACGCCGTAACCATCTTGTTTTTGCCCATTAAATTCACCTGTGTAAATGACAGAACTTCCGCATGATGGACTGCGTTCTTTTAGGATAATATACTCAGGGTTTAGATCTTTTATTTGTTCTAATGCTTTGTAGGCACCCGCAATAAAGATTTCTGTGACATCATTTCCACTGCGATCGATAACCTTCGCCCTTCCATCTAGTACATCATCGCCATTGCCCCCGATAATTTCAGCAGGCATACGAGGTGTCGGTAATCCGCCTAACACTTCAGGGCAAATAAGAATTGTTTCTTCCTTTTCGAGTAGTTCTTGAACTTTTGCAACGAGATTGTCGTTTCCATCATAACGGCAAGCAATTCCAGCTAAACATGCACTGATTACAATCATTTTTTCACCTCATTTGGAAGAATTTATTTCCATCATACAATAAATTTCCTCGCCAATTTTATATATTTTCTCTTATTTATAAAAGGGGGCGATGAACATGAGTAAATTGTATTCATTAATGAAGCAGCATAGTGAATTTCAAAATAAAGAAGAATTTAATACATATCAGCAGAAAGTTTTGACGCAGTATCAATCTCAAATTAACAAAACGGATTTTCTTGTTATTTGTTTGTTAGGGAGATATGCGGTGAATGAGAAACAAAAAACGGTTGGTGTTGCATGTCCGTTAATGGAAACGATCGCTGTGAAAATAGAGAAAAGTATACGAACTGTGCGCCGTTCTGTGGCGAGGCTTGAACAACTTGGGATTATTAAGCGTGTGTTCACAAAAGAAAGGCATAAGCGCGGCGGAATAGCGGGATTGTTTTGTATAATCCATTTGAAAGTGAAAAAGAAAAGAGTCATGCGTTTGAAGCATAACTCCTTTCTTTCAATCAAATTTCCGTACAGTTGGAACGCGGATTGCGATAAAGAGTACAAAGACAATGACCGCAATGGCACCGCTTTTCATAACTGTAACAATCGGTATTCCAGCTGCTAAGGCAAGTGAAGTAACTGCATAAGAAACAGGGATAAAGCCCATCGATGATAACATAAGTAAGCTCATAACGCGGCCCATCATTTCTTCCTTTACAGTTGATTGAATCATAGCCATTAGCGGCACAATTGCCATTGCGATCGTAATGCCGTAAAAGCAGCCGGAAAGAAGCGCTTGCCAAAGTGTTGTACTGAAATTAATAGACAAGAAGAAAACACCTGACAACAGCATCATAATAATGCAAAATAATCCGCGGCGGCGATTAATATTTCGCAGTCCAACGATAACAGCGCCGATGGCCATTCCGCCGCCAACTGCTGCTTCTAAATAACTAAATTGTAAAGAGTCACCGTGCAGTACATTTTTTACGAACAATGGAAAACCAACTTGCATTGGCCCGATTAAAAACAAATTTAAAAAGGCACTACAAATAAGGAAGGTTGATAAAAAAGAAGATTCTTTCACATAAAGAATGCCTTCTTTAATAGAAGTGAACATACCTTTATTTGCTTGTTTTTCTTCTTGTCCTACGTTTGAATGCACCTTTTGAATGAGTATGGCAGCGACTATTAATAATAGAATGGTTATTGTAAAGATTGTCTCATAATTACTGAATTTAATCAGTATCCCGCCAAGGACAGGGCCGAAGATAACTGATGCTTGATTCGTCATTTGTGTAAGTGAATTTGCTTGTGTAAGGCGATGCTTCGCTACGAGCTCAGGTAAGATAGAACCATCAGCGGACCAGAAAAAGGCATCGGCTAAGCCGAAGAATAGTGCAAATAAAGCAAATGTGTATAGTGTGACGTGCCCAACAATAAACCAAATGAGAATGATCGTGACAAGAAGTGCTCGAACGATATTAGAATAAAACATGATATTCTTTTTCGGGAATTTGTCTGCAACAGCTCCGCCGATAATCATGAAGATGAGGCGGGGAACACTAAGAGCGACAAAGACAACGCCGAGTGATGCTTCTAAATTTAATGTTTTTGCTATGTACCACGTTTGGGAAAACGTAAAAAATGCTAAGGCAAAGCTTGAAAATAGAGTGGCTGCCCAAAGAAATAGGAAGTTTGTATTTTTTAATAAAGGCATTTCCGTTTCTGCTAGGGCAGGTTTACTTTTCTGTAATTCTTCCATATGAATCCCTTTCTGTCATATGTCTTTTTATCTTTGTTAACAGTTTCTAATCTTTCTATACAGATACTTTTTTATTGTATTCAAAAAAGTGCAATTTGCCCAGCGGATTTTTCATGTTGAAAAAGGAAAAACCACCAAACGTCTCTTAGGGGAGATATTGGTGGTTGTGTTTTTAGCTAGGGGATCCGTTCTTATTGAGAGAAATTATCCTTTAAGGACTTTAATTCCTTTTACCATATTCCAAATAAAGTAGTATAGGCTAATTAGAGCACAAATGCATACCACAATTACTGAACCAATCGCAAGTGCCTTATCAGGCTGATTAAAACCAACATCCATAATTCCTAATACTGCAAGTCCGATAAAGGTAGCGATGCCTGGAATAATATGTGTCCAAAGGGCACGTTTAGCGTGACTTCTTGTTTCATAATCGCCTACGATCCAAACAATAATTGGGAACAAGATAGGTGCAAAGAGAACACTGAAGTACGAAAGCGCAGATAAAATTTTATTTCCATTCATATGTATCACCTCATAAATTTGTTTGCTTTTGTTTGTTGTTTATACGTTTATTATGTAGGAGAACGAATGGACTTGCTATCGCCGAATCTTACAGAAACATAACAGTTTTGTAAGATTTGGCGATATGTAATGTAAGGCTTTTTTTGGAGATTCAGTGTTATATTCATCTGTTGATTAAAAATCGTATATAACGGTATGACAAGGAATAAGTATGAAAAAAGACACAGCATCTACTGTGTCTTTTTAATGTATTAAGATAGCGCAATGTAAATATCAACTTGAGCGTCGTTTGGATCGAAAGCTCGTTCATCATACAGTTCGAAGTCTGTTGTGAACGCACGTTTATTTTCTTTTGACCAGTTCCAAATGTCTTGCCATGCTTCTATAATGATTTCGGATAGCGGTCCTCGGCGCGTTGTAAATACGGCGTATGTAGCAGCGGGGATCGTGAATGATGTCATGGTTTCTGGTGTATCAATAACAGTGGAAACAGGGACACCAATTGTATACGTATAGAAGCCTGTTTCATCAGATTCATAGTTGGAATATAGTGCGAGCGTTTCTGTTTGTGTAGTCCGATTTGGAATGAGGTTGCTAATTTGTTCTTGGAAGTATTGATTCCATAGGTGAGGGATTTTTCCGTCGCTTGACATTTCCAGTTCATTGTTTGTAGTAATAGAGACACCAATGGCTTGAAAAGCTTCTTTTTTTACGATTTTAGGTTGCATCATTGTATCATCCTCTCTTTTTGAATAGGAACAAACGTTCCTGCTTATTGTACCATAATTATACAGGGAGAGGATAGTGGATTGTGTGTCGAACATCGTCGAAGGATCTTTATATTGTGTCGAACCGCCGATAAATGCCTCACTTCCGCCGATATATCGTGAAAATCGCTGATAAATTGCTGGGCACATAAAAAAGAGACTGATTCAAAGGTACATCTTTGAATCAGTCTCTTTTTATTAAAACATACTAGAGCTATGCATTGGTTGCAGCTTTGCATTTGGATCGAAGTACGCTTTTGCGTTGTTTACTGCTGTTGGTGCTTCGCCAAATCCGCATGCAATTAATTTTACTTTTCCTTCATATGTGCAAATATCACCAGCTGCGTAAATACCAGGGATATTTGTTTCCATTTTGGAATTTACAACGATGCTGTTTTTTTGGATATCTAAGCCCCAGTCTTTAATTGGACCGAGGGAAGAGACAAATCCGTAGTTGACGATGACATCATCAACGTCAATGACAACTTTCTCTTCTGTTTTCACATGTTGAAGGACAACCTGTTTAATTTTCTCTTCACCGATCAGTTCAATTGGAATGTATGGTGTTTTCACTTGTGCGCGAGAGTTCATTAACGTTTCAACGCTATGCTCATGTGCGCGGAATTTATCACGGCGGTGAACGATTGTAACTTCCTCAGCGATTGGCTCTAACATCATTGTCCAGTCTACTGCAGAATCTCCGCCGCCAAAGACGACAACGCGTTTGCCGGCAAATTTATTCATATCATCAACGAAATAGTGTAAGTTCGTTTTTTCGAATTTTTCTGTTCCTTCTAATTCTAAACGACGTGGCTGGAACGCACCGTTTCCAGCTGTAATGATGACGGACTTAGAATAGTGTGTTTCTTTATTTGTTACAAGTTTGAACACGCCATCTTCTTGTTTCTCTAATGTTTGAACAGCCTCTTCTAAGCAAATGGTTGGTTCGAACTTGCTCATTTGTTCTTTTAAATTGTTAATCAGTTCTTGTGCACGAATTTTTGGAAAACCTGCGATATCATATATGAACTTTTCAGGATACAATGCGGATAATTGACCCCCGAGTTGTGGCAAGCTTTCGATAATTTTTACGCTTGCTTGTCTCATACCGCCATAAAAAGCTGTGAATAATCCAGTTGGGCCTCCACCAATAATAGTGATGTCGTATACCTTTTGATTTTCTGTCACTGTTTACTCCCCCTATAATTAGGAAATTTTTCGTGCTTCTCCTATATACACTCGTATGTATGTTATACGAAACTTCCATGAGCGGAGTGCAAGCGCACTCAAGACAAATGATATCATATTTTATGAAAAAATACCGTAGAAAACGACTGAATTGTGTATGCGCTTTGTATGGATATATTATATATAGAAGAAACTCGCCAATAAGTAAAGGATGTAATGTTTGGTAATTATGTGTATTTTTGTTGGTGTTTCAATATATATACGGCATAAGAGAAAGCGAAAGAGTCCAGTAAAAAGCTGTATTTGCTTAGTAAATAAGCAAATGTCGAAAAACTTAAAAAGGGCATATTATTTTAATATATCGATAATTTTACAAGTGCTTGAAAAGTAAAGAGAAAACGACTAGTATAGGAAAGTAAATATATTAATTTTTTGTGACAAATTTCGTAACAATTTTTGAACTTGTTATTGATAATGTTAAGAATGTGAAAAATTTTACATTCTTAACATTTAATTTGTTTTAGCACTATTTTTATTATTTTTAACTATCTATATAAAGAAGAGGAGTGTGATTAGGTTGAAGAAGCCCAAAATAGTAGTTTTAGGCGCAGGTTATGGCGGAATGATTACTACTGTTCGTCTGCAAAAAACATTATCTGTAAGTGAAGCTGAAATCACATTAGTAAATAATAACAGCTATCACTATCAAGCAACTTGGTTACATGAAAGTGCAGCTGGTACGTTGCATCACGACAAAGTTCGTTTAGACATTAAAGATGTAATCGACACAAACAAAGTAAACTTCGTGCAAGACACAGTTGTAGAAATTAAAGCAGCTGAAAAGCACGTTATCTTAAAAAATGGCGAGCTAGAGTATGATTACTTAGTAATCGGCCTTGGTTTCGAGTCTGAAACATTTGGAATTAAAGGATTAAAAGAGCATGCATTCTCAATCGCTAACATTAATGCAACTCGGCAAATTCGTGATCATATGGAGTACATGTTCTCACTATATGCTTCAGAAAAACGCGATGAGTTAGTTACAATCGTTGTCGGCGGTGCTGGATTTACAGGTATCGAGTATGTAGGTGAGCTTGCAAACCGTATTCCTGAACTTTGCAAAGAGTATGATGTTCCTCGCGAAAAAGCGCGTATCATTTGTGTTGAAGCTGCTCCAACAGCACTTCCTGGTTTCGACCCAGAGCTAGTTGAGTATGCTGTAAAACAATTAGAGAAAAAAGGTGTAGAATTCCGCATCGGTACAGCGATTAAAGAAGCAACTGAAGAAGGTATTATTGTTGCAAACGGCGACGATGTAGAATTATTGAAATCTGCAACTGTAGTTTGGGCTGCAGGTGTACGTGGTAACGGCATTGTAGAAGAGTCTGGCTTTGAAGCAATGCGCGGCCGTGTAAAAGTGGATGAGTACATGCACGCTCCAGGTCATGAAGAAGTATTCATGGTTGGTGATGCAGCGTTAATTATTAACGAAGAAATTAACCGTCCATACCCACCGACAGCACAAATCGCAATTCAACAAGGTTACAACATTGCGCATAACTTAGCTGTTCTTGTTCGTGGTAAAGGCGAAATACAAAAGTTTGTATTCGATAACAAAGGTTCTGTATGTTCATTAGGTCATGACGATGCAATGGGCGTTGTAATGGGCAAAAAATTAACTGGATGGAAAGCTTCATTTATGAAGAAAGTAATCGATAACCGTTATTTATTCATACTTGGCGGACCTTTATTAGTTCTTAAAAAAGGTAAATTAAAACTATTTTAATTTGTAATTCAAAACAGAAATGGCTATTATAGCTATTTCTGTTTTTTTTGTTTTTGGTTTTACTGAATATTCAGCTGTTTGTAAAGTTCTTTTTCAAAAGGGGGACGCGTTCTCCTTTTGAAATCTTTATAGTATAATGAAAGAAAAGAATGAATATTCTGTTCGTTTGATCGGAAGGGGTTTCTAGTAATGAGTAAACGTGGAAAGGTATGGTTAGCGGTAAGTGGTCTTGTCGTAACGTCAGATGGAAGATGGCTTGTCGTTAAGAAAAACTATGGCGGATTAAAAGGAAAATGGTCATTGCCTGCTGGTTTTGTCAATGAAGGCGAAACAATCGATCAAGCAGTGCAGCGTGAAGTGTTAGAAGAGACAGGAATTGCTACCTGTGTGAACGGAATTGTAAGTGTGCGATCAGGTGTAATACAGGGTGAGATTAGTGATAATATGATTATTTTTCTTTTAGAGCCAAAAGGAGAAGAGATTGTTATTCAGGAGCGAGAATTGTCTGAAGGAGCGTTTTTATTTCCAAAAGATATCATAAATGATGAAAGTGCTTCTGTGTTAATACAGTATTTATTAGAAGCGATGCCATTTCCGCTTTTACAAATGGACGGGACGTTAAATCCAGGAGATCAGTTTGGTTATACAGCATATAACGTTTTTGTAGGAAATACAGAAAATAAATAAGAAGGGATGGAAATAATGAGCATACCTGTTTTGTTAATTTCGATGATGTTATTCTTAGTTTTATTTTTTGGAATTGGTTTTTTATTAAATATGATTTTGCGGGCAACATGGGTGATGCTTGTTGTATATCCGCTTATTTGTGTATTTATTATTGATAAAGTTGATTTCTTAGATTACTTTGTAAAGCCGAAAGAAGCATTTTCTTCATTAGGAACAAGTTTTCTTCATCTTGGACAGGCTGACATTTTCATTTTATCAACGGGGTTAGTTGGCGCTGCTCTATCTGGTATTGTAATCAAATCATTACGGCAACGTGGATATCAAATGTTTTAAAGCTCCTTTCTGAGGAGTTTTTTCATGAATATTTTCTTCATCAGTTGGGGCACAATAACGATGAAGGAGTGTGGAAAACGAAAATGATAAAACAATATAGCATTCGCATGATAATGGTTTGCTTATTTGTAGCTGCATTGTGTGTAACTTGGCAAGCTATGTCAGGAATCTCTCTTTCTGAAATGATTCATATGTATAAGAAAAATGAAGTGAAAGTCGTACATGCAGCTGAAGAAAATAAGCAGGCGATTCCAAGTGCCGAAGTGATTCGCGCTTTAGAGAATGCAAAAGATTGGTCAAAGTATCGCCAGGTGGAAGTTACTGCAACAGGATATACAGCTGGTAGGGAGTCGACAGGAAAAACAAAAGGACATCCTCAGTACGGGATTACATATTCCGGGGTGAAGGTAAAACGAGATATATATTCAACAATCGCAGCTGACCTTCGCGTATTTCCGATTGGGACAATTCTGTTCGTTCCTGGATATGGCTACGGTGTTGTGGCGGATAAAGGCGGTGCAATTCAAGGGGATCGCCTTGATTTATATTATGAAACCGTGCGAGATGTATATAATCAATGGGGAAAGAAAAAAGTGAATGTTTACGTTGTGAAAGTGGGCAATGGCAAACTTACAGAACAAGATTTAGTGCTTTTAAATGAAGACGAAACATTGCAAGTGTTTCGCGCGCAATATTTAAAACAACAGTAGTCTAGACGCTTGTAGCGCTAGACTTTTTTTCGTTTGTTATCATAGAGTGAAATGGAGAAGAAAAAACGCGGTAAGGGGAGAGATATGATGAAAGATTATCCTTTAGCGTATTATGATTTTTTTATAAAATATAATGAAGGTGATTATTATACGTGCCATGATTTATTAGAAGAAATGTGGCTTGAGGACCGAGGGAATTTGTTTTTAAAAGGTTTATTGCAAATGACAGTTGCACAGTATCATTATAGCTACGGGAATATAAAGGGCGCACGAATGATGATGGAAGTAGCTGAAATGTATTTGACTCCCTATTGCAAGGTTTATTGGAACTTGAATGTTGAAAAAGTTGTACAGTTCATTCAAACGTGTCGTGAAATGTTACCAAAAGAGATAAATCAAATTCCATATGAGCAAATTCAGGATTTGCCGAAGTTTCCGCCATTTATTTTATATATGGAAGAAGTTTGAATTATCGCATTTTCCTGAAAATAAAGGTATAATAGGAAGAGAAAAAACAGGGGGTGCTGACATGTTTCTAGTACAAAAAGAATTAGCAAGTCATGAAGCAGTAGTTGTTGCATTATTTGAAGATGAAGTAATGAGTAGTTTTGTAAAGGAATTAAACGAAGCGTTTGATGGACATTTACAAGTGCTACTAGATGAAAAGGAAATTTCTCCAAAGAAAAAAGTTATTTCGAAAGTACATAGCTTAGGAAAAACAGATGTAAAGCGTTATTATTTTGTTGGTCTTGGCAAAAAAGAAAAATATACGACAGAAACGCTGCGCGGTGCACTTGGAAAGTTAGCGAAAACATTGCAAAGTGCGAAAGTGAAAAGTGTGGCATTTATGTTAGATTCATTTGTTACAGAAAAACTGGACGCTGTTGATGTTGCGCACATTGCTGCAGAAACATATTTCCTTGGTACATATGAGTTAGTAACATATAAAACAGATAAAAAAGAAGCGCATCAATTAGATAGCTTTGTTGTGATTACAGAGGAAGATACGCAAGAAATTGAAGCTGCCTTAACAGTTGGCTATGTACATGGACGTGCTACAAACTCTGCGCGTACGCTTATCAATATGCCGCCAAACATGTTGACAGCAACGGCTTTAGCAAATTATGCTGTTGAACTAGCCGAAAAGTATGATATGGATTATAAAGTTCTCGAGAAAGAGGAAATGGAAGAGCTTGGAATGGGTGCTCTACTTGCGGTAAACCAAGGTTCTACAGAGCCTCCAAAAATGATTGCTCTTTTATATAAAGGAAAAGAAGAGTGGACAGATGTAATTGGCTTAGTTGGGAAAGGGATTACATATGATACAGGTGGCTATTCTCTAAAACCACGTGAAAGTATGGTTGGTATGAAAGGCGATATGGGCGGTGCGGCAGCTGTTCTTGGCGCAATGGAAATTATCGGTGAACTTCGCCCAGAGCAAAACGTAGTGGCTGTTATCCCTTCGACAGATAATGTGGTAAGCGGAACTGCATTTAAACCAGATGATGTGATTACATCAATGAGTGGTAAAACGATTGAAGTGTTAAATACAGACGCAGAAGGCCGCCTAGCGTTAGCTGACGGTATTACGTATGCGAAGAATCTTGGAGCGAATTACCTTGTTGATGTTGCAACGTTAACAGGTGGTGTTATTGTAGCTTTAGGAACTCATACAACAGGTGCTATGACAAATAACGAAGCATTTTATGAGCAAGTGTTAGAAGCATCGATGGAAACAGATGAGACAATTTGGCAATTACCGATTTTCGAACTCGATAAAGAGCGTGTTCGAAATAGTAAGTTAGCAGATTTAAATAACTCCCCAGGACGTGAGGGCCATGCAATTATGGCAGGGGTATTCCTTGGAGAATTTGCAGAAGAAACACCTTGGGTGCATTTAGACATCGCGGGAACATCTGATACAAGTAGCGCACATGACTTAGGTCCAAGCGGAGGGACAGGAGCAATGGTGCGTACATTGGCAACGTTTGTTGAAAGATTTGGAAATGAAGAGTAAGTGAGGAAAGGGTTGGCATTTGCCAATCCTTTTTTTTGGTATGCATCAATGGTTTTCTACGATAAATAGGGAATTAAATGTTGTAAAAAAATAAAAAATATTGAGGGAAGCATAATTTTTTTCATATAATGAGACTATGCTGATTGAGAGGAGAAAACAACATGGAATGGAAAAAAGAATATGAACGCTGGATTTCCTTTACAGATTTAGATGCAGAGTTAAAGCAGCAACTAGAAGAAATGCAAAGTGATGAGAAGAAAATTGAAGATAGTTTTTATAAAAATTTAGAGTTTGGTACAGGCGGTATGCGCGGAGAATTAGGTGCCGGCACAAATCGTTTGAATGTGTATACTGTTCGTAAAGCAACAGAAGGTTTAGCTCATTTTATTGAAAAGCAAGGCGAAGAAGCAAAAGTACGCGGCGTTGTTGTTGCATACGATTCTCGTCATAAATCTCCAGAGTTTGCAATGGAGGTGGCAGCAACATTAGGTGCTCACGGTATTAAAACATACGTATTTGAAAGTCTGCGCCCAACACCAGAATTGTCCTTTGCGGTGCGTTATTTACATACGTACAGTGGTATCGTTCTTACAGCAAGCCATAACCCTCCGGAATATAATGGTTACAAAGTATACGGAGATGATGGGGGACAATTGCCTCCGAAAGAAGCGGATGAGTTAATTCAATATGTAAATCATGTAAGTGATGAATTGACAGTAGAGGTTGCCGATGTAGAGCAATTGAAACAAAACGGTCTTCTACAGATTATCGGTCAAGAAGTTGACGATGCATATTTAGAACAATTAAAAACAGTTATTTTGAATAAAGAGCTTGTGAAGGGAATTGGACAAGATTTAAAAATCGTCTTCTCACCTTTACATGGAACATCTAACATTCCGGCTCGCCGCGGATTAGAGGCAGTTGGATTTAAAAATGTAACCGTTGTAAAAGAACAAGAACAGCCAGATCCAGACTTTTCAACAGTAAAATCACCAAATCCAGAAGAACATGCTGCGTTTGAATTGGCAATTCGATACGGTGAAGAAATTGATGCAGATGTATTAATTGCAACAGATCCAGATGCGGATCGTCTTGGCGTTGCAGTTCGCAATCATGATGGTGAGTATCAAGTGTTAACAGGAAACCAAACAGGTGCTTTAATGCTAGAATACTTATTATCACAAAAGAAAGAACAAGGTATTTTACCAACAAACGGTGTTGTATTAAAAACAATCGTTACATCAGAGTTAGGACGTACAATCGCAAAATCTTACGGACTTGATACAATTGATACGTTAACTGGCTTTAAATTTATCGGTGAAAAGATTAAGCAATATGAAGCGAGCGGAGAATATGAGTTCCAGTTCGGTTATGAAGAAAGTTATGGTTATTTAATTCGTCCGTTCTGCCGTGATAAAGATGCGGTACAATCTGTATTATTTGCATGTGAAGTTGCTGCATATTATAAAGCACAAGGTAAAACATTGTATGATGGTTTACTTGAAGTATTTGAAAAGTACGGATTCTTCCGTGAAGGTCTTGTTTCCTTAACGTTAAAAGGAAAAGACGGAGCAGAACAAATTCAAACTATGATGACGTCGTTCCGTGAAAATAGACCGACAGAAGTTGCGGGCTTAGAAGTAACGATTGCTGAAGATTATAAAGCAAGCGTTAGAACAAAAGTAGAAGAAAATGCGACAGAAGAAATCAAATTACCAAAATCAAATGTATTAAAGTATTATTTGGCAGATGGATCTTGGTTCTGCTTACGCCCATCGGGAACAGAGCCGAAAATCAAGTTTTACTTCGGTGTGCAAGGTGATTCCTTACAACATAGTGAAGAGAAACTTGAAGCGATTAAAAAAGCTATTATGAATCGAGTACAATAAAAAAGGGAGAAATCCCTTTTTTTTTATTGCATAAAGATTTAATAAATAAGTAAAAGGTACATGTATTGAGAATACTTTGTCGTAGAAAAATAATGGAAAAAGGACTGCGCATAACAAACTGTTTCATGGGAAATGGCTTCTCAAAATAAAGGATTTCTTTCACAGAATCAGTTGACATGGCGCTCGTTTATTATGTTATCAATCTATGACAAGTTTGAGGAAACCTTGACTAATGAAGAGACAATCATGTAAAATTTGTAGGGAATGTCACTTTGTCATAAAAAACAAGGGAATATTACAAAGCAAAAAGGGTGTAAGATTCCTAGAGAGATACTATACAAGAGTTACTATGACGAGGTACTTCATATTTATGTTCTCTATATTAAGTGTGCTTTGTACAATAAATTTATCCTGTGTAGGATAAATTAACTGATAGGAAATAAAAAAATGTTCGCCATGTAAAACCATAAAGAAAGAGGTTGTAAACATGAAAAAAGTAAGAAAAGCTATTATTCCTGCTGCTGGTCTTGGAACACGTTTTTTACCAGCAACGAAGGCAATGCCAAAGGAAATGTTACCGATTGTTGATAAACCAACAATTCAATATATCGTTGAAGAAGCAGTGGCTGCGGGTATTGAAGATATTATTATCGTTACAGGTAAAGGAAAACGTTCGATTGAGGATCATTTCGATAATGCCTTTGAATTAGAGCAAAATTTATTAGAGAAGAAAAAGTATGAGTTACTTGAAAGAGTACAAGCTTCTTCTAAAATGGTTGATATTCATTATATCCGCCAAAAAGAACCAAAAGGTTTAGGGCATGCAGTATGGTGTGCGCGTAAATTCATTGGTGATGAGCCGTTTGCTGTATTACTTGGAGACGATATTGTGCAAGCAGAAACACCTTGCTTAAAACAATTGATCGATGAGTATGAAAAAACATTATCATCTGTAATTGGTGTGCAAACAGTTCCAGAAAATGAAACACATCGCTACGGTATTATTGATCCATTAGAAAAAGATGGTCGTCGTTATCAAGTAAAACAATTTGTTGAAAAACCAGCACAAGGTACAGCACCTTCAAATTTAGCGATTATGGGTCGTTATATCTTAACACCTGAAATCTTCCGCTTCTTAGAAGAGCAACATATCGGTGCTGGCGGTGAAATTCAATTAACGGATGCAATTCAAAATCTAAACGAAATTCAACGCGTATTTGCTTACGATTTTGAAGGAAAACGTTATGATGTTGGTGAAAAGCTTGGCTTTATTCAAACAACAATTGAAATGGCGCTGCAACATGATGAATTAAAAGAAGATTTACTGCAAATTATGCAAAAACTAGTGCAAGAACAAGCGGTTAAAAATTAATTATTGATAGATGTGTAAGATTAGACATAGTGAATTGGAGAATGAGGTATTCTAAGGGAAACATCCAATTTACTATGTCTAATCTGTGCTTATAAATTGTTCTTTACTGAGAAAATTTGAAAAAGAAAGGGGTACCTTCTTTGAAGACCATTACAATTTTAGTACCGGCATACAATGAAGAAGAAGTGTTAGATCAGCTGTACAGTCGGTTAACGGGCGTAATTGAGTCGGTGCCAAACTACAACTTCGAGATTTTATTTGTAAATGATGGAAGTAAAGATAATACATTAAATATGATCAAAGAATTTCGAGTGCGTGATAAACGCATTTCTTATGTAGACTTATCTCGTAACTTTGGAAAAGAGACGGCTATGATCGCAGGACTTGATCATGCGACGGGAGATGCGGTTATCATTATTGATGCTGATTTACAAGACCCGCCAGAATTAATCCCAGACATGATTCAATATTGGGAGCAAGGCTATGATGATATTTATGCCAAAAGACGTTCTCGTGCAGGAGAATCTTGGGCAAAAAAATGGACGGCTGGAAAATTCTATAGCCTATTAAAGAAAACAACAAGAATCCCAATTCAAGAAAATACAGGAGATTTTCGTTTATTGGATAGACGCTGCGTGGAAGCATTAAAGAAAATTCGTGAAACACAGCGTTATACAAAAGGAATGTTCAGTTGGATTGGATACAATAAGAAAGAAATTTTATTCGACCGCGATCCACGTGCAGCTGGTGAAACGAAATGGAACTACTTTAAGCTAATGGATTTAGCAATTGAAGGAATCACATCCTTTACAACGTTTCCATTACGTCTTGCATCCTTCTTAGGATTCACCGTATCATTTGGCGCATTTTGCTATATGCTTTGGATTATTATTAAAACGATGATGTATGGTGAATCTGTAACTGGATATCCATCAATGATGACAGCGATTTTATTCCTTGGTGGAGTACAGTTGATTTCAATTGGAATTATCGGTGAGTATTTAGGTCGTATCTTTAATGAAACGAAAAATCGTCCACTGTACTTTGTAGATGAGTATAATGATGATAAAGTGACAAATTTGGATGAAAAGCCGACAGCAAAGTTATATCGCGTAGAAGATCATAAAGTAAAATCAAATCGTTAGGAGATTAAAAACGTGAATAACAGAACGAAGGAAATCTTTAACTATTTGCTTTTTGGCGGTTTAACGACGCTGGTTAATATCGTTACGTATTTTGTTTGTGCAACTTTAGCTGGAATGGATTATAAAGTTGCTACGACAATCGCATGGATTGTATCTGTGTTGTTTGCGTATGTTACAAATAAAAAGTACGTATTTAAAAGTCAGCCAACAAGCTTTGCCCATGCGCTGAAAGAATTCTTTTATTTTATGGGCTTCCGCGTGTTATCGTACTTTATTGATATCGCATCCATGATTGTATTAATTGAATGGTTAGGTATCAATGATTTAGTATCAAAAATTATCGCGAATGTTATTGTTGTTGTTGTTAACTATTTTGCAAGTAAATATATAATATTTAAAAAGAAGGTCGACGTGAAACAAGGCCAAAATGCATAAAAAACAAATAGCTTGGCTTGATGCCGGCTATTGTTTTTTATACATATATTTTCGAACTAGGAATGATATGGAGGAGTATAATGCAACAGCTGTTAGATTTATTCAAGAAAAAGAAATTTTTATATGCATTAGCTTTTTTCCTTCCGTTTTCTATCTATGGTGTAATGTTTATACTGATTGGAATAGCTCCATTTGGAGAAAAATCAATTCTTGTTACTGATTTGCACACACAGTATGTACAGTTTTACACATATTTATATGATGTTATGAAAAATGGGAAAAGCATTTTTTATAGTTGGGAAGGCGGAATGGGACTAAATTTTCTAGGCGTATTTGCCTATTATTTAGCAAGCCCGTTTTCTATTTTAATTCTCTTTTTTGGTCGTGCTCATATTCCAGAAGCTATTATGGTTATGACATTATTAAAGGTTGGATTAGCTGGCGTGACAATGACGCATTATTTAAGTCATATGATGAAGCGTCGTGAAATTACAATCGCATTATTCTCAACTTTTTATGCATTAATGTCATTTGTAACAGTATATTCCTTCTGCGTGATGTGGTTGGATGCAATTTATTTACTGCCACTCATTATGCTCGGAATTGAGAAATTGTTGACGACTAAAAAATACGGATTGTTTATTTTTAGTTTAGCTCTTACGTTTATTACAAACTTCTATATTTCCTTTATGGTAGGAATCTTTACATTTATTTATTTTGTGGCGCGTTTCTGTGTCCTGTATGACGTTCGTAATGTAAAGCAATTTATGCAAAAGTTTGTATGGTTCTGCATTGGAACAGGTTTAGCAGCAGGAATGTCAGCATTTATTACGCTGCCGACGTATATGGACTTAAAGAGTAACTTTGCAGAGCGTACGAAACTGCCGTTTTCTACAGCGTTTAATTTTGACCCATTTGATTTTTATAGTCGTTTCTTTAATGGAATTACCGATACAACAGTTAATGGAATGCCAAACGTGTATGCTGGTGTATTAACACTCTTACTTGTTCCGTTGTTCTTTGTAACAAAGAAAATTTCATTAAAAGAAAAAATTGTATACGGGGCATTGATGCTCTTTATCGTCCTTTCTTTTGAAATACCATTTTTAAATATTGCTTGGCATGGTTTTGAACCACCAACAAATTTCCCATATCGTTATTCGTTTGTATTGTCATTCTTACTTATTTATGTGGCTGTTCGAACGTTTTTGGTATTCGGAGAAGAATTATTACCGGCATTGAAAAAGGTCGTTTTCTTTAACTTATTTATGATTGTTTTATTAGGAAAAGTAGCACCTTCTTATATGCAATCCAATAAAATGATGGCAAACATCTTTTTCGTTGTTGTATATGCGCTGTTACTATATGCAAAAGTTCGATTAACAAAGAACAAAGCATTGGTATCTTTCGCATTAGTAGCTGTAGTTGGACTAGATGTTGCACTTAACACAGTATATATGATTAAGTTAATGGGTTATGAGTATGGCTATATTAATCGTCAAGAATATGCATCTCCATACCCGAGATATGAAGAAACAATTCAAAAAGTAGCTGAAAAAGACAAAGGGCTATATCGCATGGAAACGACAATGGGAAGAACTTGGAACGATGCAATACGCTTTGGGTATAAAGGACTTACTCATTTCAATTCTGTTGCGAATGGGCATTTGAATTTATATATGCAAGATTTAGGTTACGGTTATTTGGACGCATTAATTTTGCAAAATGGCAAAGGAATTGTTTCAACTGATGCCTTATTTGGTATGAAGTATATGATTTCGGATCGTCCATTAAATAAATATGGTTTTGACAAAATTGACAGTGTCGGAGATATTTCCGTATACGAGAATAAAAATGCTCTTCCGTTTGGATATATGGTCAATAAAGATGAGTTTGATACAAAAGGCAAAGAGAAATTAAAAGTTCAAAAAACGAATTATACAAACTCATTTGAAGAGCAAAATAAACTAATTGGCAAGTTAAATGGACAACCTGCTAGCTATTATAAGCCGCTTGAACCAATTTCTGTTCAATATAATAACTTAGCAGTAGTAGATGCTGCAGAAAAAAGTAAAAAGCAACTTGCTGCTGAGAAGAAAAAAGCAGCTCTCACAAACCAAAAAACAATCCAGTTAGTTAGACAACAAGATGATAAGACAGCTAGCATTAAATACGTGTTTGACGTTAAAGGAAAACAACAGCTATATACAAAATTACGTGTAGAACCAACTGGTGTAACAAAGGTTTACGTAAATGGAAAAACATTAGGTAAAACAATCGGTGAAGGACCAGACAGCGACGTGTCTGATTATCCATCTTATTATTGGAACAATGGTATCCTTGATCTAGGCTCTTTTGAAAATGAAAAAGTAGAAGTGGAAGTGAAGGTAAAACGTCATTCCGTTGAATTAGATCAGCAGTTGTTCTATGGACTCGACATAGATACATTTGAAAAGCGTGTAGATGAATTAAAACAACAACCATTGAACATAACAAACTATACGGGTCGCAGTGTTCAAGGAAAGATTGATGTAAAACAAGATAATCTCCTTTTCTTATCTATCCCATATGATAAAGGATGGAAAGTAACAGTTGATGGAAAAGATGGAAAAGTACTGAAATTAAATGATGCATTTCTTGGCGTAGAACTACCAAAAGGAACACATACAATTGAATTGAAGTATACATCCCCTGGATTTGTAGTAGGGGTCATCGTTTCTGTTATTAGCTTATTGGCAGCGGTTATTCTTTGTTTGATCGTGCCAAAGAAGAGGAAGTAATGTGAAAGAGAATCCTTTCTAAGCAGGGGTAGCAGAACCTGTTTAGGGAGGATTTTTATATGTTCATTTATGTGAAAAAAGGAAAGTATACAAAAAAATAAAAATAAAACGGGAGCATAAAATAATGAAACAATTAAGGAGTTTATATGGCGTTCTGTTCTTTTTCATTCCATTCGGGATACTGCTTTTAAGCTATGCTATATTTGGTATGTATCCGTTTGGGAACTATTCAGTATTAATTAGTGATTTAAGCACGCAATATGTTCAATTTTATTCTTATTTACATAGTGTATTTACAGAAGGTAAGAGTTTACAATATACAATGGAGTTAGGCGGGGGAATTAACTTTATTGGAACATTTGCTTACTATTTATCAAGTCCGTTTTCTCTTCTTCTTTTCTTCTTTAATAAAGCAAACCTTCCGGAATTTATTTTTCTTATTACACTTTTAAAAGTAGGGTTTGCAGGATTAACATGCGGCTTGTTTTTACGTTATTTGATAGGAAAGCAGCATAAAGGGTTGTTATTGTTTTCAACAGCTTATGCATTATCAGGCTTTGTTATGGCCTATTCGTTTCATGTAATGTGGCTAGATGGTATTGTATTTCTACCTGTCGTTTTAATGGGAGTTGAAAAACTTTTACGAGATAAAAAGATTATTTTCTTTACGGCTGCATTAGCAATTATGTTTATCGCAAATTTCTATATTTCCTTTATGTTTGGGATTTTTACATTCCTTTATTTTATGATTCGACTCTTTACACAATATGAGTTTCGGGATATAAAAGCATGGGGAAAACATTTTCTTCTTTTCTGCATAGGAACGGGATTAGCTGTTGGAATAGGAGCAGTGATTATTCTTCCAACTTTTGAAGCATTAAAGAGTAACCCATATAGTATCAGTTCAACGGAATTCAAATTAGAATGGAAACTTGATTTACTTCTTTTCTATTGGAAGTTATTATCTGGTGGATATGATTCAAGTTTATTTGGTAATCCGAACGTATATGCATCCACATTAGTACTCGTATTATTACCTTTATTCTTTGTTAATAAAGAAATTAATAAACGAGAAAAATTCTTATCTATATTTGTATTTCTGTTTTTAATTTGTAGTTTTGCAATTCCATTTTTAAATTTAGCATGGCATGGAAATAAGTGGCCAAATGCCTATCCATATCGTTTTGCGTTTGTTTTTGTGATGTTAGCTGTTTTTATGGCAGCGCGAGTATTTCAACATATAAGTCGAAAAGATGTATTGCCGTTATGGATTAGTTATGGTTTACATCTAATTTTATTGTATGCATTGTCAGTGAAACATTATGAAGTAGTTCATAATAAGATACTTATCATAAACGCTATCTTTATAACATTTAGTGTTGTCGTATTGCATATTCGTATGATGAAACCATCATTAACAAAAATAACGACAGGATTATTGCTTCTATGTTTAATATGTGACATAGGGTTTAATACAAGAAAATATATTCATGGACTACATAAAGAAATGGCTTATACAAAGCGTGATGAGTACGAATTGAACAAAGATGCGAAACAAGCTATTCAATATGTAAATGAAGTTAATGCAGAGCGTTATCGCGTAAGTACTAAATATTCCCGAACGCTAAATGATTCCTTACAATATGATTATCCATCTTTCCAAACGTTTAACTCGATGGCAAATGGATCATTTCATCGCTTTTTAAAGCTAACGGGCTATTCAACGTCTCCAGACCTTTTAGTATCCAATAACCATGGTGACACGTTGCTTATGGATGCGATTTTAAAAATTGGATATAAAATTGAAGACGGCAGCGTACCGAAATATGGGCATGAAAAAATAAATCAATTTGGTTTTGCTAATGTGTTTAAGGTTAACAATATGATTCCATTTGGTTATCCAATCGAACATATACCTTCTAAAGATGAAGAAAATCCATTTGTTTTCCAAGAAAAATTGATTAATATAAAAGAAGGAACGTTATTTAAAAAGCTAGAAGATCCAAAGATTTCATTGGAAAATATGGCTGCTATTTCAGGGCAAGAAGGAAAATATGAACGAGTTAATAAGGAAAAACCGGGATATATTACGATTCGAGTAAATATACCAAAAGAGGTTCAATTATACGGATTAGCTACAGGGATTGAAAATTGGAAAGAAATTATGGTGAATGATCAGTATCCGTGTTATTTACCGCCAGATATCGAAAAAACTTTGATTGATTTTGGTTATTTCCCAACAAATGGGATTACGACGATGAAGATCAAAGTTGAACAGGAAGATATCTTTTCATTAAAAGGATTACAGTTCTATGGATTAGACATAGACAAGTTTAATGAGACAATAAAAGCATTACAAAAAAGTAGTATGAAGGTTACTGAAAACTATGGAAAAATGGTGAAAGGGAATATTTCGTTAAAGAATGAAGCTACATTTGTATTCCCGATTCCTTATGATGCTGGTTGGTCAGTTACAATCGACGGGAAAGAGCATACTACAACAGCAGTTGTGGATGGATTGCTAGGAGTGAAGGCGGAAGCTGGTAACCATGAAGTGGTGCTTACTTACCATTCTCCAGGGTTAAAACTTGGAATGATGATTTCCGGTATAAGCATCATCCTTACGATATTGTTTACGATTGTACAGGTAAGAAAGTTAGGAAAGAAATAGTATAAGAAAAAAGCTACTGAATCCTCAGTAGCTTTTTTTCGTGGCATGCTGTATATACCCGGCTGTTAAAAAGAAATACATCATAAACGAAGCATTTTCTAATATGTTATAAAATGCGCTGCCAATAATCGCTCCAACTATTAAATATAAAGTAAGAGGAGCAAACTGTGCTTGTCTCCTATATTTCCAAAGAAGCGAAAGGAATCCAAATGTAAATCCCGCACATAAGAGCACGCCAATTATACCTGTCTCAGCAAGTATTTGAATGTATTGATTGTCAGAATAAAAATTCCATGTAATCTCATATTTTTCGTAAATAGGGGATGAAAAAGTTTGCGTAGCAGCATCCCCAAATGTACCTAGTCCATAGCCGGTAATCGGCTTATCTTGAAAGATTTCAACTGCTTTTTTTACGTAGTAAATGCGTCCGTCCTGTTTACTAAGTTCAACCGTGTCTTCTGATAATGCTTCTGTAAATCGTTTTACGCCTACTTGATCTCCCTCTAAATAGTTTGTCATTTTTGAGATGCATGTTGCACATAGGAATGACAAAAGGGAGATGACTAGCAATGATCTCCAAATTGGAATCTTTCGGTGGATACATAGATAGATAAGCATAAAGACGATTACTGTCAGAAATGCACCGCGTGAATATGTGAGCCATAATGTTGTGGCAATAAGTGTAAGCCCTGTATATGTGACATATTTCATTTTCCCTGATACGTGTTGCAAAACGTATAAAGAAATGAGAAAAGCTAACGTCAAATATAATGCTAATTCATTTGGACCGCCGGCCATTCCGTATATCCGAATTTTATTTGTCGGAGCGAGGACAAGATCTTTCCAAGCTTCCGGCAATAACATAGTACGCAATGATAGTTTTTCAATTAAACCTTGCATGGACATAATGCTAGACGCGATAAAAGTAATTTTCGCAAAAAACACTATATCCTCATGATGAATGGTGATGCGGGACGCGATATAGTACACAAAATAAAATAGAAGCAATGTGTGTAATTGCATAGCAATTGCAATGAATGAAACGCCGTTTAATAGACCGATCCCAGCGCCAAACAAGCAGAAAAGAAAGTATAATATTTCAAAGTATCGGAATGAAAAAAGCTTTGAAATATTATTTCGATATTGCCGTAATAGACGCAATAATAGAGAGATGATGATAAATAGACCAATAAACTTTAACCCAGGGTTAAAAGCAACGAGAAATGGGCGCATTGGGATAAATAGTAATAAATAAGCAATACCGAGCTTTTCATCTCGAAAAGCAGCACATGCTAGTACGAAAGAAATGAAAAGCCCGGTATAAGTTGATGGAAATAATAATCCCAATATAATGAAGAAGATACTTGCCCATATATAGTAGAATCGAGTTGAATATGTCATATATATTCTCCTTTAACATGATGATGGTATGCGATAAATAGTTGTAACTTCGTTCACCATTTTTGAGAAAGTAAAGTGTTGTAAGTAATGTTCGCGTCCGCATTCTGCTAAGGAATGATATAACTGTTCATCTTGTAATAATTGTGCTAAGGAAGCAACTAATGTTTCTTCCGATCCATATGGTATTAGTAGCCCTGACTGGTTATGAACGATTACTTCTGGCAAGCCGCCGACATTTGTTGCAATCACAGGTTTTTTCATAGCAATTGCTTCAATAGCGACATAGGATAATCCTTCATTTTCTGATGGGATTACAATAATATCATGTTCTGTATACTCTTTTATAATATCGTCTTGAAATCCTTTCAAGGATACATACTCACTTAGTGATAACTCTTGAATCATAGTTGTTAATTCTGTTTTTAA
This sequence comes from Bacillus multifaciens, assembly GCF_030756675.1. Classification (GTDB taxonomy): domain Bacteria; phylum Bacillota; class Bacilli; order Bacillales; family Bacillaceae_G; genus Bacillus_A; species Bacillus_A multifaciens. The sequence continues at coordinate 65,136 of NZ_JAVBXD010000016.1, forward strand.
TGGCCCTTCACCAATAATATCGCAGTGCCACCCTAAAGATGGATGCAGAGCTTTTAACTTTTGCAAGCTTGTTAATAAGAAGGGTTGTCCTTTTTCTTTGCTTAGCCTCCCAATAACAGCAATTTTTTTCGGCACATGCTGAGAAAGAGGGACATCTGTATATGGATCTGCAACGCCATTATAAATAACATGTATCTTTTTTTCTGGTACGCCCTTTTGACATAGTTGCTGCTTCATAAATTGAGAGATGCAAATGATTGCATCATTATAGCGAGTAAAAAAAGAATTGCTGTACTTTAGGTGAAATGGCATCGGCACATTTACGTGATATGTCCAAATGACCCGAATAGGAGCACCTAAAAGTTTGGCTAAAATTGCAATATAGTTTTCACGTAAAAATTGTGCATGAACAATATCGATTTTTTCTTTTTTGATAATCTTCTTTAATTGCAGAGCAGCTTGTATATCAAAAGGATGACGCATGTTAATGCGGTACATCGGCACGTTTAGTTGTTCAAACTTTTTTAAGAAAGGACCAGGAATAGAGTACACAAGGATACAGTGCTCTGGACCAATAGATTCCATTAAATCTAGAACGTATTTTTCTGATCCTCCATCCCCGATATAATTTAAAAGGTACATAATTTTATTCATTTATATCCTTCCTTCTACCTAAAAATAGCGATAGCAATTGTTGTAGCTCCTTTATCTTTAATGTGTAAGTGACGAGTAAGTAAACGATGGCACCAATTGCTATTGCTAATAAGATAAGCAACTTTGTATCATGTAAGAAATGAAGCAGCAGTTTGGAAGTATACAAGCTTACAAAAGATGCAACAATACATTTGAATAAAAAGCCACCGTAGCGCAAGTTCACCTGTTCTTTCTCTTTCATGAATTTTCGGAGCATCCATAATAGCATAAGTACAGTGCTCGCCGATGCTATTGAAGTGGAAAGAGCTGCACCAGCTAAACCGATCTGGTTAACAAGTATAATACATAATATAACATTTATAATCATGGAAATAATCGATGCATACATAATGTATCGATTCAGCTTCAAAGAAAAAAGCAAACGGTCAAGTAAGTCTTTTAATGGCTGCATAAGGGCAGCTAACGCATAAAATTGCAGCGCGGTTGCTGTCATTATAATAGAATCTTTCCCAAATGCCCCATAGTTATAAATAACTTTGACAATTTCCTCTGTAAAAAAGGTGAAATAAATAAAGACAGGAATAAATAAATATAACAGCACCTTTATATTTGTTTCCATTAATTTTGCGAAGTCTTTCCAGTTTGATTGATTCACGTATTCAACAAATTTAGGATACATAACTGTTAAGACAGGAGCAGCAATTAACCCAAGTGGAATAAAGTATAGCTTTTGGGAATAATTAAGCGCCGCAATAGATCCTTCATTTAATCCAGAAACTAGTGTACGATCAACAAGTAGATTAATTTGAACAGACGTACTTGTAATAAAAGCAGGAATGCTCAAAGAAATCATTGTTTTTAAAGAAGGGTCTTTAAAGTCGATTATAAATTGATAACGATATCCTTCCCTCTTGGAAGCGACATAAACGAGTATATTTTGTACGATGTTTCCGACAATAACACCAAGTGCAAGTGCATAAATTCCAATCCATTGTACAAGGGCCACAAAAATAATAAGTGTAATTCCGTTTAATACAACCCATTGCATACTTGTAATACGAAATTTATGTAAACTGTTCAAATAAGCATTAAAAATATCGATCATGAATGTACAAAATACGGTCGGAAAAATAATTTGTATTAAGTGAGCTGATAACAAAGCTGTTTGCTCAGGAAGCCCGTGCGCAAAGAGTGAAATGAAGAAACGGGGCTGCAATTCAATGAGCAAAAGCGGAATGAAAAAAATAAGTAGAACAATGTTTAAAAAATTATTCATGAACCGATATGCTTTAACCGGATTTTTTCCCTTTAACTCCATAAAGATAGGAATGAAAGAAAAGGCGAAAGCCCCTGTAATACCAGTGAAAACAATCGTAGGTATATTTAAAGCGACAACGTATGCATCAACAGCATAGTTTGTACCGAAATAAGCTCCAAGTGTTACTTCTTTTGCGAATCCAAGTAGTTTTCCTAAAGCTGTCCCAAGTGTGAAAAATAGTGTTACAATGAGAAATTTTTTTGCCTTGTCTTGAGATGCTTCTCTACTCATTTTTAATCAAATCCTTACTTTAATTTAATTCTTTTTCAAGCATAATTTATTTGTATGTAAAAATCAAATATATATCTTGGTAATAGCCATGAAAAAGAGGATATTATCCAATAGGAGAATATCCTCTTTAGCTCGTATGAAAGACAATCGCGATTCCTGCCAAATAAGGGTATTTTCACTTTATCCCGCTATTCGTGGGCAGTAAGGGCTGAAGAAGAGCAGGTAAGAAAACTGCCCGTAAAAGCCCGGTTGGGCGGGCTTTCCATCAGTGAGAAAAGCGTCACTGATGGAAGCTTCACTTTAGGAAGCAAAACGGCTACTTTGATAGGCAGAACGGCGAACCGCATAGTATATACGAGGTGCAATAACTGCACCAATGATTGTAAAGATAATATCTTTTACTGCAAACCACATCATAATTTTCCAGGCAGCTACATAGCTAATGTGACCACCCATCCAGTAATTGATAGCTAAGTACATATAAGTTGTTCCAATGACATAAGTAAGGATGATTCCAACAGCTGAAGCTGTTGCGAATGTCCCGAATTTTGGCTTTTTCACTTGCTCAACAATCTTACCAGTTACATAAGCAACAATAATGAAAGCAATAATAAATCCGCCAGTTGGACTTAATAATTGACTAAATCCAGCTTTAAATCCAGCAAATATAGGTGCTCCGGCAATTCCAACTAATGTATAAACGATCATAGATAAGGCCCCAAGACGGCTTCCAAGAAGAAGACCAGCTAAAATAGCGAAGAATGGCTGCATAGAAAGTGGAACGCCTGCAACTTGTAGAAATGGTGCCCAAGATGTAATATTGGCACCAATCGCCATAAGTGCGACAAACATAGCGGCTAAAGCTAAGTCTAATGCACGAAGTTTACTCATAATGTTAACCTCCTGTTGTTTTTAGGTTAACATTATAGTAATGAATCCATCTAGGCGTTGTCAATTAAAATATTTTGGTATTTCGGATCTAAAACTTCACGAAGTAGTGTATAAGGAATACGGAATTGCGGGATGCCACTGACGTATGGTGCAATTTCGTATAAAGGGAAATAAATCATTAAATTGTCTTGTTCTAAAACATATTTGAGCTTTTTTTCATTCATTACTTTCTCGGAAGCGTCTGGAAAGAAATTCTCCTTATTTTGTTCAATTTGTCTAACAATTTCGGTCTTAATAATGTTTTCATATTGACTATCTTTTTGAAATAAATCTGCTAGGCGAAGCGGTTTGTTCTGCTCTATATCGAATGTATTTGCTTTCCATTCATACATGCCGTGAGCGCCGCCTGTGTATTGATAATAGTTTACATACAGACTGAGTAATGGGAATGTATTGAATCCAATTTTGTAGTCAACATTTGCAACATATGGATGAAACGGAGCATCAGTTTCTTTGAACTGTTCATAATATGTTTTTGCATCTTTTTCTAATCTCCGTTTAAACTCAGTTATGCTTTTCTCATAATATCTATTTACTTTCTTTTGAAATTTCTCATTTGGAATGTTACGAAATTGCGGGTAATTGAGCTGATATTCAAAATAAGGCTTCTTACCTTTTTGGGTTGCAGTATGGACTTCAATTGTAATGTTAGATGCTTGGGCTCTTATTGTTTCTTTTGGTACAATAGCAATTAAGAAGAAAAAAAGTAACATGATATATAATAGTTTCTTCATATAATATACCTCCATAGATGATTTACTAATAGTTTGAAAAGAAATAGATTTTATTATGCATTTTTTGGTAATTTGAAAGGAGACAGTCATATGCCTAAAACATTAATGGAAGCGTTAGGTATTGAATTATTAGAAATGACAGGGGAAAAGGTTGTGGCGACGATGCCGGTACATGGAAGTACGCATCAACCATTGGGGTTTTTACACGGAGGAGCCTCTGTTGCTTTAGCAGAAACAGTTGCTAGTGTCGGTACATTTAATTTAATTAATCAAGAGAAATATATTTGTTTTGGTCTTGAAATTAATGCAAATCATTTGCTGTCTAAACGAGACGGCATAGTCACAGCGATTGGAACGCCGCTTCATAAAGGAAAGACGACAATGGTATGGGACATTCGAATTATTGATGAAGAAAATAATTTAATTTGTATTTCAAGATGTACAGTTGCGGTGAAAGAAAAGCGATAAAAACGATTGCCGATGCGGGCAATCGTTTTTATCTTTTTGCGTTGCATTTCGCGTGTCGAACAACGTCGAAGGGTCTTTAAATCATGTCGAAGCGCCGATATATCGTAAAAGTCGCCGATAAATGCTCTACTTTCGCCGATATATTGGTAGGCATGAAAAAAAGGACTGCTTCTAGCAGTCCTTTTTTCATTAGAATTGAATTTTCTTCTCTAAGAAGCCTTTTAGTTCGCTAATTGGCATACGTACTTGTTCCATTGTGTCACGGTCACGTACTGTTACTGCTTTATCTTCAACAGAATCGAAGTCATATGTGATACAGAATGGTGTACCGATTTCGTCTTGGCGGCGGTAACGTTTACCGATAGAGCCTGTTTCGTCGAAGTCTACCATAAAGTCTTTCGCAATTTCTGCGAACACTTCCGCAGCACCTTCAGATAGCTTTTTAGAAAGCGGCAGGATAGCTGCTTTAAATGGTGCTAATGCTGGGTGGAAACGAAGAACTGTACGAGAATCGTTTTCTAATTGTTCTTCTTCATATGCATCACATAAGAATGCTAATGTTACGCGATCTGCGCCAAGAGATGGTTCGATGCAGTATGGTACGTAACGCTCATTCGTTTGTGGATCTACATAGTTAAAGTCTTCAGTAGAATGTTCCATATGACGGTTCAAGTCAAAGTCAGTACGAGATGCAATACCCCAAAGTTCGCCCCAGCCAAATGGGAATTTAAATTCGATATCAGTTGTTGCATTACTATAGTGAGACAATTCCTCTTCACCATGGTCACGAAGACGCATACTTTCTTCATTCATACCAAGTGTAAGAAGCCAGTTTTTACAAGTGTTGCGCCAGAATGTGAACCATTCTAAATCTTCACCAGGTTTGCAGAAGAATTCAAGTTCCATCTGTTCAAACTCGCGTGTACGGAACGTAAAGTTACCAGGCGTAATTTCGTTGCGGAAGCTTTTACCGATTTGGCCGATACCAAATGGAAGCTTCTTACGCATAGAGCGCTGTACGTTTTTAAAGTTTACGAAAATACCTTGTGCTGTTTCAGGACGAAGGAAAATTTCATTTGTGCTAGATTCTGTTACGCCTTGGAATGTTTTGAACATTAAGTTGAACTGACGGATTTCAGTGAAGTCTTCGCTACCGCAATCTGGGCATTTTACTTCGTGTTCTTTCATCAATCCAGCCATTTGATCGAAAGTAAGACCATCAACAATCATTTCGATACCTTTTGCTTCTAGTGCATCTTCAATTAATTTATCAGCACGATGGCGCGCTTTACATTTTTTACAGTCGATCATTGGATCGTTGAAGTTTCCAACGTGTCCAGATGCTATCCAAGTTTTTGGGTTCATTAAAATTGCTGCATCTAAACCTACGTTATACGGAGATTCTTGAATGAATTTTTTCCACCAAGCTTTTTTTACATTGTTTTTTAATTCGATACCAAGTGGACCGTAGTCCCAAGTATTTGCAAGACCGCCGTAAATTTCAGAACCAGGGAAAACAAAACCACGATGCTTTGCTAAGTTTACGATTTGCTCCATTGAAGCCATTTTCAATTCCTCCTTAAAAGATAACGTATTGGCGATGAAAGGTGGTGTAGTACTTGGAGAAGCGATTAGGTGAGCGAGCCGCTTTTGCTTTTCAATAGATCCAGCTCCAGCGGCTAGAACAGTCGGTCGTTTCGCGCCTTCCGCCGAGGCCAAAAGCGCCTCTATGTCAGGAACTCCAACGTCCTCCTGTTCTGAGCGAGCCGCCTCCGCTTTTCAATAAAAAAAACGCTCATCCCAAGGCTTATTTGCCTAGGGACGAGCGTTTGCCCGCGGTTCCACCCTAGTTGACACACAAAGGTGTATGTCCACTTTATATTGTATTGCTCGGGACTGCCGTTTCCTTGCAGTTTCAGGCTTGCACCATCCCTGAATCGCTTCTTCTTTGCAAGTACTTATTTGTCCTTCATCGCTACCATATTTAAAAAATAGATGACCATATTCTATCATGTTCTTTTCTAATTCACAATAGAGAGCGTGTGTTTAGGTTAGTATATGCAGTGTTTGTTATGTAGTATAGCCCAAAACTTACTCTGCAAATACATTTTTAATATGTTTAGTAGCTTCAAGTTTACTAAGTGGTGCGAGCTCATGCGTTTGGACGAATTCCCATACAGCTTGAGGATTTGTTTTTGCGTATTCACGAAGTGCCCAGCCGATTGCTTTTTGAATGAAAAATTCTTTTGAGTGACTTAGCTGTTCGATTAATGAGAAGAGAAGCTTCGTATCTGTTTTTTCTTTATACTTGAGCTGGAATAACAGGCATGTTCTTTGGAGCCACATATTGTTAGATGCCATCCATTTTTGCATATACGTTTCGATTAAATGTGGATGTGCTTTTAAAATAAGGCCGATAAAATGACTTGCGAGCATATCAACCGAATCCCACCATGATTTTGTTGTAATGAGCTCTTCTAAGAGAGGAATATATGTTTCATCTAAATGTTTTCGATATTTATCGAGTAGCGTTAAAGCAAGCATTTGAAATTCTCGTTCTGGCAGTGCCCAAAGTTCGCGAACAATTATGGGAAGATCTGCTGCTTTCGGTGCTTCAGTGCTTTGCAGTACTTCACGAAATAATTGCTTTCGCTCTGGTGTTTGAATGCCGAGAAAGGGAAAGTGATTTTTCATATAACGTTCCATTGGTTCTGCTTTTTCACGGTTACGATGTGCTTCAAAGTGTTTTTGTAAGCTTACGGTAAAAGGATGCATTAGGCTCACTCCACATTCATATTTTTCAATTTAAGTGTAGCATAGATAAAAATTTTTTTATCCACTTCTTAATACTTTTTATGGCGAATATATAGAAAAAGAATGGAACTAAGACAGAAGGGGGTATTAGGATGGGGGATCAAGTTGTAATAAACGGGACAGCGGATGATGGGATTATAGCCGGATTTTTAGCGTTAGGACTTATTTTTATTATTATTGCATTAGTTTGGCTAGTAGCTGCTTATTTGTTAACGGCATTTGCTTTGTATAACATGGCAAAAGCGGATGAGCGCGAAGATTCCTTCTTTGCATTTATCCCATTTTTAAACTCTAAAATATGGGGAGATTTAATTGGGAAGAAATTACCGCAATTTATGCAACCGCAATCAGGCTGGAAACTATTCGGTGTATATGTAGCTTGTTTTATTATGAGATGGATTCCATTTTTAGGATTCATATCTTCACTTTTCTTATTGGTGGTAGGGATTTATATTGTATATTTATTATTTGAAAGATACACAACAAATGCAGTACTATATACGGTTCTACACGTTATTACATGTTCTATTTTTCTCCCGATTCACTTATTCGTAATCCGAAATAATGAACCGAGATATTGAGAGAAAGAAAAAACGGAAGGGACTTCCCTTCCGTTTTTACGTTACATTAAGTAACGTAAATAAATATAAATGTTCGAAATGATTAATGAAACAATTGTAATTGGGAAGCCGACTTTTAAGAATTCCATATAGCTAAAGCCATGTCCTTCGCGGTTTGCGATACCTGCAACAATTACGTTTGCAGATGCCCCGATTAATGTTCCGTTTCCACCTAAACAAGCACCGAGTGCTAATGACCACCAAAGTACATCAACTTGTGCATCGGATGGTGTTAAGCCAAGTCCAACTGTCATATCGTTAATAAGTGGAATCATTGTTGCCACGAACGGAATGTTATCAATCGTTGCAGAGGCGATACCTGATACCCATAAAATAAGTACAGAAGCAAAGGAAATGTCACCGCCAGTTACATTTAATACTTGCTGTGCTAATGACTTAATTAAACCGATATCAATAAGACCACCAACGAGAACGAATAAGCCAGCAAAGAAGAAAATCGTAACCCATTCAACGTGTGCAAACACATCTTCAATTTCATGTTCCTTCACGCCGATTAACATTAATACAGTTGCCCCTGTTAAAGCGATAACTGCTGCGTCAATATGAAAAATAGAGTGTGTCATAAAGCCGATAATTGTAAGTCCAAGTACCGTTAATGATTTTTTCATCAGCACTGGATCTTTAATATATTGCTTTTCATTTAAACTCATTAATTTTTTAATTTGAATCGGATCAGCTACTAATTGTTTTCTGTATACGAAGTACAATATAACCGCTGTTACAGCGATAATAATAATAACAATTGGAGCTAAGTTCACTAAAAAGGCATTAAAATCTAGATGTTTATTTGATGAGCCAATCATAATGTTTGGCGGGTCACCAATAAGTGTAGCCGTTCCGCCGATATTTGAGAAAATAATTTCTGATATTAAATATGGAACGGGATTAACTTGTAAAATACGTGTGATGGATAGTGTAACTGGTACAACGAGAAGAACAGTTGTCACGTTGTCTAAAAAAGCAGACCCAACTGCAGTTAGTAAGGAAAGAACAATTAAAATGCGAATTGGATTTCCTTTTGCTTTCTTTGCGGATTTAATCGCAACGTACTGAAAGACTCCCGACTTACTTGTAATGTTAACTAAAATCATCATACCAATAAGTAAGGTAATCGTTCCCCATTCAATATGCTTTGTAAAAGCGTTATGTAAATCCACAACGCCTACAATGACCATTAAGGCTGCACCGAGCAGCGCGATGACAGCACGATTAATTTTTTCAGAAATGATAATGGCATATGTAACTAAAAAGACAACAATTGCAAAGTAGTATTGCCAGTTTGCAATTTCTTGTGTTGTTTCGTGCAAAAATCTCATCTCCTCTCAGAAGTTTTTCTTATTATTTGATACAATTGCGAAATAAACACAATTAAAGCCATTATAAAGTAGAAAAATGTATGTTGTAAATGAAAGCCCTTGTTTTGTCATATTTTCTGCAAAAATGAATTAAGCCATTTTCTTGTTTTTGAAAATATTTGCTGCTATTTGACATATATATAAGATACACCTTATGGAATGTATGAAGTGAAAGTTTCATTTGGATTTGGTCTCTACATTAAAATTCGTAAATTCAAAAGTGTTCGTCGTGATTTGTTATGGTATACTGGATGAAAATGGAAGAGTTAATAAGGAAGGGATCGTATGGATGAACAACAACTTTTATTTTTAGATTTTGAGTTCACGATGCCTCAAAATCGTAAAAAGCCAAAAGGTTTTTTTCCAGAAATTATTGAGGTTGGAATTGTTTCGGTTGTGAATCATGTTGTAGTTGATACGTATTCTTCTTATGTAAAACCAGCAACTTTTTCGGCATTAACAGAGCGGTGCAAAACATTTTTAGGAATTGGGCAAGAAGCAGTGGATAATGGGATTTCATTTGCAATGCTTGTTGAACGATTAGCAAACTATGAAAAACGTTGCACTACAACGGTTGTGACGTGGGGAAATATGGATATGAAAGTGCTAAAGCATAATTGTGAAGTAGCGAATATTCCTTATCCATTTGCAGGACAATGTCGTGACTTATCATTAGAGTATAAGCGTTTTTTTGGAGAGCGAAATCAAACTGGATTATGGAAAGCGATTGAAGCATACGGAAAGGTTGGAACAGGTAAGCATCACTGTGCGTTAGATGATGCGATGACGACATATAATATTTTTAAACTTGTGGAGAAAGATAAACAATACTTAGTAAAACCAGCTCCTCCGACACTTGGTGAACTTGTAGACTTTTCAAAAGTATTAAAAAGAGTAAGTGCACAATAACGACCAAATTACAATTTTAATTGTAGTTTGGTCGTTTTGTTGTTTTTACAATTGATAATCATGTTTTAATTGTTCTAGCATTTGTAAGCTGCGCTCTGCGAATGGCGTGTCGTCTTCTTGTAATTGCATGATTTGTTCTGTTAATGCTGTTTGCAGTGATTCTTTATAATCTGGTACATCGCCTTCATAACGTTTCACCATTGATTGCGGAATATTTGTTTGTTCACGAAATGATAAGGCGCGGCGTTCATGGAAAAAAGGTACGTCGGCTTGTTTTACATTATGTAGGTCGCCTTGTATAGGATGTTTCACGACAGCTAGAACTTTTACAAGATAATGTTGCGGACGGATGTTTGTAATTTCTCCGATGTACTTACCTGTTTTATAAATACCTGTTACAATATCGCCAATTTGGAATGTTTCATTCATATTTTTCACCTCAGTTTTATAGTAAGCAATGGAAGGGAATGAGTCAAAGAAGAAAGGAAGTTTTGTTCAGACTGAATTTTCTGTATAATTTATTGTAGCAAGGAAATGAACAAAGGAGGGAACAGTTATGATGCCTTTATACTTTCCGGAAGATAAGACAGAATATATTATACCAGCCATTGTATGTGTACTATTTATCATTGGAGCAATTGCGACGTGGCGTATGTTTATTAAATCATCAGAGCGAGAGGCGGAAAAATTGAAAGAGATAGAAAAACGCATTATGGAAAATCGGTAATTAGGGAAAAGTTGTTTTTGTATGTTTCCTTCTAGGCTCGGACAATATAAGAACAGAATGAGTTTGGAGGGAACACGGATGAAAAAGCAACTCGTATTGGGATGTTTTGCAGCGATCCTCTTTACCGGATGTGCGAAAGAGAACCCGAAAGAAATAGAAGTGAAGTTGTATAATGCTTCCGGAGATCAAGTAGGAACGGCGAAGGTTATTCAGCAATCAAGTGGAGTAAAGATTTCGATTAAAGCAGAGGGGCTTACACCTGGTGTACACGGATTACATATTCATGAAGTAGGGCAATGCCAAGCGCCGGACTTTACTTCTGCTGGGAATCATTTTAATCCAAATAATAAAAAGCATGGGTTATTAAACCCAAAAGGGTTTGAAAATGGAGATTTGCCGAATGTGATTGCAGATGGTGAAGGAAAGATTAAGGTGGATATCACGGCACCGCAAGTGAACTTAAAAGAAGGAAAAACAACGATGAACAGAAAAGACGGTGCATCACTTATTATTACGGAAAATGCAGATGATGGGATGACACAACCAGCTGGAAATTCGGGGAAACGAATTGCATGCGGTATCATTGTGAAAAAAGCTTCGGATCTAAAAAAGGAAAAAGAAAAATAAAGAAAACTGAACATTTGAAAGGTCGCCTAGAAAAAATATGGCGGCCTTTCTATATTTTGATGGCATAAGTAGGAAAAGGAAATATATGATAATTGTGCACGGTCTTTAAGTTTGTTTTTTCAATTTGTATTTATATAGAGAGTACACTAAAATATATTTTACCAAAGTATGTATAGTTTTTTCAGTTGATATATGATTGGGATTATCTTTAGGGAAATTATCCAGAAAAACCTTTGTCCCGCTTCAGTGGCTAGAATGTTCGGTGGGAGATAAACTGTCCGTAAAAGCCCAATTGGTGAGGGCTGATTAAAGTTTCACTTTATAATAGAACACGTACATACATAAGAAAGATAAACCTTAATCAAACTTCTAGTATAGATATTCATGTTGAATAGTAAGGATGAGAGGAAAGAAAAGAATGGAACCTAAAATAATAAATATCCCGGCCAAAAAAATTGTTGGAGTTAGGAAAGAAACAACTTTTGCAAAGGATCCTGAAGTTACAATGGGAATATGGAAAACATTTATGCCATTAAGAAATTGTATCCCATACAGAAGCAACTCCTGTTTTCTTTCTATAAAGGTGTTAAAAACGCCTTTAAATTTAAGTGATATGAACTATAGTTATGAAAAATGGGCTGCTGTTGAGGTGGAACATTTCGAAACAGATACTTCTTCAGAATTATCCACGCATACGCTAGCAGGCGGCTTATATGCTGTTTTCATACATCAAGGAACAGCTTCTGATTTGAGTACATTCCAGTATATTTTTCAAGAGTGGTTACCGAAGTCAAATTATAGTTTAGATGTAAGGGAGCATTTTGAAGTTATGGCTGATGATTATCGTCCGGATGATGTGAACGCAAAAGAAGAAGTGTGGATACCGATAAAAGCTAAAAATACTGATAAATAAAAGAGCTGGAAAGAATATTTCCAGCTCTTTTACTATAATAACTAGATTCAAGTCACATAGATAGCTTTTCCTTGGAATTGCATGAAAAGGTATATTGTAAGCGGCGGAGCGCATCTTCTAATACGGAGCGCGGACAGCCAATATTTAAACGAATATGTTGCTCACCGCCGGCACCGAATTTTTCTCCAGGTTCTACGATGATTTTTCCTTTTGTCTCTAATAATTCCATTCGTTCACTTTGTGTTAGTCCAAGTTTGGAACAGTCAATCCAAAGTAAGAACGTACCATCTGGCTGAATGACGGATAGTTGCGGAATATGCTGTTTAATAAAGTCACATGCAAATTGTGCATTCTCTTCTATATAAGCTAACAGATCTGCTAGCCATTCATTGCATTCTGTGTACGCACTTTGTATGGCTGCGTAAGCAAATGTGTTTAAACCATGAAAGCCTTGGCGATGTTGCACAGCGGTAAAGGCATTTCGCAGCTTTTCATTTGGAATAATAATAACTGATGCTTGCAGCCCAGCGATATTAAATGTTTTACTTGGGGCGATGCATGTAACAGTTCGCTTCGCTAAGTTTGATGATAAAGAGGCAAGTGGAATATGCTTACGTCCATTAAAGATAATGTCAGCATGAATTTCGTCTGCAATGACGGTTACATCATATAATTCGCAGAGTGCACCGAGTTTTGTGAGCTCTTCTGCTGTCCATACACGTCCAATTGGATTGTGAGGACTACACAGAAACATTAGTTTTATACCTTGCTGAAATTGTTTCTCTAACTGTTCAAAATCCATTTTGTAAACACCGTTTTCTAAGTACAGCGGATTGGTCAGCACTTGGCGTCCATTCGTTGTTACCATTTCAAAAAATGGTGGATATACAGGCGGTTGTACAAGCACTGAATCTTGCTTTTCAGTAAAAGCTTGTACAGAAACACTAAGTGCAGGAACGATGCCAGCGCTAAAGACAAGCCATTCTTTTTCAATAACCCAATTGTATTGTGTTTTTACCCAATGACAAATTGCTTCTTTTACTTGTTCACTTGAAGTGTTATAACCGAAAATAGGGTGTTGTAAACGTTTTGTTAAAGCATCTTGAATTGGTGAGGGAACAGGGAAGTCCATGTCTGCAATCCAGGCATGAAGAAGTTCCTCGTTTTTATGTGTATCCCATTTAACGGAGTTTGTTCCGCGGCGATTTATCATTTCGTTAAAGTTCCCCATATGTATTACTCCCTTCGATTAGAACAAATATATTGAATTTTCTCCCATTTCTTCTAGCATAGCTGATATGATACGATAAAGGGAAGTGGAATTTAAGAAAAAGGCGGGAAGTGTATGGGGACATATGAGAAGATGATAGACTTTGTGAAGAATTGGGACCCGTTTCAAATGGGGCCGGAATTTTATGAAACGGAAGCAAGCGACATCGTCTACATTGTAAGTACGTTTGATGATGCAAAATATATCGCAAAGAAAATACAGCACATTTATTTAATATCATTTGATAGAACATTACCTATTGAAAAGTGTCAATGGTTAGCAGAACAGTTGTTGTTATTAAAAGATGGCGGTAGCTGTAGTCTATAGTTTTTTCTGTAGAGGCAGATATCAAAAAGTTCATGAATGCGAACTTTTTGATATCTGCCTTTTGTTTTCTTAATTTGCTAAGAAAGTCATAATTTCTTCGTATACGTGCTCTGGTTTTTCTTCAGGTAATAAATGTCCTGTGTTTTCATAAGAAATAAAGTATGAATGCGGCAGGTCATTGTGCAGGCGGTGTCCAACTTCAATAGGAACAACACGATCTTTTTCTCCCCAAATGAGCAAAGTAGGTGTTGAGATTTTTTGCAGTTCTTTTGACGTTAAGTCTCCTTCGCGATCGCGAATCATGCGAGTCAGTGCTGGGAAGATGCGATTATCATAAAAAGGTGCTGCATAGCCTTGCATCATTTCATCATCAATTAAAGAATGATCGTGAACAACGTTCATTAAATTATGGATGATGCCTCGCCTTACAATCCAATTTTTTACGTATAAATGAAAGAACGGCAAATAGGAAGTATAGATAAGCGGAAGCTTCGCCCGTGATAAATAACTTGAACTGCATAAAAGAACCGTCTTTTGGATTAAGTCAGGCCGCAATTTGTTTACATATAACGCAATTTGCCCGCCCATCGAATGGCCTACTAAAATAACGTGTTTTGTTTGTAAATGTTCGATAAGCTCAATGACGATCGTTGCGAGGTTCCCATAAGAGTATGTGAAATGACAAGGTTTATCGCTTTTTCCAAATGGCGGTAGGTCTAGGGCAATCACATTCCCTTGCTTTGTTAAAAGGGGAATGAGACGCCGATAACTAAAGGTTGAAGAGAGAAACCCGTGAATTAAAACAAATGTTGGTTTTTCTTCGGCATTGAAAGACTGATAGAGCTCATAATGAATCGTCATCCCTCTTGTAGAAAAGGTGAAGTGAGGGAGTTGAACTTCGTTTTCCATCTTCATCACTCCGTTGTTTTTTGTTCATATCATCTCCTTTTTGAGTGTGAATTATCCTAGATGAAACGAGAAGGAAAAGCAGTAGTAAGGGAGAATTTTTTAGGAGAATTGAAAGCTGTTATTAACGAAGGAGTAGGGGGATTTATATGAACAATGATTATCAAACTCGAATTGAAACGGTTATAAAATATATTGAAGCCCACTACGCGGAAAAAATTAATCTTGATTCATTAGCTCAAGTATCGAACTTTTCCAAGCATCATTTTAGTAAGATTTTTAAAGCTATTATTGGCGAAACCCCGATGTCTTTTGTCAATAAAAAGCGTCTTCAAAAATCGGTATACTACTTAACAGAAACGAACAAATCAATATTAGAGATAGGTAATCTCTGTGGTTTTGAATCAGCTTCAACATTTCATGCATTATTTAAAAAGCACTTTCATATCGTTCCTACTGATGTTAGGAAAAATAATTTTCATAATAGCAATATTTCGTTATATATGAGCAAGAATCAAGAAGAGATGTCTGCCTCCGTTTGCTACGCTAATGGTAGCAACAATAACTTGTTAAGGAGGATATGGACAATGAATATTACGATTAAAGAATTACCTGATTATGAAGTAGCGTATGTGAGACACGTTGGGAGTTATTTAGAAACGTTTCGTGCATGGAGTAAATTAGGGGAATGGGCACATAAACATGGAATTGACCAAACAAAATATTCGATTGGAATTTCATTAGATGATCCTAATTTTGTTGATGAATATGCTTGTCGCTACGATGCGTGTGTAACAATCCCGAAAGACTTCTATAAAGAAAATAATGATGACATACAATATAAAACGTTGCAAGGCGGCACTTACGCTTTGTATCAGTTTTACGATACTCTCGATAAATTTGCTCTTGCTTATCAAAGTATCTTTGGACAATGGTTACCTAATAGTGAGTACGATGCAGATGATAAACCGTGCCTTGAATTTTGTATGAATAACCCGGCAACTGATCCAGAAGGAAAAGCAAAGGTTGACTTATACGTTCCTATTAAAAAAAGGGGTAACTACTCAGTTACTTTATGAAAAACCGACAGAAAAGCATTTTTTTTAAATAAACGAGAGGGACTGGCGATGCATAGGAGCGGTCAGGGCTTTTTTCCGCCACGTGCAAGGTTTGAAAACAAAAGTAGACAATAAGTGCAGGCTCCTGCCCTGTTTGCATGACAACAGTCTACATGTCAAAAAATGAATTTATAAGTAATAGAGAGACACACTTTCACTAAAATCATCCCCTTTTCTAAATTTCTAAAAGGTATAGCTGAGTAGTTACAAAAAGGGTATGAGAAAGCGCCTGTTTTGACAAACAGGCGCTTTCTCATTATTTTAGTTCATTCACAACGTTCGGCGGTGTCTTCCCTTGCAATCCAGCTACTAAATTTTTTGCTGCTGTCATTGCCATAGTTCGGCGTGTTTTTAACGTCGCTGAACCAATGTGAGGGAGCGTCACGACATTTGTTAGAGATAACAACGGGTTCTCCTTTTCGATTGGTTCTTGTGTGAATGTATCAATGCCTGCCGCGAAAATCTTCTTTTGCTGCAATGCTTCAATTAAGGCGGCTTCATTTACTGTTTTCCCGCGGGATGCATTAATGAAAATAGCTGTTTCTTTCATCAAATCAAATTCTTTTTCCCCGATGAAATGATACGTTTCTTCTGTTAATGGTGTAAGAAGAACGATGAAATCTGCTTTTTGCAGTAACGTTTCTAATTCGCAATATGTTGCGCCAAGCTCCTGTTCTGCTTTTTCTTTACGGCTTCGATTATAGTACAAAACGTCCATATCGAAACCGAATTTTGCACGTTTTGCAACGACTTCGCCGATACGCCCCATACCGATAATTCCAATCGTTTGATGGTGAACATCTAAGCCGAAATGCCCTTTGCCAATTTCCGCATTCCATTGTCCTGACTTTACGTAACAATCAAGTTCACAAACGCGGCGCGATACAGATAACATTAACGCAAAGACAAGATCAGCGACAGTATCATCTAACACGTATGGTGTATTCGTTCCGATTATGTTTCTTTTCTTCATGGCTTCGATATTGAAGTTATCATAGCCGACAGAAATATTACTTACGACCTTCAATTGCGGAGCAGCTTCGAGTAGTTCATCATCAATACTAGCCCCGAAATTTAATAGTCCGTGTTTATCTTTTACTTTCTCTAATAAGACGTGACGCGGGATTTTTTCATTACCATCCCACTTTTCGTACTCATAATGCTCAGCAATATATTCTTCAACAAATGCAGGAACTTTTTCTGCAATGTAGACTCTTTGTTTCATAGCTCCAGCCCCTTTCCATTATGTATTGTCACATAATTCCTGAAAAAAATCTTCTTTTCAAATCGGAAAAGCTGTCTGTATAATTTAGAAAATATACAAAAAAGAAAGGGAGATTGCAATGACAGAAAAAGAATTAGAATTGTTAGCTTGTCTTGAAAAAAGTAGCCGATTATCTGAAGAAACATTAGCCAAAATGTTAAACATAGATGTAGAAGAAGTAATAGCAATCCTTGAAAAATTAGAAAGAGAAAAAGTGATTGTCGATTATGTAACGCTGATTGATTGGACAAAAGTAAAAGAACACACAGGTTTAACGGCAATGATTGATGTGAAAGTTACACCGAAGCATGGTGTTGGATTTGATGCGGTAGCAGAACAAATTTATCGTTATCCAGAAGTGAAGTCGGTGTATTTAATGTCAGGGACATATGACCTTTCCATTACGATAGAAGGAAAAGGAATGGCTGAAGTTGCAACGTTTGTTGCGGAGAAGTTAGCGACAATTGAATCTGTTGTATCAACGACAACGCATTTTATTTTGAAAAAGTATAAACATGAGGGAATTATATATGAAAACAAAGATGATGATAAACGAATTGTGGTGGCACCGTGAGTAAATTTGAATTATCAAAGGTAGCAGAATCTTTACAACCATCCGGTATTCGTAAGTTCTTTGATTTGGCTGCCGGTATGAAAGGGGTTATTTCATTAGGGGTTGGAGAACCTGACTTCGTTACTCCTTGGAATGTAAGACAAGCGTGCATTCGTTCGCTAGAAGAAGGGTATACAGCTTATACTGCGAATGCTGGATTATTAGAGCTGCGCGAGGAAATCTCGAAATATTTACACAAACAGTTTTCGGTAGTTTATGATCCGAAAGAAGAAATCATTGTAACAGTTGGAGCGAGTCAGGCGTTAGATGTGGCAATGCGTACCATTGTTAATCCCGGTGATGAAGTAATTATTATTGAACCAAGCTTTGTATCATATGCGCCGCTTGTTACGTTAGCGGGCGGTGTACCGGTGCTTGTGTCTACATCTCCAGAGGATGAATTTAAAGTGCAGCCGCACCAAATTGAATCGGCGATTACATCGAATACGAAAGCGATTTTACTATGTTCTCCAAACAATCCGACAGGAACGCTCTTAAATAAAGAAGAATTGGAGAAACTTGCTGTTATTGTGGAGAAATACAATTTGATTGTATTATCAGACGAGATTTATGCTGAGCTTGTTTATGATGAAACATATACAAGTTTTGCAAGTGTGAAACATATGCGTGATCATACGATTTTAATCTCTGGTTTTTCAAAAGGCTTTGCGATGACCGGCTGGCGCCTCGGTTTAATTGCAGCTCCTCAACATTTTGCGGCTATCATGTTAAAAATTCATCAATATTCGATGATGTGCGCACCGACGATGTCTCAATTCGCGGCACTAGAAGCACTGCGCTCAGGAGAACAAGAGGTTATTCGTATGCGTGAGAGTTATAAACAACGCCGAAACTTTATGACAACTTCATTTAATGAAATGGGATTAGAGTGTCATATGCCTGGCGGAGCATTTTACGTCTTTCCCTCGATTCGTTCGACGGGATTATCTTCAGCGGAATTCGCTGAACGTTTATTGTTAGCAGAAAAAGTAGCTGTTGTACCTGGAAGTGTATTTGGTGAGAGCGGCGAAGGGTTTATTCGCTGTTCGTATGCAACGTCACTTGAACAGCTTATGGAAGCGATGAAACGTATGAAGCGGTTTGTAGAGAATGAAAAAAGGACAAAACGCAATACGTTTTGTCCATAAAAGGGGGGGAATACTAGAAAGCCATGTGTTAGTATTTTATCCCCATATTTGAAGATTTATACATGTAAAAGGAATTTTTTTCATGAATTTTGAATGAAAGTCAACTAGGTGGTATAATTTACTAATACAAAAGGTAAACATATGGGAGTGTTTCTTATGTTAAATGAATATACAACTGGAGTGGTTGTGAAGGGGAAAGTAACAGGGATTCAAGATTACGGAGCATTTGTTGCATTAGATGAAGAAACACAAGGGCTTGTGCACATATCTGAAATTACAAATGGATATGTAAAAGATATTCATGATTTTTTAAAAGTTGGAGATGAAGTGGAAGTAAAGGTACTTTCAGTTGATGAGAAGAACGGAAAAATGAGTTTGTCATTGAAGGCTGCCAAACGGAAACAAGGGAAAGTACGTATTCCAAATCCATCTGCAAATGGATTTAATACATTACGAGACAAGTTAACAGAGTGGATTGAAGAATCGCAGATTACAAAATAAAAGCAGGGAGCCATGCTCCCTGCTTTTATTTGTGTTACGTTATGATATAAAAGAATCAAACGTTTCTTGTAATCAGAATAAAGAAACGTCCGTATGTCGGAAGGTAGGATAGACCTCCACTTGTTTACAAGCAAGCGGAGATCTATGTTTTATAATATCATAAGTTATCGAACTTGACGTGCTTCTGGGTGTGTTCCAAGTTCTTCAGAAGGTTTAAATAATAAACCAAGGTTAATTAAACCTGAAATACCTACAATGCCGTAGATAATTCGAGCAAGTGCTGTATCTTGTCCGCCGAAGATAGCTGCTACTAAATCGAATTGAAAGAAGCCAATGAGTCCCCAGTTTACTGCGCCAATAATCGTAAATACTAAAGCAATGCGTTGTAATGTACTCATCTTAAGCAGTCCCTCCTTAAATGATGAAGCACAAACGAGCTACGTTTACTCGCTGAATCAAGCTTCTTTTATAGAATGGATACCTTTTGCCCTTCTTATACAAAAAAAATTAAATTTCTCATCGAAAAAACAGGAGATATGACGATTTTGTAAAAAAAACAAATTGGGTACGCTTACAATTTGTGGTTCGCTTGATTTACAACGGTGGTTTCGCTAAAGTGAAGAAAGAAATACATATACATACTGTATTGGAGGCAAAAAAATGAGCACACATGTAACGTTTGATTATTCAAAAGCATTATCGTTCATTAGTGAACACGAGCTAACATACTTACGTGATGTAGTAAAAGTATCACACCATGCAATTCATGAAAAAACAGGAGCAGGAAACGATTTCTTAGGTTGGGTAGAACTTCCGCTTACATACGATAAAGAAGAATTTTCTCGCATTCAAAAGTGCGCGGAGAAAATTAAAAATGACTCTGACATTTTACTTGTTGTTGGTATTGGTGGTTCTTACTTAGGAGCACGAGCAGCGATTGAAATGTTAAATCATTCTTTCTACAATATGCTGTCTAAAGAACAGCGCAAAACTCCACAAGTGCTATTTGTTGGACAAAACATTAGCTCCACTTACATGAAAGATTTAATGGATGTATTAGAAGGTAAGGACTTCTCGATTAACGTCATTTCCAAATCAGGTACAACAACAGAACCTGCAATTGCATTCCGTATTTTCCGCAAGTTATTAGAAGAGAAATATGGAAAAGAAGAGGCGCGTAAACGCATTTACGCAACAACAGATAAAGCGCGCGGTGCTTTAAAAACATTAGCTGACGAAGAAGGCTACGAAACATTCGTGATTCCAGATGATGTTGGCGGACGTTTCTCTGTATTAACACCAGTTGGTTTATTACCGATTGCTGTAAGTGGTTTAAATATCGAAGAAATGATGCAAGGTGCAAGTGCAGCTCATGATGATTTTGCGAAATCAGAGCTTGAAGAAAACCCAGCTTACCAATATGCGGTTGTACGTAATGCTTTATACAATAAAGGAAAAACAATTGAAATGCTTGTGAACTATGAGCCAGCACTTCAATATTTTTCTGAATGGTGGAAACAATTATTTGGTGAGAGTGAAGGAAAAGATCAAAAAGGTATTTTCCCATCTTCTGCAAACTTCTCAACTGACCTTCATTCTTTAGGTCAATACATTCAAGAAGGACGCCGTGACCTATTTGAAACAGTTCTAAAAGTAGGGAAATCTACACATGAACTAAAAATTGAATTAGATGAGAACGATTTAGATGGATTAAACTACCTTGTTGGTGAAACTGTAGACTTCGTTAATACGAAAGCATACGAAGGAACACTACTTGCACATAGCGATGGCGGTGTACCAAACTTAATCGTAAACATTCCTGAATTAAATGAGTATACATTCGGTTATCTCGTATACTTCTTCGAAAAAGCATGTGCGATGAGCGGCTACCTACTAGGCGTAAATCCCTTTGACCAACCAGGCGTAGAAGCATACAAGAAAAACATGTTTGCATTGCTTGGAAAACCAGGATTCGAAGAACTAAAAGCAGAATTAGAAGAACGTTTGAAATAAGAAAAGCGGAGCCGACTGTTTAGGCCCGTCGGCTAAGGTTCTTTCGCACAGAAAGTGTTTTTTACTTTCTTGTGCGGAAGGTTCTTAGACGGGAGGGGCTAGGAGGCATAGCTAGACAATAAGAAAAGCGGAGGCGGCTCGTTTAGAATGGGAGATGGATGGAGCTCCTGACGTAGAGGTGTTTTCTGCCTCGCAGGAAGGCGCGAAGCCACCGACCATTCTAGCCGCTGGAGCTAGACAATAAGAAAAGCGGAGCCGTTGGGATTATCCCAACGGCTTTTTTTAGTGAATGCTCGCCGAATAATGTCGAGGAATCTTTATTTTGTGTCGAATCGCCGATATATTGAAAAAATCGCCGATATATACAGCACGAATCGGGAATGCTAAAAAAAATCTAGAAAGGATGATCCATTTGATTCAGATTCATTCGAAGCTAGAAGGACAAACCTTTGCTCTTTTCCAATTGGAAGAAACATTAAAGCCGCTGGGCTATACAATCGGCGGAAATTGGGATTATGAGAAGGGATGTTTCGATTATAAAATAGATGAAGAGGGAGGATATCAATTTTTACGCTTACCGTTTACAGCCATTGAAGGAGAGCTTGATGTAAATGGAGTTATCGTTAGCCTTGATACACCGTACCTTCTGTCACATGTGTATCAAGACGAATTAGATGATGAAGTAAATACATTTACAGCAGGGATGACGTCTTTTGATCAGTTTGCAGAACCGAAAGATCCAGACGGAGATATTCAAGCAAAATATATTGATATTGGGAAAGCTTTAGTTCGAGAATTAGAAGGATACTTGCTTAATGTTTAATTACAATCAGTAGATCATTTTTTTGCAGAGTAAAGGAATGAATCGGATTTATATGATAGTGTCCGTCACGTTGTAAACCAAGTAAAAGTATATTTTGTTTTAATAAATCGCAGTTACAATATTCGAAAGTTTCACCATCGTATTGTTCAGGAGTATGCAGAAGTTGTAATTTATTTGCAGTAATTTCATTGTAAATAGTAAATAGTACTTCTGAAATCGAAGGAAATAATAAAGAAGCGGCAAATACATAACTCGTTAATTTATTTCCTTCAATAATTTCTGTTGCACCTGCTCGTTTCGCGTTATGAATTTGATCGGAAGTTAACATTTCAACGATACAATATATAGTTGGGTTTAATCCTTTCGCTGTTAAGATGGTTAAAATAGACTGTGTATCAGCAGAGCTCTCGCTTTTTTCTTTGTCAGCTGTAATCAAAATAGTATGCGCAGTACGAATATTTGCTTTGAGTAAAATGTGATCATGATGAGGACAACCTTTAATAAATTGTAGATGATGAAATGACTTCGGTAGCAGAGGGAGTGTTTCATCTATAAGAACAATATCAAGGTTTGGTTGTAATACGCGCATTTGACTTACTACGTGTTTCACACGTTCGTTCCAGCCGACAACAATCATATGTTTATGGCAAGAGGCAGCCTCTTCACCTTTTATTTTCATATATTGTTTACTAATCATTTCGGTCGCAAAAGATACCATATAATAAGAACCAAATCCGGTTCCTAATAAAATGAGAATGATCGCGAGGATTCTTCCTTGTATACTATGAGGAACGTAATCGCCGTATCCAACAGTGAATGTTGTGACAAGTGCCCACCATATACCATCAAACCATGATTGAAAGTGAACGGGTTCTAATTTGTGAATAAGAAATCCGAAGAACAGGATGAATAAACCAATTAAGGTGACCAGTCGTAAAATAATAGAATTGCGAAATGTATCTAAAATACTACTTCTTACATTCAATGTTTGTAGCTCCTCCTGTATCAATATATATAAATCCATTTTGACTTCTCCACATATAGATTGCTGCTATGCAGAAAAAAAGGCCCTAACCGCTTCTGCGCATGGCCAGACGCTCTCGCTCACCTAAAAAAGGTTTTTATGTCGGTTTTCTAACTTGGATTTATATAGTTATATTGTTGCCATTATGAAAAAAGAAAAACCCCCTCATGAGTGAGGGAGTTGTCAGATGCTTTCCACTTCGGTTTGTTGAACGCTATCAAGCTGTTGAATTGCATAGTATACATTAGCTGTACGCATTTTTTGATCAACAGATAGCTTCATTTGCAGAAAATGAGCTCCATTTTCTAATGTTTTAAGTTTCATATTTTTAACTTTTATATCCATCTTTTTTATATCATCGATGACTGTAGGGATATTTTCCATACTATTTACGACAAGGTTTACCGCAATTTCGCGCTGTCTAAGAGACTTTGGGCCTAAAATATTCATAACAAAAGGAATAAGTTCTACGCTAATCATGAGGAAACACATACCAGAAATAGCTTCTAAATAAAAACCTGCGCCCACTGCGATACCAATTCCTGATGCGCCCCAAATCATGGCAGCAGTAGTTAAGCCTGCGATGCTGTCGTTACCTCTACGTAAAATAACTCCCGCTCCTAAAAAACCAATTCCCGATACAACTTGAGCTGCTAAGCGGAGGGGGTCCATAGTGATTCTGTTTGAGATAGAACTTGGTAAATTGTAAGCTGCTTTAATTGAAACAATAGTAAGTAAACAACTGATAATAGAAATAACTAAGCAAGTTTTTAAACCTAGTGGCTTTCGCTTTAGTTCCCGTTCTAAACCAATTGCAAATCCTAAAATGGCAGAGAGGCCTATCTTAAGTAATAAATCGAAGTGTTCCAATTTGTATTCCTCCCCGTAATTTGGTGTAATAGATAAGCTGATATTTTCAGTATATGGTACAAGGAAGGAAAGTTGGACACTTTTTATAAAAAATATTGAAAAAGGGTGTTGCATTTCGGAAATCATCATGCTATATTAATAAACGTCGCTGATGCACGAAAGCAGAAAGCGAAATGAAAAACAAGAAAAAAACAATGTTGACATCGAAAAACAAAGATGTTAACATGAGGAAGTCGCAAATGAGCGACGGATAAGTTCTTTGAAAACTGAACGAAACAAACAACGTGAAACGTCAATTTTTATTTATGATGCTAGACAAACACTTTATTGGAGAGTTTGAT
>NZ_JAVBXD010000017.1 GCF_030756675.1 Bacillus multifaciens
TCTTAATTATACAAAAATGTACCATACAGAGAGAGACTTTTTTAGTGTCTACTCTATAGGGTACATTTTACTTCTATGCACGGCCAGATGCTCTCGCCCGCCTAAAAAAGCGGTTTTTTAATTTCCATTCATATATTATATAGTAAGAAAAAGATTTCACACTTTCCTCACAATTATTTGTTATTTTACAAGTATAACGAAACTGTCCATACTGGAGGTAGTCTTTTGAAAAGGTGGCTTATTTCACTTTGTATCGTACTATTATTTACAGGGTGTAAGGGAGGGGCATATCGATCTATTGATCCAAAAAAACCTCTTCTTATAACGACAAATATAAAAGAAGGAAGTATTAGTTTTATTGATACGGATACGAAAAAAACAATGACAACGTGGCATTTAAATGAAACAATTACGGGAACAACGTTGTTACCAGATAAGAATCGCTTACTTGTATATGGAAAACAGCTTGAGTATATCTATGTATATTCTTTGAAAGATGGAAAGCAACTTGAAAAATGGAATACAGGAAAAGGAATAGCCAATATATTATTATCTGAAAACGGAAAAGAGTTATTTATGGCGGATCAAAATCAGCAAAAAATTCGCGTGTTTACGACCGATGGAAAAGAAACAGAGAGCATTTCGGTTGGAAAGGGTCCGCTGACGATGGTGCAGCATCATGATATGTTATATGTTCTTAATTTTTATGATACGAAATTGTCTAGTATTGATGTGAAACAAAAGAAGGTTGTGAACTCTTTTATGATTCCACCAGCTTCAACAGGTGCTTTTCTTAGCGAAGATGGAAAGGACATATTTATTGGCGGGCATGGTGACGGAAAACAAGTAAATGAAAAAGTACTCGAGTATTCTGTACAAGATGGGCAGATGTTACAATCGTTACATGCACCATTTATGCCGGTCAGTCTGTCTACAGATCAACGATTTATATATGTACTTAGTCACGGGTCGAACACGCTGAGAAAATTTGATGGGAAAACATATAAAGAAGTAGGCTCGCTAGAAGTAGGCTCGAATCCATTTGCATTTTGGCAAATTGATAGTGAAGGGTATGTTGCAAGCTATGATAGCGATGAAGTGTATGTTTTAGATTTAAATGAAATGAAAATAAAACAGACAATTTCAGTTGGAAAAGGTCCATTTCAATTTACGCAAAGAGTAGGGGAGAAGAAATGAGTAAGTATAAAGTACTGCTTGTTGATGATGAAAGTGATATGAGGCAGCTTGTCGGTATGTATTTGGACAACTTCGGTTATGAGTGGAAAGAAGCTGAAAATGGAAAACAGGCGCTGCACATGCTTGAAATAGACAACTTTGATTTTGTTATTTTGGATATCATGATGCCAGAAATGGATGGGATGACTGTTTGCAAAGAAATTCGAAAAACATCTGATATTCCGATTATCTTTTTGACAGCAAAAGGAGAGGAATGGAATCGCGTAAACGGATTGCGTACAGGGGCAGATGATTATATTGTTAAACCATTTAGTCCAGGAGAATTAATTGCACGTATGGAAGCAGTGTTAAGGAGATATACGAAATATGAGGAACAAGAGGAAATAGAATTTGGACCAGTTGTTATTAATGAGAAAAGTCGCCGCGTTGAAATAGATGGGGAGGGTATTTCATTAACTGTGAAAGAATTTGATTTACTTTATTTCCTTTGTCAACATAACGGCCAAGTATTTAGCCGGGAGCAGTTGCTTGAAAAAGTTTGGGGATATGATTACGCCGGCAGCACTCGAACAGTTGATACGCATGTGAAAACAATGCGCTTAAAGCTTGGGGAACATGGAAATTGTATTCAAACTGTTTGGGGTGTAGGCTATAAATTTGAGGTGTAAAATGTTTACGATGGTACAAAAGTTATGGCTTACGATTGCATGCGCGGTTTGTATAACAGTTTCGTTTTTATATTTTGTTTCATTATATTCGTATGAAAAATTATATGTCCAAAATATTGAAGACACATTAAAAGCAGAGGGAAACCGTCTTGTAGCGCAACATAAAGCAGATGAACCTATAGATGTATTTGAGGAAAGAGTAAAATCATTCGATAAAATTGCGAGTGCTGATGTATTGTTTGTGAATAATCCGCGCGATTTAAGTGCATGTCTTCCGTTTGATGTTCATTACAACTCAATTATTAGCGAGGATGACCGGCAATCATTGTTAGAAGGAAAGACGATTACAAAGCTGGGATATGAAGAGCATTTTCAGCGTAACATTATGGGTATTGTTATTCCTGTACTAGACAATAAAAAATTGGTCGGTATTGTATATTCTTATATTCCTTTAAAGAGCATTAAAGATTTAATTTATGAAATGGGACTCATTTTAGCACCTCTTGCTCTTGTTATGATTGTTTTAACTGTATGGATTGGCCGAAAGATTGTCATTGCCATTACAAAACCGCTTTCACAAATGGAGCGAGTTGCGAATCATATGGCAAAAGGAGATTTTTCGCAGCGAATTACAATTTCATCAGAAGATGAAATTGGTCGGCTTGGTAAAGCATTTAATAAGATGGCAAGTTCACTAGAAGAAGAGGATGTGCAGCGAAAAGAATTTTTAGCAAATGTGTCACATGAGCTGCGAACTCCCCTTAGTTATATTAAAGGATATAGCGAAGCCATTATTGACGGCGTAGCAAAGGGCGAGCAACAGTTGAAATTTACCGGGCTTGTTCATAAAGAAGCAGGGCGCATGCAACGTCTTGTTCATGATTTATTAGATTTAGCGCAGCTTGAAGGAGAACGTTTCCCTCTTAAAAAGCAGCCTACTGTATTTGCGCAGTTAATTGAAGATGTACTAGAGACATATGAATTACAATTGACAGAAAAACAAATTACATTGCAGACAACTCTTGATCCAGATGTCATTGTCAACATTGATGAAGATAGGATGCAACAAGTGCTTCATAATATCATAGATAATGCGATTCGCTACACAGGTGAGAATGGGATGATACATGTCCAATTAGAGCAACAAGCAGGGCAATGTAAATTGCAAATGAAAGATAGCGGGATTGGCATTGGCGCTGAACATCTCGAAAAATTAGGAGAGCGTTTTTACCGAGTGGATAAAGCGAGAAGTCGTCACAACGGTGGAACGGGACTGGGACTTGCGATTGTAAAACAAATTGTGCACATTCACGATGGAACGTGGCACATTGAAAGTGAAGAAGGAAAAGGAACGACGATTTCCATTGACCTACCGGTTATTTCTTCATAATGAAGAGATAGGTTTTTTCTTTACTAAAGTAGTGCAATAACTTTTTTTGTCTATTTTATGAACAAAATGTTTGTACTTCTGCGCGTTTAGTTCTAAAATAGATAGGGATGCTATTTTCTGTATAAAGTGAAACTCGCTGTAGGTATCTCTTGCCTATCTTTTTTCACTTCTCAGAATCTTGAGGTGAGAGCTTTACTACCTGTTAGCGCGGGATAAATTGTTGTCATTGTTGTTTGGATGATACTGGGGTGATACAACTGGAATACAAATCTATTAAACCAAAAAAAATTTACGAAGAAGTATCGGAAGCCATTTTAGGAATGATTAAAAATGGTACATTAAAGCCTGGTGACAAACTTCTTCCTGTTCATCAATTAGCAGAGCAGTTTCAAGTTGGCAGATCTGCTGTGCGCGAAGCGTTAAGCGCATTGCGAGCAATGGGCTTAATTGAGATGAAACAAGGTGAAGGTACGTATGTGAAGAATTTCAATGCCTCTGCTTTAACATCGTCACTAAATACAACGTTGCTAATGAAGCAAGAAGATATTGTGAATTTATTGGAAGTGCGAAAAGTGCTTGAAGTAGGAGCGGTTGGTGCAGCAGCAGTAAAACGCACAGAAGAAAATTTATACAATATGCAGCGTTGGTTAGATGAGATGCAAAAAGGAGTCGGAGATGAACGAGCTGGTGAAAAAGCAGATTTTCATTTCCATATGGCAATTGCGGAAGCTTCACATAACAATATTTTGTTAGAGTTGATGAACCATGTTTCTGAAATGATTGCTGAAGCAATCGGTGAAACAAGACAAATTATTTTATATGGTGAACAAACAACAGCAGAACGACTTCTAGAAGAGCATCGAAAAATTTATGAAGCAGTGTTAGAGAATGATGTTGCAGCAGCGCAGCAAGCGATGCAAGATCACCTAACGAAAGTAGAATGTATGGTCACAGGCGCTGAAGAAACAAATTCGTAATTTTATGCTTTTAAAACTTTATGTATTTGCTGAAATGGAGAAAGTATAAGAAAGCGTTTTCTAAAGGAAGAATATGAGCAGTTCATGTCTCACTTCTTTCTTTTTTAACAAGTCATCTGATGACCATATGAATGTTGGCTGAGTTGAAATGAGGGGGAACTATAATATGAAAGTTACATTGTTTGTTACATGCTTAGTCGATATGTTTGAAACAAATGTCGGCAAAGCGACGGTTGAAATTTTAGAGCGATTAGGTTGTGAAATTGAATTTCCGGAAGCGCAAGTTTGTTGTGGGCAGCCTGCTTACAATAGCGGCCATGTAGAAGCGGCTAAAGAAGCAATGAAGCATATGATTAGCACATTTGAAAATGCTGAGTATATCGTTACACCTTCTGGTTCTTGTGCGACAATGTTTCACGAGTATCCACATGTATTTAAAGATGATCTAGAATGGGGACCACGTGCGAAAAAAGTAGCTGAAAAAACATATGAATTGACACAATTTATTGTTGACGTGTTAAAAGTTACTGACGTTGGTGCTCGTTTGGATGGCGTAGCAACAGTTCATAAATCTTGTCACATGACGCGTATACTAGGAGTAAAAGAAGCTCCAGGTATTTTATTATCAAATGTGAAAGGCTTAGAAGTGAGAGAACTGCCAAATGTACAAAATTGTTGCGGTTTTGGAGGAACGTTCTCGGTAAAAATGACGCCAATTTCTGAACAAATGGTAGATGAAAAAGTTGATAGTGTTATGGAAACAGGTGCTGATTATTTAATCGGAGCGGACTGTGGGTGTTTGTTAAACATTGGCGGGCGTATCGAGCGTTTAGGAAAAAATGTGAAAGTAATGCATATTGCTGAAGTATTGAATAGCCGCTGATGAAGGGGGAAGTAAGCTATGTCTATGAAAACAAGTGATAAAAAATTTAATGATCGTGTCGGGGAAAATCTTCAAGATTCGTTTATGCGCGGAGCAGTATCATCTGCACAAACGCGTTTGCACACAAAACGTTTAGAAGCAGCTGAAGAGTTAGGTAACTGGGAAGAGTGGCGTGAGCTTGGTGAACAAATTCGTCAGCATACATTAGAAAATTTAGATTATTATTTAATGCAACTAAGTGAAAATGTCTCAAAACGAGGCGGCCATGTTTTCTTTGCGAAAACGAAGGAAGAGGCAGCTGAATATATTAAACAAGTAGCTGAAAAGAAACAAGCGAAAAAAGTTGTGAAATCAAAATCAATGGTAACAGAAGAGATTGGTATGAACCATGTCCTTCAAGAAATCGGTTGTGAAGTTGTTGAGAGTGATTTAGGTGAGTATATTTTACAAGTAGACAATGATCCGCCATCTCATATTGTTGCGCCTGCACTACATAAAAATAGAACGCAAATTCGTGATGTCTTTAAAGAAAAATTAGGATATGAAAAATCGGATGATCCATATGAGATGACGAAATTTGTTCGTAAAATTCTTCGTGAAAAATTTATGGATGCAGAAATTGGAGTAACAGGATGTAACTTTGCGGTTGCTAACACAGGTTCTCTTTGTTTAGTAACAAATGAAGGGAACGCAGACCTTGTTATGTCTATTCCGAAAACACAAATTGCGGTAATGGGTATGGAACGTATGGTTCCAACGATGGAAGAGCTTGATGTTCTTGTCGGGTTACTTTGTCGCAGTGCTGTTGGTCAAAAATTAACAAGTTATGTAACCGTAGCGGGACCAATTCAAGAGGACGAAATAGATGGACCAGAAGAATTCCATTTAGTTGTTGTGGATAATGGTCGCTCTGAAATTTTAGGTTCTGAGTTCCGTCAAGTATTGCAATGTATTCGCTGTGCGGCATGTATCAATGTATGTCCAGTGTATCGTCATGTTGGCGGTCACTCTTATGGATCCATTTATCCCGGACCAATTGGAGCGGTATTAACACCGCTTTTAGGTGGCTATGATGACTATAAAGAACTTCCGTATGCATCGAGTTTATGCGGAGCATGTACAGAAGCTTGTCCAGTAAAAATTCCATTGCATGACTTATTGTTAAAACACCGCCAAGTAATTGTGGAAAAAGAAGGACGTGCACCGCTTGCAGAAAAACTTGCAATGAAGATGTTTAGTATGGGCGCTTCTTCTGCGGCTTTATACAAAATGGGATCGAAAATGGCGCCAGCCGCAATGAGCCCATTCACATCCGGAAACCGCGTTTCTAAAGGTGTTGGACCGCTTAAAAATTGGACGGAAATTCGTGAATTCCCAGCGCCAAGCAAAGAAAGATTCCGTGATTGGTATAAAGATCATAAGAAAGGCGGGAATAACTAATGGCAGGAACGATTCAAAACCGCGATTCATTTTTAGAAAATATCGCAAAGCAGCTTGGACGTGAACGCAAAACAGAAGGGGTGCAGCGCCCTGAATGGAAAAACAATATAAATGTAGAAACGTTAAATGATTACTCACAAGAAGAGTTATTAGAAGTATTTAAAAAGCAATGTAACAACATTCATACGACTGTTATTGAAACGAATCGAGATGAATTAAGTGCTGCGATTAAGAACGTTATCACTGAAAACGGCGGCGGACCAATTATGTTATCTCAAGATGAGCGTTTTGAAGAGTATGGACTTGGGCGATTGTTTGAAACGGAGCTTCCTGGTGAAAACGTAGAAGTAAATACTTGGGATCCAGCGAAGAAAGAAGAAAACATGAAGTTAGCGGAAAAAGCAAATATTGGAATTTCGTTTAGTGATTATACATTAGCGGAATCAGGTACAATTGTTGTGCAAAGTCATAAAGGAAGAGGACGTTCACTACACTTTTTACCGACTATTTATGTAGCGATTATTCCACGTGAAACAATTGTGCCTCGTATTACACAAGCGGTACGTGATTTGAATACACGCGTTGAAAATGGAGAAGCACCAGCTTCTTGTATTAATTTTATTACAGGGCCAAGTAACTCTGCTGACATTGAAATGAATCTAGTTGTTGGTGTACATGGACCATTAAAAGCATTTTATTTTGTTGTATAAAATAGAAAAACAGGCCTAATAAGGGCCTGTTTTTTTATGAAGAAAGATATATTTTTGAAAATACAATGTGTTACTTTTTCTTGTTATACTATGTAAAACCAACGTGACTTACCGATCACAAGTCGCCGCCATGCCAAGCAAAAAGTAACCTTCCACTATCTTCCTCTCTATGTTTGAACATCACACGTGGCAGAAACAGGCCCTGACCGCTTCTACTCATGGCCGGACGCTCTTGTCCATCTAAAAAGAAAAGGGGTTTTATGAATGCTATTTTATGTATATGCTTTTTTCACTGGTTTGATATTAGGTTCTTTCTATCACGTTGTTGCTTATCGTGTTCCGCTCGGATATTCCATTATAAAACCACGCTCACATTGTTCTCATTGTTCCCACGTATTACGACTAAAAGAGTTAATCCCCATTTTATCGTTTTGTATCCAAAAAGGAAGGTGCACGTACTGTAATAGAAAAATTTCATATTTGCATCCTTTATTTGAAGGCATTTCAGGGGTATTGTTTCTTCTTGCGGCAGTTTCTGTTGGTTTCAATGAGGAGCTGATTATCGCGTGGACGCTGTTATCACTTCTTTTCATTGTTTCCATTACAGACCTTCTTTATATGGTAATTCCAAATCGAATTTTATGCTTTTTTACAGGACTATTTTTAATCGAACGTTTTTTTATACAGCCATCGCTATGGTGGGATGGCTTGTTAGCGGCACTGGTTATGTTTATGCTCTTATATATCATTCAAGCTATTTATCCAAAAGGAATCGGAGGAGGGGATGTGAAATTATTTACTTTACTTGGGTTTGTCATTGGAACAAAAGCGATACTGTTGTCACTATTGTTCTCATCCTTATTTGGTCTTTGTTTTCTTATCATTTTCATTATTCTTAAACGCATGACATATAACGAACCGCTTCCCTTTGCACCTTTTATTGCACTTGGTACAATATGTACATACAGTATGTAGAGGAGGGATAATATGAATGTATATATGGATGACCAAAGACCGTGCCCTGCTGGCTTTACACTAGCGACGACAGCCGAACAGGCACTGGAGCCTATTCGAAATAATAAGGTACATACCTTATCGCTCGATTATAATATGGGATTTCGTCAGAGAAATGGGTTGTATTTCGTAGATGCATTTTGCCGGGAACGATTACATGTGGAAGAAATTCATTTTCATACGAATGATCCGATAGGACAACATTATATGTTAGATCGGATCCAAAAAGGAAAAGAATCTGGAGAAATTTCTTCATCTATTATGATTAGACGTGTGGGAAGTTATTAAAAAAGCATGCATTCCAATTAATTTGGAATGCATGCTTTCGACATGTGCGTTATTTTACCTGTGCTGGTAATGGAATGATTTCTTCAGTTTGTTCAGATTCGATTTCTGATTTTGTAGATTTTGTTTCATCTTTTGTTTTAGTCAAATAATGATAAACCATACCAACAAATACAGATCCGCCAACTATGTTACCGATTGTAGCTGGAATTAAGTTATGAATCGCACCTGCAAAAGAAACTGTATCAGGATGTGGAACAAGTAAAGCAATTGAAAATATAGATAGATTTGCGATGCTATGTTCATATCCTGACATGAAGAAAGTAAATACAGTTAAAAATATCATAAGTATTTTAGCTGTATCTCCTTTTACTTGAGATGGAAGGAAACATGCAAGACAAACGAGCCAGTTACATAAAATAGCTTTGAAAAATATGTGCATTGTTGATGCGCCCATCTTTGTTGTGGCAACTTCATTTAATAAGTGATTGTGACTTATTGTTTCAAAAATACCAGTTGCATAAAATAGGAATGCGAAAAATACTGCTCCTACTAAGTTTCCTACATAACAAGCACCCCAGTTGCGAAGTGTATCGATAACAGTTGTTTCTTTACGTAAAGTTGCAACGGTGAAATACATTGTATTTCCTGTAAATAATTCAGCTCCACCAAATATAATTAAAATAAGTGCAATTCCAAAAAAGATAGAGAATGCAAAATATGTTGCGGGTGAATGTGCATCATGAAAGAAATTTCCTAATTTAGAACATAGTACAATAACAAAACCCATATAGACACCAGCTAGCGCCGCCCGAAGGAAATATTGCATTGGATTGTTATCTAACATCTTTTTCTTTTTCTTTGCGAGCTGTACTAGGTAATCTACTCCTTGTTCTAGCATAAAACATTACGCTCCTTCAATAAATCGTTTATAAATATACTTTATATAAATAAAGTACACGTATTTACTCTTTCTTTCAATAAGTTTGTGTAACAATTCACAAAAAGGACACCAATTCTAATGAAAGCGTTAACAAATTATTGTATAATATAATACATTTTCAACAATTGAGAAATCTTACCTGTTTTTGAAGAAAAAAGAAAAAGCGCTGAGATTACAGCGCTTTTTCGTTATATTGTTTCGAATCTTGTTGTACGTTTGGATTTGTTTCTTTTGATAAGAACCAACCACCTGCACCAATTGCAAGCAATACACCCCAGAAGATCAATTTCCAAGTAGTTGATTCTGGGAATTCATGTGGAATGACACCTAATGCAGGGTGAGCTAACGTATAGATTGCTAATTTTACACCAACCCAACCTACAATCATGAATGCAGCAGTTTCTAATCCAGGTTTACGTTGCAGTAAGTTTACGAAAGCGGATGCGGCAAAGCGCATAATAATTAATCCAATCATACCGCCTGCGAAAATAACAGCAAACTGTCCGATATCAAGTTCGCCAATTGTACCAAGGTTTGTCTTCGGTAATGTCATTGCTAATGCAACCGCTGCTAAAATAGAGTCAACAGCAAACGCAATATCAGCAACTTCTACTTTGAATACAGTCCACCAAAAGTTTTCTTGTTTTTTCTCTTTTTCTTTTTTCTCTGTTTCTTGATGAATTGTATTCTTTTTTACATACGTTTTTATAAGGTGATTCACAGCGATAAACATTAAATAAACAGCACCAATTGCTTGTACTTGCCATACATCGACAAGAAATGAAATCATAAATAATGATCCAAATCGGAATACAAATGCTCCTGCAAGTCCGTAAAATAAAGCTTTTTTTCGTTTTTCTTCCGGTAAGTGTTTTACCATGATTGCAAGGACAAGTGCATTATCTGCTGCTAAAATTCCTTCCAAAGCGACTAAAATAAGTAATACCCAACCATACTGCAATAATAAAGATAGTTCCATTTACATTCTCCTCTCGTTTGTATAGGCGCTAAACAATAAGAAAAAAATCCCCATTGTTTAGCTTTCCAAAAAATAAGCTCTATTAACGGCGAAGGAATTTAGGAATGAATGCAAAAAAGACCTCTGCCATTAATAGGCAAAGGTCTTGCTAGACATATGTAATAAACTATGCCAACAAAGCCGGAGGAACATGGTTCCACGTAATGACGACTTTGTTTCAGAGAATATTTTCTCTGACGCTACTCCCCTTTGGAAATATGCTATTACGTACAGTATATAAGTAATACTATAGTCTGTCAACCTGTTAAAAGATTTTTGTGTGAATATTTCATTTTTTGTACTTTCTATGAGGAGAGGGAAGCGCTCATGAGTAGTGGAGTTGTAAATAGTAAAGAGGCAGAGAATATCTGCCTCAAATCCATTGTTTATTTTATTTATCCACGTAATTGCTGTTGTGCAAGGGAAACGAGACGTTTTGTCACTTCGCCGCCGACAGATCCATTTGAACGAGCAGCTGTGCTAGATCCTAAATTCACGCCAAACTCTTGTGCAATTTCATACTTAAACTGCTCTAATGCCTGTTCAGCACCAGGAACAAGTAATTTATTTGTTTTCGCCATAGTATAATACCCCTTTTTTCATTTTCAGCCTATAGAAGCTGATGATATTATTGTATGTGTTTGATTTTTACTCATACGCGGAAGTAATCGGACAGACTAGCAGTTCTTGGATGAAATGAAAAAAGAGTAGCAGCGCTACTCTTTTTTCATAACAGTTGCCGTACCTTCGACAACAACTTTATTGTATTGATTATATATGTTTGTTTGTAAGGTAATAATTCTTTTATCATCGCGTTTCTCAATGACTTCAGCGACAACACGCAGTGTATCTCCGATTTTTACCGGGGCACGAAATGCAATATTTTGTGATAAATAAATGGTATTTTTTCCAGGAAGCTTTGTGCCAAGTATTGTTGAAATAAAACTAGAGACGAGCATTCCATGAGCAATGCGTTCTTTGAACATTGTTGTTTTTGCAAAAGAATCAAGGAGATGAATTGGATTTACATCACCCGTAAGTTTTGCAAACGTAACGATATCTTCATTTGAAATCGTTTTTGTTAAAGAAACTTGATCCCCTATGTGAATGTCATCATAATGAAGCTCATGAACAGATTCTGCTTCTCGAAAAGGATTCATTTCTTCCTCCTTCTTTTCCATGTTGAAAAATGTGAGCCATCCAGATGCAAAGGGAGAAAGAAAGGAAAGAGTATTTTTTGCAGTCAGCTGCCACATCTTTCTTACTTCATGGAAGTAAATAGATTTTTTGAGTTTTCCTCGAACTTTTTTACGAGGTCTAGTTGCATGGATTTGAATTCTTCTAAAAAACTTTCCATTTGTTTTTGAACCTCTTCACGTTGTTGCTGTTGTTGGTTAATTAGTTGTTTCACCGCTTCTTCGAATTGTTCGCTTGTTTGTGAAAGTAAAGATAGAGATGTTTTTGTTGGAGACACAGTGAGCTGTTGCATATGATTGGAAAGTTCATTCCATTTTTCTTGCCATCCATCAATTTGTTCATTGAAAGAAGTTCCGGCGAATTGCTTTACATACTCATTGTATTGTGCGTTTGCTTGTGCTGAAAATTGCTGGATTTCTTTTTCGATATCCTTCGTACTTTCTGTTAATTTATGCAAAGCTTCCTGCTGATGTTTCAACGTTTCTAATGTAAGTTGTTCCATTTGTTTTCCCGCTGAAGAGAATAGGGAAAGAGAGTGTGACCAATTTTTCCAGAATGCATCAACAAGTTCGTGTGGTTTCGTTTCCATGACTTGACCTCCAAATAAAATTTTTACATATTGTGAACGCAGTTTATTCTGCTGTGTCACCAGAAGATGATGAAGATTTCTCATCCTTTACTGAAACCGTGGAAAATGGGAAGAATGCATTGGTGTATAGGTTAAAAAATGTACGCAGCATCTTTTGGTATTGTTCAAATGACGTAGCGCAAGAAGATAAATATTCCTCTCCATATTCCGTTAAAGAATAAATTCGTTTTGCTGGACCTCCTTCACTTGTATCCCAAGTGGAAGATATGAGGTTTTCTTTTTCTAACTTTCGCAAAGTCCTATATACATTACCTTGATCAATAGAAGAAAAGCCAATATCCATTAGCATTTGAATGAGTTTGTAACCGTGAAGACTCCAGTCTTTAAGACAGAGAAGTAGGAATGGAACTAAGAAGTTTTTTGGCATGGAGTTTGGTTGTTTCGTTTGGGATGTTTCCAAACTTTCTTTTTTTTCTGGTTCATTTTGTAGCATGATTGTGCATCACCTCATGAATCAGTTAGTTGGGAATTATTTCTTATATGTGCAATTTACACCTATCTGTATTTTTTGTCAATTCATTTTTTTGAAAATAGAAAAAATAAATACACCCTTGAACTTTTAGACAGAATATTAGAAAATAATGAATAGATTGAATTATTTCAATTGCTTTATTGGTTTTGATAACGAAATGAAGGAGTGTAGGAGAATTGATTGAACAAAAACTCGATCCACTACAAGCTTGGAAGGAAGTTTACGAACAGACAGAAAAGTTTTGGGGAAAAACGCTTAATGAAACAGTCAAGACAGAAGAGTATTCTGCATGGATGGGAAGCGTTTTAGATTTGAACTTGTTTTATCAAAAGATGATGAACGATGCAACGAAAGGGTATTTAGAAAAGGTGAATATTCCAACGCAAGAAGATATTGCACGAGTTGCCTCTCTTGTTATTAATTTAGAAAACAAAGTTGACAATATTGAAGAGTTTTTAGAGGAAAATACAGAATCTCTCGGGCAATCACCTACAATAAAACGTGATGTAACAAAAGTGAAACAAGATATTCGTACACTAGAAAATAAATTAGATAAAGTTTTAGAGCTATTAGAAGGGCAGAATGCAATATTAGAAAAACTACAAGTACCAGCTGTACAAGCGAAACAAGATCCAAAAAAATAATTTCGTTAAATATATACTCGTTCAGAAAGTGGAAGGGTCTTTCTAGGACGGTATCTTATTTATAAATGTATACATGCATTATGCGGTGTACATCTAGGCGAAATCCATCCATCATGTAGCCGCAAATTATAACAAAGGGGGAGCAAAAATGGCTCAATTACATGGAAAAGTAGCAATTGTAACGGGTGGAGCAAAGGGAATTGGAAAAGCAATTACAGTGGCGCTAGCGGCAGAAGGTGCAAAGGTAGTAATTAACTACAATAGCAGTAAAGATGCTGCGGAGAACCTTGTGAATGAGCTCGCAAAAGAAGGACATGATGTGTATGCTTGTCAAGCAGATGTTTCTAAGTTAGAAGATGCAAAGCGTCTTGTAGAAGAAACAGTACAGCACTTTGGAAAAGTGGACATTTTAGTTAATAATGCTGGAATTACGAGAGATCGTACATTTAAAAAGTTGAATCGTGAAGATTGGGATCGCGTTATCGATGTGAATTTAAGTAGCGTATTTAACACATCAAGTGCGGCACTTCCATACATAACGGAAGCTGAAGAGGGACGAATTATTAGTATCTCTTCTATTATTGGCCAAGCTGGCGGATTTGGACAAACGAATTATTCAGCTGCAAAAGCTGGGATGATTGGATTTACAAAATCGTTAGCATTAGAACTTGCAAGAACAAATGTAACAGTAAATGCGATTTGCCCAGGCTTTATTGATACAGAGATGGTAGCAGAAGTTCCAGAAAACGTTCGTGAGCAAATTGTAGCGAAAATTCCGAAGAAACGTTTCGGTCAAGCTGATGAGATTGCAAAAGGTGTTATATACCTTTGCCGAGATGGTGCGTACATTACAGGTCAGCAATTAAATATTAATGGCGGTTTATATATGTAATCTAACAACAAAGAAGTGCATGTCTATGATGGGTATGCACTTCTTTCTTTCTAAATGGAATAAAAATATAAAGGAGTTGTGAACATGACAATGCTCAGAGCAGAATGGGAAAAGCAATTAGAGTTGTATCCAGAGGAATATCGAAAAGCATATCGACGCTTTAGACGAGCGAGTGAAGTGTTGCTTCGTGAACCAGAGCCACAAGTAGGTTTAACGCCGAAAGAAGTGATTTGGACGAAAAATAAGACGAAGTTATATCGTTACATTCCAAAGAAAGAAAAGACACATTCTGTTCCTATCTTGTTAATTTATGCTCTTATTAATAAGCCTTACATTATGGACTTAACGCCAGGGAATAGCTTAGTGGAATATTTAGTGGACCGTGGTTTTGATGTGTATATGCTAGACTGGGGAACGTTTGGTTTAGAAGATAGTCATTTGAAATTTGATGATTTTGTTCTTGATTACATTGCAAAAGCCGTGAAAAAGGTACTGCGTACAGCAAAGGCAGAAGAAATTTCTTTGCTTGGTTATTGCATGGGTGGAACATTAACGTCTATTTATGCTGCACTTCACCCACATATGCCGATTCGAAATTTAATTTTTATGACGAGCCCATTTGACTTCTCAGATACAGGGTTATATGGACCGCTATTAGATGAAAAATATTTTAACTTAGATAAAGCGGTGGATACATTTGGAAATATCCCTCCGGAAATGATTGACTTTGGAAATAAAATGTTAAAGCCGATTTCAAATTTTGTCGGTCCTTATGTAGCGCTTCTTGATCGTTCAGAAAATGAGCAGTTTGTAGAAAGTTGGAGATTAGTTCAAAAATGGGTTGCAGATGGGATTCCGTTTCCGGGAGAATCATATCGTCAATGGATTCGAGAATTTTATCAAAAAAATAAGCTAGTAAAAGGTGAGCTTGTGATTCGCGGCCAACAGGTGAAGTTGGAAAATATTAAGGCAAATGTATTAAATATTTCGGCGAAACGTGATCATATTGCACTTCCATGTCAGGTGGAAGCTTTATTAGATCATATTTCGAGTGTTGATAAGCAGTATGTGTGTATTCCAACGGGACATATGTCAATTGTGTACGGCGGAACAGCGGTAAAGCAAACATATCCAACAGTTGGGAATTGGCTTGAAGAACGCTCAAACTAGGAATTGATATGAAAAAATCCGGTTAGTGAAAACTAGCTGGATTTTTTTATCCCGCATTAATAGACAGTAACCCGCACTGATGGAAGTTTCACTTTATGGAACAGCAGGGCATGCAACTGTTACAGAGTATATTGGTTATACTGCCTATTGCTCGAACGTTAAGAAATGTCTATTCCTTGTTATGAAATGTTGGAAAATGATATGATATGTGATGTGCTCATTATTCGTAGTAGTTCTGATTTTAAAGTATTTTACTCAAAAAAAAGTTAAAGAAGTGATGGAATGAAACTTATTAGAAATTGGTTACAACGTTTAAGGCCAGTGCAGCTCATCGCTGTATTTTATGGCATCGCTGTAATTGTATCTGTTCTATTATTAAGCATGCCATTTGTTTTAAAACCAGGAGTGAATTTGCCATTTATCGATGCTTTATTTATATCCGTTAGTGCGGTAAGTGTAACGGGGTTATCTACTGTGTCGATTCCAGATACATTTAATACAGCAGGTATTGTGATATTAGCACTTGTTTTACAATTAGGCGGACTTGGTATTATGGCACTTGGCACGTTTGTTTGGATGATTACAGGGAAGAAAATAGGTTTGCAGCAGCGGCGATTAATTATGGCAGATCAAAATCAAGGGAATTTAGCTGGACTTGTTCATTTAATGCGCTCCATTTTAATATTAATTGTTTCGATTGAAGTGCTTGGTGCCCTTTTATTAGGAACAAGATTTTTACATTACTTTCCTAGATGGAAGGAAGCGTACTTTCATGGTTTCTTTGCAGCTGTTAGTGCGACAACGAATGGTGGATTTGATTTGACGGGTCAATCGCTTATACCGTATCAAAAGGATTATATCGTACAAATTATACATATGTTTCTCATTATTTTAGGTGCAATTGGTTTTCCTGTATTAATTGAGGTAAAGCAATATATGAGTAGAAAGAAAGATAAATTATTTCGCTTTTCGTTATTTACAAAACTTACAGCGACAACGTTCTTTTCTTTAGTCATTGTTGGAACAGTCGTTATTTTTTTGTTAGAATGGAATCATTTTTTGCACGGTAAATCATGGGATGAAATGCTGTTTTATACATTGTTTCAATCTGTTACGACAAGAAGTGGCGGCTTAGCAACGATGGATATTCAAGAATTTTCGCCCCCGACACTTTTCTTTATGAGTATATTAATGTTTATTGGAGCTTCTCCAAGTTCTGTTGGCGGAGGCATTCGTACAACAACATTTGCCGTCAGTATTCTCGTATTGTATAACTTTGCAAAAGGTAGTAGAAGTGTACGTGTATTTGGGAGACAATTACATGAAGAAGATATTGTAAAATCATTTGTTGTTGCATTGATGGGTGCATTGCTATGTGCTGTAGCAATATTTATTCTATGTATAACCGAACCATTTCCATTAATGAACCTCGTCGTAGAAGTGTGTTCAGCATTTGGAACAACAGGATTATCGACAGGAATTACATCAGAACTCACAGCAATTGGAAAGTTAATATTAATTGTGCTGATGTTTATCGGGCGGATTGGTATTTTAGCGTTCATATTGGTGATTGGGGGAAGAGAGAGGCCTCCTCGATATAAATATCCGAAAGAACGGATTATTATTGGATAAGAAGAGCGATTCTATTTTCTAAAATAGAATCGCTTTTCTATGTTAATCATTAATACCAAACTGTGGATGCATAAAAATATCTTCTGCATCATTATTATTTTTAGATAGTAATTCTTGATTTTCTTCAGCAATCCAACCGATATCATTCGTTGGATGCACCCATTGGTCTCCGGCCATAATAGCAGGATCAATATCATCGCTCCAATTATTTAGGGGGCTATTTTCTGAATTATATTGGCTATCACCAATAATCACGTCATATTCATTGATGAATGGTTGTGGCATTGTGATGCCAGTTCCTTTAAACGAAGGGAAATTCATTTAGTGCGGAATGGTTTCATCGAGAATCGGAGAGTCGATAGGTTGCTTTTCCTTCACATTCATCGCTCCTTGTTTATTAAAGTGGAAAGGTGTATAGCCCCTCCTGTTTTATAGCATTTCCTCACATTGCATATTCGCAACTTGTTAACAGTTACCATCTATAGAGCGTGGTTTCAATGTCCATATTAATACTGTAAGCATAAAGGATTGAGGAGTGTTTCGTATGGTAAAACGAAAGGTGAGTCGTAACGCAGCTGCAAAGAACAACCAAACTCCAAAAGAAAGTTTGCCGGATGCGGAATTTGCAGTAGAGTACGAAAATGAAGATGTTGCAAAATATGCAAATCGTAATTCAAAAAAAGGAAAGACAAAATGAGGCGTTTTACAAACGCCTCATTTTTTATATTATTGTTGATAATTCGCTGACACTAGCTGCGTATAATTCACATTGTGTCGTTTTCGGATTGTAGTAGGCAACAAGGAAAGAAGGGTTTGAAATCACTTCCCCATGCTTCATGTAATGGTGGTAATCAAATGGTATATGCTCTACAATTGTGTGTTTATACAAGTCTTTTTCTGCCAATTGAAGAGCAGCAAACTTATCTCCTAGAATGTTTGGATGTTCTAGAATTCCTTTATAGAAGGCATTTATTTCTTCTTTTTTCCTTTGTTCTGTTGTCCATGATTTACGCGGGCGATATTTATGATTTTGTAAATAATCGATTGTCATTAACCCTTTAATGATCGGGAGCTTTGCAGTTTTTCTTGATTGTAAAAACTGATACAGACGTTGGAATAAATCTTCTAGTTGGTGTCCAATTCGTATCCACCCTTGTGTATCCCAGTAAGAGCCAAATTCTTGGAAGAAGTCAAAAGGTGTATCAAATGCATGGGATATGATATATGACACAGTGTTGTCCATACGATGAGCATTCCAATATTTTTCTAAGACATCTTCAACTTGTTTAATTCGAATAATATCATCGAATGATAGTACATTATTTCCAAGCATTTCATACGGTGCATTTTCCATGTATACATATTGATGATCATTTGCTCGAAGTCGAAGGCCTGTACCACGTAGCAATTTTAAAAAGCCAAGTTGTAATTCTTCTGGTTTTAATGCAAAGACATCATTAAATGTTTTTCGGAAGGATTGATAGTCTTCTTCAGGAAGTCCGGCAATTAAGTCTAAATGTTGATCGATTTTCTGTCCATCGCGAACCATTGTAACGGTTCTTGTTAACTTTTCGAAGTTTTGACGTCGTTTTACAAGATCGTTTGTTTGATCATTTGTCGATTGTACACCGATCTCAAAACGGAACAAACCTGGAGGAGCATTTGTATTTAAAAATTCAATGACCTCAGGCCTCATAATATCGGCTGTAATTTCAAATTGAAATACAGTCCCCTCTACGTGTTCATCAATTAAAAATTGAAACATTTCCATTGCGTAGCTACGGCTAATGTTAAAAGTACGATCGACGAATTTAATAATACGTGCACCATTTTGCATTAAATAGCGAATATCTTCTTTAATCCGTTCACGATCGAAGTAACGGACACCGACCTCAATAGAAGATAAACAAAATTGGCAGCTAAACGGACAACCCCGGCTCGTTTCGATATAGGTAATGCGTTTACTTAAATGTGGAATATCTTCCGGGAAACGATATGGAGATGGTAATTCTTTTAAATTTAGTTTCTCACGTTGTGGTTTGATTACATAGGTGCCATCATCTTTTTTGAATCCAATACCGTCAAGGTTTTCAAATTGTTGTGTACCTTGTATTTCAACTAGAAGATTTTTTACAGCAATTTCTCCTTCACCGATAATAATAAAA
The DNA here is from genome assembly GCF_030756675.1 of Bacillus multifaciens. GTDB lineage: Bacteria > Bacillota > Bacilli > Bacillales > Bacillaceae_G > Bacillus_A > Bacillus_A multifaciens. Next base: position 19,347 of record NZ_JAVBXD010000017.1, read on the forward strand.
TCAATTTCAGGAACACGTTTTAGCCAATAGGGCACATCGTATGTAACTTCTGGACCACCAACAAAAATAATCAAATTTGGATTAATCTTTTTAAGCATTTGAATGACTTCAATTGTTTCTTCTATGTTCCAAATATAACAGCTAAATCCTATTACATCAGGTTTGCGCCTATGTAAATCTGTAACGATATTCATGGCAGGATCGTTAATCGTATATTCAGCCATCTCAAGATCAAATTCTGGCTGGGCATATGCCTTAATATAACGAATTGCTAGATTTGTATGAATGTACTTTGCGTTTAACGTACTAATAATAATGTTCATATTTTAACCCTCAACTTTAATTTGAAATTACATTTTTTAGTATAGGCATATATATGGAAAAAAACAACATTCACAAGAAGTTGAATTTACACAAAACAGGACACTTTTTCTCTTATCGCTCATATAATTTACCAATAGAAAAAAAGTTGGTTAAAGGAAAGAAGGGAGCAGGGGTGAAGAGAAGAGTGTATGAGAAGATCATTTTATATGCATATATACTGCGAAAATTACGGATTATTAATGAACAAGAGAAGAATGCTATGCTGCAAATTATGATGAATAAAAGAGCTCTATAATAGGGCTCTTTTTATTTGGATAAAGTTTAGGGAACATGGCAAAAGCATATTGACAAAAAGGTTTTATCATGTGATAATTCAATTAAATTTTTAGAATTATCAAAAAATATCGCCTTTACATAGAAATAGAAGATAACAATACGGGGGTGACAATGTGTTATTGTTTTTGAAAAAATGGAAAGAATTACGGGATATTAAGATGGAATTGGCTCTTCGCGATTGGTTTTATGGGACAAAAATTAGTTTATCGATGCGAACGTCAAAAGATCCGCTTACGTTTTTAGTTAATATAGCAGGAAAAGATAAAGGCCTATTTGTAGAAGATGATTTTATTGTGGTTAATAGTACATGTGAACCGGTATTTGCGTTCGATGAGAAACCGGCTTCTGAATCATTTATGCACGCAGATATTTATAAAAAAAGTCAGGCAGAATGTATTTTACAAGTACAAACAGTTGATAGTCACTTAATGTCGGAGTTATATGGAAAAGAAGGAGAAGTAACATTTGAACAGAGAAATGTAGAACGTGTTTTTGGAAAAGAAGGAATTACAAGTATTACAATTCCAATCGTAGAAGATGAAAGTAAATTTGCGAATTTGTTAGAAGAGAGTGTGCCTTGCTTTACAAAAGGAGGCGGAGCTGTGCTTGTTCACAATTATGGATTACTTGTTTGGGGAACAACGCCAGAAGAAACGAAAAAATGGTTAGAGGGATTAGAGTACTTAATGAATTACCACGTAAAATTGTTAATGATTAAAGGAACAAAAAGTTCGGTGATGTAATCGAGGGATCTCTTTAGGTAGAAGTACCTAAAGAGAATGACAAACAGTTAGGAAGTAATTAAAAAAATGAAAGCGTTTTACTTATGAAGTTTTACTCATAAAATACGGCCCTCCTTATTATATATAGATTACATGTCGTCATGTGGGGAGGAACGTATTTTGCGAGTTAAAAATCATTTTCTTCTGAAGCAACAAGTTGTAACCTGCTTCGAATACGAAGAGGCGGAGCGAGCTTTAGAGATAATGGAACGCAGTGGATATAGAGCGATTCCTGTTTTAGCAGAGGACGGTAAGGCATTTAAAGGGATTATTTATAAAGTGGATGTGCTAGAGAATAGGTGTAAGGAGCAAGTAGAAAAGAAAGAAAGTGTTTCTGAGCTAATGAAAGATGAGCAGGCTTTTATTTTTGAACGTGATTCTTTCTTTAGAGCTTTTTATACGATTCGTAGATTGCCTTTTTTAACTGTATTAAATGATTATCATGAGTTTATAGGCATTTTAACACATTCTAATATTTTTGATGTGATTGAAGACTCGTTTGGAATGCATACAGGTGGATATATATTAACATTAGCGACGCATGAGTCGAAAGGAATCATTAAAGAGCTTGGTAGATTATTAAAGCTATATAATATCGGTGGGTTATTTACGTTAGATAATGGAGATCAATATATTAGACGCGTTATCGTTAATTTAACAGATGATTTAAATCAGCAAGAGATAGAAGCATTAATAGCAAAATTAGAAAAAAGGGGTTTTCGAGTTAGTCATGTAGACCGCATTTAGAAATAGAGAGGGGCAGATGCCTCTCTCTATTTTTGTGAAGAAACAGGTGGGGCTGGCGCTACAAGATCAGATAAGAAGATAAAATCAGCTTTTTCTTGAATCTTAGGAATATAAGATCGAATGACAGAAGATGTAATTTCTCCTGGAGGACCAACGTGACCAATCGCTACCATAACAGGTTCAGTTCTCACTTTTTGTAAGAGAATATTTGCTTGTTTTGTTACGTGAGCCGAAGTATATAAATCATCAAAAAATAGTTTGTTTTCGACAATAGGTACACCAATCTCTTCCCCAATTTTTTTGACAACGCTGTGCGGACTTGTTTTACTATCTAAATAAAAGAGACGATGCTCTTTACAAACTGATAGTATAATGCGCATCACTCTTTCATCAGCCGTTGCTTTTGAACCCATATGATTATTCATTCCAATTGCGAATGGAACCTCTTCAATTGCCTGTTTGATACGACTTCTAATTTCAGCATCACTTAAATCGGTTGTAATAGCTTTTGGGCCAAGCCACTCTTTTTTTCCTTTTACCGGTTCCATTGGCATATGAATAATCACTTCGTGTCCTTTTTGATGAGCTGATGTCGCATCTTGTTTTGTAGATGGAAGAAATGGCATAACTGCAACAGTTAACGGGATAGGCAGTGAGATCATTTTTTTCGTACCCTTCATATTATTTCCAAAGTCATCAATGACAATCGCTACTTTGTTTGTGTGAGCGTAGGTTGGCACAGAAAAAGTTACGATTGGCAGTAGAGCGGTAAGGAAAAAGATTATCATATATTTTCGCATGTACAAGTCTCCCTTCGGATCATACAAAGCATCCATATTTTCATCTACTAACGGTAAGTTGAAGTAATTGAGCTCAGTGGTGTGGTATAAATGATAATTTACTGTTATCGTTTACGTTTTGAATGAATTTAAACGCACAAAATGTCGAAAATAAAATTGTGAAAAGTGGGAGTTCTTTGTTTGAGAGGGATTTTTATTAAAATAAGACAAAAAAAATGTCTATTATTGCGAATGTATTTACAAAGATAGAATAATTTGTAATAATTCTCAAGGTGAGGATAAAGATTTGTAAATTATAGGGAGAAAATGTTTAATTTTCTGAACTTTTGTATGTAATAAGGAGAGAAACAGAAAGTTTCATTCTTTATAAGAATGGGATACAGATTATGAAAGGATATCGAGGGGGATATACGCATGTTTGTAGTAAAAAGAAAATCTACAATGGACAAGCTTTTGTATGATATTCATGTGAAGCGTGAAGAAATGATTCATTTAGGACTTACAAATGGATTTAATAGCTTGGAGACAATTCAAGTAAGTCAAGAATTGGACACACTTATTGTGAAATATCAACGTTACAAAGAGAATAAGTTGTCGAAATGGTTTTTAATGATAAAAACATCATTTTTTAAAATCGCACACAATGAGAAATCGAATGCGTTTTGGACAACATTTATAAAGTAATCATCCCATAAGGAGAAGGGATGATTACCGTGAATAAAGCGGGAGTATAATGCATACGGTTGTTCCAATATTTTCTGTACTTTCAATCGTAATTTGACCATTATAAATTTCAATGATTCTTTTGCATACGACAAGCCCTAGTCCCGTTCCTGTATCTTTGTTTGTGAAAAACGGATGGAAAATTTGCTTTTGAATGTGTTTTGGAATTCCTTTTCCTGTGTCTTTGATTTGCAATTGTGCCGTACTTTCATTCGCTTCGATTGTAATTGTCAATGTATCATCAAGTGACATTGCTTCAAAAGCATTTTTTGTAATATTTAAAATAACTTGCTTAATATGATCATTTGAACAACGAATCGGAATTGGATGTTCAGGCATATGTATGGAAAGTTGAACGTTATGTAAATTTGCCTCGGATTGAATAATCAATGAAACTTCTTTAACAATATCTCTTAAATCGTATGTTTTTTCAATAATAGCAGTTGGTTTCCCGAGAATAAGGAATTCACTGACAATCTCATTAATCCTTTCAATTTCTTTCTCAATAACAGAAAAATAAAATTGGTCTTTTTCATTTGTATGTGTTTCTTTCAAAAGAGTAATGAGTCCTTTAATACCTGTAAGAGGATTACGAATTTCGTGAGCTGTACTTGCAGCGAAGGAACCAACTAATTCTAGTTTTTGTATTTCATTTTGTTTTCTTTCTAATTTTGTTTGTCTTTGTAGAAGAATGTATTTTATAAATAAAAATAAAATGGTCATAAGAAATAATGTTATTAAACAATCCATAAAGACGTTATGACATAAAATGGTTTCTTCAATAGGTAATGGATAAATAGCAACGCTCCACGGCAATCTTGTTAATGGAACAGTAATTTGTTGTGTGTTTGTTGGGGCGAATTTGGGATTATTATCGTGTAAAAATGTAACTCCATGCTTATCGAGTACTTCAAAATGATATTCTGGTTTGATTGCATTTAAAGACGTTGCAATATAGTCAAACCGCAAGCTTGCTAATAGAAGTCCAGAAATATCTTTGTTTTTATTGAAAACAGGAGTGGCAATCACAATCACTTTATGGCCAGAAGCACGATCTGTAATTGCAGATGAAACCGTCGTCTGTTTATTTTTAAAAGCTTCTTTTGCGTAAGAACGATCAGTAATATCGATAGAATCTTTTAATTTCGATGATGATAATGTAACTTTCAAATCTGTATTTGCATAATACAGGCCATCAAATCGTTCGTCAGTTTCATCTGTACTATGTAGCACTTGTTGTATTTCAGTATCATTTTGCGCTTTTGCGCTAATAACCATCGCCAGCATTTCTAATGCAGATGTTGATTCTCCTAGATAACGATCTAAGTAGTCTCTATATAAAAATACGACTGTATGAGCGGCTTGTTTATTTTCTTTTTCCATTGTATATTTTTCGTACAAAAATAAGATAGAACTTATACAAAGTGTTGGAAATATAACAAGCAAAATATATAAAAATGTGTTGCGTAGTTTTACATTCAAAATTGCTTCTCCTTCTGTTTTTAATTTTATTATATAAAAACATTCGGAAATGTGTAGTGTTTTTTTGTGGTTTTTGTTGTAACATGTTGAAATATGACAGTATTTTTCAAATGAGAAAGAATATCTCTATTTGAAAAGAGATTTAGTAAAGGGTGGGAGTGTTATGACATCTCAGTATGAAGAGGAAGATGTTTCGAAATCATTAAAAGTATTTATCGCTTTATCACGCGTACACCGCTCTGTTATGGATACTGCCAATAAGTCTATTCAAAGCAATGGATTAAACCCAACTGAGTTTGCCGTACTAGAATTGTTATACCATAAGGGAACTCAACCGTTGCAGCAAATTGGGGAAAGAATTTTAATTGCAAGTGGCAGCATTACATATGTTGTTGATAAATTAGAGAAAAAAGGACTCGTTGAGCGAAAACCTAGCCAAAATGACCGTCGTGTCATTTATGCTCATTTAACAGAACAAGGGATACAATTAATTTCTAGTATCTTTCCAAACCATGAGGAAGTCATACATGAATCATTACATATGTTATCAAATGATGAAAAAGATCAACTTTTAGTGTTGTTAAAAAAGATAGGGAAATATGAGAAATAATAAAAACTTTGAATGTATACTTCAAAGTTTTTATTATTTCTGCTATCCGTGAGCAGAAAAAACGCTCTTTATATAAGTTTAAAAAGCGACATAAAATCTCTTTTTTTAGAGGGAGACGAGAGGATTTGTCCGCGCATAGAAGCGGTCATGATGTATGTCGGAAAATGAAAATGAATATATAGTACTCCCGGCAATAAGTAGGATGAAATTTATTAATGAATAAAGGGAATTTACGAAATATATGGAATTATAGTAAGGGAATGTTTTTTAGAAAAGAAAGGGGTTATTTGTATGTCGTTTGAGAATTATGCATATAAACGTCCGAATATGGATGAAGTGAAAGACAGATTTGCGGAGACTTTACAACAGTTTAAGAGTGCTAAAACAGTGGAAGAACAAAAAGAAGTAATTGCACAGATTAATGAAATCCGTAATGATTTTAGCACGATGTATAACGTATGTTATATTCGTCATAGTGTCGATACGACGGATGAATTTTATAAGGAAGAACAAGATTTCTTTGATGAATATTCACCAATTGTGAAGGGATATGTGACAAAATATTACGAAGCATTAACACAATCTCCATTTCGAAAACAATTAGAAGAATATTATGGCATACAGTTATTTGCACTTGCAGAGGCTGAAATGAAAACATATTCAGATGAAGTAGTTGCAGATTTACAGTTAGAAAACAAATTGTCTTCTGGGTACACACAGTTAATAGCGGCAGCTAAAATTTCATTTGAAGGTGAAGAAAGAACATTATCACAACTTGTTCCGTTTATGGAGAACAGAGATCGTAATATGCGTAAACAAGCAAGTGAAGCATATTATGGATTTTTAGCGGAGCATGAAGAAGAGTTAGATCGTATTTATGATGAACTTGTTAAAGTTAGAACAACGATTGCGAAGAAACTTGGTTTTAACAATTTTGTTGAGCTTGGATATGCAAGAATGTACCGTACAGACTACAATGCAGAGATGGTTGCGAATTTCCGCAAACAAGTACTTGATTATATTGTACCTGTTGCAACTGAACTTAGACAAAAACAACAGGCTCGTATTGGAGTGGAGAAGCTTGCTTATTATGATGAGAATTTTGAATATCCATCTGGTAATGCAGTGCCAAAAGGTGATGCGGATTGGATTGTGAATCATGGCAAAACGATGTATAGAGAACTATCAGAAGAAACAAATACATTTTTTAATTTTATGTTAGAAAATAATTTATTAGATCTTGTTGCGAAAAAAGGAAAAGCTGGCGGAGGCTATTGTACATATATTGAAAATTATAAAGCACCGTTTATTTTCTCAAACTTTAACGGGACGTCTGGTGACATTGATGTGTTAACGCATGAAGCAGGGCATGCTTTCCAGGTATATGAAAGCCGTCACTATGAAATTCCAGAGTATAACTGGCCAACATATGAGGCGTGTGAAATTCATTCAATGAGTATGGAATTTTTCACATGGCCATGGATGAATTTATTCTTTGAAGAAGATGTAGAGAAATATTATTTCTCACATTTAAGTTCAGCGTTGCTATTTTTACCATATGGTGTATCTGTTGATGAATTCCAGCATTTTGTATATGAACATCCAGAAGCATCACCGGCTGAGCGCAAAGAAGCGTGGCGTAATATTGAAAGAAAGTACTTGCCACATCGTGATTATGAGGAAAATGATTATTTAGAGCGCGGTGGCTTTTGGCAACGTCAAGCACATATTTATAACTCACCATTTTATTACATTGACTATACGTTAGCACAGATTTGTGCGTTCCAATTTTGGAAACGTTCAAGAGAGAATCGTCAAGAGGCATGGGAAGATTATGTTCATCTTTGCCGTCAAGGCGGTAGTAAATCATTCTTACAATTAGTTGAAACAGCTAATTTAACATCACCATTTGCTGATGGGTGTGTGAAAGGTGTAATCGATGAGATTCACGGTTGGTTAAATGGAGTAGATGACACAGAATTGTAAAAAATATGCATTAGTTTTTATGAATTTGCAATCGACAATTATTTGGGAAAATGAGATAATGAAAGAAAATTTAGAATAATAAAACTTAAGGGGTGTTTCTTGAAAAGAAGCGCCTCTTTTTAACCAAATAAGGGGGGAGAAATATGATGCAATCATATGCAAATATGAATATGGAAACGTTGTTACGTGGGATGGCGTCTACGAGACAGAAACTTTTATCAGAAATTGAAATGTTAACTGATACAGAAATTAATATGAAACCGCGCCGTGATAAATGGAGCATTATGCAAGTGTTACATCACCTTCATCTTGTTGAACAATCTGTTACATCTGCTATTGTGTATGCGCTTCATAAAACTGAAAGAAAAGTTGTGCCACCAAAAGACCTTCAAGCTACACTCGATCGAACAAGAAAGAGAGAAGCCCCTCAACAAATGCAACCAACAGAAACGTTAATGAAAAAAGCACAAATGATACAATTGCTGAAAAGTTCAAGAGAAAAGCTTTTACATGTTCTTCATAGCATTGTAAATGAAAAAGAACTATTTGAAAAATCGCTCAAACATCCTGTATTTGATGAGCTTAATTTATATCAATGGGTGCAATTCTTAGACTTACACGAACAGCGCCATCTTACACAGTTAAAAGAAGCAAAACATGCCATTTTACAAAGGTAAAGTGAAACTTCCATCAGTGGTGTTCTGATGGTTAGTTGAACCAATCGGGCATTTAGGGGCAGTGATCCTCACCTATCTTCTTTGTTTCTCTCTGAATATTGGTGAGGGTCATACTGCCCGTTACTGCGGGATAAAGTGAAACTTCCATCAGTTAATTTGTTAGCTGATGGATTTTTTGTATTTTTAGCATCATTCAGTATATGTATATTCCTACTTCATATGTTGGAACATATATAAGGACATCTGAAAAGGAGTTGAAATAATGGGAAATAAAAAACGGGAGCAAGAGAGGCAATGGAGAGCCCGAAAAGAACAGAAGCAGCCGCATGGGAAAGTGAAGACTTTTGCGGAACTTGTAGATGAAACAAAAAAAACGTGATGCGCCTGCATCACGTTTTTTTTGTTAAGGGAAATGTAAGGAGAAAAGTTGTACCAATATTTTTCTTACTAGTAATGTCAATTTTACCATTCATTGCTTTTATAATACTAAAGACAACCATCATTCCAAGGCCTGTTCCTTTTTCTTTTGTAGAGTAGAAAGGGGAACCGAGACGTTTTACTTGTTCGGTACTCATGCCGATTCCGGTATCTTGAATATGTAATTGGATATGTTTATTAGCGGGTGTTACAGTAAATGTAAGGTCACCGCCGTTTGGCATTGCTTCAATACAGTTTTTTAAAATGTTTAAAAGGCATTGATTGAGCTTTTGTTTTTCTCCCATTATATAAAATGTTTTACTTTGTTTCGTATAATGTATACGAACGTTAGAAAGGTTTGCTAATGGTGTCATGAGTGTAATTGCATGAAGTAATTCTTCTTCTAACTGTAATAGTTGTACTTTTTCAATACTTGGTTTTGCAAATGTTAAGTAGTCTGTTAATACATGGTTTGCTTGATCGATACCGCCCATAGCGATGTCTAAATATAAAAGTTTTTCTTGTTCTGAACAGTTTTTTGATTGTAGTAATTGAAGGAATCCTCTTGTTGATGTAAGAGGGTTTCGAATTTCATGTGAAATAGAAGCAGCCATCTCACCGATGAGTTGAAATTTTTCGGCGTTTACAAGTTCTTGTGCAAGACGGACTTGTGATTGTAAAACTTCCATTAAATATAAAATTAAAATTGTTCCTATAATTGTGCATAACTCATATGTAACAAAATAAGGTGTATAGTCCTTTGGGTTTGGAGCGATAGATAGAAAATAGGGAATCCAGCCACTGCCGTATATAAGGCTGTAAAAAAAAGCCAAATACATTTTTGTTTTGATTTTCCCTTTTATGTATACTTTGTATGTTGTGATGAGAAAAATGTACAACATAAAAGATGCAATAAGAGAAGGGATGAACCCGCTGCCGCCAATAAAAAAACGATAAATGTTCATAACACCTAAAATTGCACCACCTGCGAATGGTCCTCCAGATAATGTGCCGACAACAAGCACAATATGTCGGAAGTCAAATTGAAAACCGTATTCAACTTTTGCAGCAAACGACATACAAACAATAGTAGTAAGGCTGCAAGAGAGAATAAATACAAATGAATTGAGCCTTGGAGAGCGATTTCCTTTTTCGCTCCAAAACAAATGATAAATTAGCATTGTGACTAAAATAAATAATATATTTATGAAGAGGTACATAATAAAAAGCTTCAGCTTTAAAACCTCCTTGTAGCGAGAAATAAAAGGGTTGATATCTACATATAAATACAAATTGAAAAAATGACATAAAAACCCCTCTCTTTTTAGTGGGGACGAAAGCATCTGGCCATGCATTGAAGCGGTCAGTTCCTTTTCCTACCACGTGCAAAGTTTAAAACAAAGAGAGAAAGCAAGTAGCGGGCATGTTTTGTTCTGGGGAGCAGCGACTTAGATGTCGGAAAATTAAAATGGATTTATATAAATCATCATACTATTAATATGGAAAAAAATGAAATGTTATTTTTAGAAAAGACAGAAAAAATAGACGTTTTTCACTCGTATACTCGGTGTGTTACAATGTAAGGTGCAAGTTAAAGAAGACAATCCATGCCTAGCATGGGAGAGGTTCGCGAACTCCCTCTATAAAAAACTAAGAAGAGAACAATGTCCTTTTTGATATTGTTTTGTTTTTTTTAGTATGACAGTTCAAGAACGCTCTTTCTTCTTGTAATCGAAAAAAGAGGAGAATGAGTGAAATGAAAAAGGAAAAAGCGGTTGTTGTTTTTAGCGGTGGTCAAGATAGTACAACATGTTTATTTTGGGCACTTGAACAGTTTGAAGAAGTAGAAACAGTGACGTTTGATTATAATCAACGTCATAAACTCGAAATTGACTGTGCTGCGGAAATCGCAAAAGAACTAGGTGTAAAGCATACTGTACTTGATATGAGCTTGTTAAATCAGCTCGCTCCTAATGCATTAACACGTACAGATATGGAAATTACACATGAAGATGGCGAGTTGCCGTCGACATTTGTGGATGGACGTAACCTATTGTTTTTATCGTTTGCGGCTGTACTAGCGAAACAAGTAGGGGCACGTCATATCGTAACAGGTGTGTGTGAAACAGACTTTAGTGGTTATCCAGATTGCCGTGATGTATTTGTGAAATCGTTAAACGTTACATTAAATTTATCGATGGATTATCCATTCGTTATTCATACACCACTTATGTGGATTGATAAAGCAGAAACGTGGAAACTGGCAGATGAACTTGGAGCTTTTGAATTTGTCCGTGAAAAAACGTTAACGTGCTATAACGGAATTATTGGTGATGGCTGCGGTGAATGTCCAGCGTGTCAGCTTCGTAAAGCAGGACTTGATAAATATGTACAAGAACGTGAAGGAGCGAAAGCATAATGACACAAGACTTCTTTGGATTTCGCATTGTTGAAAATTTACAAAAAATAGATCAGGATATCGAGCGTAAGCAACTGAAGTATCATAATAAGCGTGTTATGGTTAGTAAAGAATTTACGTTTGATGCTGCCCATCATCTGCACTGTTATGAAGGGAAATGTAAAAACCTTCATGGACATACGTATAAAGTAATTTTTGGAATTAGTGGTTATGTCAATGAAATTGGCTTAACGATTGATTTTGGTGATATAAAAGAAATTTGGAAAAATGAAATTGAAATATATTTAGATCATCGTTACTTAAATGAAACACTTCCAGCTATGAATACAACTGCTGAAAATATGGTTGTATGGATTTTTGAGAAAATGGAAGAGGCACTAACAAAAGGTGATCGACAAAATGAATATAAAGGGGCGCGTGTTGAGTTTGTGCGCTTATTTGAAACACCAACAAGCTATGCAGAAGTAAGACGGGAGTGGATGATTGGTGAGTAACATTCCTGTTTTGGAAATATTTGGACCGACAATTCAAGGAGAAGGAATGGTTGTTGGCCAAAAAACAATGTTTGTTCGTACAGCAGGTTGTGATTATAGCTGTGCATGGTGTGATTCTGCATTTACATGGGATGGTTCTGCGAAAGAGCAAATTCGTCAAATGTCGCCAGAAGAGATTTTTTCTGAACTCGTGCAAATTGGTGAGGAAAATTTCTCACATGTAACCATTTCTGGTGGAAACCCTGCATTGTTGAAGCATTTAGGAGAATTGATCTCTTTATTAAAAAAGAACGGCATTCGTACAGCAATTGAAACGCAAGGAAGTAAATGGCAAGATTGGTTACTTCATATAGATGAGGTGACAATTTCGCCGAAGCCGCCGAGTTCAAAGATGTCAACGAATTTTAGTATGTTAGATTCAATTATCGAGCGGTTAGATGGAAAAGAGTTTAGCTTAAAAGTAGTTGTATTTGATGATCAAGATTTTGTATATGCAAAAGAAGTGCATGAACGTTATCCGCACGTTCCGTTTTTCTTACAAGTTGGAAATGATGATACGAAGACGACGGATGATGTTTCATTAATTCAGCGTCTTCTTATGAAATATGAGTGGCTTATTGATAAAGCTGTGCAATGTAAGGAAATGAATGATGCAAAAGTATTACCGCAGCTCCACGCTTTAGTGTGGGGAAATAAACGCGGTGTGTAAGTGAAGGGAGATTTTTAGATGACTGGAAGAAAAGATGAAGATTTAAAAGATGTAACATTATTAGGAAATCAAAATACAAAATATTTATTTGAATATAGCCCAGAAATTTTAGAGACGTTTGATAATAATCATCCAAATCGTGATTATTTTGTAAAATTTAATTGTCCAGAGTTCACAAGTTTATGTCCGAAAACAGGTCAACCAGATTTTGCGACAATTTATATTAGCTATATTCCAGAACAAAAAATGGTAGAGAGTAAATCTTTAAAGTTATATTTATTTAGTTTCCGTAACCATGGAGATTTCCATGAAGATTGTATGAATGTCATTATGAATGACTTAATTAAACTGATGGATCCACGCTATATCGAAGTGTGGGGCAAGTTTACACCGCGTGGTGGTATTTCTATTGATCCATATTGTAACTATGGACGTCCTGGTACAAAATATGAAAAAATGGCTGAATATCGTTTAATGAATCACGATTTATATCCAGAAACAGTAGATAATCGTTAAGAAAAGAGGGGGCTTGCCCCCTCTTTTCTAGTATTCTATGTATGTTGTGTAATAATAGTATAGTTTTTATGATTGACAACAGTAAGAGGTTCCAAATCTAAATCTCTAAAGTTATCCATAATTGTTACATCAACGATAACGGAGTTTGTATTTACTTTTTGAACGCGCCCTTGTAAACCGTTTTTAAATTCAATGATATCTCCAGTTTCTGCAATTTTCATAAGCAACTCTCCTTGTTACATTTTTACGAAAAAGAGAACAAGTTTCGTTCTTTTTGTATTTCTTTTTATTTTGAACGATATTTTCTATTTTGTAAATGTTTCCATGATATTTTTTTGAAAAAAATACTAATTTTTCACAATTAATTTATAGTAAGATTCTCACATTTATTGTAAGGTGAATATAGGAGTGTTATGAAACGGAGACGATAAAATGGTATTTGAGATTGTGGGGAGCTTTATAGCTATTGTGTTGTTTTTATTTGCATATACGAAATTAAAAGTGATTCGTGAACATGGAACATACATATACTATGAGGGAGCTGATAGTATTTCTTCTCTTTCTAGTCATGAAGATGGAAGTGCTGAATGATATAAGTGTGTTTCTAGATAAATCTAAATTAAAAAATCGACATAAAAATCCTTTCTTTTTTAGGCAAGGTTTAAAACAAGAGGAGAAAGCAAGTAGCAGTCATGCTGTATTCTGCATAGCAGAGCTAGACAAAGATGGCGGAAGATTAAAATGGATATATATTAGGAAAATATTGAACGGGGAGTGAGAAAGATGCAAATTTCTTTCATACGTCATGGAAGCTCTAATGTTCAAAAGAAAGCGATTACAGTGCAGGGATTTCAAGGGTGGCAGCAAAGATACGAGAATGAAGATATTATGAGAGAAATGGAAATTCCAATTAAAACGATGGAAGTCGTTGAATCCTCTAAATTTATCGTATCGAGTGATCAAAAAATAGCTGTTCAATCAGCCACGATGTTGACTAGCAATGTTATGTTTATACAGAATCCGCTTTTTCGTGAAGCGGCTGTTCCTTCTCTTCTACCTGTTCCGAAATGGGTAAAGTGTAAACCGGAAGTATGGCTGTTTTTGGGCAGGGCGCTATGGACGATTGGTTATTCGAAGGATGTTGAATCCTATGTAGAAGTACAAAGAAGAGCAAAACAAGCGGCCGATGTGTTAGTTGGATATGCAAATGTATATCAGCGGGTTTCCCTTGTTGGGCATAGTTATTTTAATACGATGATCGGGAAAGAGTTACGTATGCGGGGGTGGCGCGGACCACTGCTATTTCAAAATAAACCGTGGGGATGTACAATTTATACTTTTCATGAAGTAATGGAAGGAAATGCATTTGTAACATATACATAAAGGTGTCATACTCTATATATAATACAACGGCACAATTATGAAATAATAATTGTGCCGTTGTATTATATATGTTTAACTAGATGGGCATATGGTTCGCCCACAAGCATAAGTGTGTTATCTTGTGTATAGCCGAGTTTTTTATAAAGAGAAAACGCAGGTTTGTTTTCTAAGTTTACTAGCAATGAGATTTTCTCATGCCCTTCTTCTTGAGCGTATGTTTCAGCTGCAAGAATTAAATTTGAACCGATACCTTGTCCACCATATGTAGATGAAACAGATAGAGTATCAATATAATATTCATCTTCTTCTGCTTCTTTTTCTAATATAATAGAAGAATCTTGTTTCATGTCTCGTAACTGTTTTACAATTGGTTCATCTAGTTGAGTTGCTTCACTTCCGTGGTAGGCTACAATAATACCAACAGCCTTTCCATCTCGTTCTTCAACAAAACAATTTTCATAACTAAGTCGGTTTTCTTTTTTCGAAAACCAATATTCTAAACCTTCTAAAACTTCCGTTTCATTTGTGCCACCTGTTAATTTTTCAGCAATTTCATGCAGTGCGTTGTACAATAATGGAGATATTGCTTGAGCATCTGTTTGTTTTGCTTTCCGAATCATGTTATCCCTCCTAGTGTCCATTTTATTGTATCATAAGAGTTAGGATGATAAGAAATGATTTGCTATATATAGAAGTAGTCGTGAACTAAAAATACGACAGAGAGGTGATTAGTATGGATAAACAACAAGTAAATATGATTTTAGATCAGCTGAAAAATAATGAAATACAAGAATACATTGTAACAAAAGAAGTGTTTTATACATTTCGTGAAGTTTTAGTAGAGCGAGAAGACTTTAAACATTTTCGAGGTAACGCACAGCATGGCGGGAAAATCATTTATACATATATGGAAATGCCGCGCTCGTAAGGAAAAGAATTACCTATTAAAACTGCTTGCGAAAAGTCGGATAATGAGAAGGGAGAGGAGTTTATTTGGGAGAGTTTAAGCAAGGAATACTTCCGCACTGGGACTGTTTTTGGAAAGATGAAAAAGGAAGAAAATTTGTTGGGATGGTTATGTTTCCAGAAAAGCGAAAGCGAATGAAGGAAATCATAGGGCAATTAAAAAAAGCATATGAACAAGAACGAAGTGTGCTTGTAGTAGCAAGACTTCAAAATTCGATTCAAAAAGTTAAAGGTACGATTGCGTATTTCGATGAAGAATCACCTGTTTTTACGATGCAATGTAAAGATGAGATTTTCTATCATATATTTTTGAGTGATATCGTGCGCGTAGAACATCAAGAATAAGAGTATACATACAAATGAAACGATAGAAAAAATGTGTAACCGGTTTCGAACAGTTTCTAATAGGGAAACTGTTCGTTTTTTTATGACAAATGATCAATAGTTTTCGCATGTATGTTTCTTTTTTTGACAATTTGATACGATGAACTTTTTTGGAAATGTGGGTAAATCCGTTGACAACTTTTTTGAAATACACTTTATTGACATGTGTTTTAGAATGTTGTTTCATATTCTTTGTATTGAAAAAAGATCGGCCTTTTTTGTCGAAAAAACAAATTTTTAAAAAGAAAGAAATTATACATATATCTTGTGTCCTTTTTTAAAAAGTAATACAATATATAGAGAATTCATCAAGAACGAACATGATGTAAAAAGATGTAAAAGGAGGGTCGGAGATGTTAATTGCATATGATTCTATGACAGGAAACGTGAAGCGTTTCATTCACAAATTAAATATGCCGGCCGTTCAAATTAATGAAAATCTCGTATTAGATGAAGAATATGTCCTTATTACGTATACAACAGGTTTTGGAAATGTGCCGGAACGTGTTTTGCAATTTTTAGAGCGTAATCATGAACGCTTGAAAGGAGTAGCTGCAAGCGGAAATCGCAATTGGGGAGATATGTTTGGAGCAAGTGCAGACAAAATTGCAACGAGATATGAAGTGCCGGTTGTATCAAAATTTGAGTTATCTGGAACAAATAAAGATGTAGAATTTTTTAAAGAGAGGGTGCTGGAGATTGCGACACATTGAATTGAATAATGAGATCACGCAAATGCAGGACGGGTTCTATCAGCTTCACAAAGATAAAGAGGCACTGGCTGTCTTTATGGAAGAGGCGAAAGAGAATACCGTTCGTTTTGATAGCGTGGCAGAACGCATCGAGTATATGTTAGAGCATGACTACTACTATGATGTGTTAAGCGAATATAAGATGGACGAGGTGGAAGCTGTATACGATATCGCATATGGCGAAAAGTTTGAGTTTCAATCTTATATGGCAGCATCTAAGTTTTATAAAGATTACGCGTTAAAAACGAATGATCAAAAGCAATACTTAGAAAGTTATCCTGATCGCGTAGCAATTGTATCGTTATACTTAGGACGAGGAAACGTAGAGAAGGCGAAACAATTCGCAAGCATGATTGTCAAACAAAACTATCAACCAGCGACACCAACCTTTTTAAATGCAGGTAGAAGCAGAAGAGGAGAAATGGTGTCTTGTTTCTTGTTAGAGATGGACGACAGCTTAAACTCGATTGGGTTTAATATTAATACAGCAATGCAGTTATCAAAAATCGGTGGCGGCGTAGCGCTCAGCTTGAGCAAACTACGAGCACGTGGTGAGCAAATTAAAGGTATTGAAAATGCAGCAAGTGGTGTCGTACCAGTTATGAAATTACTTGAAGATTCGTTTTCGTATGCGAATCAGTTGGGCCAACGAAAAGGTGCCGGCGCTGTATATTTAAATATTTTCCATTGGGACATTATTGAGTTTTTGGATTAATTGGTAGTCCCTCTATACAGTAATGTATATGAGAAAACCTTGTGAACCTAGCCATTAGGGTGTCGCATTAGCGGCTAACGGTATCAGTTGAATAAGGAGTAAAGAAAAAGCTCGCGAAGAAGCTGACTAAGAGAGCCTACGGTCCATTATAAGTGGATAGCAGGTAATACCGTGCCAAGCTTGTTAGAAGTTGTTATCTAGCAAGAAGGTGTAGAGACTATCGAACGCGCGTCAATAGACGAAAGCAAGTAGAGTAGGCTGGAGATAGGCACCAGTCGAAGTGCAAGGCAGCCAGTTACAGGTTGATGATATAGTCCAACCTTCATAGAAATATGAAGACACGTTGACCAAAAAAATAAATGCCGACGAGAAGAGCCGTATTCAATCTCTTTCCATCGGAATTATCGTTCCAAGCAAGTTCTTTGAGCTTGCTGAGAAAAACGAACCATTCCATGTTTTCGCGCCTTATACAGTGTATAAAGAGTACGGAAAACATTTAGACGATATCGATATTGATGAAATGTATGACGAACTGATGAGCAATCCAAATATCAAAAAGAAACCACTTGATATTAGTGCGCGCGATATGCTCATTAAAATTGCAATGATTCAGCTTGAGTCTGGCTATCCATACTTAATGTTTAAATCAAATGCGAATAAGCAACATCCGTTAAAGGGTATTGGAACTGTGAAGATGTCGAATCTTTGTACAGAAATCTTCCAGCTACAAGAAACATCTGAAATAAATGATTATGGTACAGATGACATTATCCGCCGCGATATTAATTGTAATTTAGGTTCACTAAATATCGTAAACGTGATGGAGAATAAAGAAATACGTGAAGCGGTTCATGCGGGAATGGAAGCTTTAACAGCTGTTTCTGATATGACAATTATTCCAAATGCACCGACTGTGAAAAAAGCAAATGAGGAGCTTCATTCTGTCGGTCTTGGAGCAATGAACCTACACGGTTATTTAGCGAAAAATAAAATCGCTTATGAAAGTGCAGATGCGAAAGAATTCGCTCGTACGTTCTTTATGATGCTGAATTATTACTCCATCGAAAAGAGTATGGAAATTGCGAAAGAGAAAGGTGAAACCTTTAAAGACTTTGAGAAGTCAGATTATGCAAATGGCACATACTTTGAGAAGTATGAAACAACGGATTATAGTCCGGTAACTGAGAAAGTACAGCAGTTATTTGAAGGAATCCATGTTCCAACAAAAGAAGATTGGACAAGCTTAAAAGAACAAGTACAGAAACATGGTTTATATAATTCATATAGATTAGCAATTGCTCCGACACAATCGATCAGTTACGTGCAGAATGCCACTTCATCTGTGATGCCGATCGTAAGCCAAATTGAATCTAGAACGTATGCGAATGCAACGACATATTATCCAATGCCGTATTTATCAAAAGATACGTTCTGGTACTATAAATCTTCTTACGATATGAATCAGTTTAAGCTCATTGATTTAATCGCAGAAGTTCAAGAGCATATTGACCAAGGGATTAGTACAATTCTTTATGTAAATAGTGATATTTCTACTCGTGAATTAGCACGTTATTATATTTATGCTCATAAAAAAGGATTAAAGAGCTTGTACTACACAAGAACACGTAAATTAAGTGTGGAAGAGTGTGTAGCCTGCACAGTATAATGCAATCTTTAGTAGAAGAGCATACAGTTGATAGTTATTATAAAAAACAGGATGAGCAGGGTTTAGAAAAACCCTGCTCATGCTAAGTGATCAAAGTTACGTTCTAGCGTGCGGTGAGATTTTCATTATGAAATGGAAGTTTTACCGCACGTTAGAACGATGCAACAATATAATAAAGGGGCGATTCAATGCGCGCGGTAAACTGGAACAAGAAAGAAGACGATTTTAGTTTAATGTTTTGGAAGCAAAACATCGCTCAGTTTTGGACAGAAGAAGAGATCGCTGTTTCTTCTGACAAAAATACGTGGGTGCAGTTATCTAAGGAAGAACAAATTGCTTATAAGCGTGTACTTGGGGGGCTAACACTTCTAGATACGAAGCAAGGCGGCGAGGGAATGCCACTCATTCTTGTGCACCTTGAGAACTTACAAGCAAAAAGTGTGCTTGCGTTCATGGGAGCTATGGAAGAAGTACATGCGAAAAGTTACAGTCATATTTTTACAACACTCGCAACTGAAGAAGAAATTGATGAAATTTTTGAATGGGTAGATACACATCCGTTACTTCAGAAAAAATCAAGTATCATTACAAATTACTACCGTCGTTTATTAAAGCCTCAAGTAACGAAAAAAGAGCTATACATGGCAATGGTAGCAAGTGTGTTCTTAGAAAGCTACTTGTTCTATAGTGGATTCTTCTATCCGCTGTATTTAGCAGGGCAAGGAAAATTAACGGCGAGTGGAGAAATTATAAATTTAATAATCAGGGACGAGTCCATCCACGGCGTATTCGTCGGTATTTTAGCACAGCAAGTGTTTACAGAGCTTTCTGCGGAAGAACAACAAGAAGTACAAAAAGAAACGAAAGATCTGTTATTAGAGCTGTATGACATTGAAACAGCGTATACAGATGAAATTTATACATCGATTGGTCTTGTAGAAGAGGTAAATCGTTTCGTTCGTTACAATGCGAATAAAGGATTAATGAACTTAGGATTAGAACCGCACTTTGAAGAAGAAGAAATTAATCCAATCGTATTAAACGGTTTACGTACGGATACAAAAAACCATGACTTTTTCTCTGTAAAAGGAAATGGTTACGTGAAAGCGACAAATGTTGAAAAATTATCAGATGATGATTTTGTATTTAACTTTTAATAAAGTGAGTGCTCTATATGTATAGGGCACTCTTTTTTTGTGAGAAATAAGTTTACATAACATGGTTATTTCGTATGATTTTGTTGATGATATATTACGAGGAGCAATTATATAAATGCAAATCAAAACCACCTTTCTTTTTAGGTGGGCGAGAGCATTTGGCCATGCATAGAAACGGTTAGGGATTTTACAAGGTTTAAAACAAAAAGAGAAAGCAAGTAATGGACACGTAGTATTTTGTACGGCAGTGACTTATATGTTGAGATATTAAAATAGATATATGTTCCAAATTATTGTTTACATTTTTTGTATCATAGTGTACTATTTGATTAGTACACTAAAACAATAGGAGGAAGAAATGAAAATTGAATTTTCTCCCAACATCCCAATTTACATTCAGGTGATGGAATTTATAAAAAAGGAAATTGTAACAGGTCATTTATCGCCTGGTAGTAAAATTCCCTCTGTACGTGAATTAGCGGGTGAGTTACAAGTGAATCCGAATACAATTCAACGTACATTTCAAGAGCTAGAACGCGAGGGTATCGTTGTGACGCGTAGAGGAATGGGAAGATATGTAGCAACTGAAGGAGAGAAAATTATGGAGCTGCGAAAAGATATGGCGAAAGAGTTGCTTCATGCCTTTATAAATGGAATGAACAACTTAGGGTTTTCAGAAGAGGAAATGTTGTCCATTCTTCATTCTTCATTAGAAGAGAAAAAGGGGGCGGACGAATGCGAGAATTAGTAAAAATAGAAAATTTATGGAAACGTTACGATTTAAAAGCTGTTATTAGAGATGTAAACATTACAATAACAGAAGGAAAAATTATTGGTCTTGTTGGAGATAATGGCAGTGGAAAAACGACGCTACTGAAAATGATTGTCGGTTTACAGCATCCTTCTCAAGGAGATATTTTTGTTTCTGGTAAGAAAGTAAGTCGAGAAACGAAAAAAATTGTTTCATTCATGTCCGACCGTCCTATATTTGAAGAGTGGATGACTGTAAAGGATGCTTTGTTTTTTTATCGTGATTTTTTTGAAGATTTTGATATTCAAAAAGCGGTAGATACAATCGCGAAATTAAAAATTCCATTAGAAGAAAAAATTAATGCTTTATCAAAGGGAATGATAGAAAAACTGCAGCTTATTTTAACCTTTTCAAGACATGCCAAACTATATGTGTTAGATGAGCCGCTGGGCGGAATCGATCTCGTCTCGCGGGAGCATGTACTGGAATTAATTCTTCAATTTTACCGTGAAGATTGTACAATTTTAATTTCTACTCATTTAATTGGTGAAATTGAAAACTTGTTCGATGAAGTGATTTTCTTAAAAGACGGGGAGATTGTTTTATATGAAAATGTAGAAGATCTTCGTTTTCAAAGAGGAAAAGCAATACACGAGTTGTTCAAGGAGGTTTTTGGGCAATGAATCCACTTCTTCATTATTTATATAACTGTAATAAAAAGAAAATATGGGTTATTTACGTAGGGTTTATTACGATTTCGCTTATTCTTTTATTTAATTTTATGGGTTCTGCTAAGCGCATGACTCCAACAAAACAAAATGTAATATTAATTTTGTTTATATTATTATTTAGCATAACAGTATTTTCTATTAGTTTAATAGCCGCCTTATCTTTTCGAAGAATGTTAAAAAATTCTATGATTCGATATACAGCAATTCCTGCTAAAAAATATATATGTGCCAACCTATTGTTTTTTACAATAATGGTTGTTTTACTGTCATTAATAGCTTTAGGATTTGTTCATTTTTTTTCATTAGATATTTACGGGAAAAACACCAATGGAGAGATTCAACGAGCGATGCAATACTTTTATAAATTTGGGTTGCTTCATCATTTCTTTTCTATCTTTTTATGGATTATAGATTTAACTAGTTTCTTGGCTTCTATATATTTTATAATGGCAATTATAAAACTTTTTAATGTGAACTCCTTATTAAGTAAGGTATTATTTTTCTTTTTTTGTGTCATCCTTGGGACAATTCAATTCTATATAACTAACTTTTTACAACATATAGATAAGCGTGTATTTTACGAGAAAAGCATTAGATTGATGGATCAAAATGGTTTTTTTGAAACGTCATTTTATGTTAGTGAAGGGGCAAGTATTTCGTATGTATGCTTTCTTTTGTTATCGACCGTTCTTTTCATATTCATGACATCTTACATCATCGACAAAAAATTAGAAGTTTAAAGGAGGAATAGGCATTGGGAAATGTAGTAGTAAAATTAGAAAATGTACACAAAAAAATAGGTAGTGCTGAAATTATTCGGGGGCTTTCTTTTGAAGTACAGGAAGGGGAAGTGTACGGTTTTCTTGGACCAAATGGGAGCGGGAAGACGACGACAATTCGAATGATGACAGGGCTGATTTCAGTAACAGAAGGCGATATTGCAATTTGTGGTCACAGTATACGTACTGAGCGTGAAAAAGCGCTAGCGTACATTGGAGCGATTGTAGAGAACCCGGAGCTATATGAATATATGACAGGAATGCAAAATTTAAAGCATTTTGCGAATATGGCGGTTACACCAATTCGTAAAGAACGCATTGCTGAAATTGTAAAGCTTGTTGAATTAGAACATGCAATTCAAAAAAAGGTAAAAACATATTCACTTGGTATGAAACAACGTTTAGGGATTGCACAAGCGCTACTACATAATCCGAAAATCTTAATTTTAGATGAGCCGACAAATGGTTTAGATCCAGCAGGAATTCGTGAAATTCGCGATTACTTACAGCGTTTAGCAAAAGAAGAAAACATTGCAGTCATTGTATCCAGTCACTTATTAAGTGAAATTGAACTGATGTGTGATCGTGTCGTTATTATTAAGAATGGACAATTTGTGCAAGAGTATAGTTTACGTGAACAGGTAAAAAGTGATGCCAAGATTATGGTAGCATTTGAAGTGGATCAAGTAGAGAAAGCGAATGAACTGTTAAAAGGAAACATACAAGAAAACAAAATTATTGCATCTGTCATGAGAGAAGAAATTCCGCAGCTTGTGAAAAAATTAGTGTATGATGATGTTCTTGTATACAGTGTAACAGTTCAAAATAAATCATTAGAAGATGAATTCTTAGCAGTTACAGGGGGAGTGAAAGCATAATGATAAAATTAATACAAAATGAATTTTTAAAGTTACATGCGAAAAAGAGTATGTATATTTTGTTAGTCGTGATAGCAGTATTAGAAAGTGCAGGGGCAGTTATTATCAAAAAATGGGCTCCGCCTGAAATCAAAATTGAAGGGTTCATGATGTTTGCAGAGCAAAATATCGGCATGATTGCTACATTTGCAACAATCTTTGGAATTACGCTAGCATCCCGAACAATTACAGAGGAATTTCAAAAAGGGACAATTAAACAGTTATTGATTCGACCAAGAAAACGAGTTACGATCTTATTTTCAAAGTATATTACAGTTCTCTTAGCTATATTATTGGTATGTATTGCTTCTTTACTTACAGCCATGTTAATTGGTCTCATTGCATTTGGCGGGGGCACTGGAGAAATAACTTTTGCAATTTTGTTAAAACGGTTTGTATATAATATTTTACCGATATTCTTTTATCCAACAGTTGCATTCTTGTTAGCTAATGTTTTTAGAAAATCAGTTTTACCATTAGTTATTACACTGTTTTTCTTTTTCTTAGAGGGAATGTTAAAAATGCTAGTATTCCAATTTGCTCAAGGTATAGCAAAATACATTGTAATGTTTCACTTGAATTTAAATATGTATGATAGTAATGTGTTGCTCAGTCAAGGGACCAAACCAATATTTACAGAGTTTAACTTTACAACTTCTTTGTTATTTGTGCTAGCTCATTTTATTATATTGCTCGTTGCTTCCAGTGCATTGTTCCAAAAACGCGATGTGCTATAAAGTGAAACTTCCATCAGTTGGGTGCTTCATCCCAAGTTGATGCGGAATAAAAAATAAATCCTCGCTTAAGCGGGGATTTATTTTGAAGAGTTGTAGGATTATACAAGGCTAAGTTGATAAATAAAGGAAGAAATTACAGCATATTGATACTATAATATAAATATATCAAGTTGGAGGTGTTTTCTATTAACCTTGCATTTTCTCGTATTCGACTTCGCAGTTTTTTTGGATGGATGATTTTAGGTGCGTTCATTGCATATCTTCCACTAGATATGGTAGGTGATGGAAATGATGCGTTCGAATTTGTCTCAGACACTTTAGCCTTCTTTGTTTTTCCATTACTTTGGTTGTTTTATAAGATGAAAAAAAATAACGCAGTATTTACCAGTTTTTTTGATAAACCAACATCTATTCCATGGCGACTTATATTAATTGCAACGGCCATGGGAATGATTTTTTCATTCGGCGTTTCTTTTGTTCAATTTTACATACTAGCTCAGCTCATTCCTGACTTTCTAGTTGATTTATTAAGTGATGGAAATGTTATTGATATGAGCACTACTTTTACAAAGATTTTGAGTGTCATTTCAGCTTGTATATTTGCTCCAATTATGGAAGAAGTGATTTTTCGGGGCTTTTTCTTAAATCGAATGGCGTATAAGTGGGGTGTGAAACGTGCAATTATCATTTCTTCACTGATTTTTGGATTTGGGCATGTTGATATAATCGGTGCTTTTTTGTTTGGTGTTGTGATGAGTCTTTTATACATAAAGACGAAAAGCCTATGGACAAATATTATCGTGCACGCTTTAAACAATACTGTTGTTAGTATTATTCAATTTACTGATAGCAGCGCACAAGAACCAGTAAACATTGCTGAATTGCAAGCACAGAGTAATTTATGGATTGGTCTTATTATCATCGTTATTAGCTTACTGTGGCTTGTTCCCTTTATTCGTCGTAATTGGCGCACTGTAAAAGAAGTTGGACTGCCATCATTAGGAATCATTCAAGAAGAAAAACAAGATGATATACTTGCAGAGCAAGCTACATATAGTCAAGTTGTCTTCACAGAGCGTTACATGGCTGTTGAATTACCTGATGAAGCGGTCAATCATTTAGGATTAGAAGAAAGTGATTATGTAAAAGTGGAACTGGTGAATGATACGATTGTGATAAAAAAAGCAGATGAAAGAGAAAGGCTCTCCTAAAAAGCATGGAGAGCTTTTTTCTTTAGTAAATAAAAATTTCAACATGAAAGTTA
The DNA here is from genome assembly GCF_030756675.1 of Bacillus multifaciens. Classification (GTDB taxonomy): domain Bacteria; phylum Bacillota; class Bacilli; order Bacillales; family Bacillaceae_G; genus Bacillus_A; species Bacillus_A multifaciens. The sequence goes on from NZ_JAVBXD010000017.1 coordinate 44,571, forward strand.
TTCCCATTTTTTGTATATTTAATGTCTGTTACAGTCCGTACTTTCTTTAAAAGCTCTACTTTCTCACCGATTCGCGGAATGGTTGGGACGTTATCCCAAATACCGAGTAGATCATTTGTGTTTTTTGTTTTTTCATAAAACCAAATTTTCACAGTGATGCCCCTTTCTTCGTTTTGTATTTTAATACATAATAAAACATTTTTATGCTTTATGTAAGAGGTTTTAATGTGTTTTTTTGAATAAACTTAACAAATTTTTTTCATTTAGAGAAGGCATGTTCCATATCAGTTGTCATGTATTTTTGAAAAGACAATGTGAAAAACTGTTATCGAATGTTTCAATTACAGCTAGAATTAACATTGTTAGAGGAGAGAGAAGGAAGAAGTAACTTAGTTTTAATGATTGTTGATGTTATAGTAAAAAATAATTTTATAGAAAAAAATGAGAATATTTTGTATAATTACATTACAATAATTTTGAAAGCAGGGTGGCGGCGTATGGCACATATTCCAGTAAAAAAACTAGAGACATTATTAGTATTAGCTGATGAAGATAAACAAAAACAAAAAGAATTTTATGAAACGTTATTAACAACACACGTTTATGTTGCAGGAACAGTTGATATAGAAGAAGGTGATTCACAAGGAACAGTGCATCTACGCTATTTTCAGGGAGACGGAAGATGGATTTTACCATTTTTTACGCAACTTGAATTTTTACAAGCTGCATTGCCTGAAGATGTACCTGTTATTTCGATTCGTGGAAAAGAGTTATTTGAAAGCATTGATGTGGAAGCGACAGCGGTCTTAAATATTGGCACAGATCTTGATAAAACATTTACACCTCCAGAAATTGCTGACATTGCTTCCGGAAGAATTTTTAACTATTATCAATAAAGTACCGTTACCATTTTTCCTTTGCGTCATATAGTATTAGTAGCTTGACCAAGGGGGGATGGAGATATATGGCTGACAATAACAATAACAATAACAACTGCTGCTGGGATAACTTATACAATTGGAAAAACCGTAATAACAACAATAACAACAATAATAATAACAATAATGATAATAATAACAAAAACAAATACAACTGTTGCTGGAATTATTGGAATTACTGGAATAACAAAAATAACAACAATAACAACAACAAGAATAACTGAATAGAAATAATAAAGGAGAAGCAAAAAGCTTCTCCTTTATTATTTCTATTCAAATTTACCTCGCATTAATGGGAAATATGAGATTCCCACTTCAAGATTGATAGGTGGAGGATGAAGGATTCCTCACTGATGGAAGTTTCACTTTATACCAGAAGAGATAGAAAGTGTTTTTTGTTGCCCATTTATTGTAGCAGGGACACCTAGAGGGATTCCTATATTTGGTTGTATATGGCCAATTGGTAGGTTATACAAAAGGGGAATATGATAAGAGATAATGTAATCATATAAAATTTCAGAAATAGATAAAGCTGGTTTTGAAGATGTACACTTATGACAACTTGTAAAGATAACGCCTGCACACTGTTCAAGTTTCTTTCCTAAGCGTAATTGGTTTAACATACGATCAACGCGATAAGGCTCTTCGCCGATTTCTTCTAATAATAATAATTTATCTTTTGTATCAATTTCATACGGTGTACCAAGAGTACTTGTAATGACAGCTAAATTTCCTCCGACAAGAGGAGCAGTGATACAACAATTGAAAGAGTGAAGAAATGCTGCTCCTTCTAGAATAATGGAGTGCGGACGAAAAAGTTGTTTGAAAGAGGAAAAAGAGAGAGTATCGAGCCCTTTGCCGACTTCTTCCATCATAGGACCATGAAAAGTAACGAGCCTTGCCAATTGGCCAAAAGCGATGTGTAAAGCTGTAATATCACTATAACCCCAGAAAATTTTTGGGTTATCTCGAATGAGTTCAAAGTTAATAGAAGGTAGAAGTCGACCAGCCCCATATCCTCCTCTAGCACAAAAAATCCCTTTCACATATGGATTTGTAAAGGCTTCGTGTAAATCATGAAGACGAACGGCATCATCACCAGCTAAATAGCCTCGTTTTTCATGTACACTCTTTCCAATGATAACGAATAAGCCCATCTCTTCGAATTTTTGTTTTGCTTGAAGAATGTGCTCTATAGATGGGGGACCTGCTGGAGCGATGATCATAACGGCATCTCCGTATTGTAACGGTTTTGGGTACTGCATCAAATTCCCTCCTTTCTTACACTATATTCTCAATAATTAAGGAAAGAAGGAAATCGTTTTGATGGGCAAGAAAGTATATAGAGAAAGGGGAGAAAAAGATGTTTTATAGCCGAGTATGTGAGAAGCTGCAAATTACATATCCAATTATTCAGGCCGGCATGGCAGGAACAGTTGTAACACCAGAGTTAGTAGCCGCTGTGTCTAATAGTGGAGGATTAGGAACATTAGGTGCAGGATATATGAGTTCTGAAGAAATTCGCATTGCCGTGCGTGCTATTCGTCAGTTAACAGATAAACCGTTTGCAGTGAACTTGTTTATTACAAAAGACATGCAAATGAATGAAAAGCAAGTAGAAGAAGCACACCATTTATTACAACCTATTCGTGAACAATTGCAATTGGAGACCGTAAAGCAGACGATACAGTCACCAGAGAGCTATACAGAACAGCTGAAAGTTCTTATCGAGGAGAACGTACCGGTTTTTAGTTTTACTTTTGATACACCAAAACAGGAAGAAATAGAGCTGTTAAAAAGGAATGGGATAAAAATAATTGGTACGGCAACAAATGTGGCAGAAGGGAAAGTATTGGCTCATTTAGGCGTAGATATTATTGTAGGACAAGGAAGTGAGGCAGGAGGACATCGCGGAACATTTCTAGGGAAAGAACAGGATTCTATGATTGGAACAACTGCATTGATTCCACAGCTTGTTGACGCTATTCCTCATATGCCAATTGTTGCAGCAGGTGGAATTATGGATGGACGGGGCGTAGTGGCGGCTTATGCACTCGGTGCCGAAGGAGTACAAATGGGAACAGCATTTTTAACTTGCTATGAAAGTGCAGCTCATAAGGAACATAAAGAGGCAATTATAAAGAGTGCAGACCAAAGTACGACAATGACACGTGCATTTTCAGGTAAATATGCAAGAGGAATTCAAAATCGTTTTATCGAACAATTAAAAAATAAAGAAGAGAAATTTCCTGCATATCCAATTCAAAATGCATTAACAACAGAAATTCGCAAAGTAGCAGCAAAACAAAATAATCGTGAGTACATGTCACTTTGGGCAGGGCAGGCTTCGTCTTTAGCACAAATAGAAGGAGCGCAGCAAACTATCATGCGAGTGATGAAAGAGGCAGAGGAAACACTAACTAGATTACAAAGTACGGTTTATAAGTAAAAAGTAACGACTCAGTTACTCTGTAAAAAAGAAAGAAAAGCATTTTTTTAAATGGGCGAGTGGGACTGGCGATGCATAGAAGCGGTCAGTGCCTTTTCCCGCCACGCGCAAAGTTTTAAAACAAAGAAAGATAGCCAGGTGTAAGTCCATTTTAACCTTCATGGCAGCAATTATCCCCCTTACTAAACTTCTAAAAGCAATGTATGGCTGAGTAGTTACAGTAAAAAAAGAACGCTTGAAAAATTCAAGCGTTCTTCCTAGTTACTTTTATAAAACTGTTGAAGTGTCTCGTCGACGTATACCCAGCCTTTCCAACCTAAATGCATCGTATCTTTTAAGAAATACTTATCATATTCATGGCTCGAAAAGTCTGCAACTGGGAATCCAGCTTTGGTAATTTGTTCATTAATTTTTTTATAGTATACATCACGGCGTTCTTTCGGGAATCCAGCATAATCGTACCATGGACCATTAACAGGAACAGAAATAAACAATGGTTTTGCATGCGATTGTTTTAAAATGTCTAAGACTAATTGGAAATCGTCATACTCTGGTGATTCATTGAATGATTCATTTGATCGGTAGCCTTTTAGACGTTCTAATTTTTTCTTAATTCCTTTGTTATAGTACGGATCTTCAATGCCAAATGGATTTGTTTTAGATTCTATTTCACCAGTTTTTTCTGCTCGCTTACGAATTTCTTCCCAAGCAAGCGATTTTAATTCAGGATCTACATGTGTTTTTCGCGGTTTAATATCAAATATTGATGTAACTATGTCTTTGCGGTCTAAAATATTACGATATACGTATGCAAATGGTTTAGCCGCTGCTGCCTTCACATTATGTTTTGTATCGTCATACACAATTCCTTCTAAAGAAGTTTTTAGGAGTGTATCTTTACGAACAATTTCAAAGTTTAATAAACGCTCAGCAATTTGCTTTTTCATCTCAGGCTTTAAGTCATTGTTAAAGATAAGATGGTACGCTTGTTGAGACGAAAAGTTTGGTGCAAAATGCACTTCATCTAAACCTTCTTTTACAAACCATTGTGGTGATAGGACAATGACAATTTTGCGATTTTCTAACTGATCCATAGAGGAGGCTAGACTTAATACATGAGTAAGACTTTGTGTTCCACCGCGACCGATAAGAAACGGTGTAAATTCTTGATTTTTTACTTTAAAGTAGTTAGATGGATGGTACACATCCAATCGAGAAAATTCCGATGAACCATACATCGGAAGGAATTTTGGATCTTCTAGCATCTTTTGTTGCATTGCAATGCCTTGAAACATTTCTTTCTTTAAAGATGTTGCGGCATCGTCGACCTTTTGCTCCCCGATAAGTGGTAAAAGGAAGCGTGATGGAATAAATAACACCACGCAAAAAAGAGCAAATGCTAGAAGCATCGGGCCAAACGTTGGTTGTTTCATCGCATATCTTCCAGTTTCTTAATAATCATGTTTGGTGTTGCCCACTCGTCACGGTCAAAGTCAGAAATAGACACTTCAATGCCTAAGCGTTCTTGGAATTCTACTAATAAGGATACTGTACCGAAAGAATCAAGAATTCCTTCTTCAAATAATTGTACATCTGTATTTTCCTTTACGATGTCATTTTCACATACTTCCTCTAAAATATCTAATACTTGATCTTTAAATTCAGCCATTGTTTATTCTCCTTTATAATCATAATTTGTAGTTTCTTAGTCTTTATACTAAGAAGTGCTTAACTAAAGAATTTGTTTAGGTGACCTGAGAAGATCAGAAGACCAAAACAAACAAAATGGAATGTAATAATAATCGCCAGGACGTGTGTGAACTTATTGTTAGGCCAAAACTTATGCTTTTTGTTTTTTCGTTCAAATATATCAAATGAAATAAACAAAATTGCATGATATAGGCCATAGACAATATAATACCACGTTAGTCCGTGCCAAACTCCCATAATGAAAAAGTTTAAAAAAGCACCGATATAAGAAATTGTATAGCGGTTTTTAATTAGTTTTTTCTTTGTCGCAAAAAAGACAAAGCGCATATAGATAAAGTCGCGGAACCAAAATGATAAACTCATGTGCCAACGGTTCCAAAAGTCTTTAATGTTACGACTTATAAACGGTTTATTAAAGTTTTCAGGTGTTTTAATTCCCATTAAGTAACTTACACCAATTACAAACGCACTATATCCTGCAAAGTCGAAGAATAAGTAGAAACTATATGCATACATATCAGTCATAGCTGATGCAAATGTAGTTTGTTTCGTTAGTGGTGTATCTAAAAGGTGTTTGTTAATTAAATAAGCGATAATAAATTTGTAAAGAAAACCTTGGAAAATACGATTGATTCCTGTATAAAGCAATGCTTTATACTCATCCGCTGTTGGTGGTTTCTCTACATCCTTTTGGAATCGACGATAACGATCGATCGGACCTGTTGAAATTGCTGGGAAGAATAAAAGAAACTCCCAAAACTTAAATAGTGATATTTCTTTAATCAGACCATCACGAATTTCAAATATCATTTGTACAGCTCTAAATGTTACGTAGGATATACCAAGAAATACAACCAAATTGCTAACAGTAAATGTTCCATTTGGTACACCAAGAAATACAACCAAATTGCTAACAGGTATATCAAAAAGTACGAGTGATTTTAAAGCTGGTACAGCAGGTATAATTTTTACTAAAATAAGCGGTAAAATTGATAAAACAACAGCGGTGCAAAAGATGCTCGTTTTGTTATTACGCTGCCTTAACGTTAAATAACCTTTAACCAAAATAAATTGCCAAATTACAAATATTGCTAGTGCAACAGCTTGTATTGGTTTATCTGAAAAGATAACAGCCAACATAATAAGTGTTACAACTGCATTATATTTGCGCAGCATTTTCCCTCGTAACCCAGCAATAATGGTAGGAATAAGCAAAATGCCTACAATAGCGAAAAAATAAAATGATGCATATGGGGTCATGCTGTAACCTCACTCAATAATTTTTTACGATCTACTTTTCCATTTGGTGTCATTGGAATAGAAGATTGATACATGAACTTTCGTGGAATCATGTAATTCGGTAATCGTTCATTGAGTTCTTTTTTAATCGCAGATGTTAATTTGAATTCTTTTTCAAAAGAATGTTCACCTGGAACAACAACTGCTAATAAGTAATCGTATTTTTCACCTTTTTTAATTGGAAGTACAACAGCCGATTCCACATATGAACAAGAACGAAGGTGATGTTCAATTTCTTCTAATTCCATACGATAACCGTGTAGTTTAATTTGGAAATCAAGACGACCGTTATAGAAAAGAAGTCCGTTTTCTAAATAGCCAGCGTCACCTGTTTTATAAGCGCGTTCGCCGTCAATAACAGTGAATGCTTTTTCTGTTAATTCAGGGCTTCCTAAGTATCCAACACTTACACTTGGACCAACAATGATAATTTCACCCTTCTCACCATCAGCCGCAATTGTACCATCTTCTTTCATAATGATGATGCGGCAATCTGATTTACAGTAACCGACTGGAAGAGATTTATATTTCTCCACTACTTCATTTGTTACATGAATACCAGTCACCGCAACAGTTGCTTCTGTTGGTCCATATGTATTCATAATCGTAGCTTTCGGGAAACGCTCTAACAGTTTTCTTGCAACATCATTAGATAATACTTCACCGCAGAATAAGAATGTTTTCATATTTGGAAGCATACCTTCTGAGAAAGACGGCTCCATTAAACACATTTCTGCAAAGGACGGCGTAGATGTCCAAACTTGTGTATCTGATTGTTCTAAAGAAGCAAATAAATCTTTTGGACGTGCAATCATATCTTTATCAATTGCCCATAGTGTCCCACCGGTTACTAATGATGGATAAATGTCCATAACAGATAGGTCAAATGAGAAAGGTGCTTGGTTCAAGAAGACTTGTCCTGTTTGTAAGTTGAAGTCTTCAACCGTCCATTTTGTAAAGCTTACAAGGCAGTTATACGTAATTTGTACACCTTTTGGATTTCCCGTACTACCTGACGTGTAAATGATGTAGAAGTTGTCTTCGTCATTTACTGCATGTTCAGGATTTGGGACATTTCCTTTATGAGTAAGAAGAATATCTTCTAATTTATTTCCATCAATAATATCAACTGGTAAATCAGCCACTGTAACATCAGTTGGAGATAAAAGCAGCTTTGCACCAGAACTTTCCGCAATACGCAATACACGATCAGCTGGAATTGAGACGTCTACTGGAATATACGCATGACCAGCTTTGACACACCCTAGGAAACTGACAATCATTTCTGGTTGCATATGTCCGTATACCATAATTGGTGAACGGTCATCTTCATATTGAGAAGAAATCCAATGTGCTAATGCATCAGAGTCTTCTTTTAATTGTTTGTACGTAATTTTCGCATCTCGCCAAACGAAAGCAGTTTGGTCAGGCGTTTCAAGCGCCCATTTTTCAATCTGTTCTAATAACTTCATAACGCTCCCACCCTAAAATTCATTGTAAATAAATGTACTTGTATTTGTATCTTGGAATCCATACAACCATAGTAAAGCAAGTAAAATCGCAAGGTAGTAACAAGTTTTTGCAATCCATTGCGTGAGTGGTTGAGACCATATTTCTTTTAATATTTTCATGTCTGTCCCCCTCTTTGAAATAGTATCCGTATGTAAGTATCATATCCTACATCACTTTAAAAAACAAAAAATTTCCACATTTTAGGTAAATGTAAGACGAAAAGGCTCTTTTCTGATAGTAGCACTAAATGTTAAAAAAGAAAATCCCTAACTTAACAATTATATTACATTCCAGATAGAATTGTAATTCCTTTGCAAAGGAAAGAGACAAGAATATGCCACTTCTAACTAAGATAGTACTGAAACTCTCATTAAACAAGGGAATACGGTCATTCATGATGGAATAAGATTGTTAAAAATAGAATAGGGAGTTGAAGCGGATGAAAACATCTCAAGTAGATTGGTTATCTTACCTTTCTGAAGACAATATTCGAATGTGGCGACGCTATTTGCATCAGCACCCTGAATTGTCATTTCAGGAAAGACATACATCACAGTTTGTATATGACACATTGGATTCATTTTCTTATTTTGATCTAACAAGACCAACAGCATGCAGTGTAATGGCGAAGCGAAAAGGAAAAGGTCCAGGTAAGACCATTGCAATCCGCGCAGATATAGATGCACTTCCAATTCAAGAGCAAACAATGAAGCCATATGCATCAACTATACCAGGAGTTATGCATGCTTGTGGTCATGATGCACATACAGCAATTTTATTAGGCGCGGCAGAAGCTTTAGCAAATCATGATAATGACTGGGGAGGGGAAATTCGTCTTTTGTTTCAACACGCTGAAGAACAATACCCTGGTGGAGGACAAGAGATGGTCAAGGCAGGTGTTATGGATGGCGTAGATTATGTGATCGGTTTACATGTCATGTCAGGACTAAATAGTGGACAAATAGGAATTTCTTATGGACCGATGATGGCATCACCTGATGTATTTACGATTGAAATTAAAGGAAAAGGAGGACATGCTGCTCATCCGAAGCAAACAGTGGATCCAATTGTAATTGGTGCACAAATTATTACAAATTTACAGCATCTTGTTTCAAGGCGGACTGATGCATTTGAACAACGAGTGGTCTCGGTTACACAATTTCATGCTGGAACAGCTGATAATATTATTCCCGAGACAGCAACGATTATAGGAACGGTGCGTTGCTTTGAGAACAGATTAAGGCAAGAATCTGAAGGGATAATTGAGCAAATTGTAAAAGGAATTACAGCAGCGCATGATGCAGCGTACACATATACGTATCGGTATGGATATAATCCAGTCATAAATGATTCGTATGTGACAAAAATAGTAGAAAATAGTGCAATTACATTGTTTGGAAAAGAAAGTATTACCTCACTGTCACCTTCTATGGGGGGAGAGGATTTTTCTGCATATTTACAAAAGGCTCCGGGCTGTTTTATAAAACTAGGAACAGGGAATAAAAAGAAAGAAACATGCTACCCACATCATCATCCGAAATTTGATGTAGATGAAACAGCGTTAATTCGTGGTGCACAATTATTTTTGCAAACGGCGATGGAACTATTGAAAGGATAAAGTGAAACTTTAATCAGTGGGGGGGTTCTTCATCCCCCACTGATTATTAGCCCTTACCAATCGGGCTTTTACGGGCAGTTTATCTCCCACTTAACTTCTTTGCTTTTGCCGAATTTTGAGGTGGGAGTATTACTGCCCACGAATAGCGGGATAAATGGAAGTTTCACTGTATATTCCAGCATAAAAAAAGGCAACTGCGATATTCGCAGTTGCTTCTATTTCTTTCCGTTAGAGAGGGTTAAGAAAGAACTATGCTCATTTATAGTATATGTATGTCTTCCGGACAAGCTTGTATCTTTTCATCAATTTTTCAAAAATGGTCATTGACTTTGATAATTGTTATCAATTAATCTAGTAGTGTTATATTTGATAACGGTTATCATTATCATCTGTCTATTATAAAAGAGTGCAAAAAATAAATAGAATAAGATACATAATAAAGGGAGAGAGTCTAATGAGTAAGTTAGTAATGATTTTTGCAAGTATGAGTGGAAATACAGAGGAGATGGCAGATCATATTGCCGGGGCGATTCGTGAGGCGGGAAAAGAAATTGAAGTCATTGATATTATGTCGTCACCGAAAGCGTCTATTCTAAAAGAGTATGATGGAATTGTAATAGGGGCATACACATGGGGAGACGGCGATTTACCGGATGATTTCTTAGATTTCTATGATGAAATGGATAAAGTGGATTTAACAGGGAAAATAGCAGCAGTGTTTGGTTCGTGTGATTCTGCATATCCGAAATACGGAGCAGCTGTTGACATTTTAATTGAAAAATTACAAGAATGCGGAGCTAAAGTCGTACTCGAAGGGTTAAAGGTGGAATTAACGCCAGAAGATGAAGATGTTGAGGTGTGCCTTCGTTTTGGTACAGAGTTTGTACATCACCTTTCTTAATGGTGAACGCGAGATGAGGAGCATGAACAGGAAAAAAGGTGCAAAGAAGCACCTTTTTATTTGTTTAAAATATGTAATAATTGTTGTTTGTTTCTTTCGATTATTTTTTCGTTATTTGTTTCGAAACCATAAATGAGATCATGGAGTATAGGGCTGTATTGATAAAAGGAGACAATCCGATCGAAAAAGGTTTTATCCTTGCTCTTCGTTAAGGCAATATAGTTGTTGTAAACTTCTAATGTAAAATCATGCCCATAGTCAGCGTATAATCCAGCAAAATCAAATGCAGGATCACCAATTTGTGCGTCTCCTATATCAATGATGCCAGCAATTTTCTTTGTATGAGGATGAAATAGAATATGATTATGTGTGAAGTCGGCATGTATAACGGTTTGTAAGGAAGTAAGTGTATATAGTTGTTCTAAAAATGTTTGAAATAGTGTATTCAATCGATTAGTTTCTTCTATTGTAAATGTGGTAAACAGATAATCTTTTAGTTTTATATATAATTCCTTCCAATATTTAATAGTTTGTTCAACTTGAAATCCCCATTCTTTTGCAAGTGTAGTAGGAACCGTATGCAAAGCAGCAAGAAATGATGCTAGTTGCGCGGCAATGTGCGCTTTTTCATTGGCTGAGAGATTATGTAAGTAAGAAGATTTGAATGGTTCACCGTGAATCATTTTATAGTAACTACAAACAGGAATAGAATCTGCTTCGTTTTCATATAAAATATGATAGTTCGGTACTTCAATCTGCTTAGCTTGCAGTTTAGAAAATAGTGCTTTGTACAATTGCTTTTCACGGGGAATTTTTTTCGCATATTCAATTTTTCTAGGAAATCGAAATAACCATTCATCATTTACGAGAATCGCAACATTATCCCAGCCGCTTTCATCTTTATGAAAGGAATGGATAGGTAAATGGGGGAGTGTTTTTTGAATGTAGTCCGTATAGTTTATCACTTGTTTCGCCTCTCTCGTTCATTAATCATACAAAAGAAGTCCCTAATTTAGGGACTTCTTTTGCTATTTCGCTTTATAAATTCTCGTTTTGTTGCCCAATCTCCTTTTTAGCCAAAACAAGATTTGCATTTTCGATAGCCCGGTGTTTGTCCAAAGAGTCTCCGGCGTAACCCTTTTGCGTTTTTACAACTCGTTTGCTTGTACTTGCTCGGTTGTTATCCATATTACTCCTCCTGTCTTTTATCTAAAATATACGAAGGTAATTAGCAATAATAATACAGCTGCAAATACGACAATCCCTACTAAAAACGTCATATTCGAAAAACGAGAGGGGGGATGTACATCTTGGCGATAACTAGGTGAAATTTCTGGTGCAAACTCTTCTTGATAAGATTGTTGTTCTTCTGTTTCGTCCATTGTTGCAACTCCTTTCACTGTATGGATAGGTTACGCGCTATAAGGAAGAAATATACACTAAATATGGTAAGGTTTGAATGAAAAGGAAAAAATATTGGAAAAGAGATTGTAGAGAAGGGGGAGTTTAAAAATAAAAGGGAAGTAATGTTTAAATATCCTATTATAACGAGTTCTTAATATAGTTTCTAAATGAAGAAAAATGTTCTTTCGTAAGAACCTTTTTCCTCAAAAAAAAGCATTATGTAACTATATATTCATATGAAACAGTAATTGCTTTATATGTTGTTGCTTATTTGTTTGTAACAATTACAGTTGTATTGACAGGAACGCGGTCAAATAACCAACGCACATCTTCATTATACATGCGAATACAACCAAGTGTAGTCCATTTTCCAATCGCATTTACGTTATTGGTTCCATGGATGGCATATGTTGTTCCTTTCGTTCCATTTACATCAAGACCGAGCCAACGATCTCCTAATGGGTTACGTGGATCACCGCCAGGAATGTGTCTTTTGTAGTATGGACGATTCTTAATTTTGTTAACAATCTTGTACGTTCCTAATGGCGTTTTTGTACTGCTTTTGCCAGTAGCAACTGTAAACTCTTTAATAAGTTTACCCTTTTCATAATATGCCATCTTATTCGTCGCGACATTGACAGTTATCAAATGATCTGGCTGATTTGTCTCTGCGTTGACTGCTTTGATAGGAAGCATAGAAGAAAAGAGTAGTAGTAGTGCAATCATAATTTTCTTCATATTCAATTAATCTCCTTTTTAGAAATATCAAAATCTATTATAGCTCTCTTTGATAAGGAATCCTATTCTTTTTTTTAATATTATAGATAAAAATTAATATATTAGAAAAATAAATGTATGCAAAAAGTAGAGAATTGTTCTTTTTGTATTTTTAAAATGTCAAAAAGCCGCTATTTAGCGGCTTCTTATTGTAATATATTTTTCCTGTACTTGTAATAGACGAGCGAGTAAAAAGATTGCTCCGAAAGCCAATCCTAAAATAAGTCCAATCCAATATCCTTTTGCGGCTAAAGGTGTATAGGTTGCAAGGATATAACCAAGCGGCAGACCTATGACCCAATAGGCGATGAGCGTCATAATAAGAGCGACATTTACATCTTTATAACCGCGAAGTGCCCCTTGTACTGGTGTGGCAACGGCGTCAGAAAATTGGAATAAAATAGCGAATACTAGAAATTGTTTCGTTAAGTCGTGTACAACAGGATCATTTGTATAAATAGAAGCGATATTTTCATCAAATACAAATAGTAAGAGCGAATAAACAAATGCAAAAGCTAGTGCCAAGCCAATCCCTATAAAGCTATAGTGCTTAGCGTCTTTATACCGAGATGCACCCACTTCAAATCCAACAGAAATTGTCATTGCCATAGATAAGCTGAGTGGTGTCATATATAAAAGAGACGCAAAATTTATTGCCGACTGGTGAGCAGCGATTGTTGTTGTATTATAATTACTCATTAATAACGTAACAGCAGCAAAAATGCTTGTTTCAAAAAAGATTGCAAATCCAATAGGTATTCCGAGTTTTAATAATTCCTTCCAACTAGATAGAGAGGGACGATATAGACATCGAAAGATACCATAGGGGGAGAACGGTTCTTTCGTGCGAACAATGATAATTGTGATTAGCAAAATACACCAGTATGTGGTTGTAGATGCAATCGCAGCTCCGACTCCTCCGAGTTTAGGGAAACCGAAATGACCAAAAATGAGTACATAGTTCAACACAATATTAATCGGTAAAGATAGTAAAGTGATAATCATTGTAGTCCGTGTTTTTCCTAAGGCGTCAATAAAACCGCGGAGTACGGTATAAACAAACAGTGGAATGATACCAAATGCGATAATGCTTAAAAATTGACTAGCAATCTGAGCTACTTGTTGCTCTAAATGCATGGCCTGTAAAATAGGTGAAACTGCAAAAAAACCAATAAGTATAACGATAAAGCTGACAAAAATCGCTAAATATACAGCTTGTGTCACAACGGGAGCGACTTTTTCTTTTTGTTTGGAACCGATAAGATGGGCGACAATCGGAGTGGTTGCCATTAAAATACCTGTTAATCCTGTACTAATTGGAATCCATATACTTGTTCCAATTGCAACACCAGCTAAGTCCGTAGCACTCGCATGACCTGACATCGTAGTATCGAAAAAACTCATGGAAAATAATGATATTTGTGTAACAAATATAGGGAAAAATAATAAGACAAATTGTTTTATTTTTTGTGATATCAATGTAGTTTCTTTCATATATACTCCTTTCTAACATACAAACAAACCGCTTTAATCATACTATTGAATAAGGATTTAGAAAAGTAATACGTATCCATGTATTTAGAATGAATTTGAAAAAAACGATGCGTGTTTTGTAAAGATGAGGTATTATGATAAAGTGTGAATAAAGCATTAAAAGGTATTAAGGAGGCACGAATGTGGCTGATTGGTTAATTGGATTAATCATGGGTGCTGTTGAAGGATTGACGGAGTTTTTACCTGTATCATCAACAGGACATATGATTTTAACAGGGCATTTAATTGGGTTTGAAGGAGATAAGGCAAAAACATTTGAAGTTGTTGTGCAATTAGGGTCCATTTTAGCGGTTGTTGTTGTATTTTGGAAACGATTATGGTCACTAGTTGGAATTGGACGGGTAAAGCAAGGGCCATCTTTAAACTTATTACATATTATTATCGGAATGATTCCAGCTGGTTTACTTGGTTTTTTATTTCATAGCAAAATTAAGGCAGTTTTATTTGGAACAGGACCGGTTGTTATTAGTCTAGTTGCTGGTGGTATTTTAATGATTATTGCTGAGAAGTTTTCAAAACCAAGCACAGCAAAAACATTGGATGAGATTACCTATAAACAAGCATTCACAATTGGAATGTTCCAATGTTTAGCACTATGGCCAGGGTTTTCACGTTCTGGATCTACGATTAGTGGTGGGTTATTAGCTCGTGTATCTCATACAGCAGCTGCTGAATATACATTTATTCTTGCAGTACCAATGATGGTTGCAGCAACAGGTCTTGATTTAATTAAGAGTTGGAATGAATTAAGTGCAGCAGACCTTCCGTTATTTGCGAGCGGATTTATTACTGCCTTTGTAGTTGCGATGTTAGCGATTGTTTCATTCTTAAAATTATTATCTCGTGTGAAATTAACACCATTTGCATATTACCGTTTCATTCTTGCTGCGGTGTTTTATTTCTTTGTTTTATAATGAAAAAACTGCCATTTGGCAGTTTTTTATTTTGCTATTCTTTCTATTATATTTTCCATTACGTGTTCCCAAATTGCTGTGTCAGAAGCTAATGTTTTACGGAATTCTGCATACATGTTTTTCTGTTTTTCTTCGAACTCTGGATCTTCCTTATTAGGAAGTGTTGCACGCATAGAGGTAACCAGCTCTTGTACTTTTGGTGCTCGAGGTCCCCATACGGCTTGTTCATTCCCATCTTGATCGGTAAAAATAAAAATTGGAATTGCACGTGCTGTACCATTTGTTAAATATTGATCCATTAACTCTAAATGATCATCACGAATGAGTAAACTCATCTCGATGCCAGCAACTTCGCAAATGCGTTTCATAATTGGTACGCAAAGAAGGGCATCACCGCACCAATCTGCGGTTAAAACGATAACCTTTAAATTGTCATTTTGGCGTGTTTCTAAAATTGGAAGAAATTCATTAGGAATTAAGAAGTTATTGTAAATGTGTAGTAATTCGTACTGGTTTACTGTCATATTATTTACATATGTATCAAAGGACATGCCTTTTTCAAACCATTGTTGTAATGTCATACATGACACTCCTTTCTATATTTTCTCATATTGTATCAAGTTTTTTTGTGGAAAGCTTGTAAAATTACTTTTCCTTTTTATCGGTAAGCCATATTTTATCGAGTGTAAAAAAGAACAACACAATTAATAGCTCTGCTGTATTAGAAATAGTAACATCATCTATCCATTCGTCTGCGATATGAAATGTAATCCAGTCTAAAGAAATTTGTAATAAAGTGAAACTTTCATCAGTGGGAGGTCTTACTGCCCACGAATAGCGGGATAAAATGAAAATAGGATGCATAGAAGCACCCTGTTTTCGCGCTGATTCTATTTACAGCATTTTTTAAAAGCAACCTTTATCATCTATATCCATACAAAAAAGAAAAGATACATGAATTTCCAAATAAAAGGATGACAAAATGAAAAAAGTACGTTAATATAGTTCATAATGTTTTTATTTAACTATATTAAATACATAGGGGTGCTGTATAAAATGGTTAACAATCGCGAGTTGCTCATCGAGAATTTGTCGACAAATTTTTTTGCTATGTTTCGTACAATCCGTAATGATATGAACAAAATTTTTGAGGATTATATTCCGTGGAATGAATTTCTCGTGTTACGTATTTTAAATCGAAACCAAAAAGAAATGGTCTCTCGTGTTGCGAATGAATTGAATGTATCGAATAGTCATATTACGGCTGTTGCAGAAAAATTAATAAAAAAAGGACTCGTAACGCGTTCGCGTAGTACATCAGATCGCCGCGTTGTGTATTTGGAGATTATTGATAAAGGAAAAGAGTTAGTAGCTGAGATGGAAAAACAGAACAAGTTGTATTTGAAAGAACGATTTTCAACTTTATCTGAAGAAGAGATGAAGGTTATGATTGCTATTTCACAAAAATTAATTTAGGGAAAATCTTTTATGTATCTTGCATTAGGGAACCGTTAAAGCCTTCGCACCCCAGCGAAGGCTTTTCATGTGTATTTTGAATGAAACGAAGCATACTAACAATATTATGATAAAGAAGGGAAGGAAGTTGTATGACGAATCGTAATGGTAGTAAAGGGAGCGACAATCAAGGAGCGCCTAAAGCCGGCCAATATCAACAGGAATTTGGTACAGAGTTTAGTGGTGGTGATAATAACAAAGGAAAAGAATATCGTTCGAAAAAAGGAAGCAAATCAAGGAAGGAGTGAAGTACATTCACTTCTTTTTTCTTTGTATATATAAAGAAAAAGTGATCTAAAAACCCTGTTTTTTAGATGGACAAGAGCATCTGGCCGCGCATAGAAACAGTCAGGGCCTTTTCCTACCACATGCAAGATTTAAAACACAAAGAGAAGGCAAGTAGCGGTTAGGGTGTATTCTGCTTAACGGGGACTTATTGGTTGGAAATTTCAAATGGATATATACGAGAAGGGAATATAAGTAGTGAAATAAAAAAAAGCCATCTTTATTACAAGATGGCATAGGAAGGGGGACAATTTATGTCAATTTAAGTTAGGGACAGAAAGCTGTTCGAGACATTGGGGATGTCTCATTATTAGGGAGGAACAGCTTCGATAGTTATACTATAAAAGACTGATGTGAATTCAATGTGAACTTGGAGTGAAGGAATTAGGAATTTTCTATTTTTTTATCATATCTGGCGAGAAGATCCTCACCTCAAGCGTGAAACGGTAGGTGGGGGTAGTTCAATTGGAAATAAAAGTTGAAATTCATAAGAAAAAAGATTATGCTCAACTATGTTACATATTTTGGAGGACGGATTAAGGGAGTTAGTGCTATGAAAATGATAGAAAAACGAGACTTAAACGATCGTTTTATACGATTAAGTCCACCGCAAATTTTAGCAATTGGCTTTTTTGCTTTGATTATCGTTGGGGGAATATTGTTGAAATTACCAATTTCAACAAAAACGTCTATTAACTGGGTAGATGCATTTTTTACAGCGACGTCAGCTGCGACTGTAACTGGCTTAGGTGTAGTAGATGTGAATAGTACATTTACTATATTTGGACAAGTTGTCATTATGTTTCTTATACAAACTGGTGGTTTAGGTTTAATGACAATAGCTATTTTAATAGTTTGGGTGTTAGGTAAAAAGATAGGGTTGCGTCATCGCCTTCTTATTGGAGAGGCATTAAACCAAACGAACATTGGCGGGCTTGTAAAATTAGTGAAACGTGTGTTTTTCTTCTCGATTTGTATTGAATTAATAGGTGCTGTATTTTTATCTATTCGCTTAGTTCCTGAATTTGGACTTGGGAAAGGACTATATTACAGCTTGTTCCATGTCGTGGCTGCTTATAATAATGCTGGATTTGCATTATGGCCAGATAATTTAACGAGATATGTTGGCGATCCTATTATTAATATTGGTATTTGTTCGTTAATTGTAACAGGCGGTTTAGGTTTTACCGTACTCATTGATATATGGTATAGCCGCAGTTTTCGAAAACTAGTGCTTCATTCAAAAATCATGATTATTGGTACGATTGTGTTAATTGCAGCTGCAATGCTTATCATATTTGTATTAGAGTATAATAACGCAAAAACATTAGGTTCTTTATCATTTAGTGAGAAGTTGTGGGCATCGTTCTTCCAAGCAATTACACCACGTACAGCTGGATTTAATACAATTGATTACGGAAGTATGGGAGAGTCAACGCTATTCTTTACGATGGTGCTCATGTTTATTGGAGCAGGCAGCGTTTCGACTGGAGGCGGTATTAAGCTCACCACTTTTGTTATTTTAATTACATCTGTGCTTTCATTTTTCAAGAAAAAAGAAGACTTGGTTTTATTTCGTCGTACGATAAAAATGTCGACAGTGACGAGAGCGTTGGCGATTGTCATTGCCAGTCAATTTTTAATTTTTGTGGCAGTATTTATACTAATGCTTACTGAAAATTTTAGTTTTATAGAAGTCTTATTTGAAACAATTTCAGCATTTGGAACAGTTGGATTAACAATGGGGATTACGGCTAAATTATCAGCATTTGGAAAATGTGTGATTATGTTTGTTATGTTCTGCGGATTAATTGGGCCGCTAACACTTGTATTTTCACTTGCGCGGCCAGCAAAACAAAAAATTCGCTATCCATCTGAGGATGTATTTACAGGATAAGGTATCTTGCATGAGCAAGATACCTTTTATTGTGTTTAAAAAAGAGAGAAGAATAAACCAATCAGAGCTGCTCGGAATATTAATGCGACAATTGCTGCTATGCCGCCCATGACTGCAGCGATTCCACCTGTAACAGTAGCGCCGCGGTTATAAGCATAGATACCAACTAGGACAGAAAGAAGCCCAAAGAGTACTGGGAAAGTGAATAAAGATAAGACGGCAAGAGCAAGTGCGATAAATCCAGCTGTTCCTCCGCCGGCCTTTGTCGTTTCTCGTTCTCTGTCGTCAGTATAAGGCACACCGTTCGGTGCAATTTCAGCCGCATATTCTTCTTCGAAATGATCTTCGTTTTCTCTATAACGTTCTTCATGTTTATCAGTCAATGTGATATCTCCTTTCATAAAGAGCTACATGCTTAGTATGAGCTACTTCTGTTTTTTTATCCTATTGCTCGCAAACAGTAGGCCATGCTTTTAGCACAAGTAATCTTTTGGAGAAGGATGTTCTGCAAGGAAGATTTACTTTCAAAATTATTAAGTTGTAAAAATTGGTATGTCTTTATCGTTTTTGGAAACGATAAAAAGGAATTGAAAGGAAAAAGAGGTGCTTTCTATGATGCAACATCCAATTGAAAACTTAATGAAAACAGCAATGACAAATTTAAAAGAAATGGTTGATGTGAATACGATTGTCGGTAAGCCGGTATCAACAGCAGATGGCAGTATTATTTTAACCGTTTCCAAAGTTGCCTTTGGCTTTGGCGCAGGTGGAAGTGATTTTAATGTAAATGAACAAAAAACAGAGGCACAGAACTTACATCCATTTGGAGGCGGAAGTGGTGCTGGGGTTTCCATTAATCCTGTTGCATTTTTAGTGGTTGGGGAAAAAGGGATCCAAGTAATGCACTTACATAGTGGTACACATCTTATAGAAAAAGCATTAGAAACAGTGCCAAGTGCTATGCAGAAATTGGTAAATAAGCTTTAATAAGATACTTGCATTTTAAGGGAATTATGATATAGTAGATGAAGTGTGCTTAAAAATGATATGAATATAAGGTAAATGAAAATATATAGCGAATGATGATTTATGAAGGACTAAGGGAGAGGTATCAATGATTAACATTAAAAATTTTGTTGTCGGTTTATGTATGTTAGTGAGCGGATTTGTTGTATACGTACTAAAGGAAAAAGCGCAATTTTAGCAAACAGGCTCATATGTTAGCCTGTTTTTATTTTGAAGAAATTGTTGACATTGTTATTTTAATGATGTATAATTTATTTTCGTGTCTCGGTTACAGCTAGTATATATTGGTTATTCTTTACTAGTACAAGTCACTGGATTGCTAAAGATCGGGCGATCATGCCAACAACTTTAGTGATTACGAATATGATGGATTGTATTTGTAAACTGTATACACATACTAGTGTATCAGGAGCGGTCGTTGGAGCCGTAATGATGGAAGAGAGGTAGGGCTTTCATCCAGTATATGTTACTTTCCCGTTAGTTAAATATAGAAAAGAAGGCTACTTATTAATAAATGGTAGCCTTCTTTTAATGTATTTCCGAACGAAGTTCCCATCTTCGAGCATGTGATGGGATCGCAAAGTGAAGCTTTCTTTACGGTTCCTTACTCTTTAAGATTTCGCTTTATTGAATTCTACTTTCGACTTGTTGACAAATTTCTTCGGTTGTTAATCCTCTTGCGTCAATAACAGATCCCTTTATTACAGCATTGCTAATCCCCGCTACGTTAGAATCTTGACCAGTTATAACGCAGCAGTCGCATCCTTGCACATCATTTTCAGATTGTAATGAGACTACTTCATGCCCTTTTTGCTGCAAGGCTTGTTGTACGTTTGTTAAAGAATTTTCTACGCCAATTTTCGCCATGTTATTCACCTCCTGCCATCTAGTAATATGTTCCTTTTTCGGAAGAATATTCACTAAATAGCAGAAGAGTTCACATGTGTGGCAGGAGAAGGAATAAACTAGTCGTTATAAACTCCTGTTAACATATCGCATACAAAGCGATCATTTTGCGCATCTTGCATCGTATAATCATTTGATTGTACATCAACAGAAGCGATATACATCGGATTTTGTGTCATTTTATGTTGCTCTACATCTGGGAGTAATTCTACATAATCCTCTAATTTACACAGCCCTTTTGTATTCATTAAATCAAATAACTGAAGCATTTCCATTACCTCTTGTCTTGTTCCTTTAATTTGTAAACATGCCATATGATTTAGCCCCCTTAAATTTGTCAAAATGATTTTTGAAAATAGGATTATGAGTAATAAGGAAAAAATATGAGTGTTATCCTCAAATTTTATTTTTTATTTTTCCACCTCGCTTTATTACTACTATTTTTCGTAAAAAAAGATAGGACGTCCGTTTATTGAATACAATACATTCGCATCTGTAGACAAAAATCCTTCTCGCTAAAAATTATTTTTTTGTTGAAAAAAATGTCGAAAAATATTTTTTGACATTTTGTAAACGTTAACAATGTTGATATATCAATATATAACGGGTTGTCCTTAAGTTTAAAGATTTAAAATTTTCAAAAATTTCTTTGATTTATTTGAAAAGGGAGCGTAAACTAGGAAACAATAAAAATTTCAAGGATACAGGGGGGCGCTTTCAAGTGAACGAGCAATGGATTTTCTTAAATGGAGAATTTGTTCCAAAAGATGAAGCAAAAGTTTCTGTTTATGATCATGGATATTTATATGGTGATGGGGTATTTGAAGGCATTCGTGTTTATAGCGGGAATGTTTTTCGGTTGAAAGAACACCTCATTCGTTTGTACGAATCAGCAAAATCCATTTTACTAGAAATTCCATATACGTTGGAAGAAGTGACCAATATTGTTGTTGAAACAATAAGGCGTAATCAATTATCCAATGGGTATATTCGTCTAGTTGTATCACGCGGGGCTGGAAACCTTGGTTTAGATCCCAATTCGTGTTTAAAGCCAAATGTTGTTGTAATTGCGGAACAACTCGCACTGTTTCCAGCGGAATATTATGAAAAGGGCATCCCGATTGTGACAGTTGCAACAAGACGGAATCGACCAGACGTATTACCACCACAAGTGAAATCATTGAATTACCTCAATAATATTTTAGTTAAAATTGAAGCGAAGCTTGCTGGTGTGCAGGAAGCGCTGATGTTAAATGAGCAAGGGTATGTTGCAGAAGGTTCAGGTGACAATGTCTTTATTGTAAAAGGAAATAAATTAATTACACCTCCAAGTTCTGCGGGAGCACTGGAAGGAATTACGCGAAACGCGATTATGGAAATTGGTGAGAAGCTTGGCTATGACGTAAGGGAAGAATTATTTACTCGCCATGATGTGTATGTAGCGGATGAAGTATTTTTAACAGGTACAGCAGCTGAAGTTATTGCGGTAACAAAGGTTGACGGAAGAGAAATTGGTGCTGGGAAACCAGGAATTCATACAAATCGTTTATTAGAAGAATTCCGTAAGCTAGTTGTAGAAGATGGTGAAAAAATTTATGAAGAAAATCAAGTAAGTTGATAGGAGAATAACCGATGCGAAGCGATATGATTAAACAAGGTATTGACCGGGCGCCGCATCGAAGTTTGCTTCATGCGGCAGGCGTTAAAGAAGAAGATTTTCATAAACCATTTATTGCAATTTGTAATTCATATATAGATATTGTTCCAGGACATATTCATTTAAGGGAACTTGCTGATGTAGCGAAAGCTGCCATACGCGCGGCAGGAGGTGTCCCTTTTGAATTTAATACCATTGGTGTAGATGATGGAATTGCAATGGGTCACATTGGAATGCGGTATTCACTTCCAAGCCGGGAGATCATTGCAGATGCGGCAGAAACTGTAATTCAAGCTCATTGGTTTGATGGAGTTATGTTTATGCCGAATTGTGACAAAATTACACCGGGAATGTTAATGGCATCTGTTCGGACGAATGTTCCTTCTGTTTTTGTTTCAGGGGGACCGATGGAAGCTGGAAAAGCAAAAGATGGCACTCCTCTTTCATTAGCATCTGTATTTGAAGGAGTTGGCGCTCATAAATCAGGGAAGTTAAGTTTAGAGCAGCTGATTGATATGGAAAAATCAGCATGTCCAACGTGTGGTTCTTGTTCAGGGATGTTTACAGCAAATTCTATGAATACCATTATGGAAATGCTCGGTGTTGCACTTCCTGGAAATGGAACAATTGTCGCTACAAGTGAAGAAAGACATAACTTAATTCGTCAAGCTGCATCTCATTTAATGGATTTAATTAAGCGTGATATAAAGCCGCGTGACATTATTACGAAAGAAGCAATTGATGATGCCTTTGCATTAGATATGGCGATGGGTGGATCAACAAATACCGTTTTACATATGTTAGCCATCGCGAATGAAGCAGGAATTAATTATGACTTGCAGCGTATTAATGATATTGCAAAGCGTGTTCCATACTTGGCGAAAATTAGCCCGGCTTCTCATTATTCTATGCATGATGTACATGAAGCTGGAGGGGTGGCAGCTATTATTAAAGAGCTATCGCAAATTCCAGGGGCAATTCATTCTGAGCGCATGACAATTACAGGTAAAAGCATCTATGAAACAGTAGAAGATGGAAAAATTTTAGATGAAAAAGTAATTCGTCCGAAAGAACGGCCTTATCGTAAAACAGGTGGTCTTTCCATTCTCTTTGGAAATTTAGCACCAGATGGCTCTGTTCTTAAAGTTGGAGCGATTGATGAATCAGTTAGTTCATTTGTTGGGAAAGCAATTTGCTTTGACTCTCATGATGAAGCTGTTGCTGCGATTCATAGTGGCATTGTGAAAGAAGGGCATATTGTAGTCATCCGCTATGAAGGTCCAAAAGGAGGACCTGGTATGCCGGAAATGTTAGCTCCAACATCAGCAATCGTTGGGAGAGGACTTGGAACAAAGGTTGCGTTGATTACCGATGGCCGCTTCTCCGGAGCAACAAGGGGGATTGCGATTGGGCATGTATCGCCTGAAGCGGCTGAAGGAGGACCAATTGCATATGTGAGAGACGGCGATCCGGTCATCATTAATGTAAAAGATGGCAGTATTCATTGGGAAATTTCTAACGAAGTATTAGAAGAGCGAAAAAAACAATTTATTTCTCCAGAGCCAAAAGTAAAAACTGGTTATTTAGCACGATATGCAAAGCTTGTTACCTCGGCAAACACAGGAGGAATTATGAAAGTATAAAGTGAAACTTCCGTTCACGGATGGATAAAGCGTTGATAGGGAGTAGTAGTTGATTGTGAAGCCTCACAGAGAGTCGGTGGTTGGTGGAAACCGATGGTTCACGTTGACGAACATCGCCCTTGAGTGCCAAACTGAAGCACTTGCCTAGGTTTGGACGGTAGCTCCGTTATTAGCTTGATTCTATTAGAGTCACTGAGGCAAGAATCTTTCTTGCAAAGAAGGGTGGTACCACGAGTCTTTCGTCCCTTCAGCACATAGCTGAAGTGTGGGCGAAAGACTTTTTTATTTATATAGGTATTTTATAAAGGAGGTTTGTAGAAACGATGTCTTCAAAAACGGAAGAGAAAATGGCAACCGGTGCACAGCTGTTGTTACATGCGCTTAGAAAGGAAAAGGTAGAAGTCATTTTTGGCTATCCAGGAGGAGCTGTTTTGCCGCTATATGATGCACTTTACGATTGTGAAATTCCTCATATTTTAACTCGGCATGAGCAAGGAGCGATCCATGCGGCAGAAGGGTATGCAAGAATTACTGGAAAGCCTGGTGTTGTAATTGCTACAAGCGGGCCGGGAGCGACAAATGTCATTACTGGTTTAGCGGATGCGATGATGGATTCTTTACCGCTCGTCGTGTTTACTGGTCAAGTTGCAACAACGCTCATAGGGAGTGACGCCTTTCAAGAAGCGGATGTTATCGGACTTACGATGCCTGTCACAAAACATAATTATCAAGTGCGAAATGTATCGGATTTACCAAGAATTATAAAAGAAGCATTTCATATTGCTGCAACAGGTAGACCAGGTCCGGTCGTCATTGATCTTCCGAAAAATATGGTTGTAGAAACCGGAGAGCGATGTAGCGATGCTGAGATGGATTTACCTGGATATCAGCCGAATTATCATCCGAATCAATTACAAATTACAAAGCTAATGCAAGCAATTGAAACGGCAAAGAAACCACTTATTTTAGCGGGAGCTGGTGTACTGCATGCGAAAGCGGCAAATGAATTAACCGCATTTGCTCGAATGTATCATCTTCCGGTTGTTCATACATTGCTTGGTCTTGGAGGATTTCCAGCAGATGATCCATTGTTTTTAGGGATGGGGGGCATGCACGGCTCATACACAGCAAATATGGCTTTGTATGAATGTGATTTGTTAATAAATATAGGGGCCCGTTTTGATGATCGTCTGACGGGAAATTTAACGTATTTTGCAAAGGAAGCAACGGTAGCCCATATTGATATTGATCCTGCAGAAATTGGAAAGAACGTTGTGGCGGAAATTCCAATTGTAGCCAGTGCGAAGTATGCTTTAGAAGCGTTGCTAGCGTGTAAAGGAGAGAAACAAAATCATAAAGAATGGCTACGACTTCTGCAAAAAAGAAAGAATCGTTATCCATTTTGTTATGAAGACGATTCACAAATGTTAAAACCGCAAGCTGCAATTCAAATGCTTTATGAAGTTACAAATGGAAATGCCATTATAACGACGGATGTTGGACAGCATCAAATGTGGGCCGCTCAATATTATAAACTAAAACAACCTGATAAGTGGATCACATCTGGAGGTCTTGGAACAATGGGGTTTGGCTTGCCAGCTGCGATAGGGGCGCAAATTGCCGAGCCAAATGAACTCGTTGTAGCAATTGTAGGTGATGCCGGCTTTCAAATGACATTACAAGAATTAAGTGTTTTAAAGGAACATTGCCTTCCTGTGAAAGTGCTTATTTTAAACAATGAAGCACTTGGAATGGTACGGCAATGGCAAGATGAGTTTTATAATCAGCGTTATTCGCATTCAGTACTTTCTTGTCAACCAGATTTTGTCATGTTAGCCCATGCGTATGGAATAAAAGGGATCCGGATTGAACATCTATTAACAGCAAAAGAACAATTAAAAGAGGCGATGAATTTACAAGAACCGGTGCTAATTGACTGCCGCGTTTTACAATCAGAAAAAGTTACGCCTATGGTTGCCCCGGGCAAAGGTGTTCATCAAATGGAGGGGGTGGAATAGTGAAACGGATTGTGACAGCGACAGTTCGGAATCAAAGTGGGGTCTTAAATCGGATTACCGGCGTGATGGCGAGGAGGCAATTTAATATTGAAAGTATTTCAGTAGGCCATACAGAATCGGCCCATATTTCAAGAATGACATTTGTTGTTCATGTTGAAAATGCCCAGCAAGTCGAACAGTTGATTAAACAGCTTCATAAACAAATTGATGTATTAAAAGTATCTGATATTACAGAAGAAGCAATGATTGCAAGAGAACTTGCACTCATTAAAGTGTCTACATCAATTGCTTCAAGATCGGAATTATATAGTTTAATCGAGCCATTTCGCGCTGCTGTTATCGATGTTGGAAAGGATTCCATTGTTGTTCAAGTAACAGGAACGCAAGATAAAGTAGAAGCGCTTATTGAATTGTTACGTCCATATGGTTTAAAAGAAATTGCAAGAACAGGAGTAACGGCTTTTACAAGAAGTATGAAAAAGCAAGATAAACAACAAGTAATGTTAATTAACTAATTTTTAAAATATAGGAGGAGAAAGAAGATGGCAAAAGTTTATTATGAAAAGGATGTAACAGTAAATGTATTAAAAGGAAAGAAAGTAGCAATTGTTGGCTATGGATCTCAAGGTCATGCTCATGCGCAAAATTTACGCGATAACGGTTTTGATGTTGTGGTAGGTCTACGGCAAGGAAAGTCATGGGAAAAGGCGAAAGAAGATGGATTTTCTGTATATAAGGTTGCTGAAGCTACAAAACTAGCAGATGTTGTAATGGTATTGCTTCCAGATGAACAGCAGCCAGAAGTATATGAAACAGAAATTGCACCAAATTTGCAAGAAGGAAATTCACTTGTGTTTGCTCATGGATTTAACGTTCATTTTAATCAAATTACACCACCTGAAGATGTAGATGTATTCCTTGTAGCACCAAAAGGACCGGGGCATCTTGTACGCCGCACATTTGTGGAAGGAGCAGCTGTGCCAGCATTATTTGCAGTTTACCAAGATGCAACAGGAACCGCTTATGAAAAAGCACTATCGTATGCAGATGGAATCGGAGCAACTCGCGCTGGTGTACTCCAAACAACATTTAAAGAAGAAACGGAAACAGATTTATTCGGAGAGCAAGCAGTACTTTGCGGAGGAGCAACTGCTCTTGTGAAAGCAGGTTTTGAAACATTAGTAGAAGCCGGCTATCAACCGGAACTTGCCTATTTTGAATGTTTACATGAACTAAAGCTTATTGTCGATCTGATGTATGAAGGCGGATTAGAAAATATGCGCTACTCGGTTTCGGATACAGCACAGTGGGGGGATTTCGTATCGGGGCCTCGCGTTGTGACAGAGCATACGAAGCAAGCGATGCAAGAAGTGCTAAAAGATATTCAAGATGGAACATTTGCTAGAGGATGGATTGCGGAACATAAAGCAGGAAGACAAAACTTCCATGCAATTAATGAAGAGGAGAATGCGCATCAAATTGAAGTGGTTGGACGGAAATTGCGTGAGATGATGCCGTTTGTAAAGCCGAGAGTGAAAATGGAGGTTAAGTAATATGAAGCAAATTTTGTTCATGGACACAACGCTTCGCGATGGGGAGCAATCACCTGGAGTAAACTTAAATGAACAAGAAAAACTACAAATTGCAAAGCAATTAGAGAGACTTGGCATTCATGTGATGGAAGCGGGGTTTGCATCCGCTTCCGAAGGTGATTTTCGGTCGGTTAAGCAAATTGCTGAAACCATTCAAAATGCTTCTGTTATGAGTCTGGCCCGAGCAAAGGAAAGTGATATTCGTACTGCATATGAAGCGTTAAAAGGAGGTGTATCTCCCCGGTTACATGTCTTTCTCGCAACGAGTGATATTCATATGAAATATAAGCTCCGTATGTCAAAGGAGGAAGTATTAGATACAATTTATCGCTCAGTAAAACTTGGAAAATCATTATTTCCAGCGGTGCAGTTTTCAGCAGAAGATGCAACGCGCACAACCTCTTCTTTTTTAGCGGAAGCTGTAGAAGTGGCGATTCGCGCCGGGGCGGATGTCATTAATATTCCTGATACAGTAGGATATACAAATCCAGAAGAATATTATTCTCTTTTCCGATATTTGCAAGAACATGTTCTATCTTATGAGAAAGCTCTTTTCTCTTGTCATTGTCATGATGATCTTGGCATGGCAGTAGCCAATTCATTAGCGGCAATTGAAGGCGGTGCACTTCAAGTAGAAGGAACGATTAATGGCATTGGAGAACGTGCTGGTAATGCTGCTCTCGAAGAAGTTGCAGTTGCACTTCATATTCGAAATGATTATTACGGGGCGTCATCTTCCATACAATTAAAAGAAATTAAAAGGGCGAGTACACTTGTAAGTCGATTAACGGGAATGGTTGTTCCAAAAAATAAAGCAATTGTTGGTGCCAATGCGTTTGCCCATGAATCTGGTATTCATCAAGATGGAGTTTTAAAGGAAGCATCTACTTACGAGATTATTTCACCTTCTCTTGTAGGAGAAGAACGAAATCAATTTGTACTTGGGAAACACTCTGGACGACATGCTTTTACAGAGAAGATGAAAGAGTTAGGATATGATTTTACAGAAGAAGAGAGGGATTTAGCATTTCGTGCATTTAAACGGTTAGCGGATCGAAAGAAAGAAATTACAGAAGAAGATCTGCGAGCGCTTGTTTTAGGAGAAACTACATTTGCTAAGCAACAGTACGATATTAAACAGTTGCAAGTTCATTTTGTATCGAACAGCATTCAAAGTGCAACCGTCTGCTTAGAAGATAGTGAAGGGAATGAGCTAGAGGATGCGGCGACTGGAGCTGGTAGTATTGAAGCTATTTATAATGCAATTCAAAGAATTCTTCATTTACGATGTGAGCTTGCTGACTATCGTATTCAATCCATTACGCAAGGACAAGATGCGTTAGCCCATGTTCATGTTGAATTGAAAGAAGATGGGCATCAAATTTCTGGTTTTGGCGTAGCGCAAGATGTACTGGAAGCTTCGGCCCGTGCTTACGTATATGCAGCCGGGAAATTAAAAGCATTGCGATCACTTACAAAATCGTAAAGGAGTGCTTGAAGATGGAAAAACGAATTGTATGTTTAGCTGGTGATGGTGTTGGCCCGGAAATTATGACGAGTGCCAAGCAAGTACTAGAGATGGTAGAAAGATTATATGGTCATCAGTTTTATCTGCAAGATGAATTATTTGGAGGAGCGGCAATCGATGCATTGGGTCAGCCGCTTCCGTCCCGCACATTAACAGCATGCTTAGCAAGTGACGCGGTATTATTAGGTGCAGTTGGAGGACCATATTGGGATCATGCGAAAGAACGTCCTGAACAAGGGCTTCTAACTCTGCGAAAAGGCTTAGGTGTATTCGCGAATGTTCGCCCAGTTTCTGTAGAAGAAGCAACAGCGCACTTATCACCGTTAAAAGCAGCGGAGCAAGTTGATTTTGTTGTCGTTCGGGAATTAACAGGTGGCATCTATTTTTCGTTTCCGAAAGAGCGGACAGAAGAAGTGGCAACAGACACACTTACTTATCATCGACGTGAAGTAGAACGAATTGTTTCCTATGCATTTCAATTAGCGAAAAAACGTCGTAAAAAAGTAACTTCTATTGATAAGGCGAATGTTTTAGAATCTAGTAAACTGTGGAGACAAGTTACAGAAGAAGTAGCAGCTCGTCATCCTGAGGTAGAGCTAGAACATTTATTAGTAGATGCTGCTGCAATGGAACTCATTCGTAACCCAAGGCGATTTGATGTGATCGTTACAGAAAATTTATTTGGTGATATTTTAAGTGATGAAGCATCTGTATTAGCAGGTTCATTAGGCATGTTACCGTCTGCAAGTCATGCGGAGAATGGCCCATCTCTTTATGAGCCAATTCATGGATCAGCGCCAGATATTGCTGGGAAAAATAAAGTGAATCCAATCGCTATGCTTCGCTCAGTCGCAATGATGCTTGGGCAATCATTTGGATTAAGAAAAGAAGGAGAAGCAATTGAAGAAGCTATTTCTACAGTACTTCGTTCTGGAAAATGTACTGCAGATTTAGGCGGGAATGAAACGACAACTTCGTTTACAAAGTATGTATTACAGGCGATGGAAGAGCAGGCACTAGTGGGGAGATGGCGATAATGGGAAAGACACTATTTGATAAACTATGGGAACGGCATATTGTAGCAACAGATGAGAATGGACTGGATTTATTATATATTGACCTTCATCTCGTTCATGAAGTAACATCACCGCAAGCCTTTGAGGGCTTGCGGCTTGCAAATCGAACTGTACGGCGTCCAGATTTAACGTTTGCGACAATGGATCATAATGTCCCGACAAAGGATGTATGGAACATTACAGATGAAATCGCAAAACAACAGATGGATACGCTTCGTCATAATTGCGAACAATTCCATGTACAATTAGCGGATATGGGAGATGAAGGGCAAGGAATTGTGCATGTGATTGGGCCGGAACTTGGATTAACACAACCGGGAAAAACGATTGTGTGCGGCGATAGTCATACAGCGACACATGGAGCGTTTGGAGCGCTGGCGTTCGGGATTGGTACGAGCGAGGTTGAACATGTATTAGCGACTCAAACTTTGTGGCAGCGAAAGCCGAAAGCGATGGGAGTAGAATTAAAAGGAACGCTGCCAAATGGTGTATATGCAAAAGATATTATTTTACATTTACTTGCTACATATGGTGTGTCTATTGGGACAGGACATGTAATAGAGTTCTATGGAGACGCTGTAGAAGAAATGACAATGGAAGAGCGAATGACGCTTTGTAATATGGCGATTGAGGGAGGAGCAAAAGCAGGCATGATTGCTCCGGATGAAACGACGTTTACTTATGTAAGAGAGCGCCAATATGCACCGAAAGAATTTGAACAAGCAGTGGAAAACTGGCGTGAATTATACACGGATGAAGATGCAGTGTATGACGCAGTCTTTACAATTGATGTGTCAAATTTGGCGCCGTATGTAACATGGGGTACCAATCCAGGAATGGGCCTTCGCATTGACGAGGTACTTCCGGCACCGAATGATAAAAACGATGAACGTGCCTATGCATATATGGGCCTTCAACCAGGACAACGTGTAACGGATATTCCAATTCAACACGTGTTTATCGGTTCTTGTACAAATTCCCGTTTGTCTGATTTAGAAATTGCTGCTGTGGTTGTAAGGGGGAGGAAGGTAAAAACGGGCGTGCGAGCTCTTGTTGTCCCAGGATCAAAACAAGTGAGAGATGCAGCAATGAAAAAAGGATTACACCTTATTTTTGAAGAAGCGGGATTTGAATGGCGAGAACCTGGATGTTCAATGTGTCTTGGCATGAATCCAGATCAAGTGCCAGAAGGTGAACATTGTGCTTCTACTTCAAACCGGAATTTTGAAGGAAGGCAAGGAAAAGGAGCAAGAACACATCTCGTTAGCCCAGCTATGGCTGCAGCCGCAGCAATTCATGGTTCTTTTGTTGATGTGAGAAAGGAGAACTACGATGAAGCCATTTCATATTCATAAAGGGAAAATTGCGGTGTTGATGCATGATAATATTGATACCGATCAAATCATTCCAAAGCAGTATTTAAAACGGATTGAAAGGACAGGGTTTGGAGAGTTTCTGTTTGATGAATGGCGTTATTTAGATAACCGTCAAGAAAACCTTGCATTTCCGCTGAACGCTCCTGAGCGAAAAGGAGCTACGATTTTAATTACAGGAGAAAACTTCGGTTGCGGATCTTCTAGAGAACATGCCCCGTGGGCGCTTGCAGATTACGGATTTCGGGTTATTATTTCGGGAAGTTTTGCGGATATTTTTTATATGAATTGTACAAAAAATGGAATTCTTCCGATTGTAATGGAAAAGGACATTCGTAAGCAACTTGCATCTATAGCTCCGCAGACAATGATAGAAATAGATTTAGAGAATGAAGTAATAATAACTCCTGAGAATCGTTTTTCTTTTTCTATTGAACGCATGTGGAAAGAAAAGTTGCTGAGCGGTTTAGATGATATTGGGGTTACACTTCAGTATGAGAATGCGATTACTGAATATGAAATGAAAATATGTCGTTAATGGATAGAATTACAAAATGAATGCCACATTTTGTTGGAAGTTAAAAGAAAATTATTTACTTTCAGTTTAATTGGTAGTATACTGACCTAAAATTAAGAGGAGAAAGGGAGTAATGACAATGTTTACTTTCCAATCAGTCATTTTATTTACACAACATCATCATACGTAAACCCTTGAACCTAGCGTGAAAAAACGTGTAGGTACAAGGGTTATTCCTGTTGTACCTACATTCTCCAAAGAGCTATGTAGGTATTTTTATCTACATAGCTCTTTTTTCGTTTTCTAAGCGCTAAGTTATGGATGTATGAGTTATGGTGAAGATGAAACCGCTAGTGAGCGAAGTTCAAGAAATGAAAAAGGGACATATAAGAGAATCATGTTCAATATGTTATCTTTGTAGATTTTTTAAATACATGTGTTAAGAAAGTGGAGGTGTGATGATGAAAAAATGGAAACGAGCCAATCCAAACGGAACGAGAGATTTTCTGTTTCAAGAATGTACATTAATGGAGGAGACTGAACAAAGGTTAAGGCGTACATTTATTGAGAGGGGATACGAAGAAATACGGACACCTATGATCGAATTTTATGATGTATTTGCGTTTCAAAATCGTCCGATTGACGAGGAGAAGATGTATAAGTTTTTTGATTCTGAGGGACGCATCCTCGTTCTTAGACCTGATATGACAATCCCGCTGGCACGTGTAATTGGAACAAAAAGAATGGAAGCTCCTTTGAAATTAACCTATAGTGGAAATGTTTTTAGGGCAAATGAATCTTTAACAGGAAAATATAACGAAATGACACAAACTGGAATTGAGATTATCGGCATCGATAATATACGTGCTGAAATCGAGTGTATTGTAAGCACAATTGTCGCCTTGCAATCAGTAGGTATTCAATCATTTAAAATTGAAATTGGTCAAGTGGAACTGTATAAGTCCATTGTGAAAAAGTTGTCTTTACGAGAAGAAGATGAATATACATTGCGAGAATGTATTGAGAGTAAAAATTATGCTGCTTTGTCTCAGTTTCTCCAAGAACAGCAATTAGATATGCAAGATGAAACGGTGCAATTATTACAAAAGTTACCTCGTTTATTTGGTGGATTAGAAGTGGTTGAAGAAGCTGAGAAACTTGCTGTCAGTCAAGAGATGCAGCGAGCCATTACACGGATCAAAGATATATATGAAAACATGGAACGTCTTGGGTATGGTGGGTATATTTCGATTGATCTGGGGATGATTCAACATCTTCATTATTATACGGGTGTGATCTTTCGTGGATATATAAGTGATATTGGAGAAGAGATTGTCAGTGGCGGGAGATATGATGAACTTATTGGGAATTTTGGAGGGTCTTTATCTGCAGTAGGATTAGCGATACAAGTAAATCAAATTGTTCGGACTTTACAAGAACGGAAGGAAACACCATATCAAAAACAAATCGACGCTCTCATATATTACTCATTAGATGTGATTTCAGAAGCAGAGAAATTACGTACTTTATTTAGGAAAGATGGTGTGAAAGCAGAACTATCCATGTTAGACAATTTACAAGATACTTTTCAATTTGCAAGAAAACTCGATGTAAAAACGGTAATTGATGTATCAGGAGATACGTTAACTCAGTATGTATGGAAAGGGAAATGGATTATGCGGAAAAAAGGAGAATCCTCATGCGTAACATTCAAATTGCGTTAACAAAAGGAAGGTTAGAAAAACATGTAATTCCCCTATTTGAACGAATTGGTATTGATTGTTCGGAGCTAAAAGATAAAGGAAGGAAGCTCGTCTTTCAAAGTAAGAACGCAAACATTTCATTTATTCTTGTAAAGGCAGTTGATGTCGTAACATATGTCGAGCATGGTATAGCTGATATTGGTATTGTTGGGAAAGATATTTTACTTGAATATGAGAATGATATATATGAAATGATTGACTTAGGAGTAGGCTGTTGTAAAGTTTGTGTTGCTTCCACTTTGTCTTATAATCCAAATGGTTATAACAAAAAAAGGATTGCAACTAAATATCCGAATATTACTTCTGCATACTTTCGTAAGAAGGGAGAAGATGTAGAGATTATTAAAATAGAAGGTTCTGTTGAGATTGCTCCTTTATTAGGATTAGCAGATGCAATCGTCGATATTGTAGAAACAGGACAAACGTTGAAAGAAAACGGCTTAGTCGTATTCGAAGAAATTTGCGGCATTTCAGCACGTTTCATTGTAAATAAAGCATCTTTAAAAATGAAAAAAGACGAAATATTCAATATTATAAATAAAATAGAGAATGTTGTAGCAGAAAAGAAGTAAAGGGGGAAGGAAAGATGGACGTTATATATGAGGAGTATTCTACTATTTTATGTAAAGTGAAACAGCTTCGCGAACAAGCAAATACAGTAGAAGTAACGATTCAACAAGATGTGAAGGAAATTGTTACAAATGTAAAGGAAAAGAAAGATGAAGCGCTTTTTTCGTATACAAAGGCTTTTGACGGAGTAGAGTTGGCTCAATTTCAAGTTTCAGAAGAAGAATTGGAAATCGCATATAGACGTGTCGACTCAGCATTTTTAGCAGCATTGCAAGAAGCAAAAAAGAATATCATTTCATATCACGAAAAGCAAAAAAGACAGGCATTTATTGATACAGAGGAAGAAGGGATAATTCGAGGTCAAGTTGTTAGGCCGCTACAAACCGTTGGCGTGTATGTACCAGGGGGAACGGCAGCATATCCATCATCGGTTCTAATGAATGTTTTGCCAGCAAAAATTGCGGGCGTCAATAAAATTGTCATGGTAACACCGCCAAACCGTGAAGGAGTAGACCCTCATATTTTAGCAGCCGCAAAAGTTGCTGGGGTTGATGAGGTGTATACGGCGGGAGGAGCGCAAGCAATTGCTGCGTTAGCATACGGAACGGAATCGATTCCGCGTGTTGATAAGATTGTCGGACCAGGAAATATATATGTTGCATTAGCGAAACGTGAAGTATTTGGTTCCGTTCATATCGATATGATTGCTGGTCCTTCTGAAATTGTTGTTATTGCTGATGAAACGGGAAATGCGGCATATATTGCGGCTGATTTATTATCACAAGCAGAGCATGATAGACGAGCAACTGCTATTTGCATCACAACTTGTTTGGAATTAGCACAGGAAGTGAATAGGGAAATAGAAAAACAATTGATGAACCTACCGAGAAGTGAAATAGCTCGTGAATCCATTAATAGAAACGGAGCAATTCTTGTTGTAGAATCGCTGGAGCAAGCATTTCATCTCTCGAATGAAATCGCGCCGGAACATTTAGAACTGCATATAAAGGAACCAATGACAGCTCTTTCGTCAATTCAACATGCAGGCTCTATATTTTTAGGTCCATATGCGCCGGAGCCGTTAGGTGACTATATGGCAGGTCCGAATCATGTGTTACCAACGAGCGGAACAGCAAGATTCTTTTCCCCATTATCTGTTGATGATTTTATGAAAAAATCGAGCTTTTTATTTTATACAAAAGAGGCTCTTGGAAAGGTGCAACATCATATTGTCAATTTAGCGGAAAAAGAAGGGTTACAAGCCCATGCAAGAGCAATTGAGATTCGTTTTAAGGGAGGAGAAAAGTGATGCGCGCTGCAAAACAAACGAGAAGTACAACAGAAACAAAAATTTCAGTAGCACTGCAATTAGATGGGAATCAAGAAATTTCAATTCAAACAGGAGTTGGTTTTTTTGATCATATGCTGACTTTATTTGCAAAGCATGGTCGTTTCGGATTGCAAATTGAAGCCGATGGTGATGTATATATTGATGCTCATCATACAGTAGAAGATGTTGGAATTGTTCTGGGGAATTGTTTAAAAGAAGCACTTGGTGATAAAGCGGGAATTAACCGTTACGGTACAGCTTATGTACCAATGGACGAAGCATTAGGGTTTGTTACGGTTGATATAAGCGGAAGGTCGCATCTGGTATTTGATGGTGAATTTGCAAATCCCAAACTTGGTGACTTTGATACAGAGCTAACAGAAGAATTTTTTCGGGCAGTTGCTCATGCGG
Organism: Bacillus multifaciens; assembly: GCF_030756675.1. Classification (GTDB taxonomy): domain Bacteria; phylum Bacillota; class Bacilli; order Bacillales; family Bacillaceae_G; genus Bacillus_A; species Bacillus_A multifaciens. The sequence continues at coordinate 80,754 of NZ_JAVBXD010000017.1, forward strand.
CGAACATCACATTACATGTACGTGTTTTATATGGAAGCAACACGCATCACAAAATTGAAGCGCTCTTTAAAGCATTTGGACGTGCACTCTGTGAGGCTACTGAGAAAAATGAAAAAATTGCCGGGGTAAATTCTACGAAAGGACTGTTGTAATTTGATTGCAATTGTAGATTATGGAATGGGCAATATTCGAAGTGTCGAGCAAGCATTAAAGCATATTGGTGCAACGTATGTTGTAACAGATGAAGCAGAAAGAATTGTAAATAGCAATGGTGTTATTTTGCCAGGAGTTGGTGCATTTCCAAGAGCGATGCGCTGTTTACAAGAAAAAGGACTTATTTCTGTTATACAAAAGGTTGCTCAAACAGGAAAACCGCTTTTAGGAATTTGTTTAGGCATGCAGCTTTTGTTTGAAGAAAGTGAAGAGATTGAGAGAACGAAAGGGTTAGGTTTGCTGCCAGGAAGAGTAAGGAAATTAAATGTGCCGTATAAAATTCCCCATATGGGATGGAATCAGCTGCAAAAGAAAATGGAACATCCTTTATGGAATGAAATAGAGGAAGAGCCCTTTGTTTATTATGTTCATTCTTATTATGTACAATGTCCAATTGAAGTTGTAGTTGGTGGGAGTGAGTACGGTAATTTTGTACCAGGGCTTGTTGCAAAAGAAAATGTATTCGGAGCTCAGTTTCACCCTGAAAAAAGTGGAGAAATAGGAATTCAAATGTTACGAAATTTTAAGGAGGTTATCGAGTCATGAAGGTCTTCCCAGCTATTGATTTGAAAAATGGGCGTTGCGTTCGTTTATATCAAGGGAAATTTCAACAAGAAACAGTAATGAATGAAAACCCTGTTGCTCAGGCGTTGTTATTTGAACAACTAGGTGCACGTGCATTGCACCTTGTCGATTTAGACGGCGCAGTTGCTGGTCGTTCAGAGAACTTTTCTGTCATTGAAGACATTTGCAAAGCAGTGCGCATTCCAGTGCAAGTTGGAGGAGGGATTCGTTCGCTTGCTGGGATCGAAACACTTTTATCAGTTGGAGTGATGAAAGTAATTCTTGGAACGGCGGCATTGAATGATCGCACATTTTTAGAAGAGGCAGTTCGTTTATACGGCGACAAAATTATCGTTGGAATTGATGCGAAAAATGGATATGTAGCAACGCGAGGATGGCTAGATATATCTGAAACGTCATATGTACAATTAGCAAAGGAAATGGAGGAAGTAGGTGTACAGACACTTGTTTTTACTGACATTTCTAAAGATGGAACACTCGCCGGTCCAAATTTCGAACAATTACAAAAATTAAAAGATGAGATTTCACTTCAAATTGTTGCTTCTGGTGGTGTGAGTTCTCTTGCTGACGTTGAGAAGTTACAGAATATGAACTTGTACGGCGTGATTATAGGGAAAGCACTATATGATAAAAAAGTTATGTTAGAAGAAGCATTGCAGGTGACAGGAGCATGTTAACGAAGCGAATTATTCCGTGTTTAGATGTGAAAAATGGTCGCGTTGTAAAAGGAGTAAATTTTGTAGGATTGCAAGATGTTGGAGATCCTGTTGCAATCGCTGCTGCATACAACGAAGCGGGTGCGGATGAACTTGTGTTTTTAGATATAACAGCAACACACGAAGATAGGAAAACAATGATTGATGTCGTAGAGCGTACAGCAAATCAAGTATTTATTCCTCTTACAGTAGGAGGCGGGATTTCCACTGTTCAAGATATGTATGGATTACTTCGGGCAGGTGCAGATAAAGTTTCATTAAACTCAGCGGCAGTGAAAAGGCCAGCATTAATTGAAGAAGGTGCAGAGCAATTTGGTTCTCAATGTATAGTTGCTGCAATTGATGCGAAGAAGAGTGGAGAAAACAAATGGAATGTATATGTAAATGGCGGCCGCATTGATACAGGAATGGATGTAGTCGAATGGGCAAAGCGCGTGGAACGCCTAGGGGCTGGTGAATTACTGTTAACGAGCATGGATGCTGATGGAACAAAAGATGGCTATGATTTATTGTTAACAGAAACAGTTTCAAAAGCGGTTGGTATTCCGGTGATTGCTTCGGGGGGATGTGGATCCATTGAACATATTGCAGAGGTTTTTCAGCGAACATCGGCAAATGCCGCGTTAGCAGCTTCCATTTTTCATTACGGCGAGGCAACGATTCAAGAAACGAAACAAAAGTTGCAAAAAGAACAAATTGAGGTGAGATTGTGAAACCAGATTTTTCAAAAGGATTATTGCCAGCTGTTGTGATTGAAGAGGGTACAAAAGACGTTTTGATGTTAGCTTATATGAATGAAGAAGCGTATGAGAAAACAGTAGAGACAAAAACGACGTGGTTTTATTCGCGCTCACGAAGAGGTTTGTGGAATAAGGGAGAAACTTCAGGGCATTTTCAGTATGTTAAATCATTATATTTAGATTGCGATCAAGATGCGATTATGGTAGTTGTCCAGCAGATAGGTGTAGCTTGTCATACAGGAGAAAAATCATGTTTTCATAATAAGGTGCTATAAGGGGGCAAGAAAATGAACGATGTGTTGCAACAGTTGTATGAAACGATTGAGCAGAGAAAAGATAATCTTGTTTCTGAGTCATATACAAATTACTTATTTACAAAAGGAGAAGATAAAATATTAAAGAAGTTAGGGGAAGAATGTACGGAAGTTATCATTGCAGCGAAAAATAATACAAAAGACGAGTTGATAAAAGAAGTTGCGGATCTTACGTATCATTGCTTAGTGTTACTCGTAGAAAAAAATGTCTCGTTACAAGAAATAACAAAAGAATTACAAAAGCGGCAAGGTCAATTATCAAAAGTGGGCGAACGAAAAGACATTGATGCCTTATAGGAGGGGAGAAACATGAAAGTAGATTATCACCTTCATTTAGAAGAAGGACCGTATTCTATGCGGTGGTTATCTCGTACAAATGAAGCGCTCGAGTATTTTACACCGATTGAGGAAGAGAAACATTCAATGGAATGGATATTGAAAGCTGGGGAACGTTTGCAAAAGCGTGTAAAGGAAGGCGCATTTTCACAGGAGTGGATTGATTTATATTTAGAGGAAGCAGTGCAGAAAGGAATACGAGAAGTTGGAATAGTTGACCACTTATATCGTTTTTGCGAAGCTAAGGAATACTATGAGCGCTATGTCGATATTCGTAATACAGAATTAGGACAGCTGCAAAAAGAATGGCTAGATCAAGTTAGGGTAGAATCGATTACAAACTTTACAATGGCAATTGAAGAGGCGAAAGAAAGATGGAGCAAACGAGGCGTGACATTACGGCTTGGGATAGAGGCAGATTATTTCATAGGCGGGGAAGAAGAACTAGCGAAACTATTAACGTTAGGAAATTGGGATTATGTAATAGGTTCTGTTCATTTTATTAATGGATGGGGATTTGATAATCCAGATACAGATAATTATTTTAGACAGCATGATTTGCATGCGTTATATGAGACATTTTTTCAAACGTTAGAAAAAGCAATACGTTCTGGCTTATTTGATATTGTTGCACATTTAGATAATATAAAAGTGTTTAATTATCGCATAGATGAAAATGAGCAATTACCATATTACGAAAAAATTGCGAAAGCGTTAATTGAAACGAATACAGCTACGGAAGTGAATGCTGGATTATATTATCGATATCCTGTAAGGGAAATGTGCCCGAGTCCTTTATTTTTACAGCGTTTAGTCCATCATGGTGTTCCGATTACCATCTCGTCAGATGCACATTTTCCGAATGATTTAGGAAGTTACGTACAAGAAAATATAGAATCGCTTCGTAATCACGGTGTGACGCATATTGCAACATTTGCAAAAAGAATTCGAAGCATGAAACCCCTCGAATATGTAAAAGAGAATGTTTTATGATAAAGTGAAACTTTCATCAGAAGTGAAGGCTTTATTCCTTACTGCTCGCGAATAGCAGGATGAAAACCTCCTTCTTTGTTTACACTAACGTTGAATAAAAAAGGAGGTTTTTCTTATGGCAAAACAACAATATAAAGATACTGGGAAGTTAACAAATCAGAGCAATGCCATACAAAAAGATCAGTCAGAGCAATCGGTTATACAAGAACAAATTAGTGATACAGTAGCAGAAGGAACAATTGATGTGAAGCTGGGACAAGGAAGAGATAAATAAAGTGAAACAAACTTCTATATAAATACAAATTAGACCTAAAAGCCCTATTTCTTTTTAGGTGGGAGAGAGCATCTGGCCATGCATAGAAGCGGTCAGGGCCTTTTTCTGCCACATGCAAGGTTTATAACAAAAGAAGGAAGCAAGTCGCGGCCATGTTAAATTCTGCATAGCAGCGACTTAAATGTCAAAAATTAAAATGAATATATAGTAGTGAGGGGCTGAATAGATTCAGCCTTTTTTTCACGATTTTGTAAAAAAGAGTGATTAGATTAATGATAATGTGATCAAATTCCTTGTCTTTTTTCGGCGGAATTTTTTACAATAATATTGAATGAGCATATTTTTATGTGAAAAAGAAAGGATGCTTAAACATGGCGAAAATTTTAATAGCAGGAAAAATTCCAGAAATCGGACTACAGTTGTTACGAGATTACGATGTGGAAATGTATGATAAAGAAGAATTGATTGGCACAGAAGAGCTAGTAGCACGTGTAAAAGATAAAGATGCATTATTAAGCTTACTTTCAACAAAAGTTCCGAAAGAAGTCATCGATGCAGCACCGCATTTAAAAATTATTGCAAACTACGGAGCTGGATATGACAATATTGATTATAAATATGCAGCGGAAAAGGATATAGTGGTCACGAACACACCTAAAGTTTCTACAGAGGCAACAGCAGAGCTAACATTTGCACTTCTGTTAGCGGCAGCGCGCCGTATTCCAGAAGGAGATACACTATGTCGTACAGTTGGTTTTAATGGCTGGGCACCGCTCTTTTTCTTAGGGCGTGAAGTATACGGGAAAACGATTGGAATTATTGGTCTTGGAGAAATTGGAAAGGCAGTAGCCAAGCGAGCGAAAGCATTTGGGATGAACATTGTGTATACAGGACCAAGTCGTAAATATGAGTCGGAGCAAGAATTAGGGGCAACATATGTAACGCTAGAAGAACTATTACAAACAGCGGATTTTGTTACGATTAACTGTGCGTATAATCCGAAGTTGCATCACATGATTGCTGAAGAACAGTTTAGACTAATGAAAAAAACGGCTTATATTATTAATGCGGCACGTGGGCCAATTATGAACGAATCCGCGCTTGCTCATGCTTTAGAAACAAAGGAAATTGAAGGAGCAGCGCTGGATGTCTTTGAATTTGAACCGAAAATTACAGAGAGATTGAAAGAATTAACAAATGTTGTGCTAACACCGCATATTGGAAACGCAACGATTGAGACACGCGATGCAATGGCAGAAATGGCAGTACGCAATATTTTAGCAGTATTAGAAGGAAATGAACCGTTAACGCCAGTGTATAAAAAAGAACTTGTGACGAAATGAAAAAGAAACCTTCCTTATGATTAGGAAGGTTTCTTTATTATTCTTTGTTTGCTCGTTTTTTTTGTGTTGGACGTTGTCTCAGAAATTGTGACAGCATATACAAAATATAAAGCGGAATAGCGATGAATAAAAACACTGAAATATTACCGTAGCTTGTTTTATACAGCGTATAAATGACTCCAATTAAAAAGAGTGTCACGATAATACTATATTTTGGAATTGGTACATCTTTCATGCTTGGAATACGAATACGACTAACCATAAGGAAAGCGAATGTCACGAATACTGTAATGAGTACGATTTTTGGAATCGTATGTGAAAATAAAGTAAGGAAGGCAACAAGGCCACCTGCAGCTGTAATTGGTACACCAGTAAAATATTTCATAGATGTTGATGATGGTGTTACATTGAAGCGAGCTAATCTGTATGCTCCAAATAGAGGGAAAAGTCCTGCTATGTATAATCCGATAATACCGTAATTAGAGAAGGATGTGTAATACATCAATACTGCGGGTGCAGCACCAAATGTAACTACGTCTGCTAATGAATCAAGTTCTTTTCCGAGCTGTGAATCGACGCGAAGTAGGCGTGCAATTCTTCCATCGAGGCTATCTAGCATCATTCCGATTAAAACTAAAATTGCCGCTGATTTGTAGTATCCTAATGAAGCGTAGCCGATAGATAGAAATCCACTATATAAATTTCCGAGCGTAAATAAGTTTGGAATGGCTGCTCTGTACAAAATCTGATCCCTTGCTTTCTTTTATAGATTCTTGATTAGTTTATGAAAGTTTATCTTTTTTATCATAACATAAATTTCCTATGCTCGTCGAAAAAAATCTTCATTTTGAGAAAGATTTTAGCGTATTTTTTCTTTGTTGTAAGTTTGAAAGCAATAACTGTAATCGATGTATAATTTGTTTCTGATAAGCAAGCTTTAAGCCAAGCGCCTTCCTCTAAAAGTGTAAAAGATTTTGTATGTTTTAATGGAGAAAATATTGTATGCTGTTACAATGTATAAAGCATACAATACAATTAGTTTATTTAAGAAAATTTGTTTAATTTAAAGCGTATCATATTATATGTATGAATCCATTTTAATTTTTCGTCATATAAGTCGCTACTATGCGGAATAAAAATGCCATGCACTCGCTTTCTCTTTGTGTTTTAAACCTCGTATGTGGCAGGAAAAGGAACTGACCGCTGCTTTGCGCGGCCAGATGCTCTTGTCCCTCCTAAAAACATCCATGATTTTGCACTCACATCCCTTACATGAA
>NZ_JAVBXD010000018.1 GCF_030756675.1 Bacillus multifaciens
TCTGCAAATTTAGACATGAATCTTTAAGAAAAAAGAGAACTGCAAGCCTCTGCACTTTTCGCTGCAATTCTCTGCACTTTCTGCTTGCAAAAAACAGGAGTATATACCGTTCCTTCTTTTTTTGTTTCTGTCGTTGGTACCTTTTTGGGAGTCTGTCCTTTCTGCTGTTCAGTTGTCCCATCTGCACGCGCATTTAGCAAAGAGAATAGTGAAACAACAATCACAGTAATAACACCAAGTGCAGACCAACGATACGATTTCTTTTGAAACTTTTTAATCATAAAGATCCTCCTCTTTAAGGCTCTTTTATTTCTGATTAGATTCGCCAAGCCAGGTATTGGATAATAGTTAGAATAATGTTCTAAAAGATTGATAATCGTATATCCATATGAAATTTTTTCCTTTTCCTCCAAAAACGTGAGAGCAAGTGCATCACAAGCCATCTCTTGATCTTCCCGCATGCATGAGTAAGCATACCAAAGAATCGGATTAAACCAATTCAAAATTAGCAGACTATGCATAATCCAATTGACGCAAACATCCCTCCGCTTAATGTGAGCTAATTCATGATGAAAAATATGTTGTAATTGCTGCTCATTAAGCCGACTAATATGCACACTCGATACTAATACTTTCGGACGAAAGAATCCAAACACTGTTGGACTTGAAATTTTCCCAGCTAACAGTAGCGGGATATTTTGCTGTATAGACATAGATTTTTTACATGTTTCAAAAATGTTAACAACCCTTTCTTCTGTGATAACGGGTTGTTGTTGTATGTAGGAATATAATCGTCTATTGATAAAGTAAGTTGTGAAGCCTAGTATGATAACACCTATTATCCAAATGTATGAAGCAATTGTATAAAAAGAAAGGGAGGTATTCTTTTTCTTTTCATTATGAGCAGGCTCTACTACATGTTCCACTGTTGTCTGAGATGAATGATCAATGGAGCTTGTCTCTTGTATAACTGTATTGGTATCTGGCATGCTTTTTGTCTCACGCACGTGCTCGTTTTTTAAAGAAATATCAGGTTGATTTTGAGTTAAAGTGGTCGTTTTGTAACCATATGAAAGAAGTGAATACATACTATAAGAACTATCTGGCGACCATGGCAGCAGTAATCGTACAATTAAAATCATCCATAGTAAATAATGCCACCTTGGACTTATCTTGTTTCTCAGCAAGATTTTGACACACAAAATAAATGCCACTAATACACTTGCCATCAAAGATGTTTCTATAATCCAATCAAATACGAAAGGAAGGTAGGCATTTATAACCCTATCTATCACCTCTATCTCCCCTTTCGCTGATTTTCTTCATTCTTCTCATCAAGAATTTGTCTGAGTTCATTGATGTCTTCTGAAGATAACTTTTCTTCTTTCAAAAAATTTACAAGTAATGGTTTAAACGCTACGCCACAAAAACGTTTAAGTAGAGATTTTGTTTCTACTTGTAAATAAAGATCTTGTGACACTAAAGGATAATAAGCATACATACACCCTTTTTCCTGATGGTAAGAAACAGCCTCTTTTTGGACTAATCGATTAATAAGCGTTCGAATCGTTTTCGGTTTCCAATTCATCGTTTCATCAAGTACTTCAATTACTTCATTGGCTGTTTGAGGCGACCTTGACCAAAGAACTTTCATGATTTCCAATTCAGCTTCCGATATTTTAGGTAATTTCTTCATTTTATAAAATTCCACCCCTTATATTACATTTGTAATCTATAATTAAATATTACGAATGTAATCGCGTAGTGTCAACCATATTTGGGATTCGCAAATACATTTCCATGAAAATAAAGAAATTAATCCCAAAAACAATAAAAACACGCTATTCTTTCTATAGAATCATAGGAAAGAATAGCGTGTTTGTATGGGGAACTAATTGCCATTCTACTCTGTCCTCTATTATGTTTCAAATGCGGAAATTACTTCTCATAAAGAGGAAACAAGAGCTAAGTGAATATAAAACTATGTATATGATTAAAGACTATTTTTCTCTTCTGCTCCAAACCATACAAAAAGACACCCAGGAACTATCAAAGATTTTGCTTCGTCTGTTTAACCTCCTACAACACAACGGACGAAAATCTCATCGATACGAGAAAAAAACAGTCTTTGATATATTAGGTGTTGAATATTTATACAAAAAACCAGCGATATCAGTACGTGCACATGAAATCACTGTTTTTTTAAGTTTAACATTTTGTATCTTTTGTAAAACTAATTTTTGTTATCGGCTTCAAATAAAAATAAACAGAAAATTGTTTTTATTAACAAAAGTATGTATAATCAAACGAAAATAGACAATTACTACCAATATTTAATTCTATTGAAATATCATAAGGAGGCAAACAATGGGGAACGTTTATGAAAAAATAATAGTTACTATTGTAACCATGGCCATTTCAATTTCTTTTTTTGGTTGTGAAGCAGAGAACAAAACAGCAAATACAACAAATGTCAAAAAAGAAAAAAAGGATACACAAGCTGATTCAATAGTACAGCAGCAAATAAAAGAGGCTGAAAAAAGAGGAAATACGGTTGGGAACATTTCTAACAAAGGGAAAATGGTCGAAAGTGATGGTTGGATTTATTATGCGGTCAATGGAAGTAAGAATACAAGAGGTATTTATCGTACAAAGGATTATTTCCAAACATCAGAACTTTTAGTAAAAGATGTAAATGCCTCTTATATAAATATAAACAGTCAATCTTTATATTTTATCCATATGCCGACAAATGATAATACAGGTTCAAATGAACTACCTTCTTTAATGAAATATGACATTTCAGCTAAAAAACTCGATACATTGAAAACAGATACAAGTTACGTATATATAAAAGATCAAACTTTGTTTTATCCGAAAAAATACTCGGAGCATGGTGGTTTTGATATTATAGGGATTATAAAAATGGATTTGAAAACAGGACAAGAAGAGGACACTACACTTAAATACACTGGTTCGGCTCAAACAATAGATGATAGTATTCTACATTGGAATAAAAATCGTGGAAGACAGGTTACCAAAAATAACAAAACCTGGTCAAAGGAAAAGTATGCAGAAATATCTAGTGCGGTATACCATGATGAAAAACTATATGCTGTTGTAGATTTCTCGCTCCCTTTTGAAGCATATAAAGCTACGCACGGTATATACGAGTTAGACGTTCAGCAAAATACAGAAAAGCTATTAATACAGGACGTCTTACAGATGAACATAACAGGGGATACTTTTTATTATGTAAAAAATGACGGTGTTTATAAGAGAAAAATCAGTGGTGGAAGTGAAGAATTAATCTATAACAAAGCTCTTGAACCTTCTAAATCTTATTTATATTTTATAGCAGGAGATATGTATCTATATACAGATAATGGTGTTATTTTAAATCTGAAGACAAAAAAGTCAAATGAAATAAAAGATAAACCGTTACCTAATGACGCAATGTTAAACAAAGTATTAAATGCACAAAAAGAACTCACCTATATCCAAACTAGAGCATTCACAGGGAATTCAAAATCAATAGGGCGTTTTTCATACGGGGAATTACTCATCCCCGCATATAATACAAAAAAAGCGTTAGAAACTACATTGTCTACATATTTCTCAAAACAATTTATTACGGATTATATGCAAAGTGAATATGTAAAAGAAATAGACGGAAAAATGCACTATGTTATTGGAGACCCAGGTTCAAAAGCTGCGACTAAATATATAAAGATTACTTCTTCTCAGTTAAAGGATGGTAAATTAGCAGCAAAAGTGGAGACATATAACGAGTATGAAAATGTAACAAAAGATGTAGAAATAGAATTCAGTTATGAAAATAATCAATGGGTGATAAATAAAATGCCAAGTTTTGAGTAGAGTAGAAAACTGAAACAAATTTCTTTGGTTTTCAGTTTATTCTAGCTTCCTACTTTCACGAGTGTGTATGGTATTTTCTTTATCACGTTCTTAAAACGACCATGTTTCTTTCGAATATTTCTTTGCTTGTTCCAAAAAAGATTGAGTCTCTCTAGAACGTACCAGTCTATTTTGCTAAGCCATTTCTGAACAATTGGAGATAAGCTGTAGTAATTTTCAAATCCTTGTAAGATTCGATTTAACCCTTTCACCAACTCATTCAGTTGTAAGTACAATTTATTTCTAGGCTCTGTGTACTTCTGGATATCAAGCCATGGTATTTGTGAACCAGGAAAACAGCAACCTTCGTCTGTAGGTGCTGAAAGTATAAAAGCATAATAAGCCATCATTTCTAATAGTAACGGGTTCGGATTTGAAGTACAAAAATATGACCATCTAAAAAGAGGTGCTAATTGCACCGAGTGAATGTTTATATTAAAGTTGAGAAAAATATTTTTATCTCTAACTCAACAATCCATGTCTTCAAAAGTTACTAATTAATCTATATCTTCATATTACATTCCCTATTTGGATTATAGACTTGTAGCCATCTATCAGCTTCACTAACCATCCATTTTCCAAATTCATTTAAAAATAATAATAGTACTTTTGTATCTATTATAGGTGTTATTGCATATTCAAGTGCTTTTCTCATATCGTGTTCCTTTTCAGGAAAATATTTTGAAAACAATTTATAAGCAGGATATAAATCTCTTGTATATGTGTTTTCTTTCGTTAGGACAAGTGCAAGTCCAGCTCTTACTATAATTTTCATAATCCACTTGCAACAATCTTTAATGTCCTCCATATCAGAATTATCTTGAAGGTCATCACATGCATTTTTAATTTGAGTTTGTAAGTGTATAAGGTGATCATTTGCTAAAGCTTCGTTAGCTTTAAATTTTGGTAATTGAGGTATCAGATCTTCTCCAAATACACATATTCCATGGGTTTTAAGTATAAAACTCATTATAGAAAAAGATGAAGTATTTAGAATATCTTCTCTGGAATAGAAGCTTAATTCAATGCCATCTACACAATCATATTTTTGATTTAACCCATGTTCTATTTTTCCCACCCAATTTAACCTTGGTTTATTAAGGCGTTGCTTGGTTACCGCTATTGTATCTAAGTCCGCTACACCTTCAATGCCTATCCCTCTTGGAATTGATCCTCTTATGTATACACTATGCAAATCATCTTTGAGATAGGTAGAATAAGCATGAATCACATCCTGTATTACAGGTAAAAAAATAGGATTGATTTTCTTCTTATCCGACTGGTTGATAATATGCCCTTCTTTATCTACCATACATAGACTTCCGATATCTTTAATAACAGTCATTACACCGCCCCTTTTACGATTTCAAAAATATATTTGTATCTCTTTAGTGAACTTATCCCCATTTTGATTGCTAAAAAGCATGTTCACCACCGATATATTTCTCCCCCATTATGAATTATTTCATCTAATCAAATTAAGAGTTTACAATTATGAAAAAAGAGAAAACGGCTTTCGTCGTCTTCTCTTTTTTGTTTCAGTGTAAATATTTATACTAATCAATAAATTACTATTCTATTGTTTATTTAAAAATCATTCACATCTATATAAATTCATTTTAATTTTTCGACATATAAGTCGCAGTTATGCAGAATAAAATAAGACCGCTACTATGCGCGGCCAGACGCTCTCGTCCTCCCCAAAAAAGAAAGGGGTTTTTATGTCGGTTTTTTAATTTACATTTATATAAACTTAGTTAGAAACCTTAGACTCTTCTAATTTCTCACGAAGAACCATTTGTAAGATACCGCCGTGACGGTAGTAGTCGATTTCTACTTCGCTGTCGAAACGTGCTACAACTTCAAATTGTTTTTTGTTTCCTTCTGAGTCAGTCGCAACTACTTTTACAAGATCGCGTGGTTTTACTGTTTTATCAACTTGAATTTCAAATGATTCTTGACCAGTAAGACCTAATGTTTCTGCATTTTCGCCATCTTTAAATTGCAGTGGTAATACGCCCATTAATACAAGGTTACTGCGGTGGATACGCTCAAAGCTTTCTGCGATAACTGCTTTAATACCTAGTAAGTTTGTACCTTTTGCAGCCCAGTCACGTGAGCTTCCCATACCGTAGTCTTTACCAGCGATTACAAGAAGACCTGTGCCGTCTTGTTTGTATTTCATTGCTGCATCATAGATAGATGTCACTTCGCCTGTTGGCCAGTAAGTTGTGAATCCACCTTCTGTGCCAGGTGCGATTTGGTTTTTAATGCGGATGTTCGCAAATGTACCACGCATCATAACTTCATGGTTACCACGGCGAGAACCGTAAGAGTTGAAGTCAACTGGCTGCACGCCATTTTCTAATAAGTAACGGCCTGCTGGTGTGTTTTTACCGATAGATCCTGCTGGTGAAATGTGGTCTGTTGTTACAGAATCGCCAAATTTACCAACTACGCGCAGTCCTGAAAGTGTTTCCACTTCACCTGGCTCTTTAGATAACCCTTCGAAGAACGGCGGGTTTTGGATATATGTTGAGTCATTGTCCCAAGTATATAACGCTTCGTTTGAAGTTTGGATTTCATTCCAACGTTCGTTGCTGTTAAATACTTGTGCATATTCTTTCTTAAATAGTTCAGATGTTACAACGTTTTGTACAACTTCTTCGATTTCTGCTGCTGTTGGCCAGATATCGTTAAAGTAAATTGGGTTGCCGTTTGCATCGTTACCGATTGCATCATTTTTCAAGTCGATATCTACTGTACCAGCAAGTGCGTATGCAACTACAAGCGGTGGAGATGCTAAGTAGTTTGCTTTTACAAGCGGATGAATACGACCTTCAAAGTTACGGTTACCAGATAATACAGATGTTACTAATAGGTCATTTGCAGCGATTGCTTCTTCTAATTCTGGTGCTAATGGACCAGAGTTACCGATACAAGTTGTACAGCCATAACCTACTGTTTGGAAACCTAATTGATCTAAATAAGTTGTTAATCCAGACTTATCTAAGTATTCAGTAACAACTTTAGATCCTGGTGCTAATGAAGTTTTTACATAACCAGGTACTTTAAGTCCTTTTTCAATTGCTTTTTTCGCCACTAAACCTGCACCAATTAATACATATGGGTTAGATGTATTTGTACAGCTTGTAATCGCAGCAATTGCAATTCCACCTGTTTTCATCGTTACTTCTTCATCTTGTAATACTACTTTCATTTCTTTATCAAATTCTTGCTCTGAGAAGCCGAATCCTTGGTTACCAACTGGTGCCACAACAGCTTTATGGAACTCATCTCTCATGCTAGAAAGAGGAATTAAGTCTTGTGGACGTTTCGGACCAGAAAGGTTAGACTCAATTGTATTTAAATCAACTTCAACAAGATCTGTATAAACTGGATCTTGACTATCAGCTGTATAGAATAAACCGTTCGCTTTACAATATTCTTCAACGATGCGAATTTGCTCTTCGCTTCTTCCTGTTAAACGTAAGTAATCTAATGAAATATCATCGATTGGGAAGAATCCACAAGTCGCACCGTACTCTGGTGCCATATTAGAGATTGTTGCACGGTCAGCTAATGGCATACTTTGTAAACCGCTACCGAAGAATTCAACGAATTTTCCAACTACACCTTTTTGACGTAATACTTGTGTTACTTTTAATGCAACGTCTGTTGCTGTAGTACCACTTGGAAGTGTACCTGTTAATTTCACACCGATTACTTCTGGTACTGGGAAGTATGAAGGCTGTCCAAGCATTCCAGCTTCTGCTTCAATACCACCAACGCCCCATCCAAGAACGCCGATACCGTTAATCATCGTTGTATGAGAATCCGTTCCTACTAATGAATCTGGGTATGCAACAAGTTCGCCTTCCGCATTTTTCACTGCATGAACTACTGGCGCTAAATACTCAAGGTTTACTTGGTGAACGATACCTGTTGCTGGTGGAACTGCACGGTAGTTATCAAATGATTTTTGTGCCCAGCTTAAGAATTTATAACGCTCTTCATTACGCTTAAACTCTAAGTCCATGTTAAATTGAAGCGCATCTGCTGAACCTGCTCTATCAACCTGTACAGAGTGGTCAATAACAAGATCAACTGTAATTTCCGGATTGATTTTATCAGGATTTCCGCCCATATCTGCCATTGCTTTACGAAGAGAAGCTAAATCAACAACAGCTGGAACTCCTGTAAAGTCTTGTAAGATAACGCGAGATGGCTTAAACGGTACATCGATATCTTGAATATCTTTCGTTCCCCACTTCGCTAAATTTTCAACATGCTCTTCTTTAATAACGCGGCCATCAACTTGACGAAGTACTGACTCAAGTAATACTTTAACCGAATATGGTAACTTAGAAACATTACCTGCCCCTGCATTTTCAAGCGCTTTCAAACTATAATAGTGATACGTGTTTCCATCTACTTCAAATGTTGCGCGAGTGTTAAATGGATTGTGTTTTACCATTATGGTTACCCCCCTGTTAAACGTGACTGTAATTGTCTGAATATAAAATGTAGACAAATTTTTCAATACCTTACGATAATATATTATTACAACTTAATGGATAAGTAAATAATAAGAAACTTATAGTTTTCCATAAGTTTTCTTTATAACTTCGCTGTTGCATAATAATTTTCTCGTTAACAGATACTATTCCTATAAAGTGAATCTTCTTTTTTAGAGGGTATTTTACTTTATAAACGAACCGAACCATTCAATTTTTTATGGAGAATTAGGGGGGATAGTAGTGGGAAAACGTAAAGCAAATCATGTCATCCCTGGAATGAACGCTGCCTCTGCACAGGGACAAGGTACAGGATACAATGAAGAATTTTCGAATGAGCCATTAACACCTGCACAACGCCAAAATAATAAAAAGCGTAAAAAGAATCAATAATTCAAAATCCCAAAAGATAATCTTTTGGGATTTTTCAATGTTTGTACTTTAATAACTCTGATACTTTCACAAATCGATACCCTTGTTTTTGCAAGGCTGGCAAAATTTCTTTTAATGCTTCAACTGTTTGGCTTCTGTCACTTCCGCCATCATGCAGTAAAACAATATCACCGCTTCTTGCATTGTTTAAAACATGTTGTACAATTTTATCTTTTCCAGGATTAGACCAATCCTTTGGATCTTGATGCCAGGACCATAATACAATTTGATATCCTGCTTCTGTCGCAGTTTTAAACACCGATTCATTAATATATCCACCAGGCGGACGAAAAAGGAGTGGTTTCTCTACCCACTTTTTCAAATATTTTTTCCCCTCTAGAATATCATTTTCGAGCTTTTGTCCTGGTGCATTGCGTGCATATAAGTGGTTCATTGTATGATTCCCAATTTCATGGCCATCTTTTAATGCTTGTTCGATTAAATATGGATTACGCTGAATTCTATAGCCAATCATAAAAAAAGTTGCTTCAGCGTGGTATTCGTGTAATATATTTAAAATTTGCGGTGTATATGTAGGATCCGGACCATCATCGAAAGTAATTGCTATTATTTTTTCATTCGTTGGTACTTCCCACGTAACAAAGCCAGTTGGTTCTAACTCTTTTCTCATTAACATTTTTGCATCAACTTTTTCAATTTCCATCAAGCTTAACACTATGATTAGACAACTGATTATAATGCGGTTCGTTTTTTTAATCATTATTATCCCTTTTTATGTGAAAAGGCTGCTGAGAACACTCAACAACCTATTAATCACGTGCTTCCTCCACATTTTGCATAATATGTTGCAACTCTTGCTCATATTGCTGTAATTGCTCTCGCTGCGTTTCAGAAGCAACTTCTAATGCATTTTGGATTTGTTCATATGCTTCTTGCACTTCTTGACGTAAATGTTTTAAGTCCTGAGCATAATTTGGATCGTTTTTCACAATGTTTTGATATAAATTTTCTGCATCTTCCGTTCCTTGCTGCGCAGCTTGAAATGCTTGTTGTTTATCCTTATGGTACGGCATAATCATTCCCCTTTCTGTCTTTACTCTCCATTATCTTTTACCTTTTTCTCAAAAAACATTCTCGTATAAATTTATGAAGTTCTCTCATCCTAATATAAAGCGAAACATTCAGCTAATTCGTTTCGCTAATTAAGCTTTACCGTTTATTTGATGAATCACTAACGTTTAATAAAAAGAGGGGTCGTATACATGGAGAAAAACAACAGCAAATCCATTCGAAAAAATTCACCGCAAGGTCAGGTTTCTGGCGGACAACCAGAACCATTAAGCGGATCACACAAAGTAAAGAATCGAAAACATTCACGCCAAAAAAATCATGCTCACCACGACATGTAAAAAAAATAGACAGTGCATGCGCACTGTCTATTTATCATATATTTATACTATCTTCGCTTCTTTGTTAAGCACATTTCCTCTTTCCTTTTCACCTCTAATTTAAAAGTGAATATCGTATTATGAATGAAATTTTACGGAGGTTTTCTTACAATGGGCAAGAAAAAGAAAAAAGACTGCCTTTTTCATGTTGATGGCTTTGAAGAATGGATGAATCAATTTTGCTCCGATTTATACGCAAATTCCCCCTCTCCAAACGGTATTCACGTTGACCTTTTTGAAACAGAACAGGAATATATTTTAGAAGCTGATATTCCGAACGTAATTGAGCAAAATATTCTTATTAAAAAGATGGAGACAGGCCTACAAATTAACATTTCTAGTAATAATTCCGCCTTGCATCATATGATTTTCTTACCAGCCAATATTATATATAAAAAAATGATAGCCTATTTTGAAAATGGCCTTCTTACCATTCACATATCTAAAACAGAAGCAGCACTATTAACAGAACGAACCGTTCTCCTGACAAAATAATCGTAAACAAATTTATCAAGTCATATAAGAAATGCCCTTTCTTCAACTGAAACAATGTATACAAAAAAAGGTGGCTGACTACAATCAACCACCTTTTTCATTTCAAAACCTTATCCCTAACTGTAAACTCATATTACATTTGTACTTCCTATTTTTTCTTCTATCGTTCTTTTACGAAGCAAATTTCTTGTCAATATAAGAATTGGAAATGCAAACATAGAAAGAGTCGCCAACATTGCAAAAATCACAAAACCATTATCGTAGCCGTAATGATCTAACAGAAGTCCGCCAAACCACGGTCCAATAACAGATCCAATTCCAGAGAATCCCATTGCCCCGAAATATGTTCCTTTTAAATTTGCTACTGCAATTTGATCAATAAACACATCTGTCATGGAAAACATTAATACTTCTCCAATTGTAAATATGACGGTACAAACAAAAACAGCCCACATTGATTCCGCAAATCCAAATCCAAATAATCCTGCACTAACAAGTATTGTCCCCATCATAATGGATACGAGCGGTGTATACTTTTTACAAACTTGCACGATTGGGTACTGAACGATTACGACAGTAATTGCGTTTAATGCTAATGCATAAGAAAACAATTTCACTCCATTTTCAAATAGATGGGAGTTCGCAAAATATTGAGAAAGCGTTGATGAAAACTGTGCGTATCCTGCTGTACTAATGATAATTCCAATTAACGCAACTAAAAAGACAATGTCTTTTCTTATAATGCGTAAGGAATCCATAAAAGTAACTTGTTCTGCCTCTCCTGCTTTTTCTTCTCCAATGCGATACCTGCGAAATTGAAATGCGAGTACAAATGTATAAAGAACATACATAATAGCTGCTATAAAAAATGGTGTTGTTGATTCAGCGCTTCCAACTTGAAGACCAACAAGCGGGCCAATCGCAACCCCTACATTAATAGCACCGTAACGTAAGTTAAACACCATTAAGCGCTGCTCTGGCTTTGTTAAATCGGATAATAAAGCACGGGACGTTGGTTCAAAAAATGAACGACACATCCCATTTAGTGCATTTAGCAGAAAAAATACCGCTACATGCTCCGCAAATCCAAACCCGATAAAGACAAGAATCCAAACAAGAATAGAGCCTAACATAATCTTCTTTCGTCCATAGCGATCTGATAAATTCCCGCCAATAAAACTTGCAAATACACCAACTAATGCACTCGTTCCAATAATTGCTCCTGTAACACCTGCGGATATTCCTTTTGCATTCGTTAAATAAATTGCTAAAAATGGAATGCTCATCGATGTTGCAAATCTTGCAAATAATGTTCCAATAATGATAGTCATCCCAATTGGATGAATGTTTCCTAACTTCCCCTTCATCTCTCTCACCTTCTCTATATCCAAATGCAATGCAAAGAAAAAGAAAGCTGAAAAGCAGCTTCCTTTGAAAACATAATTTTCGTTTTCTTAAACACGAGCTGTTCGTTTCAGCTCCATATCAATACCATATGTAAACTGTAATTCTTTTAATACTCCCTCTACTGTAATATTCACATTATGTTTACTATTAAATTCGGCTACACAATTCTCCACTTCTTCATGTGTATAAGCATATTCTCCAGCAATGAAACTTTTCATATCAAAACACTCATTAATACAAAGTTGAATGAGGAGTTGATCATACATTGAAACGATATCTTCTTTTTTCCATAATAATTCTTTCACATATAACCGATCAAATGTTACGCTTTCACGGTTACATTCTTTTAAATGACGGGTCATTCCATGCAATTCTCGATATAGTTCAGAAATATTTGTGTTTAGATGAATCAGTTTGCGTACACCATTTTCATACAACATATCATCCACCCCCGTTATGTTCCCTTTTTCTTATTATAGCAAGAAAATTCTAAAAAAGAGAATTTTTCTTATGAAATATTAGGAAAATTATACGTATTGTTTTACAATAAACTTAGCTAAGTTTGAAAGGAGTACGGTTGTGAAGCACAAATTATTTTATACAAATCCATATTTACAAACATTTACGGCTCAAATTACAAAACAAGATCGTGACAAAGACGACAATTTATATGTTGTATTAACACAAACAGCTTTTTATCCAACAGGCGGTGGTCAGCCACACGATACAGGACAATTAAATCAAATTCCTGTTATCAATGTGGAAGAAATAGATGGAGAAATTCGTCATTACATTACTGAAGAGATACATGCAGATAAAGTAACGGGAAATGTTTCTTGGAAACGTCGTTTTGATCATATGCAGCAACATGCTGGGCAGCATATTTTGTCCGCTATATTTTGGGATCACTTCAATATTCCAACAATCGGTTTTCACTTAGGAAGAGAAATCGTAACAATTGATTTAGAAACTTCTGACCTTTCTATCGAAACAGCTGAAGAAGCTGCTTATCTTGCAAATCAAATTGTACTTGAAAACCGTCCAATTACAGTTCGATGGGTAAACTTAGAAGAAGCAAAGCAGCTTCCACTGCGCAAGGAACCAACTGTGACCGAAAATATTCGAGTTGTTCTTATAGAAAATCTTGATTATAACGGATGTGGTGGTACGCATCCAAAACAAACGGGTGAAGTCGGCCCAATTCAAATTATCAATTGGGAGCGTCATAAAGGAAACATTCGCCTTACATTTGTTTGCGGATGGCGTACAATTGAACTAATGCAACGCAATCATTTCCTCGTGAAAGATGCCGCACAACAATTACATAGTAAAGAAAGCGATATTGCAAACAAAATAAAACAGTTCCTTTCTGCTCAAAAGGAAAATGAAAAAGCGTTGCAAGAAGCCAATGAAAAACTCATTCTTGTAGAAGCAAATGAATTATTACAGCAAGCAGAAGAAACTTCATATGGCAAACAAATTGCCGTTAGCTATACAGAGCGTTCTATGCAGGAACTTGCTAAATTAGCAGCTATCCTTACAGAGAAAGATGACCACGCCATTACATATCTTGTTACACAAAACGGCGAAAACTTACAATGCATTTGTGCATGTGGTCCAGCCGTTAAGCTAAATATGAATACCCTTTTAAAAATAGCCCTTCCTCTAATAGAAGGAAAAGGCGGAGGGAATCCAAAAAGCGCACGCGGCGGCGGTAAAGCAACTGTTACAGGCGAAGTATTTTTATCACACCTTATTCATACGCAAAAAGAAACACAAGAAGCATAAATTGCTTCTTGTGTTTCTTTTATATTTGCATACTCTTCTCCTTCAGAATATGAAGTAACTGATGATATGAATCAATGTAATAATCTGCGTCTGGAATTGCTTCGTTTTGAAAAGAACATGTTGTAATTCCTAGTTTTGTAGCCGGTATAATGTCTAACTCACGATCTCCCACAACGAAATTGATAGCATATTTCTTTTGCATATGAACATATGATTCTGGATTTGGCTTTTTAAGAAATCCATCTTCCCATCCATAATATTTTAATATCCGCAATACTTCTTCCTTCGAATTATGAGTTACAATACAATTACGATGCGCTCTTTGTAATACTTCTTCTACTCTAGGAAACGGTTGATATTCTGATGGATGCACAGACCTTTCCATTTCTAATATTTGATCAATTTGTCGCTGTGATAAGCCATAATATTTTACTGCATGTGTAAATGAAATCTTTAAATGTTTCATAATTTCATCTTCATGTATGTGTTCTTCTACGACTCTTTTAAACATACGTACAAATACACGATAACTATCTACTAAAGTACCATCAAAATCCCATAATATATTTACTTTCATACACACTCTCCATTGATAACGATGTATAAAGTCACATACTTTCTTATTACAATTTTTCATACATACGCTATTTTACACTGTTAACAAAA
The DNA here is from genome assembly GCF_030756675.1 of Bacillus multifaciens. GTDB lineage: Bacteria > Bacillota > Bacilli > Bacillales > Bacillaceae_G > Bacillus_A > Bacillus_A multifaciens. The sequence goes on from NZ_JAVBXD010000018.1 coordinate 14,633, forward strand.
TATGATTATCGTTAACAATGAACTTTAATCTTCTATATAGAATTCCTCTAGTTCTTTTCGAAGTGCTTGCTTCAAAAATTTCCCGACTGAAGTTTTCGGAATTTCTTTCAGAAAAACAATTTCATCTGGTAACCACCATTTTGCAAATTGCGGTTTTAAAAACTCATATAATTCTTCTTTCGTAACAGATTGATCTTCTTTTACAACAACGCATGCAACAGGACGCTCTTGCCACTGTTTATGCGGCACTGCAACAACAGCCGCCTCAAATATTGCTTCATGTGCCATTAAGGCATTTTCTAAATCAACAGATGAAATCCATTCTCCCCCGCTTTTTATTACATCTTTCGTACGATCGACAATCTTAATACATCCTTCTTCATCCACCGTAACGACATCCCCTGTATATAACCATCCATCTCGAAATCCCTCTACTGTTCGTTCGTCTTTATAATAACTTGCCGCAATCCACGGAGCACGTAAGCATAGCTCGCCCATTTCTTGTCCGTCCCATGCTACCTCTCCTTTTTCTCCAACAACTTTCATTTCCACACCAGGCACTAAATAACCTTGCTTCGCCCGTATCGTAAGTTGTTCTTCATATGGAAGGTCTCGTTCATAACTTTTCAACCGTGCAAGCGTGACAAGCGGGCTTGTTTCTGTCATTCCATATGCATGTACAAATGGAACATTGTATTTTTGTTCAAAGGCTGCAATCACGCTTTTTGGCGCAGCTGCACCGCCGCATAAAAATCGTCTTATATTTGATAAATCATAACTATTTTTTTCTAATTCTTGCAGCACACCAAGCCAAATTGTTGGAACACCAGCTGCGATTGTTACTTTTTCTTCCTGCATCATTTCTAATAAAATCTTCGGTGTAAACATCGGCCCAGGAAGAACTTGCTTGGATCCAAACCATGTCGCTGCAAACGGCAAGCCCCAAGCGTTTACATGAAACATTGGAACAATCGGCATAGCAGCATCACTTTCAGAAACTGCCGTTGTATCTGCAAGACCAAGCGACATACTATGCAAAACGGTACTGCGATGTGTATATACTACGCCTTTCGGATTACCTGTCGTAGCCGATGTATAACACATACCAGCTGGCATATTTTCATCGATATCTTTTAAAAACGGAAAATTAGGATTTCCTTCTTCAAGAAGTTGTTCATAGTGGTAAACAGGTTGAAGTGAAGTTTCTGGAAGTTCTTTTTCATCAGTCATGATGATATAAGCTTGTACAGTTGATAATTCCTCTTGAATTTTCTCAACAAGTGGTACCATATCTTCATCGATGAGTAAAATACGATCTTCTGCATGGTTTATAATATAAGAAATGTGTTGCGGGGATAAACGAATGTTAATCGTATGTAGTACCGCACCAATACCAGGAATCGCAAAATAGGCCTCTACATGCCGATGATGATTCCATGCTAGCGTTCCAACTCGTTCTCCTTGTTTCACACCTAATTTGTCCAACACACTAGATAAACGTCTCGTTCGTTCACCTAACTCCTTATACGTTAACCGTGTAATGGTGCTATGGGTCCGAGAAATTATCTCTTTCTTTGGGAATAATTTCTCTGCTCTTTCGATCATCGAACTAATTGTTAATGGCACATCCATCATCATCTTTCTTCTCCCCCTTATAAAAACGCTTTCATTTTTAAGTATTAGAAAAAGATCTATTAACAGTTCATTATGCTGTCATAAGTATAAAAATTGAAAGTTGTTTTGTCAATATTTTTAGAAGATTCAGATAAAATTTTATATATTTTTTCAAATGGCACTATACACTTTAATATTGACTCAAAAAAACAAACGTCCCTATTTACTTACACTTACCATACACTCATTTGTGTTCTACCATCATTTTCATCTGTAATATATTCAACGTTCTCATATCTCATCTCTAGTGCATTTTTATATAACTTTCTAGTCATTTCGTTGTTCTTACAATATAGCGTTGTATAAGAACAATCAACTATCAATATAATTAGTTCACAATCACTATTCACAAATTCTTCATATGTCGTTATTTTCGTTACATTTTTTCCTTTTGGAAACCGTTTTACATCTGCAAATATTAAGTAATAACATCCTCTATTTATCAAATTATGCATTGTTACACCATCAATAACCTCCTGCTCATCAGGAAAAAAAGGAGTCTCTAGTTGGTTTTTAGAAACAAAATATGATTCTTCAGATTCAACAAGCCAGTTGAAAGTAGTAATTTCTAAAGATTTTAATATATTTGCAAGATGTCGTCCATATTCATTTGGAATCCCAAAAGTAACACCTCTTATCATTCCACATCACCCTCCTAACCTATTCACTTACCTTATATATAAATTTCTTATCTCTTTTAATTTTTCGACATATCAGTCACTGCTATGCAAAATAAAGCATAACCGCTACTTGCTTGCTCCCTTTGTTTTAAACTTGGCATGTGGCAGGAAAAGGCCTTGACCGCTTCTATGCACGGCCAGATGCCCTTGTCCTCTCCTAAAAAGAAAAGAGGTTTTATGTCGGTTTTTCAACTTGCATTTACATAACAAGTTATTTTTGAAATCAAAAAGAAGAGTAATTTACTCTATTACTCTCCCTTTTGTACATCATATTCCTCTCGCAAAATCGAATATATTTTCGTGTCTCGATACGATCCCTTCACAAACATATCTTTTCGCATCGTTCCCTCATATTGCATTCCTAGTCGTTTCATCACTCGTTCCGATTGTGCATTACTAGCATGACACCCTGCTTCAATACGATTTAACTGTAATATTGCAAATCCATAATGAACACATGCCTTTGCTGCTTCCGTCGCAATGCCTTGTCCCCAATAGTTTGGCGATAATGCATAAGCCACCTCTGCCTTATGATGATTCTTGTCATATTCGATGAAACCGCACGTCCCAATAATCTTTTTTTCGTTTTTCAGTTCTATTCCGTAAGCCGCTATTTCTCCTTTTTCATATTGATCTAGGATCGACTGTATGAATATTTGGGAGTCCTGTAAAGTTTCATCTAAAATCGGCAAGGATACCTCTACTTCAATCGTGTGCAGGGCGTAGCCCAACGATAAGTGTGGGAGGAATTGCCGTCAGATACGGTATGGTACGTTAAAAATCGTAAGATTTTGTACCATATTAAGTATCTGAAACTTCCACCTTGCCTCCTACTTCCTCCTATTTAGGTTATTTACTTTCACTAAAATTCCGATATAATATATTTAGTGAAAGGCGGTGAGAATAATGTCTACAATTACTGCGAAAATACAAATCTATGTTTCTGGCAATCAAGATGAAAGCTTAAAGATAACAGCTAACGCTTATCGTAAGGCTTGTAATTGGTTATCAAAACATATCTTTGAAACAAAAAATCTAAATCAAATAAACTTGAATAACTTGTATTATTCTAACTTACGAAATCAGTTTGGACTAAAAAGCCAAATGGCTCAATCTGTTATGAAAACAGTGATTGCTCGATACAAGTCAGCTAAATCAAATGGACATGAATGGTCTTTAATTGAATTTAAACTTCCAGAATATGACCTTGTTTGGAATCGTGACTACTCATTAACTCAGAGCCAATTTAGTATAAATACACTTGATGGTCGTCTTAGATTGAATTATGAACGCAAGGCTATGAAAAAATACTTTAATAATACTTGGAAGTTTGGTACTGCTAAACTTGTGCATAAACATAAAAAATGGTTCTTACACATTCCAATGACAAAAGAATTTACTGAATTAGATTACGCAGATGTAAACAATATTGTCGGCATTGATTTAGGAATCAACTTTCTTGCTACTACTTATGATAGTCAGGGTAAAACTACTTTCTACAACGGAAATGTTGTTAAGCATAAGCATGGTAAGTTTAAAGCTACTCGTAAACAGTTGCAAATGCGACAAACACCGTCTGCTCGTAAAAAACTAAAACAAATTGGTTCAAGAGAAAACCGTTATGTAACTGACGTAAACCATCAAATTACAAAGGCACTCGTTGATAAATACCCTAGAGGTACTATGTTTGTTTTAGAGGACTTAACAGGTGTTCGTTCCGCAACTGAAAAAGTACGGGTGAAAGACCGCTATGTTTCTGTTTCTTGGGCTTTCTACCAGTTCCGTCAGATGCTGGAATATAAAGCAGAAATGAACGGACAGAAGGTAATTGTCGTAGACCCAAAATATACTTCTCAAACCTGCCCTAAATGTGGGCATATCAAGAAAACAAACCGTAATAAGAAATTACACACATTCTGTTGTAAAAACTGCCAATACACGTCAAATGATGACCGTATTGGTGCTATGAATCTACACCGTAAAGGGATTGAACATATTGGTGTAGTTACTACAGGAGTATAGCTCTTGTAGTAAGGGCGAAGTCAACCGTCCTTATGTTCCACCACACTAAGGTAGGAGAGCGTCGCTCGTTTGCACTACTGGGTAGGAATAAGCGTAGTTGCTCTCTATGAGGATAGAAGCACTGTCGAACTCCGACAGACGCAACCCGCCACTTCAAACGACCCCTAAGGGTGTTAAGTGGCGGATTGTTGACGCGGATACCATACTGTATATGTCGCAATTTCTGTATTTGAAGCATATTCAAATACATCAGTTGCATCATCAATTGTTAACGGTCGTAAACGTAATCGTCCTGTAATAAGTGTTGGATATTTTTCTAAGATATTTTTATAGTCCATTCCTGTCATTTCCTTTCTACATTTCTACTTGAAATGCTGTATAATGACTCCTTTACCCTCTTCCACCTCAACCTCTGCAAGTGCCCCGTTTATAAATGTAATTTGCGGGGGCGTATGACCACAGTCTACGTCATAAATAATTGGAATTTGCAGCTCATCCATAAGTTCTTGGTATACATCTTCAGCGGTATATTCATTCACTGGATAATTCGCAGCACTGCGGCCAAATAAAATACCTGAACAATTTTCAAACCAACCAGCCAATTTCATTTGAACCAAAGATCGTCGTAAATCAGTAGTCGTTAACTCACAATTTTCAAAGTACCAAATGAACGGATCATCATTACAATATTTTTTCCGAAAATCTTGTACGTTACCAAATGGTGTGCCAATGAGGTGTCTAATCACATCGATACATCCGCCAAGCAATCGGCCTGTAATGTTCACATTACCATTCGAAATTGTTTTCCAATTCGTTTCTTCTGTTAAGTGAAACACACACGGTGATGGATTATTATGTTGCCATTTCGCTTGATATTTCTCTGAAGAATACTGAATAATTGAATCCCCTGATTCCGTTGATAATACACTTTGCCACATTGCTGTTGTACGATCGGAATATTCGCCTCTTACATCTACAAAATTCGTTCCATGAGCAGTCGCTATTCCTGTTTTCTGTGAAAATAATTTGATTCAGGGCACAATTTAGCTTTTTAATAATACATCTAGATCTTCTTTTTGTGTGTGAAACACGCAAAAAGACAATAAGAAAGAAGACTACTGTTCTTTAGATATTTTTTCAGTAGTTGTGTATATGAAATTGGAAACTGGTCTATGCTAGTAATTTTGAGTATTCAATAAATGCCGTTCGTTGTTTCAATATATGGTATATTACCTTAATTACTTTATGCGCAATGGCGATGATTGCTTTTCTCTTTCCTCTTCGTGCGGCTAAAGACCAGAATTTTCCTGATAACCATGTTTTCCGCATACGTGAAATGGCCCATGCTACTTCACAAAGTGTTGTTTTGATATGCGGATTTCCTTTTATAGTCCGGGTGCTTTTTTTTTACCGGCACTTTCATGATTGCCTGGTGATACACCTGCCCAAGAGGATAGATGCTGCGCAGAAGGGAATTGGCTCATTTCGATACCAATCTCTGCGATGATACTTGCGACCGTGTTTTTTTTCACACCTGGTATTGTTAATAAAAGTTCCACTTGTTCCTGATACGGAAGTAATAGTTCATCTATTCTTGCTTCTAATTGTTCAATAGCTTGTTCGAGAAATAAGATGTGATTCCATGAATGCCGAATTAAGAAAATTTGATGTTCGTTTAATGTGCCGAATAAGGAATCTGAAATATCTTGGGCTTTTGGCATCATTTTTGTGTGAATGGTCTCTTCGACATCTTGTAAATTCACGTATCCCTGTTCTACAAGACGAGTTAATAATTTTCGTCCGGATACGCCAAATACATCAGAAATAACAGATCCTAACTTAATATTAGAACACTCTAATGTTTTTTGGATTCTGTTTTTTTCCGCTGTCATATCACCGATTACTTTTTTTCGGCGACGAGTCAAATCACGAAGTTCCCGAATATCCGCTGGTGGAACAAAACTCTTTTCAATCAATCCATATCGAAGAAGTTTGGCAATCCATTCCGCATCAGCTACATCTGTTTTTCGTCCAGGAACATTCTTAATTCGTTGTGCATTGGCAAGGGTAATATCAAAAAAGTCTTCTATAATATTGTAGACCGGTTTCCAATATACACCTGTGCTCTCCATCGCAATATGAGTAATACCAAGAGATTCTAACCACCGAAGCATGTCAAAAAGATTCTTTGTCATTGTAGGAAATGTACGGACTTCCTTTATAAGGGTTTCGTCCGATGAACCAATTAAAATACAAACAACTATCTCTTTTTGATGTACATCTAGACCTGCGCAATGTGTGTGTAATGTATCCATAATATATCCTCCCTAAATTGAAATGAGATGGATAGTAGAGAGAAACGGAAAATCAACATTTTTCTGTACGTGATCAGACGAAGGATCTTCTGTCAACAAAGGGATGTGCACCAATCTCTCTCTTACAGTTTTTAGGTCAGGGTTTTACCCACCATAAAGAAATACGTACTCGGCTATCCATCATTACTATTCAGTATAGAAAGGTTTTAGGTGTGATAAACCCATTTTCATGTAAGGGATGTGAGTGCAAAATCATGGATGTTTTTAGGGAAGGGCGAAAGCTTCTGGCCATGCATAGAAGCGGTCAGGTCCTTTTCCCTGCCACATGCAAAGTTTAAAACAAAGAGAGAAAGCACGTAGCGGGCACGTTTTGTTCTACGCGGCAACGACTGAGATGTTAAAAAATCAAAGTGGATATACATAGAAAAGCTGCCGGGGGTTGCCCGGCAGCTTTTCTTATTTCGCCATTAATTTCAGTGCTGTTTGAAGTTGCATATCGTTTTCACCAGAACGGATTTTTTCAACAATTTTATTCTGGATTGCCTCTGCAGTCTTTTTATCAAGCTTACCCGTTGCATCCATACTGCTTGCATTTTGGAATGCTTTCACAGCTGCTTCTGTTTCTTTACTAAAATAGCCATCTTCACGACCTGGCTCATAGCCAAGACTCTTTAACATCTCTTGTGCATGCTTCACTTGCTCATCGTTATCATTATAAGACAACGTTTTTTCAATTTGAATTGGCGTTGCGTAGTAGTAATCTGGTTGCTTCACTTCAACCGTCGGCTCAATTCCTTTTTTATGAATCCAATTGCCTTCTGGTGTTAGCCATTTAAACATTGTCAGTTTAATATTGCTGCCATCTGTAAACGGTACAGCTTGCTGAACAGTACCTTTTCCAAATGTTTTCTCACCAATAAGAGGATAGCCTTCTCCTTCTTTCAACGCTCCCGCTAAAATTTCAGAAGCAGAGGCACTACCTTTATCAACTAATACAGAGATTGGATACGGTTTTCTTTCTTTTAACGATGTGTAGAACTTTTGCTTCTCGCCATTTCGCTGTTCGACTTGAAGCATTGGTTTTCTATCTGTCATAATTTCTTTTAAAATGTCTTCAACACTTGTTAAATAGCCGCCTGGATTTCCGCGCACATCAATAACAAGCCCTTGTATATTTTTCTTTTCAAGCTCTTTCAACTGATCTTTAAATTCTTTCGCTGTTTTTTCAGAGAATGATGTAATTTGTATATATCCAATATCCTTTCCATTCTCTTTCTTCACAGAACTAAATACAGTGAAAATCGGAATTTTATCACGCTTAATTTTAAATGTTAGCGGATCAGTAACTCCTGAACGCTTCACTTCAAGCGTAACTGTTGTCCCTTTTTTTCCGCGAATCTTCATAACTGCTTCCTCGCGGGATAAGTCTTTCACACCATTCCCATCAACTGTTAAAATTTGATCGTTCGGTTTCAGACCTGCTTTTTCCGCCGGAGAATCTTTAATCGGTGAAACAATGATTAATTTCTCATCCGTTTTATTTACTTCAGCACCAATTCCTTCTAGCTCTGGATCAAGCGATTGCTCAAATTGCGTCGCTGTTTTCTTATCCATGTATGTAGAATATGGGTCTTTCAGCGTTGCCAGCATCCCTTGAATAGCTCCTTCAACTAGCTTGTCATCCTTCACTTCCTCAACATAACGTGAATCAATTAATGCATACGCTTCGCGAATTTTGTCCAAATCCTCTTGTTTTACATTGGCACTTTTCCCTGTAATAGATTGCGCCATATAAGGGCCGCCAAGCCAATATATACCCGCAAACATTCCGCCAGCGCCAATGAAAAACGCTACAACCATCCCTATAATCGCAACTCTACGTTTCAATGCGGAATTCCCCTTTCCGAACACACAATGGTGTATGAAAAGGCATCACACACTGTGCGATGCCTTTAACTATTTCTACTATATGATAAGCTTGTACGAAATATGTTTGCAACTTTTTACACTTATATTTTTAAGAAACGACGGATTGACATAACGCTTCCCCACATACCAATTAATGCACCAATTAGCATTAATAATCCCGATAGTTCAAAAACGAACGGGCTGTATGGAAGCAACTCAAAAATTGTTCCTGCAAATTTCTCATTAAACATAGCTTGAATTGAATTATATGAAATCAGAATCATAATGATCGGAATGATTGAACCTAGTACACCTAGGAATAATCCTTCTAATAAGAATGGCCAACGAATAAACCAGTTTGTTGCCCCAACAAGTTTCATAATTTCAATTTCAGTGCTTCGTGCATAGATTGTAATTTTAATTGTATTAGAGATTAAGAACATCGCTGTGAATAATAGACCAGCAATTAAGATAATCCCAATATTACGGCCAGTTTTTACTGTTTCAAATAGTTTTTCTACTTCACCTTGTCCGTATTGTACCTTATTTACAAATTGCATTTTTGCAATTTTCTTTGCAATAGTAGCTGTATCAGTTGGTTCTTTCGCTTTTACAACATATACGTCTTTTAACGGGTTATCTTGCTCAAATAGCTCGAATGTTTTCCCGCTATCGCCTAAACTTTTAATCAATTTTTTTAGTTCTTCGTCTTTAGAAGAATATTTAACAGAATCGACTTTCGAAATCTTTGTAATATCTTCTTTTAATTTCTTTTGATCCTCTTTCTTAGCTGCTGGATCAATGTGTACACGAATTTCTACATCTTGCTCTACTTTCGTCGCAACATGGTTCATATTCATAATCGCTGTTAAAAAGACACCTACAAGTAGTAATGTAACTGTTACTGCACTTACAGAGGCAAATGTCATCCATCCGTTACGGGATAAATTTTTGACACCTTCTCGTAAATGGCGACTAAGGGTTTTAGTCTTCATATCCGTATCCTCCCTCAATCTCGTCTCGAACAATTTTTCCACCTTCAATTGCAATTACACGATGACGAATTGTATTTACAATATCCGCATTATGCGTCGCCATAATAATCGTTGTACCGCGATCATTAATGCGCTTAAAAATATTCATAATATCCATCGCTGTATCCATATCAAGGTTACCTGTTGGTTCATCGGCAATTACAACTTTCGGACGATTCACGATTGCTCTTGCAATTGCAATACGTTGTTGTTCCCCACCAGAAAGCTCACTTGGCAATGAACCGGCACGATCTTCAAGACCTACCAGACTTAATACTTCCGTAACGCGCTCACGAATCACGTCTCGGTCTTCTTCGATAACTTCTAAAGCAAATGCAACATTTTCATATACAGTTAACTTCGGAAGTAACTTAAAATCTTGGAAAATTACGCCTAGCTGACGACGGAAATACGGTACGTCACGCTCTGCTAAAGATTCAATTACTAAACCATTTACATTAATAGATCCTGTAGTTGGTTTTTCTTCACGATACATCATTTTAATAAATGTAGATTTCCCGGCTCCACTCGGTCCTACTACATATACGAATTCGCCTTGCTTAATTTTTACTGTGAGTCCATTAACGGCTTTCATGCCATTTGGATACTCCTTATAAACATTCGTCATTGTTATCATTATTTATCACCCAATACTAATGATTTTTTCGACACTTTTTATTCTTCGATGTTTAACTATAATTGCTAAAATCTTCGGTCGTTTTCTACGTTTTTCACTATTTCAACTTCTAAATATGTAAAACTTTTTCTGCAAAATTCTACAAAAAGGCACTACGCCCTACATTGTACCATTATTCGCTTTTAAATTCGGATACAAGTTTGTTACAGTTATGTTACACGGTACGAAATATACGACATAACCCAAATAAATAAGACCTCCTGTTGTCACACAATAAGGTCTTATTTGTTGATATTTCATGATGAGATTCTGAGTAAGTCGGCTCCGCTTTTCTTTCTTGTCTAGCTCTGCCTCCTAGGCCCTCATGTCTAAGAACCTTCCACACGAGAAGGTAAAAAGCACCTTCTGTGTGAAAGAACCTTAGCCACCAGGCCTGAACAGTCGGCTCCGCTTTTCTATTTTGTCCAGCTCCTGCGGCTAGAATGGTCGGTGGCTTCGCGCCTTCCTCCGAGGCACAATACGCCTCTCTGTCAGGAGCTCCATCCCCCTCCCATTCTGAACGAGCCGCTTCCGCTTTTCTATTTTACTTCTTCTCAGCTAGCCATTCTGCTACTTTTTTCGCATCTTCGCCTTGGATTAGACCAGCTGGCATAGCGCCGCGGCCTTTCGTGATAATTTTTTCAATATCTTCTTTCCCGTACTTTCCGCCTACTTTTTCTAATGCTGGTCCAGATAATCCTTGTAAGTCATTACCGTGGCAACCTGCACAGCTTTTTTGAAATACTTTCTCAGCGCTATCAGCACTTGCTCCTTGGCCGGGGCTAGAAGGTTTACTTTCTTCTTTTTTTCCACATGCTCCTACTGTAAGGGCTAACGATGCGCCTAATACAATCGTCAATAACTTCTTTTTCATCTATATCGCTCCCTACTATGAATTGACCTCTCAATAGCATTATAATGATTTTCCTGAAATTTCAAAACTTACCTGATCACCCGATATTCCCTTGAATTAGGGTAGTCTCTTGCAGGCTCAAGGCTTTTCAGTAATTGTTTCAATTTCGTGAACAAATGATAGGATACAAAAAATAAAAGTTTTCCATATCAATCCATTTTGATTTTTCAACATATACATCACCGCTATGCAGAATAAAGTGAAACTTCCATCAGTGACGCTTTTCTCACTGATGGTTAGTTGAACCAATCGGGCTTTTACGGGCAGTTATCCCCCACCTATCTTCTTCGCTTCCCTCTGAACCTTGAGGTGGGGGTCTTACTGCCCGTTAATGCGGGATAAAGCATAATCTGCATTCGCTTCCTCCCTTTGTTTTAGGCAAGATGCTTTCGCCTATCTAAAAAGAAAAGATTTTTATGTCAGCTTTTCAATTTGTATTTATATCGTATAAAGAATCCAAAATGCACTTTATTTTTTGTTCTATCACATGCAGCATTTTATTATTTTCTACTTTTTACAAAGTAATATACGACTTGTATGCTACAACTACACCCACCAAAAAGAGAAGTTGTGATGCAACTTCTCTCCTCTTTCTCTCCCTCTAGATAGAAGGTATACTTCGCATTTCCTCACGTATGCGCCAACGCCTTGTTGGCATTTTTTTATTTACGAAATACGGGAACGTAAATATGCATCAATAAATGCATCAATTTCTCCGTCCATAACTGCTTGAACATTCCCGACCTCTGTATTTGTACGGTGATCTTTTACAAGAGAATATGGATGGAATACGTATGAACGAATTTGACTTCCCCAGCCAATTTCTTTTTGTTCACCGCGAATTTCATCAAGCTCTGCTTGTTGTTCTTCTAATTTTTGTTGGTACAGTTTCGCTTTCAACATTTTCATTGCATGCTCACGGTTTTTAATTTGTGAACGCTCAGATTGACATGTTACCACAACATTTGTTGGAATATGTGTAATACGTACAGCTGAGTCAGTCGTATTAATATGCTGTCCACCCGCACCACTTGCACGGTACGTATCTATTTTTAAATCCTCTGTACGTATTTCAATTTCAATATCATCGTTAAACTCTGGTACAACTTCACAAGATACGAACGATGTATGACGACGGCCAGATGAATCGAATGGTGAAATACGAACAAGACGATGCACGCCTTTTTCTGCTTTTAAATAACCGTAAGCATTATGTCCTTTAATTAATAACGTAACGCTTTTAATCCCAGCTTCATCTCCAGGAAGATAATCTAACGTTTCTACTTTAAAGCCGCGTTTTTCTGCCCAGCGTGTATACATACGAAGCAGCATAGAACCCCAATCCTGTGATTCTGTTCCACCTGCACCTGGATGCAACTCTAAAATAGCATTATTCTTGTCGTGTTCTTCATTTAGTAATAATTGAAGTTCGTATTCGTTCATATCTGCAGATAAAGTTTTCACTTCGCTTTCAAGCTCCGCATGTAATTCTTCATCGTATTCTTCTTTTACAAGTTCATGTGTTACTTCTAGATTTTCAAACGTTTCATTCAGCGTGTTAAACTTACCAACCATATCTTTTAAAGCATTTGCTTCATTAATAACTGTTTGTGCACTCTTTTGATCATCCCAGAAGCTCGCACCCATCATAATTTCTTCTAGTTCTGCGATTCGTTTTTCTTTTCCAGCGAGGTCAAAGAGACCCCCTAAACGCCGCTAATCTCTTAGCCATTTTCTCTAATTCTTGTCTAATTTCTACTAATTCCATTTTTGTCACCTCTATGTAATTACTTCATTTATTCCATACGAAAGAGCGGTAAGCCCTTCACTACATTATCCTAGCAACAAGGCAAACTCTCTCTGCTTTTGCGAGAGAGAGTTCATCTCTTGTTATTATATGAATGTTTATCAAAAATTTCCATTCATGAGAAAAAACATTCTAAGCGAGTCGGCTCCGCTTTTCTTTTTGTCCAGCTCCTGCGGCTAGAATCTCCGGTCGTTTCGCCCCCTCGGACGAGGCATAAAGCACCTCTCTGTCGGGGGCGTCCTGCGATTCTAAACGAGCCGCTTCCGCTTTTCTTTATTTCCCGATTCCACAGCAGTTTTTATATTTTTTCCCACTGCCGCATGTGCATAAGTCGTTGCGGCCTGTTTGGTCATTTTTTACGACTGGTTTTTTCTTTGCAGGTTCGTCGCCATCTGTCGGATGAACCGCTTCTCCTTGTGCTACTTCTTGACGTTCTAAGTTTTGTTCGATTTCCGCCTTCATGATGTAACGAGAAATTTCTTCTTCAATAGAAGCAATCATCGCTTCAAACATCGCAAAGCCTTCCATTTGATATTCGCGAAGTGGATCAATTTGACCATACGCGCGTAAATGAATACCTTCACGTAAGTGATCCATTGCATCGATGTGATCCATCCACTTCGAGTCTACAACGCGGAACACAACTACTTTTTCAAATTCACGTATTTGTGCTTCTGGCATTTGCGCTTCTTTCTCGTCGTAGTGTGCTTTCACTTTCGTAAAGATGCTATCAATCATTTCTTCTGGCGCTAGGCGGCGTAATTCGTCTTCTTTCACATCGCCGTCTTGTAGAAGAGTTGAATTTAAGTACTCAACAAGACCAGCAATGTTCCACTCTTCTTCTAATTCCTCTTGCGTGTGAAGAGCTACCGCACGCTCTACTGTAGAATGCATCATTCCTTCAACAATGCCGCGCAGATTTTCTGATTCCATTACATCTTGACGCTGCTTGTAAATAACTTCACGCTGCTGACGAAGTACATCGTCGTATTGAAGCAGCTGCTTACGCGCATCGTAGTTATTACCCTCTACTCGTTTTTGGGCAGATTCAACAGCGCGAGATACCATTTTACTTTCGATTGGCTGTGTATCATCCATACCTAAACGATCCATCATCGCTTTCATATTATCAGCACCAAAACGACGCATCAGTTCATCTTCCATTGAAAGGTAGAACTGCGTCACACCTGAGTCTCCTTGACGTCCAGAACGACCGCGCAGCTGATTATCGATACGTCGGCTTTCATGACGCTCTGTACCGATAACAGCTAAACCTCCGACTTCACGTACGCCATCTGCAAGTTTAATATCCGTACCACGTCCAGCCATGTTTGTCGCGATTGTCACCGCACCTTGATGACCTGCTTCAGCAACAATTTCTGCCTCACGCGCATGGTTTTTCGCATTTAAGACATTATGACGTACACCTTTTCTCGTTAACATCTTCGAAATTAACTCAGATGTTTCAATTGCTACTGTACCAACAAGAACAGGTTGTCCTTTTTTATGACGCTCAACAATATCATTTACAACGGCGTTAAACTTTCCTTCCATTGTTTTAAAGATTAAATCTGCACGATCGTCACGAACAATTGGCTTATTCGTCGGAATCACAATAACTTGCATATTATAGATGTTACGGAATTCTTCTTCTTCTGTTTTCGCTGTACCTGTCATTCCAGAAAGCTTCTCATACATACGGAAGTAGTTTTGGAATGTGATTGTCGCAAGCGTCATACTTTCATTTTGAATTTCTACGCCTTCTTTTGCCTCAATCGCTTGATGCAATCCTTCGCTGTAGCGGCGCCCTTTCATAAGACGACCTGTAAATTGGTCAACAATTACGATTTCGCCTTCTTGCACAACATAATCTGTATCACGCTGCATGACAACATGAGCACGAAGCGCCTGATTAATATGGTGAAGAAGCGCTACATGTTTTAAATCAAATAAATTTTCAATGTGGAACGATTTTTCTGCTTTGTTGATTCCTTCTTCTGTCAACATAACGTTTTTCGTTTTCACATCAAACGAATATTCTTTTTCATTTGTTAGCGTACGCACAAATGCATTCGCAAATATATATAATTCTGCAGATTTTTGCGCTTGTCCAGAAATGATAAGCGGTGTACGTGCTTCATCAATTAAAATGGAGTCTACTTCATCGATGATGGCAAAGTGCAGTGGACGCTGTACACACTGCTCTTTATAAAGCACCATGTTGTCACGTAAGTAGTCGAATCCAAGCTCATTATTCGTGCTGTACGTAATATCAGCAGCATACGCAGCTTGCTTCTCCTCTCGTGACATATGATTTAAATTGATACCAACTGTTAAACCAAGGAACTCATGTAATTGTCCCATTTCACCTGCGTCACGCTGTGCTAAATATTCATTGACTGTAACAACGTGAACACCTTTTCCTGTAAGAGCATTTAAATATACTGGTAAAGTAGAAGTTAACGTTTTACCTTCCCCTGTTTTCATCTCAGAGATATTCCCTTCATGCAGGGCAATACCACCCATTAACTGAACAGGGTATGGACGCATACCAAGCACACGTGTTGCCGCTTCACGCACAACAGCAAAAGCTTCTGGCAACACGTCATCTACTGTTTCACCTTTTGTTAATCGCTCTTTAAACTCTACTGTTTTTCCTTTTAACTGTTCATCTGTCAATGGTGACATTTGATCTGCTAACGCTTCAATTTTATCCACGGTTTTTTGCATACGTTTTATTTGACGTTCATTTGTATCAAACACCTTTTTTAAAATACCGATCATGAGAATACGCTCCTCTTTTATTAAAATAAAACTTCCATCAGTGTCTTTTTTCTTTTCACTGATTGGTCGCTATAACACTCAATTTCATTTTGTATGAAAAATAGAATTCTTTCGCCAACTAAAAAAGTGTAAACCTACTGACAATTGTAACACTTGTTTTATATGTATGACAACAAATCGACTAAATGCATCTATGCATCTATAGAGTAGCGGTCTGCTCACATTCCTATACAATCTAAAAAAACGCAGCCATGACAGCTGCGTTTTGCTTTATATGATTATTTAGTTTCAATTAAACCATATTTTCCATCTTTACGGCCATACACAACATTTGTTTCATTTGTGTCTGAATTTGTAAAGACGAAGAAATTATGACCTAACATATCCATTTGTAAAATCGCTTCTTCTACATCCATTGGTTTTAAGTCAAATCGTTTTGTACGAACAAGCTCTAATTCATCTTCAGCAACCTCTTCTTGCACAGCTGGTTGATCTGGAAGAATCAACATTGCTTTTACAGAGCCTTTCTCACGTAACTTACGATTTACTTTTGTTTTATGTTTACGAATTTGTCTTTCCAGTTTATCTACTACTAAATCAATAGCAGCGTACATATCGCTATTTGTTTCTTCAGCGCGAAGTAATAAATCTGGAAACGGGATTGTTACTTCCACCCTTTGCTTGTCAGAGTATACTTTTAAGTTTACCTTAATTTCTGGAAAAGTATCGAAATAGCGTTCTAACTTATTTAACTTTTTCTCTACATATTCCTTTAATGCTGGAGTTACTTCAATATTTTCACCGCGAATGTTGAATTTCATAGATGAACTCCTCCTTTCAAGCCTATGTATAAGGTTTTCGACAAAGGAATCAAAAACCCTTCCTACATTTTAAAAAATTTTGATAAAATCGATATTTTTTTATCGATTTTTGTAGAAAAGAAAATGTATTATCTTTCCTACTCTTATTTTATCCTATTCACATCGTATTTACTGTATCAGGTGTGAAGAATAAGTTACAAAATTGCTACAACTTTTTGACAACTTTTTCTTTATCCCGCTATTCGTGGGCAGTAATACTCCCACCTAACTTCTTTGTTTTTACCGAATTTTGAGGTGGGAGTATTACTGCCCGTAAAAGCCCGATTGGTGAGGGCTAATAATCAGTGGGGGATGAAGAAAACCCCCACTGATTAAAGTTTCACTTTATATAAAAACCTCCGTTAACTATGCAACGGAGGTTCTCTTATGTGAAACGTTGGTCCTTATAGCGCACCATGTTTCTCAGATAAAATGATTATAACTTTACAACGTTTGCCGCTTGCGGACCACGCGCACCGTCTACAATCTCAAATTCCACTTTTTGCCCTTCTTCTAACGTTTTATATCCATCGTTCTGAATCGCAGAAAAATGAACGAAAACATCATCTCCGCCATCGCGCTCGATAAACCCAAAACCTTTTTCTGAATTAAACCATTTTACTTTTCCTTGCATGATCGTTCCATTCCCTTCAATCTTAAAATAAAGGCATTGCCTCATACTTTGACTATAACGAATTAGAAAACGGAAAGTCAAAGAAGACTTATCGTCTTTTTCTTGTACCTTTCGACATATCTATTTCTCAATATACACAGAACGCACAATTGTCCGAGTATATGCTTTTCCTTCTTTATTTTCCCCTTTAATATCGATCGTTACATTATACACACCTGATTTTTCAACATTCGGCAACTTCCCAGTAAATGTAGATGCATCCTCTTTTTGCAGTTTATTAGTTTGCGAAACTAACTTCCCATCCCGATCTACAACGTGCACATCAAAAGATACGTTTCCTTGCTGCAAGGAACGTTTTTGAGATTTCGTCAACTTAAATTCCGCTTTGTTTTGTTTCACTTTACCTGGCATTTCTAACGTAAACGGTGCAGCCTGTTTATAATTCGCAAGCATTAAATACGCATCATCCTTTTTCTGTGACATCATTTTTAACCGCCATTCTCCTTCTTCCATTTGATCGATTGTGAATGTTCGAATCGTCGCCCCGTTAAAATAAGCATACGCTTCTCCAATTGCCGCTTTACTACTTTGATTTGTGTACACCTTACCAGATGGAGCAATAAGTTGTATTTGCACATTGGGATTTGCCGTCAATACAGAAACACTCCCATCCGTTGCAGCGTCCACCGCAAAGGTTTGTTCCGCCCAGCTATTCGCCGGGAGCGTTCCTCCAAGCACGGTTTGATTCGCATTCACAGCCAAGTTTCTTTGTGATTCTTCAAATACAGTTTCGTTTACGATGGAAGGAGATGGCGACGTACTGTGCAAATAAGGTTCAATCCGTGAAAATACAGATGATCCCATTCGAATGCTATCATGATCAAGACTAGAATCTGTGAATAGATGTTTTCCATAAGGAAGCTTCGTACTCCATTCGTTAACTAACCCATCATTAGCACCATACCAAGAGAGGTAAAACCCGCCCACGGACAACGCAGAGAAGGCCGGTCCCCAACTTGTTCCCGCCACTGTATAATACCGGTTCAACTTAGCGTTCGGATTACTATCCGTTATGTTACGAAACTGCGCCATTTCCCCCGTCTGCAAAGAGTACGTTCCTGCATCTTGTTGTCCTAGTAAAGAAGCAAGCCAGCCTGCCCACCAGCTATATGCCAAATCTGCTAAATTAGATCCATAGTGCGGAGAAGCAAGCGTCACTACATTTTCAACATAACGGCCGGCACCGTAATGGATAAGCGCTGCTTGCGTATCTGGTCCGCCTTTACTGTGCGCAACAATATTCACCTTCTTCCCAAAATGATTATGGATTTGCTCCAGCATAGAAGCGAGCAACCGCCCATTATCCCACTCACTTGCCGAGCCTTTTCCAGCCGCATCATACAGCTGAACAAAAACAGTTTGATACCCTGCATTATAGGCTTTGTTGTACATATCATTCATACCGTGATAGACCGTTTCACCATACCAATCCTTAGCATTCCCATTCTTCCCTTGCACAAAAACGATCGGTGGTTTATTTGAACTATTCTCAGGAGTTGCCCCTAAAAACCAACTCCCAGGAGTAAACGATTCTGACGGCGGAAAAATCCCACCAGATAGTTGTACAGAACTAGCAAAAACAGATGAAATAGGAAAAGAGCAAGAAATAAATATACAAACAGTTAACAATGCAAAGAAACGTTTGAACTTATGAAACATAACAGGCCCCCTTATCGAATTTAAAATTGTCCCGTACAATTATGTTATGCACAGGTTTATCCAATCATTTGTAATTCATTAAATAATAGACGCACGATAAAAAAAGGCGGAATTTCTCCTTACAAAAATTTACTAGTATCATTGCGTAATTCGAGTAGATAAAAACTATGATGATATACAATTTTTAAAAAACATATTGTCATATTTCCAAATCTATAATATACTAAACTTACAAAATTCTTAATATTCAAAAAATTAAGAGGAGGAATTATTATGACGATCGCAATTGCATTTTTATCATTTTTAGGTGGATTAATTCCGTTAATAACAACTCTTTTAAAAGCATTCATGTAATCTTCTCGCACTTATAATAAATTATCGTACAAATAATCTGTCTATCAAAGGTGAATTGATGTGCAGATTATTTGTGTGAGTCTAAATATAACAAAAATATTTTAGTATACATATTGAAAAACGAAGCATGTAATAGGTGATATTACGATGTCGACTTAAAGACTTTCACCTAGATAGTCCCCCTGTTTTTCTTGTTAAAATAGTTTATTTTACCCTTATTATTATCTCAAAAAGAACTTGTAGTGATTGCTACAAGTTCTTTTTGCTTTTCTAGTTAAGTATGAATGGAAACTTTCAAATATTCATTCACCATAAAAAAGAATACTTATTTTTCTATGTTTCGTAGCATATTAAAATTGTATGAGGTGAAACAATATGACCAATAAGAATAAAACTTCTGTGAATAAACGATTTCTAATATTGTTAAGAAACGTACAATATACTTATATAAATAGAATATCCAATGATCTACACTGGTTTTTTAGAAAAAGAAAAGAGTTTCTTTTGAAATTTACCTTAGTTTGATGGCGGTGTGGTGCTATCCCTATATAGAAACACTTTGAAAGCACACTTGCGCCAAACTACATCAGTAAGAAGGAAACCAAATAAAAAATCAGCGGCATAACGTCAAAGACGAAACATTCTTCGCACCTCTTTCGTAGAAACATTGCGCCGCTTGACGCACCGTAATACCAGTTGTATACACGTCATCAATTAAGACAATGTCCTTCCCGTGAAAAGACTCTTCTTCCCCAAAAGAAAAAGGTCGCGACCGCTGCAATCGCTCTGCTCTTGTTTTCTTACTTTGCTTCTCTGCACCGCTTCGCATAAGAGATGTTTTCATCAATGGAATCGATAGGCACGATGCTAATAATTCCGCTTGATTAAAGCCTCGTTCATATTGGCGTGATAAGCTAAGCGGAATTGGAACAATACAATTACAATGCGAAAAATGCTGCCAAAAAGCATTGGCAAACGAAGAAGTAAATAGTTGCACAAGAGCTGCATCACCGCGAAACTTAAAACGAGCTAACACTTCTTTCATCCAGTTATTATATACATAGACAGAGCGATTTTTGACATATACATGCTGAAAATAAGGATCTTCCCTCCAGCGTAAACAATCATGGCAATATTCCCCTTTTCTATATTCACCCGCTAGACATTGAAACATTCTTCCGCAATCTGCACAAATATCTCCTGTAATATAAGAGAATTTTTGTTCACAATACGTGCATACCACCCTCTTATCTTGTTCAACAAAAAAAGAATACCAACTCGGCAAAACAGAGACAACATCGCCGCAAAGAAGGCAATGCATTAGTCAACTAACCCTTCTTGCTTTGCTCGTTTGTTCATCATTTGAATTTGTTTTTGCGCCGCAACCATCGCCTCTGTTTTGCCGTAATGAAAATAGATGACATCTCCAGAAGGAGCATGACGACTGCGCCCTGCACGTCCGGCAATTTGAACGAGTGCACTTTCTGAAAACACCTGCTCTTCTGCCCCTAACACGGCTACTTGTAAATTCGAAACAGTAACACCCCGCTCTAAAATCGTTGTCGTCACTAATAAGGGAATCTCTCCTTTTCGAAACGAAGCCACTTTCTCTTTCCGCTTTGCATCTTCCGCATGCACACCTTCTATACGATGATCGATACATTTTAAAATAGAAACGATTTCTTCTACATAACAAACATGAGGAACAAATAGAAATATAGGATATTGTCTTTCTAAATAGATGTGGAGCCATCGTAAAACGTTGGAAGGTAATGTTTTCTTTTCGATAGATTTTCGCCAATTCCCACACCAGCGAAAAAGGGGTACAGGAAGGGGATAACGATGATAGCGAGCCGGAATAATCACACCGTTTTGTTTTCCATTACGGAGCTTTCTTTGCCACTCTTTAGACGGCGTTGCCGTCAAATAAATAAACGAAGCATTTTCTTTACTAGCAAAGCAAACAGCATATTGCAGCGTATCATCCATCGAATAAGGAAAGGCATCAATCTCATCCACAATCATCACATCAAACGCTCTATAATAACGAAGAAGCTGATGCGTTGTCGAAATAACAAGCTGCGCATTTTTGGATAAGTCATCACTTCCACCGTATAGTGCGCAAATTGAAACAGACGGAAACACTTCTTGCAAACGCGGATAAAGTTCAAGTACAACATCCGTCCGCGGCGTGGCAATACAAATACGTTCCCCGCGGCGCAGCGCTTCTTCAATACCATGAAATAACATCTCTGTTTTCCCCGCGCCGCATACAGCCCAAACAAAAAACGATTCTTTTCGCTTTACCGCCTGGACAATCCCGTCTGCAGCTCTGTGCTGCCCTTCTGATAACTGACCGTCCCACTTCAAACAATTCAGGGTCACTTCGTTTTGTATCGGACCAGTCCAGCGAACAAGCTCTGTACACTCACTCACCCTTCCCATCATGATACATTTCCGGCAATACGTACACACCGCACGGCAGCGATAGCATAAAAATGAAAAAAATAATCGCCGCTCTTTATTTCCGCAGCGCTGACACAGATAACGAGAGTTTTTCCTTACAACACCTTTCTCATAACGAATATAACCTTTCCGCTCCAACTGATACAGTTCTTCTTTCGATACAGATACTTCCTCTAACAGTAATTGACGACCTTCTAGCATCTCACTCCCCCCTTTCTGCTTTTACTATAAAAGCATGGAAAGAGTTTGTAAAAAATCAAAAAAGCCGATAACCTACTCTTAAAATAGTAAGCTATCGACTTTATACACGTATTTTATTTGATTATAAATCTTAGAATCTACCGTATCCTAAGAAATGTTTTTTGTTATAAGAGCTACTCAAATCAGAGTATCCAATTCCGCTATCACCAGCGTGAATCATTTGTCCGTTACCAGCATAAATACCGATATGAGATGGACCTGCTTTATACGTACCTTGGAAAAATACTAAATCACCTGGTTGTGGATCGCTAATGTGCGTCGTAGAATTCCAATATCCATTTACATCTTGACGACCTACGCCGTAAACGTAAGAAATGAAACCACTGCAGTCAAATCCACCGTTAGATGGGCTTGCGCTACCCCAAACATATGGCATACCAAGGTATTGTTCCGCTTTTCCAATTATACCACCCTTAGGAGCTGGAGTATCTTTGACTTCTTTTACTGGCTTAGGTTTCTCTTGTCCGCTACCATTATTTGCTGGCTGTTGTTGTGCTGGTTGTACTGGTTTCTCAGCTAAACTTTGTAAGTATAGAGCTTGCTTTTCTAAGTCTTTTAATTGACCTTCTGTGCTAGACATTCCATTTACAACCGTTTGCATTTTTGCACTTAACTCATCTACTGCTGCTTGCTTTTTCGCTTTTTCAACATCAAGTTCTTTTTTCGCAGTTTCAATTTTCGCTTGTGCATCTTTTAATTCTTTTTGTTTTTCTTTAATAAGTGCTACGTCTTTTTTCACTTTTTCTTGATCACTTTGTTGCGTTTTCATAATGTCTTCGTCAGACTCAAGAATTTGTGAAACAGAAGTTAAACGATCGATTAAATCTGCAAGACTTTTAGAGTTTACAACTACTTCTGTTACAACGTTCGTATTTGGCTTCTCTTGAAGAGCAACTAAACGTTTCTTTAACAGTTCTTCACGCTGTGCAATTTTTGTTTGTAAATCTGCAATCTCTTTATCTTTTTGTTCAATTGTTTTTTGCGCTTCTTCTACTTGCTTTACCGTCTCAGCAAGTTTCGCTTCGTTCTCTTGAACAGACTTATCTAATCCTTGAACTGTCTTCTTTAATTCATCCATTTGTTTTTGGATTTCATCACGTTCTTGTTGTTGTTTATGTAAAGTGTCTTTTTGTTGTTGAATTTGTGTATTTACATCTTCAGCAAATGCGTTTGGTGTTACTACTGAAAACATCATAAATCCTGCAGCTAATGCGCAAGATGCGATTTTAATTTTTTTCATTATGTTCTACACCGCTTTCTTTTTTCTTATTTTCCCGAATTTATCTAATAAATTTATACCATAATTACCAATGTTTTTTTGTAATGTTACGCTTTTGTAAAAGAAATGTAATATTATGCTTGTAGTTTTTTGACATTTCTGTTCTAATCTTGTTTTTTATTGTAGAGAAACAAGGAAATGAAACGATAATCCTTTTTCCTTTGTCGGACAATTTCAGTTATTTTACAAAAATGTAACATATTCAAACTCCCTTATTATTACATAGAATAATTTACCAGTCCACCCTTTCCCTTCATTATATATATAAAATTATTAGGATTTTACAATATACCATTCACTACTACGCACGACCTAATGCCCAATTTGTATTTATAAAAAAATAAAAAGTACAAGAGCACTCTCTTGCACTTTCTATAAAATCTAAAGTGGTTCAGCGAACTCATACTCCATACAATTTCACTTTATTAATGAACCCATTTCTCTGCCCATTTTTGCACTTCTTGCATGACACTCTCTAGCGCTTTCCCTTTATCTGTTAAACCATATTCAATACGTACTGGCACTTCTGGATAAACGGCACGCACAACGATTCCTTCACTCTCTAATTCCTTTAAACGCTCTGATAACATACGATCACTCATATTTGGAATAATATCAGCAATTTCGCGAAATCGTTTCGGTTCTTCTAATAATGATTTAATAATTAAACCTGTCCACTTTTTACTAAGAAGTGTAAAAGCAGATTCGAACTTTGGACATAAACACGGATTATGTTCCATATGTTTCACCTCTTCTTTATTATAAAATAGTTTCTTATAAAAAGTAAGTTGTATCACTTATTTTTTATATTTTTACCAAAAAAGCTCTCTACTTGAAAGAGAGCTTCATTTTTTATTATTTTGTATACCATCCTAATCCAAGCGAACCTTCACCTAAATGTGTACCAATTACCGGTCCGAAATAACCAATTCGGAATTCAACATGCGGGTATTGTTCTTTCAATTCTTGTGCCCATTCTTTTGCTTCTTCTTCGCGATTTGCATGAATAATAACCGCTTCCATTGGGACCCCTTTGCTTGCTTGTTCATCAAAGACTTCTACAATACGTTTTAACGCTTTTTTACGCGTACGGATTTTTTCAAATGGAATAATAATTTTATCACGGAAATATAATACCGGTTTCACTTGCAATAAACTTCCAATAAATGCTTGTGCACTATTTAAACGGCCGCCGCGCTGCAAATGGTGTAAATCATCAACAACGAAGTACGCATCTATCATTTTCTTCATTTCATCAAAACGAGCAAGAATCTCTTCCGGACTTTTTCCTTCACTCGCCATTTTTGCACCTTCACGTGCATAAAATCCTTGTACTTCACAGCTAATTTCTGAGTCGTATGTATATACGTCTACTCCTTCTACCATTTGACCAGCTGTCGTTGCCGTCTGATATGTACCACTAATGCCGCTAGAAAGATGTACACTAATCACCGCATCATACTCTTTCCCTAGCTCTTCAAATAATTTAACAAACTCCCCAATAGCTGGTTGCGATGTCTTCGGCAGTTCTTCTTGCTCCCTGACTTTCTCATAAAAATCTTCAGCTGTAATTTCCACTTCTTCTTGATAAGATTCATTTCCGAAAATAACATTCAAAGGAATCATATGTATATGTAATTCTTCACGTACATGTTTGGGTATATATGCCGTACTATCGGTTACAATAGCTATTTTCATTTTCGTACCTACCTTATAAACAGTTTTATTATTTATTGTACATGAAAATGAAAAAAGGTGCATTAACTGACGAAAACGAGAAAAAAATTATAAACACTATTTCAACAATTTACAACACAAAAATTCAAATTATAATAGAAAGAGCTAAATTTCTGCAAAAAAGATTTGAAACTCCAAACTAGCCCTTTTAGAATAAAAAGTACTGGTAATTTATCCCGCTTTAATCGACATTCAACTCGGGATTAGATAAAGTGAAACTTTAATCAGTGGGGGTTTTCTTCACCCCCCACTGATTATTAGTTGAACCAATCGGGCTTTTACGGGCAGTTTATCTCCCACCTAACTTCTTTGCTTTTGTCAAATTTTGAGGTGGGAGTATTACTGCCCGTTAATGCGGGATAAAAGTTGCAATTTACAAGGATAGGAGCGTGTATCATTGCTATTACAATATTTCACAGTAAAGGAATATGGCGAACACGAAATAGTTATTCAAAAATCTCGCTTTATTTGCTATGTAAACCGCGCAACAACGGAAGAAGAAGCACAAGAATTTATCCAAAAGATTAAAAAACAACATTGGAACGCAACCCACAATTGCTCTGCCTACTTAATTGGCGAACATGACCAAATTCAAAAAGCAAACGATGACGGAGAGCCGAGCGGTACGGCCGGTGTACCCATTCTAGAAGTATTAAAGAAGCGTCACTTAAAAGATACTGTCGTCGTTGTCACACGCTACTTCGGGGGCATTAAACTCGGAGCGGGTGGTTTAATTCGTGCATATGGAAAATGTACAAGTGAAGGTCTTAATCATATCGGCATCGTTGAACGAAAACTGATGCGCGTCATGAAAACGGAAATTGATTATACATTACTTGGAAAAGTTGAACATGAACTACGTAACTCTATATATGCTATTAAAGATATACATTACTTAGATCATGTTACATTCGATACGTATGTGCAGGAAGACAAAAAACAATCCTTTACAGAATGGATGATTGAAATCACAAATGGGAAATGTACAATTAACGAAGATGAGATGCTATATTTAGAACAAGATATAGCACAACAATAAATACTACTTAAAGGAGATTATTTATGGAAGATCGTTATCATCATCTCCAGAATAGAAAAGCGAAAAAGAAAAGAAGACGCAAAGGTTTCATATTCCTCATTTTTGCTCTCCTTATCGGAGGCGGAGGAGTTTATGCTTATAATTCCTATTCTTCTTTAATGGGAATTTATAGCGGCTTACAGCACGATAAATCGAAACTCCGTACAGAAGATGTAAAAATTACGAAAGAACCATTTAGCCTTTTAATTATGGGGATTGAAGATTATGCAACAGGCGGCGAAAACGGACGAACTGATTCCTTAATGTTTGCAACAATTAATCCAAATACACAAAAAGTATCTTTAATGAGCATTCCGCGTGATTCACGTGTAACAATTGCCGGGCGTGATAAAAAAGATAAGATAAACGCAGCTCATGCCTATGGCGGAGAAAAAATGACAAAAGACACAGTAGAAAACTTTTTAAAAGTACCTGTGGATCATTATATAAAACTAGACTTTAAAGGATTTAAAGGTATCGTCGATGCTGTCGGCGGCGTTACAGTCGATGTTCCGTTTGATTTTTGGGAACGATCTGATGTGAACTATTACAAAAAGATTGAGTTTAAAAAAGGACAACAGCATTTAAACGGAGAAGAAGCATTAGCTTATGTTCGGATGAGAAAGCAAGATCCGAATGGTGATTTTGGGCGCGCAACTCGTCAACGTCAAGTACTTGCAGCGGTCGTACATGAATTAAACTCACCTTCTACCGTATTTAAAATAAACGATCTTGCAAAAGCAATCGGGAAATATATCAAAACAGACATACCTGTATCCGATGGTCTTGCACTCTATAAGAAATTTTCTGGCTTTGACGCATCTAACATTCAAACTGTAAAACTGGAAGGCGAAGATACGAAAATCGATGGCATTTATTATTTCGTTCCAAACGAAGTAAGCGTTCAAGCAGTTCGCCAGACCTTTAATCAAAACTTAGAAAGGCAAGATCCTGCGTCAGGTACGCAAGAACAATCTGAAACAAAAGAACCGGCTAAACCAACTAACGGTCAAAATACAGAGCAAGAAAAACAAGAATCAGCTAAACCTGATCATAATTCGAATTCACAGCAGCAAATCGAAAAACAGGAAATAACAAAACCAAATCAGAATTCGAATACACAACATAAAACCGAAAAGCAAGAAACAACGAAACCAAATCACAATTCCAATACACAAAAGACATCTCAATCCGATCAATGGCAAATGTCTCCGCACTAAGAAAAAGCTGTCTCCTTTCTAGGAGACAGCTGTTTTCTTCTAATATGCATTATTTATTAAAATGTTCGACAATCGCTTTCACAATACGCTCTGACGCATAGCCATCACCGTATGGATTCGATGCTTTTGCCATTGCACTGTGTGCCTCTTTATCTGATAATAACTCATTTGCTAAGTTGAAAATTGTCTCTTCATCTGTACCAGCAAGCTTTAATGTACCTGCTTCAATACCTTCTGGACGTTCTGTTGTATCACGAAGAACAAGAACTGGCACACCAAGTGATGGCGCTTCTTCTTGCACACCGCCAGAATCCGTTAACATTAAGTATGAGCGGGCTGCAAAGTTATGGAAATCAATTACATCAAGCGGTTCGATTAAATGAATACGATTATGCTCACCTAAAATTTCTCCTGCAATTTCACGAACAACAGGATTCATATGTACTGGATATACAACTTGTACGTCTTCATGTGTTTCAACAAGACGTTTAATTGCACGGAACATATTACGCATCGGCTCACCTAAATTTTCACGACGATGTGCTGTCATAAGAACAAGGCGATTATCTCCAATCTTCTCTAACACCGGATGTGTATACGATTCTTTTACTGTCGTTTTTAACGCATCAATTGCTGTATTTCCTGTAATAAAAATGTTTGCCTCTTTTTTATTCTCTTGTTGTAAGTTTGTTGCAGACTTCGCTGTTGGTGCAAAATGAAGATCTGCCATTACACCAGTTAATTGACGGTTCATTTCTTCTGGATATGGAGAATATTTATCCCATGTACGAAGGCCAGCTTCCACATGACCAACTGGAATTTGATTATAAAAGGCAGCGAGACTTGCAATAAATGTCGTTGTTGTATCACCATGTACAAGAACGATATCTGGTTTCGCTTCTTTCATAACCTTATCTAAACCTTCTAAACCACGAGTTGTAATATCAATTAACGTTTGACGGTCTTTCATAATATTTAAATCATAATTTGGCTTAATACCAAAAATGTCTAACACTTGATCCAACATTTGACGATGTTGTGCTGTTACAGTCACAATAGACTCAATTTGCTGTGAATGTTTTTGCAATTCTAACACGAGAGGGGCCATTTTGATAGCTTCCGGACGCGTTCCAAAAATCGTCATTACTTTAATGCGTTCTGTCATATTCAATTCCTCTCTTCTTTCAGTTTCTCAATTCGTCATGTACCACAATACTTGTTATTATATATGAGAATCCAAAATGCCAAAAGGAAATATTTCCTAAAAGACATGTGAAACATTACGCTTTCGAATAACCCTTCTGCCAATGGAATAGTAATCAACCGTATATTTCTCCGCTTCTTCTAGCGCATAACAATTTCTTCCGTCAAATACAATTGCTTCATTCATAAGCTGTACATATTTCGCAATCGGATACGTTCGAATACTTTCCCACTCCGTTACAATAAATGCGGCGTCTGCATTTAGAATTGCTTCGCTTATATCCGTGCTATACTGTACGCGATTCATAAAGATACGCTTTGCATGTAAAATCGCCTTCGGATCATACACAATAACGTGAGCACCTCGTTCCAATAGCTGCTCAATAATGAAAAGAGATGGGGCTTCCCGTATATCATCTGTATTTGGTTTAAATGAAAGACCGAGAACAGCAACTCGTTTTCCTTGTAAATTCATGACTTTTTCAGCTTTTTCCACAAGTGAAGCTTGTTGCTTATTATTCACTTCAATGACCGCTTTTAGCAGCCTAAAATCATGAGCCACATTCCCTGCAATTTGCACAAGTGCATTTGTGTCTTTCGGAAAACAGGAACCGCCATATCCAATACCCGCTTGCAGAAAATGCGGACCAATTCGTTTATCAATCCCCATCCCAGCTGCCACTTCTGTTACATTAGCTTGTACTTTTTCACATATGTTTGAAATCTCATTGATAAAGCTAATTTTCGTTGCTAAAAAGGCATTCGATGCGTATTTAATCATCTCCGCACTACGTATATCCGTTGTAAACATTTCAATTGGCAACGTCTTATAAAGATCGGCAACCCGATTCGCAACCTCTGTTGTTTCTGCTCCAATTATAATGCGATCGCCATGAAAGAAATCGTGCACCCCGCAGCCTTCTCGTAAAAACTCCGGATTTGATACAAGTTGGACACTTATATCTGTTTGTAATGACCTCTCAATCCATTCTTTCATAGCATCATTTGTTCCAACCGGAACCGTACTTTTCGTTACGACGATTACATCTTGATTTGCATGCATCCCAATATCACAGCACACATTTATAATATGTGTTAAATTTGCAGATCCATCTAAGTAAGAAGGTGTACCAACCGCCACAAAAATATAATCAACTGCCTCGTAAGCTTCTTCTCTCTTTGAAGTAAACGATAGTTTCTGTTTCAAAACGGCATCTTCCAATAATTTTTGTAACCCTGGTTCATATATTGGCAGTTCATTTTCTTCTAGCAACCGTATTTTTTGTTCGTTAATATCAAAACAAGTCACAGAGTGCCCAAGCGTCGCGAGTCCAACCCCTGTCACTAACCCAACATATCCAGTACCTACCACCGTAATTTTCATGCATACACCTCCTTCTTATGGTTCGTTTCATTTTTTAAGCTTTCGCAAAAAAACAAGTCAGCTGCTTACCTGCAGCTGACTCGTTTTTACTTACTATACCCGTTCGGATGGGATGTATGCCATTCCCAAGCTGTTTGAATCATTTCTTCAAGCGAATATTTTGCCTTCCAACCTAATTCGTTATAAATCTTCTCTGATGAAGCGATAAGCTGTGCTGGGTCTCCAGCGCGGCGCTCTGTGTGAATCACATTTGCTTTCTTCTCAGTTACACGTTCACACGTTTCAATCACTTCTTTTACAGAAAAGCCTTTTCCATTTCCTAAATTGTATACTTCATTTGTTTTTTGCTCATTTCGTAAACTTTGCAGCGCTAAAATGTGCGCCTCCGCTAAGTCTGTTACATGAATGTAATCGCGAATACAAGTACCATCATGTGTATCATAATCTGTACCAAAGACAGCAATCGATTCACGTTTTCCTAACAAGTGCTGCAGTACAAGCGGAATTAAATGCGTCTCTGGCGTATGATCTTCTCCAATTGTTCCCGATACATGAGCTCCCGCTGCATTAAAGTAGCGAAGTACAACATATTTCATGCCATAAGCGGCATGAAAATCTTGTAAAATATGCTCAACCATTAATTTAGTGCGTCCGTATGTATTGATTGGATTTGTTACAGTCTTTTCTGTAATCATATCTGTCTCTGGAATTCCGTACGTTGCCGCTGTAGAAGAGAAGATAAATGATGTTACGCCATGCTCCATCATTTTCTCAAGCAGCGTAATCGTTGCCGACACGTTGTTTTTATAATATTTCAACGGATTGGAAACAGATTCACCAACAAGACTATTTGCCGCAAAATGCATAACAGCATCAATCGAATAGTTACTAAATACACGATCTAAATCCACCGCGTTACTTAAATCTCCTACTTCTAAAATCGCTCTTTCATCAACACTTTCACGATGACCAGTTGATAAGTTATCTAATACAATCACTTCAAATTTTTGGTCTAACAATTGTTTAACTGTATGACTTCCAATATATCCTGCTCCGCCAACAACTAAAATCATGGTTTCTCCCCCTATAAAAAATATATCATCTTAATACTATATCTATTATAAAGCAATTCCTACCTGTAAAATCAATCTTCTCCTAATCGCAACAAAAAACATTCATCTTTCCTCTACCGTGACCTTCATATAACATTTACCATCGCTCTTAAATAGGAAACATACATATTTTTCTGTAAAATATCCATATTAAGACTAATTTTCATCAATAATTCGCTTTTAAAATGTCATATATTTCAGTTATTACAAATTGAAGTCAGGCGAAAAAAAGATTGAATTCCATTCTTTTTATGATACCATATGTTATGAGCCAGAAACATATATTGACTTTTTAAGTAAAAGAGAGAGATTTCAATACGTTAAAATATAAAAGGTGGGGTATTAATGGACTCACGAATCATTTATGCAGTTTTGGCATCTTTCATTACCGTACTGATTGCTACCCCTTTCGTAATTAAGTTAGCATTTAAGATTGGGGCAACAGACAAGCCGAATGCTCGTAAAGTACATCAAAACATTATGCCTCGTCTTGGCGGACTGGCAATCTTTATCGGAGTTGTGATAGGGTGCTTTGTTAGCGGCTTGTATGAACAGCGTATCGTATCGATTAGTATAGGTGCTGTCATCATCATTATCATTGGAATATTAGATGATATGTATGAATTATCTGCAAAAGTAAAATTCGGCGGACAACTTGCAGTCGCATTGTTAATCGTGAAAAACTTACAAATACCAGTGCTTTACATTCCAATTTTAGGAGAAACTGAACTTGGATGGCTATCTTATCCGATTACAGTTTTTTGGATTGTCGGTATTACAAACGCTATTAATTTAATTGACGGCCTTGACGGATTATCAGCTGGCATTTCATCCATTGTTCTTGCAACGTTAGCTTACATGGCTGCTACCAGTGTTACTGGTGCCGGTAGTGCAATCATTTTACCGCTTGCACTCATCGTATTAGCAAGTACAATTGGATTTTTATTCTATAACTTCCATCCAGCGAAAATATTTATGGGAGATACAGGGGCACTGTTTTTAGGATATTGTATTGCGGTGCTATCACTACTTGGATTATACAAAAGCGTAACATTGTTTAGCTTTATCGTTCCAATCATTATTTTAGGGGTACCAATCTTTGATACAACATTTGCGATTATTCGCCGCGTTGTAAATAAGAAACCAATTTCAGCACCAGATAAATCGCATTTGCATCACCGCTTACTAGCAATAGGGTTCTCTCATCGAACAACGGTGCTAATTATTTATGCATTTGGTATTTTCTTTAGTGTGAATGCCATTATTTTTTCAAAAGCAACATTATGGCTCTCGATTGTTCTTCTATTCCTTCTTATTTTAATCACTGAAATTGTGGCAGAGATTATCGGCCTTGTCCATGATCGCTATAAACCAATTATTTCAGTCTATAAAAAGGTAAAAAGACGCGAAGAATAACAGTAGTATAACCAATAGAACATAAAAATATGCAAACAGGACGATCTCTTTAAAGAAATTCTCCTGTTTTTTTGTTTTCCAAAATATAGTTCGTTTGAGAATGCCCGCCTTGGAGCAAGATAACAGTACAATCTTCAGTTTAGGGTGAGCATCATGATCAAGCGAACACTTTTATTTATTTGTTTGTTTTCTACTATCATCTTATGTTTTCTATCACCTATGCAGGCTGCCGTTGTACCTTCACGTGAGAATCGCCCTATCTCTCATTCTGAAACACAACTGCCTCGTCAATATACAGCTGCTTCGCAAACAAAAGTGGCTTATTTAACATTCGATGATGGGCCAAACAAATACACATCACAAATTTTAAACATTTTAAAGCAGAAAAACGGAAAAGCAACCTTCTTTATTATCGGTGGTCGCGTCTCTCGTTATCCTCAAACAACAAAACGGGTAATTGAAGAAGGTCATTATTTAGGATTACATAGTATGTCCCATAATGCAAAATCCCTTTATAACGGCGATCCCTCTATTTTAGTTTCTGAAATGGAACAGGCCCGGGAAATTGTTCGGACCATCACTGGAATTGACACGCATCTCGTTCGCGTTCCTTACGGCAGCATGCCATATTTAAAGAAAAATTATCGAGATGCTCTCGTGGCATCTCACTATAAAATGTGGGATTGGACAATCGATACATACGATTGGAAAAGTCCTCATAATCCATCTGCCATATTAGAACGAGTAATGAATCAAAGTGATAAACCAGTCGAAGTCATTTTAATGCACGATTCAAACGTCACTGTACAAATCTTACCAAAAGTCATTGACTATCTTCATTCACAAGGATATACACTCCTTCCTTACAACCCTTCTTCTCATTTAGAAGTGAACTTTTGGAAGGACGCGAGATTGTAACAGCTTTAGCCTCTACTAAAGCTGTTCACTTCCTATAATTTAAGTTAAAAACCCTTTCTTTTTTATGGGTGGACGAGAGCATCTGGCTATGCATACCAGCGGTCAGAGCCTTTTTCTGCCACATGCCATGTGAAAACAAAGAGAGAAAGCGAGTGCGGACTCCCTTGCTTCTACATAGCAGTGACCTATATGTCTAAATTTATATTTTTTGATATAAATACAAAATAAAAACCACTTTAACCAAATGAACAGCACTTGAAATTGGTTGAAGTGGTTTTTATCATGAATTTCTTTGTTAAAAAAGAAAAAGAACAAAAGAAGCCTCAACCAAGAGGTTTCTTTTGTTCTTTCTCAATGACAAGTGATTTTACAGAACTATTATCCGTTGGCTCAAAGATAGTTAGGAGGCTATCTTCTTACATTTTTACTGTAACATAAAAAGTTACTTCTCACATATGCAATTTTACATATTCATAACATTCTTATTATTTTCTTATTTACATAGATTCGATATGATGTATAAAACTGACCCTTTTTATAATGGGTAAGAACGTCTGGCCATACATAAAAGCGGCCGCTAGATTTACCAAAAACTTTCTCAAGAAAAAGGTGACTCCTATCACTATGAGTTCTAAACAAAGTATCGTAAAACACTTGCAAATATTAATAGAAATCTTTCTCGTTTCCACGAAGCTTGGGCTCACTTCCTTCGGAGGACCTGTTGCACATCTTGGCTATTTTCATAACGAATACGTCCAGAAACGAAAATGGATGGATGAAAGAAGCTACGCTGATTTTGTAGCACTTTGTCAATTCCTTCCTGGCCCCGCTAGTAGTCAAGTTGGGATCGGAATTGGATTATCACGAGGCGGTATACTTGGAGCCATTGTTTCTTGGCTTGGATTTACACTCCCGTCCGTTCTTGTGCTCGTCCTGTTTGCTTCATTACTGCAGCAGATCGATATCGCACACGCGGGATGGATTCACGGCTTAAAACTAGTTGCCATTGCAATTGTTGCTCATGCATTATGGGGAATGGCGCAAAAACTAACACCAGACCGGGACCGCGTAACGATCGCAGTCATCGCCGCGGCTACTGTTCTATTATTCCAAACAGCTTGGATACAAATTATTGTGATTCTATTTGCGGGCATCATTGGATGGCTCTTATACAGGGAACATACGATAACTGCTGAAACAGAGATATCTATTCCCATCTCACGCAAAGTCGCAGCACTATGTCTATCTTTATTCTTTCTCTTATTCATACTATTGCCGATACTACGCCCTTTCTCGCACTGGATTGCTATGTTTGATAGTTTCTATCGCTCAGGCTCTCTCGTCTTTGGCGGCGGTCATGTCGTTCTTCCACTCCTAGAAAATGAATTTGTGTCAAACGGCTATATAACGAAAGAACAATTTCTCGCTGGCTACGGAATGACGCAAGCCGTCCCTGGACCCTTATTCACATTTGCCGCTTATATTGGGGCAATTATGGGCGGAACGGCCGGGGCAACAATTGCGACAATTGCCATTTTCCTTCCCGCCTTCTTACTCGTTATCGGCGTATTGCCTTTTTGGGATGCACTGCGCCGCAAACCGTACGTACAAGGGGCTATGTTCGGTATAAATGCAGCGGTTGTCGGCATTTTACTCGCCGCTTTCTATCATCCCATTTGGACAAGCTCAGTGATGCAGTCCACTGACTTCGTTGTTGCATTACTCTTATTTACAATGCTTGCCTTTTGGAAAATGCCGCCGTGGGTCATTGTAATAATTGGTGCGATCAGCGGGATGATTTTGTCGGTACTATGAAACGAGGCTGATGGAAAAAGCACATAGATGTTGCTTCCGTCAGTCTCGTTTTTACATGTCGACAGGATATATCGGCGCTATTCTCCATATATCGGCGGAAGTATCACTTTTATCGGCGGTTCGACACGATTTAAAGACCCTTCGACGATGTTCGACATGAGGATAGACATGTGCCGGAGCCGGATTGTATCGAAAAGTATAAAAAGCAGACTTTTGAACCCGCCTCTTTTAATTTTCTCAATATTCAATTTATTAATCTTACAAATTATGTTACGATTTACAGAACAAACAAATTTAAAAACAGGAGTTGCATTGCGTATGCCTAAAAATCAGCTCTGGTTCTCTCGAACGATAATTGTTGTTCTGTTTATAATCATTTCATGGGGACTATCTACGTTTTCTTTGTTTACACAGCAGGAATTTAGAAAATTCATAGGATGGGGACATTATTATAACTATGAAGCGGATTGGAAAAAACAAATGCCAGCACCACATGGTGATCCAACAGAAATTACAGACGAAGATGAGAAACACGAAGGCCCACCTATTCAAATACCTCCAATACCATGGAAAGATAAGATATTAGGTGCGATCAATGAAACCATTCAAAATAACAAAAAATTATGGCTAACTATCCTAATTATCACAGCAACTATCATTCTTGCTTTCCTGTATTTCAAAAAGAAAAAATCAATCCGACCCGCCTCTATTGTACGCCCTACACAGCAAACTCGCACAGAAACTACTACGATAACAGATGAACATAACAATGACATCCATTTGATTCACAATGAAATCCGACAAGAACTTATACAATGGGAAAAAAATCTACCTAAACATAACAGAAGAAAACCATATGAGACCGTGCAGCGGTGGCTACTAAGGCTTAATAAGCCAACAAACATTATACCGATCTATGAAAAAGTCCGTTACGGAGAAAAAGAATATTCAGCTAGCGAGTTAGAATTAGTAAGACGCTGGGTGAAATAACATTATATAATTACAAACCATAGAAACCCTTTTCTTTTTACATGGGCGAGAGGAACTGGCCATGCATAGACGCGGTCAGGACCTTTTTCTGCCACGTGTGATGTTTCAAACAAAGAGAGCAAGTGAGTGCAGGTCCTGTTTTGTTTTACATAGCAGCGACTTATGCGCTGAAGAATCAAAATGAATTTACATAGAACCTAAACTGCACTTCGCAGGTTTAGGTTCCCATTTGTACTCCCCCTAAAACTTCACAAGTTCGATCCCGCTCGGAAGCTTACTTTCTGTTAAAATACGTAACTCTTCAACACGCTTCATGACATAAGACGAACATTTCAACAGCTCTGCATCTATATAAGCTGGATGTACCATAATTTCAACAGTTGTTCCGTCCTGCACACGCTCATTTAGTTTTGTAAAGTAATTATCCGTTACACCATCTCCGTAAAAATCATGTAAAAACACATCAGAAAACGGGCGTACTGCACGCTCTTGTTCACAGCGGCGCACCGGAAGATGATATTTCTCTGCCAATCGCTCTAATACATCGTGCAAAATTGGCAGTGCATGAACATGATGATGACTATCAATGTGCGTCGGTGTGAAACCATATGACAAAAACTTTTCAATTTGCGCAGTCCACTCCCGCTCGGCATCATCTAGATCTATATTCCCTTCTCGTACCGTACTTTGCGAATGAAACGAACCATCTTCTTTTACAAGAGAAGGTACATCAGAAAGAAGCGGTTTTCCCGCGGTTAATACAAGATGTACGCCCACTCCGAGCGTCTTATATTCCTTCGCTAATTGCACTGCATGTTCTACCTCTGGCATATTCATCATCATCGTCGCGGAGTTAACAAGGCCATTCACGTGCGCATCAATAATGCCGTAATTCACACCTCGTGTTAATCCGAAGTCATCTGCGTTTACAATTAACCGGATCATTACATTCTCTCCTGTGTACATTCATTTTGATGTTTCAACAGAAAAATCCCAATACCCTCTACTTCATCGTACAGGGCAAAACAAGCCCTGACCGCTTATACACAGCCAGTTCCCCTCGCCCCTCTAGAAAGTAGGGGTTTTTAGAGGCTTTTCAGCAAACAAGTCGCAGGCATACTAAACACATAGTGACCCGCACTCATTCCCTACCTTTTGTTTTCACATGGCACGGGGCAAAAAAGGGATCCGACCGCTACTATGCATAGTCAGTTCCTCTCGCCTCCCCTAAAAAAAGGGTTTCAGCAGGCCTCTATAGCACTGCTTTTAGTTCTCCACTTTCTTGAAAAACTGCGGAAGATATTTTTTATGAGCCTCTAGCATTTCATCTAATATTTGTTTTGCTACTTTATCAGATGGTACAAGTGGATTAATAGTCATCGCAAGCAGCGCTTTATGATAATCACCTGTTATAGCAGCTTCAATTGTTACACGTTCAAACGATTTAATTTGTTGTACTAAACCGCGAACTGGTACTGGTAAGTCACCAACCGCAATTGGTTTTGGGCCATCCTTTGTAATTATACAGTTTATTTCAACAGCAGAATCGGCTGGCAGACTTGCGATTGCACCATTATTTCTTGTATTTACAGGTTGAATATCACCTTTATTGTTATAAATAGACGTAATTAAGCTACAAGCCGCATCACTATAATATGCCCCGCCGCGTTTTTCTAGTTGCGGTGGTTTACGATCTAAATTGGGATCTTTATATAGTTCAAACAGATCATTCTCTAGCTTTTTCACTACTTCTGCACGTGTACCATTTTCTAGTGCCGCCTTCTTTTCTTCTTCTAACATTTCGCGTGTTTTATAGTAGTAACGGTGATACGGACATGGAATGGCCCGAAGCGCACGAATGAAATCAGGCTCCCAATCAAGCATCGCAATATTTTGCATTGTCATTTGTTTCTCTGGATCTGTCATGAATTCCAGCACACAGTCCATGATGCTCACGCCATCTACATACACATCCAGCCCATACACCATATGATTTAAGCCTGCAAAATCAACGTGTACACGGCTTGAATCTACAGCGAGAATCTTCGCTAATTCCATACGAATTCCAATCGGAACGTTGCATAATCCAACAACTTTTTGAATGTTTGTATAGCGAAGAACAGCTTCTGTTACCATACCTGCTGGATTTGTAAAATTGATTAACCATGCGTTTGGACAAAGCTCCTCTATGTCTTTACAAATAGCTAAAATAACCGGAATTGTTCGTAAAGCTTTAAATAAACCGCCAGGACCATTTGTCTCCTGACCGATTACATCATATTTTAACGGAATGGCTTCATCTTTACCGCGAGCTTCTAACAATCCAACGCGAAACTGCGTTGTCACAAAGTCCGCATCCTTTAATCCTTCGCGGCGATCTAGCGTCAGATGAATATCAATTGGTACTCCTGCTTTTTTCACCATACGCTTTGCTAAATGACCAACAATCTCTAACTTTTCCTTCCCTTCTTCCACATCAATTAACCAAATTTCCCGAACAGGAAGTTCATGATAGCGCTTAATAAAACCTTCAATTAACTCTGGCGTATAACTAGAGCCACCGCCAATGGTTGCAATTTTTATTCCACCCATGCGACATGTTCTCCTCTCGCATTGATTTCTTATTCAGTGTCGTACTGCCATTTCTGCTTTTTCTCCTCTTGCTTCTGATTGTATGAGCTTATTTTGGAAATGATGCGCTTCATTCATCATTTCCCAGACTTATTTAGTTAAAGTAATAAAAAAATACGCCAAGTTCATTTCACACTCGGCGTACTTTTCTTCTCTGTCCTATTTCAGCTGATGATTTAAACTCTCAATCTTTTTCTTCCAATATATCGTCATCACAAACCATATTATGAAGTAAACGATAATAAAGATCCCTACACAAATGAGAATGGAACTTACATGATTCGGAATCCAGCCCATCCATATTGCAGCCGGAAGAAATGTTCCTAGTAATATAATGAAATGAATGATTGTTTGCTTTAACAGGCTCCATTCTTCCCTCTCAAAAACAAAAGAAGCAACGGAGAAGATTATCCCAACTATATTTGCTACAACGAGGTAGATTAACAACGTCTTTGTCTCTATCGTCTCCATTCCATTTGCATAACCGATTCCCAAAAATAACAAACTATAAAACATCGCCATCCCCATACCAGCTGCTAGCTTTGCACCTATTCTATCCATCATCATACTAACCTCCTATATTCAAAACTTCTTTAATAAGCGGTACATATTTTCGCGAAACGTACTCTTTCATTCCATTTGAAAAATGGGCACACATGCTGCCACTAAACGACATTTCAAAACTTTTTACATGCTTTATATTTGCAATTGTCGATTTTGAGAACCTAACAAATCCCTCTCGCTGTAAGGAAGTCTCTAATTCATACAACCGGTGTTTTACTTCCAGATTTCCTTTTGACGTTTGAGCAAATACCTTCCTACCTTCCGAATAGAACCAATATATTTCCTTGAACTCCAATAAATAAAACTGTTGATCTGCTATCCCAACAATTTGCTTGATTGTCCCCCCTTCTAATATTTTCAAAATGTGCTGAACATCTTCAGTCATCTCTTTCGTCCTTATCACGATTTCTAGTTCTTCATGTGCTGGGTCTAAATCAATATGAACCTTCATATCAGCCCCCCTTTACTACTTCATTTTTACATAAATGTGGAAAAAATAAATGAATATGTACATAAGTGGTCCTGTTATTTGTTTAACTTGCCATTTTCAGCGCATACAGTGAAACTTCCATCAGTGGGGGCCGCCCCCCCACTGATGGTTAGTTGAACCAATCGGGCTTTTACGGGCAGTTTTCTTCCCGGCTCTTCTTCAGCCTTTACTGCCCGTTAATGCGGGATAAAAAAGACCTTGCACACGCAAGGCCTATTTTCCATCTAACATCTTCCTATATAAATCAACAAACTCACTCGCTAATTCCTTCATTGTTATAGCATTCATAAGGTGATCCTGTGCGTGGACGAACAGTAACGTAAGCTCGACCCGTTCGCCGCCTGCCTCTTGTTGGATCAACGCTGTTTGTAAGCGATGAGCTTCCTTTAACTCGCTGTCTGCCTCTTGCAATTTTCCGTCCGCTTCGGAAAACTTTCCTTGTTTCGCAAATTGGATTGCCTCCATTGCTGAGCTCCTCGCATTTCCCCCGTGTAAAATTAAATGAAAAGCCGTTGTCTCTATCGTATCCATTTTCCTCTATTGCTCCCCCTTTTCTTCTGCCTGCTTTTGCTTATCCCACATTTTTAGGAATGGGAAATAGATGAAAAAAGCTAAGAAGAAGTTTACTAGCTGCATCACAACACCTGAAATCTTACCGCCCGTTGCTAAATAGCCGCTAAACAGAATCGGTGTTGTCCACGGCACAGCTGCACCGCTTGGCCGCGCCACAAAACCCCATTCCATCGCAAAGTATGTCACAATCGTTAGGACAAGAGGAACAAGAATAAATGGAATAAGAAGCAAAGGATTTAACACAATTGGCATTCCAAATGTCACCATTTCATTAATATTAAAAATACCTGGCCCAATGGATAACCTGCCTAAACTTTTCAATTGCTGACTTCGCGCAAATAATAACATCGCTACGACAAGTGCGAGCGTTGCACCAGAACCGCCCAAATAAATCCATAAATCAAAGAATTGCTGCGTAATTGTATTTGGTACATCTTGCCCAGCTTGAAAGGCGACGCGGTTTTGATCCATTAATGAGAGCCAAATTGGCCCCATCACGCCACCAACAATTGCCGCTCCGTGAATCCCGCATGCCCACAATACTTGAATAAGAATAATTGCAACCACAGCTCCAAATAAACTAGCACCAAGTGCACTAAGCGGTGCTTGTAGCAATTGCCCTATAATATTATGAATACTGCCAAATGAGGTATGTTCCAAAATGAGCCGTATAATCCACACGATGGTAATGACAACAAAGCCAGGGATAAGTG
Organism: Bacillus multifaciens; assembly: GCF_030756675.1. Taxonomy (GTDB): domain Bacteria; phylum Bacillota; class Bacilli; order Bacillales; family Bacillaceae_G; genus Bacillus_A; species Bacillus_A multifaciens. Next base: position 55,863 of record NZ_JAVBXD010000018.1, read on the forward strand.
CAACAAACGAACGCGACACTGCCGGCGGTACTGTTTCTGGCATTTTAATCACAATATTTCTCTTAATAATAACGCGGTATACTTCTGTAGATATAAGTGCTAAAATCATCGCCACAAATAAACCTTGGCTGCCAGTAAGTGCAGCTGGGATCACGCCTTCTACTAAAATACTTTCCTTCGTCGCTTCTACAATATGAGAAACTTGAAATGGTGTTGCTAATAAGAAGGATACGAGCGACAACGCTCCTGATGATAATGCATCTACTCTATAATGCTCCGCCAGTCTGTAAGCGATTCCAAAAGAAGCGATTAAAGACATAATATTAAACGTAGCACTTACCGGATACCCTAATGCTTTTTGCCAGCCACCCCCAAATAAGTTGGCCATGAAATCATTATATCCAGGTATCGGCAACGCACTAATAATTAAGAAAAATGATCCGATAATTAAGAAAGGCATCGTTAAAATAATTCCGTCTCGGATCGCTTGTAAGTGACGCTGCTCCGCAATTCTTCCTGCTACAGGCATAACGTATCTCTCTAAAAACCTCGTCATCCTCTCCACTCTCCTTATGCCTTCATTGACAACGCTGCTTGTAACACCGCTTCCCCATTACAAAGTCCGTAATGTACAGGTTGAATGACATTCACAGGTATTCCTTTTTCTTTACAGAGCTCTTGCATTTTCGGTAATAGATAACGTACTTGCGGGCCAAGTAATAATACATCCGCTTCATCAATATGACCCTGCACATCCGCACCAGGTACGGCCCAAATTCTAACTTCTATCCCTTGCGCCTCTGCTGCTTTTTCCATCTTTGTAACAAGCAAACTCGTAGACATGCCTGCCGCGCAGCAAAGTAAAATGTTCATATGATCCCCCCCTTTCCCATTAGCTCTTTACAGCTCCCCATAAGGTTAAGCTAACCTATATATATGTCTAGGGAAATTCTTATATGACGAGCATATAAAGTGAAACTTCCATCAGTGGGGGATTTTACTGCCCACGAATAGCGGGATAAACAAAAATTCCCTACGCTAAATTTACTTTCTCTCTTTGCATTTCACACACTGACACAAAATTGTTACAAGTTTCACAAAGTGTCTATATCACTATCCTCGTTCCTATACTATGATAATCGTGTAAAGAATAGGAGATGATGACAATGACACATAATGCGCCCGAGTTTAAAATCTTGCAAAGCATCGCCTTTCTAGCAGTTGTTCTGCAAAGCTCATTACTATATACAATGAACCTTGGAAACTTATCACTTGAGCAGTCTATTGTTATCGGCATGCTATTTAATCTAGCAAAGTTCTCGGCTCCAGCATTTATTTTCATTGTCGGCTTTCATCTAATTAGTCAATATACAAAACAGATGCTCTATACACAGTACATTTATGAAAAAACAACAAGTTTATTAGCACCATATTTCTTTTGGTCCATTATTTACTTATTGATGGCGAAGCAAATACCATCCCTATGGGGTGTGATTCATAGCCTTCTGCTCGGAACAGCAGCACCGCACCTTTGGTATGTTGTGATGATGTTTCAAATTCATTTATTGTTCCCGCTCCTTTGTTTCGTCTTTCACTGGTTTCATAGACGTATTCATAACAAGCAGGATGTATATCGGTATACATTTACATTTGCTCTCATTTATTTTCTATTAATGTGGTTCTCATCTCACTACATTTTCAACGGAGAGCCATTAACAAAATTTACGACTTTACATTATACAGATCGCTCTTTCTTATTCTATTCTTTCTATTTTGTTATGGGAGGAATTGCAGCGGTTGCCCTGCAGGCTTGGCGTACCTTTGTATTTAAACATTTGCCACTTGTTACATGTTTATTTTTCGCTTTATTTCTATTCATTAATTATGAACTCTTTAGTTTTCACGGTGTAAATACAATTCGCCTTACTGTTACAACATATTTAAAACCATCGATGTTTATATACATCGTTTGTGAAATTGTCATTTTATATGCGTTATCTATAACAATTGCACAGCATCGCACCTTCATACATAAAGGGCTTCGCTATATTGGGAACTTTACGTACGGAGCGTATTTGGCACACTTTTTCTTTTTACAAATGAGTGTGAAACTATTATCTTTCTTTGCCTTACCAACAAACTCAATTGTATATAGCATATGCTTATTTAGCTGCACAGCCATTTTATCTTTAGGAACAATTATTGCGTTTAGCTATATGCCGTTTCATAAATGGATTACAGGCCCGACTCCTTCTCTCTCACTTTCTTTATCATTAAGTAACGCTCCCATCAAGAAAGGCTTACTATTTCGCAAATAACGACATACAAAAGAGGTAACCTTTTTCAGATTACCTCTTTTTCTTTATTGCTATAATAATGAAGTTATCCCTTCACTACACGCTTTCTTTTGCTGGCCGATATAATGTTTGTACGAGACGATCATATTCACGCCTAGTAATTTCTTTATTATATAGCTTTAACAATAAATCTTTATGCTCTTTCGAAAATGCCATTTTTTTAATGACTTCTGGATACATGAAAACTTCTCCCTCCGTTTCATGAATACAACTAAATCCAGTGAACATTAGTATTTCTGCCTTATAGTTTATAAAAACCAAAACAGAACTCACGTTCGTATAAAGCATTATAAAACATTTTTCTTCAAAGCACAATTCTAAAATGCAAATTCTTCTTTTTATTTATTTTCCGAAGATTTCAACATTATAATATCATAATCTCTCCTCAAGTACATACATATTTTTTGTCACTTTTTTGAATAAATTTTCCATAATGGTAAGAAAATAATGGCAAAAAAGAGAAGAGGAGTAGACCTATGGATACTGTTACACTATCGCGCGCTTTCTTTGGATCATCGTTAGCCTTCCATATTATTTTTGCAACGCTAGGAATCGGACTTTCTTTAATGATTTTTATAAGCGAAGTGTTATATCACTGGAAAAAGGATCCCGATTACTCTGTGATGGCCAAAAGATGGACGAAAGCATTTGCGATTCTTCTTGGTGTCGCCATTCCCACAGGAACAATTGTAGGCGTTCAAATTTCCTTGCTTTGGCCTGGCTTTGCGAAGATTGTCGGACAAGTCATTTCCGTCCCGTTTCAAATTGAAATTTTCGCCTTCTTCCTAGAAGCATTATTCATGTCCATTTATGTGTATGCTGCAGATAAATTGCCACCATTCATGCGATTAGTATCGCTCTTTTTTGTGATGTTCGGCGCAACTGCTTCTGCTGTACTTATTACATCAGCAAATACATGGATGAATACACCAGCCGGATTTTCAATGGCTGCAGACGGCTCAATCTACAATGTCGATCCTTGGAAAGCATTTTTTAATCCAAGCTTTGTCACAAGCTCCATTCATGTCGTCATTACAGCTTATGCAACAGGAGCTGCTGTCATCGCTTCAATCGCCGGTTTTAAATTACTAAAACGAAATAAGAGCGCACAGGAGATTACCTATCATAAAAAAGGACTATATTTAGGTCTAATCGTCACGTTTATTGCAGGCGCAATTATGTGGCTTTCTGGACATGAATCTGCGATTGCCTTGCATGAGCACTCGCCAGAGAAATTAGCAGCAGCAGAAGCATTATATCAGACGCAATCACATGCACCGCTAGCTGTTGGCGGCGTACTTGATCCAGAAACAAACAAATTGAAATACGCCATTGAATTTCCAAATCTACTAAGCATGTTAGTTGGTTTTTCTCCAAGTACAGTTGTAAAAGGATTAAATGAATTTCCACAAGAAACGTGGCCGCCTTTTTACACTCATCTATTCTTTGATTTAATGGTCGGAGCAGCTACATATACATTTGCCGTCGCTGCAATTGCACTTGGATATTGGTACTTCATTTACCGAAAAAAAGGAGGACAATTGCCGAAATGGATGCTGTGGGCTACTGCGGCGTGCGGTCCAATTATGCTTCTTGGCATTGAATTTGGTTGGATTTTCAGCTGTAGCGGTCGGCAGCCTTGGACAATTTATGGATTTCAGCGGACGACAGATGCTGCCACGCGCGCTGATTTTGTCGGACCATTATTCGTCGTATTTGTCGTCCTTTACATTGCACTTGGTGCTTTAACTATCTTCGTATTACGAACATTCTTTCAGCGCCATCCACTAAAGAACGACTTACAACCGAACAGGGGGGATTCACATGCATGAAGCAAGTATCGCTATTATCATTCTCTGGGCCGTCGTTTTTGTATACAGTATTTTAGGCTCAATTGATTTCGGAGCCGGCTTTTGGGGGATGGTGTACGCAAAGCATCCAACACTTGCTGGAAAACTGGCGAATCGCTACTTATCCCCAACGTGGGAAGTTACGAATACATTTCTAGTCTTTGTCGTTGTGGCGTTTCTCGGCTTCTTTCCAAAGGCTGCATTTACACTTGCAACTGCAATGTTTGTACCTGTTACCTTAATTCTCATTCTCGTTGCCATTCGCAGTACCTTTATGGTGTTTGCTTACTCTGTGCCAAAGTACGAACGTATACTGCGCACAATTTCAGGCATTACAGGTCTTTTAATTCCAGCTCTCTTAATTACAGTTCTTCCTGTAACAGAAGGAGCTTTCATTACCACTGCTAACGGGAAAGAAACGTTACTATATGGAAAGTTATTATCAAGCCCAGTCGTATATTGGTACATGCTCTTTGGCCTAACATCTGAACTCTTTTTATCTGCCCTCTTTCTCGCTGACTTTGCTAGTGAACAAGGCTCTAAAGATACATACCGTCTCTATCGGCGAAATGCCATCTTACTCGGACCTGCAACACTTGTCACCGCCATCATCGCACTTGTCGTCATGGAACCAGAAACACATTGGCTCATGGAGGGTTTAATTAAACAGTTTCTATGGTTTACAATCTCAATTATCTTTTTTATCATTGGCTATTCCTCGCTTTGGTGGACAAACAAAAGACAAGGAATACTTGGCTGGCCGCGCATTGCTGTTCTTTCTGTCGTCGCCCAATATGGATTTGCAAGCTATGCTTACGGCGTTGCCCACCTTCCGTATATTATCTACCCAGAGGTGACCGTGTTTACAAGCTTTACAACGACAGAAACATTTTATGCGCTGCTCGTCCTCTATGCTATTGGTATCGCGATTTTATTACCGGGATTCATCTTCTTCTGGAATTTATTCTTGAAGGATCGATCATTTTTGAAGTGAAGCGAAACACAAGGACATTCCGATAACATTCAACATAAAATAGTAAAGACACCGGCTCGCAAAACAAAGCAGAACCTCCACTCGCTCCCGCCCACCTAAAAAAGAGTGTTCTGCCCTTTATGTAGTAACAATTTCTTAGTCAAACATCATCTACCTCAAAATAAAGAGTAGATTTCACTCCGCATTTACCTAGCAAAAAAATATTAGGTAAATGCACGCATTCACTTTTCTCTTATAAATACCTAATAGGCACATACTGGCTATGTGCCTATTTTCATCCCAAAATCCCCATATACTATGTCTCTTCCTTAAAGTATCAAACGTACATATTTTCATAGTTAGTGAAATGCCTCATACCTTCTTTAAGCAATTTGAATATGATTAAATAGAAAGTCTTGGACAAGTCGAAATAATCTTGTTCAAACTACAGAACTAAGAAGGGTAGGCTAGCTATGGGTATTGAAATTTGGATTACGGTTATTGTTTTTCTTCTTACCATGACCATCATCTTTTGGCGGCCAGGCGGATTAAACGAAGCATGGCCAGCTGCAATCGGAGCAGGCATTATCATTATTACTGGACTCGTATCACGCAGTGACATTACCGATATTATTAGTAAAATTGGCGGCGCCTCTATTACCATCATCGCCACAATCGTTATGGCTGTTATATTAGAAAGTTTCGGTTTCTTCCACTGGGCAGCAGCCAGACTCGCAAACTTAGCAAAAGGATCAGGGCATCGCTTATATTGGTACATCCAATTACTCTGTTTTCTTATGACGTTATTGTTTAATAACGATGGTAGCATTTTAATTACAACACCAATTTTAATTTTACTTCTAAAAAACCTTCAATTAAAACCGCATCAACAAATTCCATATTTATTAAGCGGCGCATTGATTGCAACGGCTTCTAGCGCTCCAATTGGCGTTAGTAATATTGTAAATCTAATCGCACTAAATATCGTTCACATGACACTCTATATGCACACAGCAATGATGTTTGTGCCTGCAACGCTAGGACTTATCTTTATGTCATGGCTCATGTATATAGTTGTGAAAAAGAAATTACCGAAACAACTACCAAAATCCGCTTACGACATTGAAGAGGTCTTTTTCACAAAGCATTTCCATCCATTAAAAGGAAAAGATTCGGTTGATACAAAAAGTAAACGCACGAAATTTATGTTAAAAGTGTTGCTGTTTGTCTTCCTTATGCGTTGCCTTCTTTTCGTTGCCTCCTTCCTTTCCATTCCGATTGAGATTGTCGCTGTAATCGGCTCTCTCGTTCTACTCATCTGGAGATGGTATTATTTACGAACAAATCCAGTCGATATATTAAAAAAGACACCGTGGCACATTCTCATTTTCGCTTTTTCCATGTACGTTATTATTTACGGTCTTCATAACGCTGGATTAACAGCTTGGCTTGTACAAATGTGCGAACCAGTTGTCAATCAAAGTTTATTATATGCCAGCTTTATCATGGGGGGACTCGTTTCACTTCTATCAAACATCTTTAACAACCATCCTGCCTTAATGATTGGAACGATCACCTTAACAGAAATGGGATTAGATCCTATTACCCTCAAAACCATCTATCTTGCCAACATTATTGGTAGCGATATGGGATCATTGTTATTACCAATCGGTACACTCGCTTCTCTTATTTGGATGTATATCTTAAAGCAAAATAAAATCAAAGTAAAATGGAAAGATTACTTGAGCGTCTCCTTAATTGTCATTCCAATCTCCACAATCGTAACACTCTTCCTCTTATTCTATTGGGTACAGCTCGTCTTCGCGCGTTAACTTATCAAACGAAACAAAATCCCCCTGCTCTCGCTCAGCAGGGGGATGATTAGTTATATTAGGTTGAAAAGTGTTTAGAACAGTGCTTTCAGTTTCAACTTATAAGGCACTGACCGCTTCTATGCACGGTCAGACGTTCTTGCCCAACTAAAAAGTTTCTAATTTGCGTTTATGTACAATTTCCTAAAGCCTTAACCTCAAAGCTTAACCATATAGAGAATATAATTTCTAAAGATATCATAACGATTGCCACTATTACTGGGCTAAAAATAATTCCTACTATTAAAGATGTGAAAGAAACGACTATAGCCATTACAAAATACGCTTTCGATTTATATAACCATCCAAAAGGTAGTAAATGTGCTCCAAATATTATAGCTAATACCATAGCCATTTTTTCAGGAGCTGCTTGATAAATCCACATTGCAATTAAAATATATAAGAATTGATTACAAGAAAATAAGATCCCTAAAGCATTTAATGAATTATCCTTAGTTGAAAATTCTGCTTTTATTAATTTAGATATCATAAAAGCAATTGGTAAAAGCGTTGCAGTAATACAAAATGTTAATAAGTTTTTTGTCGATACCTCTTTTATCGGAAGTAGCCATACTACTAAGATAGCACTCCACATAATGATTGAAGCCAAAATAAAATGCAATCCCCGTTTGCCCCTTACCGCTATATTCTCTCTTAATCTATCTAATTCCAATACTTCATCCCCTTTTCATAACATATTAACGAACGAAATAAACCAAATATTAGCTATTCCACATATACATTATATAGCATTTTATCCATTTTTGTAATTTTCTTGAATATCTATGTTATTTAAGCATAGCTTTACTAGGTTTCCTCCAATTCGCCTCATTTTCCATATGAAGTATTCTCCATAGAACAACAAATCCCCCTGCTCTCGCTCAGCAGGGGGATGATTATCTATATTAGGTTAGGTACACGTGATTATAGATTGAAAAGGTGTTCAGAAAGGTATTTTCTATATAAATCTATTAAAAACCCTCGCACATAAAGTGAAACTTTAATCAGTGGGGGTTTTCTTCATCCCCACTGATTATTAGCCCTCACCAATCGGGCTTTTACTGCCCGTTAATGTGGGATAAAACAAAACAGGCTCTCCACTCGCCCGCTACACGGGGCAGAAAAAGGCACTGACCGCTTCCACACACGGCTAGACGCTCTCGCTCCCCCAAAAAGAAAGGTTTTTTATTTCAGATTTTTCATTTCAGTTCTTCTACTTACCTATATAACTGACTACCTGTTCCTTTAAACTCTTCTGCTTTCTCTTTCATACCTTTCTCAATTGCTTCTGTTGTTTCTAAATCATTCTCTTTCGCATACTCACGAATATCATGCGAAATTCTCATACTGCAAAACTTCGGACCACACATTGAGCAGAAATGCGCTGTCTTTGCTCCTTCTGCCGGCAATGTTTCATCATGATATTCCATTGCACGCTCAGGGTCTAATGATAAATTAAATTGATCGCGCCAGCGGAATTCAAAACGTGCTTTTGAAAGAGCGTCATCACGCTCGTGTGCTGTTTTATGACCTTTTGCAAGATCAGCAGCATGTGCAGCAATTTTATACGTAATCACACCTTCACGAACATCATCTTTGTTTGGCAGGCCAAGATGCTCTTTCGGTGTTACATAGCAAAGCATTGCTGTACCGAACCAGCCGATCATCGCTGCACCGATTGCAGAAGTAATATGATCATACCCAGGTGCAATATCTGTCGTTAACGGTCCAAGCGTATAAAACGGTGCACCATGACAAATCTCAAGTTCTTTATCCATATTCTCTTTAATTAAATGCATCGGTACATGTCCTGGGCCTTCGATCATCACTTGAACGTCATGCTTCCAAGCAATCTTCGTAAGCTCTCCTAATGTTTCAAGCTCAGAAAATTGAGATTCATCGTTTGCATCCGCAATCGAACCAGGGCGTAACCCATCTCCAAGAGAGAAGGACACATCATACTTCTTCATAATTTCACAAATTTCTTCAAAGTGTGTGTATAAGAAGTTTTCTTGATGATGGTATAAGCACCACTGCGCCATAATCGAACCGCCGCGTGATACAATTCCTGTTACACGCTTTGCTGTAAGCGGAATGTAACGAAGCAGTACACCAGCATGAATTGTAAAGTAATCTACTCCTTGCTCCGCTTGTTCAATTAGCGTATCACGGTATACTTCCCACGTTAAATCTTCAGCAATTCCATTTACCTTTTCAAGCGCCTGATAAATCGGCACTGTTCCAACTGGTACAGGAGCATTTCGTATAATCCATTCACGCGTCGTATGAATATTTTTCCCAGTAGAAAGGTCCATAATTGTATCAGCACCCCAGCGCGTTGCCCACGTCATCTTCTCAACTTCTTCAGCGATAGATGATGAAACAGCTGAGTTCCCAATATTCGCATTTACTTTCACATGGAAGTTACGACCAATAATCATTGGTTCTGCTTCCGGGTGATTAATATTTGCTGGTAGAATAGCACGACCTTCAGCGATTTCCTTCCGCACAAACTCCGGATCCACACCTTCGCGAATTGCTACATATTCCATCTCTGCTGTAATGATCCCTTTACGAGCATAATGCATTTGCGTAACGTTTGCTCCGTCTTTTGCACGGAGTGGCTTCCGTCCCATTTGCGGGAATACAGGCGTATGTGTAGACGCTGCTTTCACCCCATCATCTTCCGGCTTCACTTCACGACCTTCATACTCCTCTACATCTCCTCGTTCCACAATCCATGAACGACGCGGCGCCTGCATCCCCTTTTCTAACTCCACTTTGTAATTCGGATCTGTATAAGGACCGCTCGTATCATACACACGAATAGCCGGGTTTGGTACACCGTTTGTATCGCTTTGTGCAATCTCACGCATTGGTACTTTCATGTCTTCACGCGTACCTTCTACATATACTTTCTTGCTTCCTGGTAAACTTGACTTCAACTCAATTTGTTCAGCTGAAACAGATTGTTTCATCATTTTTTCCTCCCCTGTGTCTTCGCTTTTCTTGTGACAAGGATGAGAACTAGCGGCTTGCAATGCCAAATAAAAAAGCCAGGTCCATCATAAAAGAATAGGACCTGGCAACATAAAGACATTGTTATGTAAAGCCGTCAACTTCCCTCCGCTGGTACGAACCAGATCAGGTCCAAAGGGTTAAGAAGCTTCAACACGCTTCTCTCTCAGCCCAGCTCTATCGGGCACCCCTAGTTTATCACTGATTAAATTTTTACTACGACCCTATCATACATCATTGTCTAAAAAATGCAAAGATATTTACATTTTTTCTTTTCCACTCAAAAAATAGTTATTTCACTCAGTACAAGCAAAATCAACACGTCATACATATGTAATATAAGCTGATATAGGAATATATTTTGTACGGACACTTCCCTATAAGAACAGGAGTGAAAGAGTTGATCAGCCTACAATCTACAATAACCATACTCGCTTTTCTCGGAACTATGCTCATCATCTTTTGGCGACCAAAAGGAATAAATGAAGCAATTCCAGCAACAGTTGGGGCAATGATTGTCATTTTAAGCGGCACCGTTTCTATTGCTGACTTAGGTGATATTAGCTCAAAAATTATTGGCGCTGCCATAACAATTATGGCGACCATTGTTATGGCGATCGTACTAGAGAGCTTCGGCTTTTTTCATTGGTGCGCTGTTCAGCTTGCGAAAAAAGCAAAAAGCTCTGGTATTCGCCTCTTTTGGTATACAAATCTTCTTTGTTTTCTCATGACATTATTCTTTAATAACGATGGTAGCATATTAATTACAACTCCCATTTTACTGCTTTTGTTACACCATTTACGACTTACACTTGATCAAAAAATCCCTTACTTATTAAGCGGTGCACTCATCGCAACCGCCTCAAGCGCACCAATTGGTGTAAGCAATATTGTAAATTTAATCGCCTTGAAAATTGTCCATATGGATTTATACATGCATACAGCAATGATGTTTGTTCCTGCCACTTTAGGCCTTCTTTTTATGGCGCTCCTATTATTCCTCATCTTTCGAAAACAATTACCGAAAACTCTCCCGGTCTTACCGATATATTTAGATGAAAATTTCATCAAAAAATCTTTTCATCCATTGCAGCCAAGGCCCAAAATAGATGAAAATCGTAAGCGAACACGATTTATGTTCGGAATGCTATTATTTGTTTTATGCGTTCGTATCAGCTTGTTTATTGCATCGTACTTTCAATTCTCTATCGCCATTACAGCGGTCATTGGCTCTATTATTTTACTTGGGTGGAGATGGTACAAACTGCGCATTCCACCAATTGACATGATTAAGAAAACACCATGGTATGTGTTAGTTTTCGCATTTTCTATGTACGTAATTGTATATGGACTTCATAACATCGGTTTAACTGAATTTCTCGTTACAAAACTTCACCCACTCATTACCAGCAGTTTATTTCATGCCGACTTTATTATGGGCGGCTTACTTTCTATCCTCTCTAACATCTTTAATAACCATCCTGCCTTAATGATCGGTACGATTGCACTTACCGAAATGGGACTAGATCCGATTACATTGAAAACAATCTATCTTGCAAACATCATTGGTAGCGACATGGGCTCGCTACTACTCCCAATCGGTACATTAGCAACCTTAATGTGGATGTATATTACAAGAAAAGGAAAAGTAAATATTAGCTGGGGAACGTATATGAAAGCGACGTTCCTCGTCATTCCACCAACTGTCATTTTCACACTACTTTGCTTATATTATTGGGTGAAATTAGTCTTCACAGCTTAAAAGTGAGGAGAAGGAGCGTATGTAAATACAAGAAAGGAGATTATTATGCTTCATTTACAAAAATATATTAATCAGCCCATACAAGTAACAATATCCGGGGAGCTTCTCCCATTTGAAGGAATTATGATTGATAAAGGATCAGATATCATCGTATTGTATGATGGAGAAAAATACATGTATATCTCTAGTTTACACATTCAACATTTAACCCCACTCACAGAATCCTTACTCTTTGAAAACCTCACAATTCCAGAATCTTTACTACCACAAGATATGTTATCAACCGAATCTACAATTTCACTTCGAAAAACACTACAAGTGGCAAAAGGCCAATTTATTGAACTCGCACTATCACACGAACATTTCTTATATGGATATGTCACTCATATTATGAATGACTATTTTGTCTTCCTCTCACCTGTCTATCAAACATTATACATTCCATTTCATCACGTAAAATATCTTATTCCATATCAAGAAGCTGAAACGCCTTATGGCCTAGAAAGGGAAAGACTATCACCAGCAGTATCAAAACTCACACTTGCCCGGACGTTTTCTGAACAATTGAAAAAACTAAAACAACATATTGTATTACTTGATTTAGGTATACAAGCTTACAAAGTTGGAAAATTAACGGAAGTAACTGACAGTCAGATCGAACTCATTACAGCACGTAATCAACATTTTCATTTCAATTTATACCATATTAAAACTGTTCATTTCCCTTATCAAAATCAAAAATAAACAACAAGGGGGCTTCCCGTTAAGAGAAGTCCCCCTTGTTGTTTAAGGAATCATCCAAGTTAAATAATAAGCTTGAATATATGTGATAATACCAATGATTGTTACAAAGAATAAACTGTGTTTCACTGTGAAGCGGAATAAATCCGATTCTTTCCCAGTAAGTCCAACTGCCGCACATGCAATTGCAATCGATTGCGGCGAAATCATTTTACCCGTTACACCGCCCGTTGTATTTGCAGCAACAAGCAATACTTCCTTCACCCCTACTTGCTGCGCTGTAATAGCTTGTAGGTTTGAGAACAATGCATTTGCAGATGTATCTGATCCTGTTAAGAATACCCCAATCCATCCAAGGAATGGTGAGAAGAACGGAAATAAACTTCCAGTTCCCGCCAACGCCAATGCTAACGTCGATGAAAGTCCAGAGTAATTTGCGATAAATGCAAAACCAAGTACTAATCCAATTGATAAAATTGGCATTTTTAATTCTTGTAACGTTTCTTTAAATGTAGCTACTGCTTGTTTTGGACTCATTTTTAAAACAAACATCGTAATGATACATGCAATCAAAATTGCTGTTCCTGTTGCCGATAAAATATCAAGCTTCAATACAGCTTCATACGGCGTTGGTTTATTAACGATTGGCTCTGCCTTCATGACTAAATTATGCAGACCCGGAACTTTAAATTTAAACACTAAACTTTCAAGCGCACCGCCTGGAACAAATAAGTCTTTAAAGAATTTTTGGCTCCAAATGACAACCATTACCGTTAAGATAATAAACGGTGACCACGCTTTCAAAACTTTTCCTGCCGTTAAATGCATTGTAGAACCAACATCTACTGTTGCCGCAGCTTCTGTTTGTCCTTCTCCAGAACGATAAATTTCTTTTGGCTGCCATACTTTTAAGAATAACGCTAAGCTCACTAAGCTTACTAATGCTGACGTAATGTCTGGAAGCTCAGGTCCGAGATATGTTGCTGTAATAAACTGTGTAATCCCGAACGAGCCGCCTGCTACAAATAATGCAGGCCACGTTTGTTTCACACCTTTTAATCCATCCATTAAGAATACGATGAAAAATGGAACAAATAATGATAGAAGCGGCAATTGATGCCCAGCCATTTGTCCTACTTTATGAGGATCAATACCTGTTACTTGACCAGCTACTAAAATTGGAATACCCATCGCTCCGAACGCTACCGGCGCTGTATTTGCAATTAAGCAAAGCCCGGCTGCATATAAAGGGTTTAAACCAAGTCCCGCAAGAAGCGCTGCTGTAATTGCTACCGGTGCCCCAAATCCAGCTGCGCCCTCTAAAAACGCCCCGAATGAAAAACCAATTAAAATAACAAGTAAACGATGATCACTTGTAATTGAAAGAACAGATGCACGAATAACATCAAACTGTCCTGTTTTTACTGAAATTTTGTATAAAAACACTGACATAACGATAATCCACGCAATCGGCCATAATCCATAAGCAAAACCATAACCAGTTGCTGCCATCGCCATCGTAAACGGCATTTTATAAACGAAAAGTGCAATTATAACTGTTAATACAACTGTAATAAATCCTGCAACATAGCCTTTCATACGAAAAACTGCTAAAGCCAAGAAGAAAAATATAATTGGAATCATTGCAACTGCTGCTGAAAGCCAAATGTTACCTAGCGGATCATAAATTTGTGTCCATGTGCTCATAGTCCCTCTTCCTTTCTAGTATCCCCTGTTTGCTAACAACCATATAAGTAGACCACCAGGTCATCAGACCTTTAGATCTAAAAAATAAAACGTTTTAGGAAAACGTTTTCATTAATGTTATATTTATACTTTATCATATTTCCCTTTATTTACAATCCCAATTTTCAAATTTTCTTCACAATTTCTTTGTTCACTTTTTCACAAATGTGATATGATTATATGTTCTGTAATAAAAAGCGTCATCCTTTTTATATATGCAAAATAAAAAATGAGATAATATTGTTATTTCCAGTTCATTCATGAATAGCAAAATAATATTTTCTTATACTAAAGTTGAAAACTGACTTTAGGAGGACTAGAAAATGGCTGAACAAAACCGAAATCAAGCTGCTATTGACGAAGGGCGCAATAAAACAAAGCGCGGCATTGAAGCAGCAAGCGATGCGATGCAAAATGCCGTTGATGCTGTTGAAGATGCTGGAAAAGCAGCAGTTGATCGTATTTCTGAAGCAATGAAAGATGTCACAGCTAGATAGTGTAGTTGCGTATGAGGAACAAGGAGTTGACTAAAAAGTGGACTTTTTAGTCAACTCCTTTCACTTTTCGGTATGATTCAGCTCAGCGGATCGACTACTTTCTTGTCGAATATCGCCGAAAGGTCTTTATATCGTGTCGAATCGCCGATATATTCTAAAGAGCGGTCGATATATCGGAAAAAGCGCCGATATATTGCAAAGAACGGTCGATAACGGAAAAAGTAAAAGCACTTGCAGTACGCAAGTGCTTTTACCATCTTCTTTTTCTTCTTTTTCTTCGTTTGCGATGCATCATCTTTTTTCGCCTCGTATTTACACTATCCGCTATAATATGTAATGTACTAGCAGCTATAACGCCCAGTACAAACGTGATAATTTCTACTTCATGCGCCTTGGCAATTTCAAGCAAGTCCCCCTCTAGCACCGTTTTATTTAACACATATAAAAACGGTGAGAAAACAAGCAGCATGTAGAGAAGCCGAATTAAATCACCAATAATAATCGTATGGGTAAGCGGTGAACGATGCGGCATCACAGTTTGATATGGATACCAAAAGATGCGAAGTAATCCCCATTTCCGATAAGCAGCACTGTGAATATCCAAATCCGGCGTTAAAAAGTAAGTCCCAACAATAAACCCAATCGCAAACGTAAGTAAAAAATCAAAATTTGTTAACCCGTAAGAAGCAAGCATAAATAATACGATAGGAAGAGAAACTAAGTTTATCTTCGTGTGTGTTTTTCCTGATGGCATATCCCATTCCTTCCGTTAGACGTTTCGCTTCATGAATCTAACTTTTGATCGATAAGTGACGTATCCACATCAGAACTAAACCATTCTCCCAATTTTGTACGCGCTTGTTCTTTTACTTCTTCATCGACATATATTGCAGCTTGTACGAGTGCAGCTGTTAATGCACCTAAGTCATCTGTATAACCAAGTCCAGCTACAAAATCAGGAATCGCATCAATCGGTGCAATAAAGTACGCAAGAGAACCAATAATTACAAGCTTTACTCGTTTTGGAACATCTCGTTTTTGTAATACATAAAACAGCAACAAGCTAGCATAAATGACTGAATGTCCCGCCTTAATTGCCGCATTTTTCACTTTATTCCAAAACGTCTCGACTGAAAAATTTTCCTTCATTATGAAATTTCCCCTCGCTATTCTTCCGCGATTTGCGGTCAATTTGTGACGAAATAAAGAAATTTAGTAAGAGCGTTTCATAAGCAAGTGATGTTCTCTTACTAATAGAAGTTTCATATTTATTTCTATTATGCCAAGTTTATTTACAACATAAGCAAACTTCACACACATACAATATAGTGTAGATTCTAGCTTGGAACGTTACTTATCATACGCTCTCATTATAGCAAACAAACGAAAAAAGAACAAGTGTTCGTCTTGTATTTTTAAATTTTTCTCAACATAAAATACTTTCTCCTACTATATATTCTTTCCCAATTTTGTTATATTTTTTAGTTGACGAGCATATAAACCAATGTTAAAGTTTTCACTGTCAGCTATAATGGAAAAAATACAAAAAATGTAAGTTTCCAGTGTGTTCCTAATAACCAAATTTTGTTGTATAATACAAAAATGACGTTGTGCTTATGGAACAACATAGAGGCAGGAAAACAAAAGGTATGCATAGTTCAAGTCATATATGGATGTATGAAAGAAAAAAACTCTATCCATGGCAAAGAAAACTATGTATTTTTTAATTTGAGCATTTTTCTCTCGAAAATTGACCAAGCCTGATAGAGAAAGGGTGAAATGGATGAAGGAATCTTTAAAATTACAATTTCAAAACGTGCGATTTACGTTATTTGTTGCCCTTACATTATGGTTAAAAACGTATATTATCACACGTACTAGCTTCGACTTAAAATTAGAATCGTTTATGCAAGAATTTATTTTATTTATTAGCCCATTAGCAACATCATTATTTCTAGTGGGTCTTGCATTATTTGCAAAAGGAAAAAAACGAAATTATATTGCACTTGGAATCGACTTTGTCCTTACTATAGTTCTTGTTGGTAACGTAATGTTCTATGGTTTCTATAATGACTTCGTAACATTACCTGTACTGGGACAAACGTCAAACTTTAGTAGTCTTGGATCTAGTGTAAAATCGCTCTTTAACTACAAAATTGTTGTTGCGTTTGCTGATCTTATCTTCTTCTTCATTCTTTTAAAGAAAAAGAATGATTACGCAAAAACAGAGCGTGTTTCACGCCCAATGCGCTCACTATATTTTGTATCAACAATTGCAATTTTCTTTGCAAACTTAGGACTTGCAGAAACAGAACGTCCCGAATTATTAACGCGTTCATTTGACCGCGTCATGCTCGTGAAAAACTTAGGTTTATATACACACCAAATATATGATCTTGGTTTACAAGCAAAATCAAGTTCACAAAAAGCATTTGCAGATGGAAGTAAGCTGCAAGAAGCAGAAAACTATGTGAAGACAGTACAAGAAAAGCCAGACCCAAATATGTTCGGCGTAGCAAAAGGGAAAAACGTAATTGTTGTATCTCTTGAATCAATGCAAACATTCTTACTTGGTTCAAAAGTAAATGGTCAAGAAGTAACACCATTCTTAAACCAATTCGCAAAAGAGAGCTATTACTTTGAAAACTTCTATCATCAAACAGGCCAAGGGAAAACATCTGATGCAGAGTTTCTTGTAGACAACTCATTATATCCATTAGATCGCGGCGCTGTATTCTTTACACACGGTAACAACGAATTTATGGCAACACCAGAAATCTTGCATGAGCAAGGTTATTACACAGCTGTATTCCATGCAAACAACGCAACGTTCTGGAACCGCAACATCGTGTACCCAGCACTTGGTTACGATCGTTACTTTAACGAATTGGATTATAAAATTACGCCTGAAACAAAATTAGGCTGGGGTTTAAAAGATATTGAGTACTTTGATCAATCAGTGGATATGTTAAAAAATGTTAAGAAACCATTCTATACACGTTTCCTTACATTAACAAACCATTATCCATTTGATTATAATGAGGCAACAAAATTAATTGAACCTTATAACTCAGGTGACGATGTATTTGACAATTACGTAGTAACAGCTCGTTATTTAGACGAAGCGTTAAAACACTTTATTGAACGTTTAAAAGCAGAAGGTCTTTACGATAACTCTGTTATTGTATTCTACGGTGACCACTATGGTATTTCTGAAAACCATAACCGTGCAATGGCACAGTTCTTAGGAAAAGAAGAAATTACAACATTTGATCACATGAACTTACAACGTACACCGTTCTTCATTCACGTTCCTGGTCAAAAAGAAGGTAAAACAATTACAGCACCTGCTGGAGAAATTGATGTAAAACCAACAATCCTTCATTTACTAGGTGTTGATACAACAAATGATATTCGTTTTGGGCATGACTTGTTCGCACCAGAACGCAAACCATTTGTCGTATTACGTGATGGAAGCTTCGTTACAGATCAATACATTTATACAAATAACACATTCTATAACCGCCTGACAGGTGAGGTTGCACAAGTACCAAAAGCTGAAGCACAAGCAATGGTTGACCGTGCTCAAAACGAATTGCACATGTCAGATAAAATCATTGAAGGCGATTTACTTCGTTTCTATGAAGGCAACAAAGTAAAAACAGGTACAATCAAAACTGCAATTAAAGAAAAAAACGCTGAGTAATCAGCGTCTTTTTTTATAGCTGCATAATCATTACACAACATTTACCAAAGTTTTACATTAAATTCACGAAACACATCTATAATAAAACATGTAAGCTTTGTCCCTAATAAACAAGCTACCCTCTTTTATGCAACGTTCTACTATAGAACGTTGTTTTTTTTGTATCATAAAGCAGGATTCTTTCTTTCAACCTTCGAATTTGTATGTGCAAACACTACTTGGAGAAGGAAGGGGAAAACATGAAATATGAACGCTTTGTATTATGGAATGGAACAATAATTGATACAACAAAAGAACAACCTCATATTGATTTAGAAGAGCGCGGTCTACAGTTTGGTGATGGCATATATGAAGTTATTCGTATTTATAAGGGAACTTTACACTTATTAGATCCACATATCACAAGGTTATACCGCTCTATGGAAGAAATTGAGCTGTCTCTTACTCTCTCAAAAGCTGAGCTTATCTCATCCTTATACGAACTACTTGAAAAGAATCAATTTCAAGAAGACGGCATCATTTATTTACAAATTTCTCGAGGTGTCAAACCTCGCATTCATGCCTTCTCTTTTGATACAACTCCAACTGTTTATGCTTACATTCGAAAAAAAGAACGACCTGCTTTATGGCTTGAATATGGGATTCGCGCGATAACAGAGTCCGATACTCGCTGGCTTCGCTGCGATATTAAGTCATTAAATTTGTTACCAAATATACTGGCGAATACGAAAGCAGAGCGAAAAGGCTGCAAAGAGGCTCTTCTCGTTCGAAATGGCATTGTCACAGAAGGTAGTCTTTCTAACTTCTTTCTTGTAAAAAATGGCATACTATACACCCATCCTGCAAATCATCTCATTTTAAATGGTATTGTTCGGCAATATATTATATCGCTTGCCCATACATTACATATTTCTCTGCGAGAAGAATTATTTAGCATTCATGATGTATATAAAGCAGATGAATGCTTCTTTACAGGTACAACCTTTGAAGTAATGCCGCTTACCCATCTAGATGGAACCCCTATTCAAAACGGACAAGTAGGCCCTGTCACAAAATTACTACAAAAAACATTTATGCAAAGCTTTTCTACTTCCAACGCCTTGTTACCTTGAATATGAATGACATTATATCCATTTATTGTAAATATATAGATATAATTTCTATAATAAGGTGCAAATTGGCACCTTTCTTTTTTTTTAACCTTTTTGTCATATATGGATTTCGCTATAAGCATTGACATCAGTCGACAACCATTTTAGAATTTTTATTAGTTGGTAATTTTTTCATCACCTAAAATACAGACAGAAAGGAATCGACAAACTATGAAAAAATATCTTGCTGGTCTTGCAGCAGTGTCTGTAGCAGGTGCAGCAGCCCCGACAATAGGGACAGTTCAGGCAGCTCCTGATCAAAACGCACAACAACCTGCAGCACAAGCAGCACAAACAACTAAAGCAGCTCCAAAAAGCGACACAAAATACACAGTAAATGCAGATGTATTACGCGTCCGTACAAGTCCTAGCACATCTTCTGACATTGCGTCTCGTGTATATGAAGGACAAACACTAAACGTAATTGGCCAGGAAAACGGCTGGTACAAAATTAGCTATAACGGAAAAGTTGGCTACGTTAGTGGCGAATTTGTAAATACGGGCACTTCTAACAGTAACAGTGGTTCTCAATCACAAGGCAACTCAACTGTTCAACCAGCAAGCGGAAATTATACAGTAAATGTATCTTCCCTTCGTGTTCGTACAGGCCCGAGCACTTCACACACACAATTAGGTTCTGTACATAAAGGACAAGTTGTACAAGTCGTTGGTGAAGTACAAGATTGGTTCAAAATTAGCTACAGCGGACAAAACGCTTATGTTAGCAAGGACTATGTAACAAAAGGCGGTTCTGACTCAAACGTTGCACAAGATAACAAACAACAAAATAGCAACAACGTTACAGTTCAAACAGGCGGTACTTATGTTGTAGACGCTACGTCTTTACGCGTTCGTACAGGCCCAGCTACATACCATGGTATCATTGGCGGCGTATTAAAAGGCCACACATTAAACGTTATTGGCGCTGAAAATGGCTGGTTCAAAGTGAAGCATAACGGAAATACAGGTTATGTTAGCAGCGAATTTGTGAAATTTGTAAAAGGCGGCACTACTACAACTAATCCGCCAGCCAACAATAACAATAACAACGATAATAACAAAGCCGAAACTCCAGCTCAAGGCGGCGGAGAATATTACATTAATGCAAGCGCATTAAATGTACGCAGCGGCGCTGGAACAGACTACGGTGTAATTGGTGCCCTGCCACAAGGACAAAAAGTACAAGTACTTGCAGACGAGTCTGGCTGGAGCAAAGTTAACTATAACGGCCGCACTGGCTACGTAGGAACTCGCTTCTTATCTAAAACACCTGTAAGCGGTGTACAAAATGATAAGCCGGCTCAAAAACCAGCTGACAACAACAACAACAGCAACAATAATAACAACACAAGCAATAACTCTCGTGATACTTCATCACTACTTTCATACGCAAAATCAATGGAAGGTGTTCCATATGTATGGGGCGGCACTTCTGCAAACGGCGTTGACTGCAGTGGTTATATTTATCACGTATATAAAAAGTTTGGCTATTCAATCAGTCGTCAAAGCGTAGCTGGATATTGGAGCAGCTTCCAACATACATCTAACCCGCAACCAGGCGATTTGATTTACTTCAAAGACACATATAAGTCTGGTCCATCTCATATCGGTATTTACCTTGGTGGTGGCAGCTTTATTCAAGCTGGGGACAATGGAGTTAAAGTGGCATCATTAAATAACTCATATTGGAGCAGCCATTTCTTAGGATATTCTAAGCCTTATTAATTAATAGTTTCAGAGCCTTCTAGATTACTAGAAGGCTCTTTTTATATAATAAAAACCCTTTTCTTTTTAGATGGACAAGTGCAACTGGCCATGCATAGAAGCGGTCAGGGCCTTTTTCTGCCACAAGCGAAGTTAAAACAAAGAGAACAAGCAAGTGCAGGTTACTTTTTGTTCAGCGTGGCGGCGACTTGTGTGTTGGAAAGTCAAAATCAGGTATATACATAAGTGCAAATGGAAAAACTGATATAAAATTCTTTTCTTTTGAAATAGGTAGGATCAGCTGGTCATGTTTTATTCTGCACAGCGGCAAATTATATATTAGACTTTATATCATTTCTTAATCGCTCATTTTATATGCTTTTATTACAATTATTGTTTTCCTATTCTGACTTTTTTACAGACGTTTGACCTCTGATGTCTGGTGTGATAAGTTACATAAGATAATGTTTTCAGAGAAACGGAGCAATTCTACTATTTGTAATGTTCCGATAATTCAGAGAGGAGATTTACAAGCATGAATGTTTTATGGGGAATTGGCGGCGTGCTTGGAATTTTGGTAATTGCAGTTTTACTGTCTTCCAATCGCAAAGCTATTAATTGGCGCACAATTTCAATTGCGCTTGCACTTCAAATTACTTTCTCCTTCATCGTCTTAAGATGGGACGCAGGAAAAGCCGTTTTAAAGCATGCTGCTGACGGCGTACAAACTCTTATTAATTTCTCGTATGAGGGAATTGGGTTCGTTGTTGGTGGTTTAGCTAACCCAAAAGGGCCTTGGGGCTTCGTCTTTATTATTCAAGCATTACTTCCAATTGTATTTATTAGTGCACTCGTAGCCGTATTATATTATTTTGGTATTATGCAATGGTTTATTACAATTATTGGCGGCGGGTTAAGCAAACTTCTTGGAACTTCAAGAACAGAAAGCTTAAATGCTGTTACAACTGTTTTCTTAGGACAAACGGAAGCACCGATTTTAATTAAACCTTACTTAGAGCGCGTAACAAATAGTGAATTCTTCGCTATTATGGTCAGCGGTATGACATCTGTTGCCGGATCTGTTCTTGTTGGTTATGCGGCAATGGGAATTCCGCTAGAGCATTTACTTGCAGCTGCTATTATGGCTGCACCTTCAAGCTTATTAATTGCAAAATTAATGATGCCTGAAACAGAAAAAGTAAATAATGATGTAGAGCTTTCTACAGAGCGTACAGATGCAAACGTTATTGATGCAGCAGCACGCGGTGCATCTGAAGGGATGCAACTTGTTATTAACGTTGCAGCAATGCTTATGGCATTTATCGCATTAATCGCTGTATTAAACGGTCTACTAGGATGGGTTGGTTCTTGGTTCCACATTAAACTAAGCCTTGATCTAATTTTTGGTTACCTCCTTTCTCCGTTCGCTATACTAATTGGGGTTCCGCCTCATGAAGCGATTCAGGCTGCTGGTTATATCGGACAAAAACTTGCAGTAAATGAATTCGTTGCATACGGAAACTTAGGTAAGCATATGGCAGAGCTTTCTGATAAAACAAACATTATTTTAGCGTTTGCAATTTGCGGATTCGCAAACTTCTCATCTATTGCGATTCAATTAGGTGTGACTGGTACACTTGCTCCTTCACGCCGTCAACAAATCGCGCAATTGGGAATTAAAGCGGTAATTGCAGGTACATTAGCAAACTTCTTAAACGCTGCTGTAGCAGGCATGATGTTTTAATAAATAAAAAGATCCATCTTAAGTTTATTTTCACTTAAGATGGATCTTTTTATTTATACTTGGTTTCTGATTTAAACACAATAAGCAAAAAACAAGCGCAGAGCTACCGTATGCTCTGCGCTTGTTTTAGCCATAAAACTTATATATCGAACTAATACCCCTTAGTTGAAAGTTACTTCACGCCCATCCCCCAATGAACGTAATACTTTCTTATCATAAATACGAAAAAAAAGTGGACACTACTTCTGCGAGACAAGTTGCTTTTCTCGCTCCCCTGTAGTTTTCTCTATTTTCTGCTCTGCGTTTTCATGTACCGCTCGTTGTGTAGCACGCTTTAAACAAATATGTTTCCACTTTCGTTCGTAACGTTTCATTATTCTTGATGTCCTCCCCTTGATTGCCATGAAACTTTAATTGAAATCGCTTACAGGAAATAATATAGCACATATAGAAAGATGTGACAACACATTTTCGACACTTTTTTGTAAATATCATGCAAAATTAAATGTTATATGCCTAACAATGTTTTCAACTCATTCTATCTACCTTCTTACCAGCGATCATAAACAGCATTTTCCGAAACGCAAGTCGCCGCTATGCCTCATACAACATGAACGCTACTTGCTTTCTCCCTATGGTTTAAACCTCGCATGTGGCAGGAAAAGGCCCTGACCGCTTCTATGCACGGCCAGACGCTCTCGTCCTCCCCTTTTCATGTCGTTTTTTAACTTATATATAGAAAGAACTGTTACGAAGCAAGTCCCTCAATCATCTCATTCACGTACTATTACAGACATGAAACAGGCCCAATTTGTTCTATGACACCTTCTTTTTTTGTAACAATTACATGATGTTTTTTCTTAAAATCAGGCTATAAATTGTGAAAAATAACACAAATTAATTATATTTTTATAACTATATTGTTTGTGAAATAATAAAATCCTCTATTTACGCAACACTTCTATAATCACTTTGTAATATGAGTGAAATACGATTAACTGCTTTGCAATATCTCATTTCCGCTCCTCAATCCTTAAATATGCAATAGAATCTTTTAAAACATAAGAAAAAAGCGTTTTCTTTATACTTCTTTTTATATTACAAAGTATTAATGAACTGTTACGAATGGTTTGTAATTGTGTGTTATCCCATTTTCCTCAAAAATCTGTTGCTATAATGAGGTCACGAAAACAAAAGCATTGGAGGCTATTTCATGAAAAAGTTACTTGGTATAGCAACAGTAGCAGTTTTTGGTCTTGGGATTTTCACTTCTTCTGCACAAGCAGAAACAGTTGTTAAAACAGACGTATTAAACGTACGAGAAAACCCAACTATTGAATCAAAAGTTGTAGGCAAAGTATTAGATGGTAATAAATTAGATGTTAAAAATACAGAAAACGGTTGGCTAAAGGTTAACCTAAATGGTAAAGAAGGATTCGTAAGCGCAGAATTTACGAAAAACATCTATTATGTAACAGCAAACGTATTAAACGTACGCGCTGATGCAAACACAAACTCAGAAATTTTGGGCACATTAAAGAAAGATGATGTGATCGAGACAACACATCAAGTTCAAAACGACTGGTTACAGTTTGAATATAACGGAAAAACAGCTTATGTAAATGTTCCTTTCTTAACAGGTAATGCACCTGTCGTAACAGCACAGGAACAAGCACCTGCGCCGGCAAAAGCTGCGCCAGCTCAAGCTCAAAAAACGCAGACTGCTACAGAAACAAAAGCTGAAAAAGCTGATGGCCGTGAATTAACAGTTGTCGCAACTGCTTACACAGCTCATCCAAGCGAAAATGGCGGCACACACGGCGGTCGTGTATTAACTGCAATGGGGCATGACCTAACAGCAAATCCAAATATGAAAATGGTTGCTGTTGACCCGAAAGTCATTCCACTTGGTTCAAAAATTTGGGTAGAAGGATACGGCGAAGCAGTTGCTGGTGATACTGGCGGTGCAATTAAAGGAAATCGTATCGACGTCTTAGTAGGCTCTGATGGCGCTGCAAACAACTGGGGACGTAAAACTGTAAAAGTGAAAATTATAGACTAATTACTACTGTTGCTAAAAAAAACGAGCCAGCTCTCATTAGTTGAGAGCTGGCTCTTATTTTTTTTATAATAGAAGAAAGGAGGCATTCATATGGATATAAATGCAAACGTTGACTGGATTGGCACGCCAACTCCGTACATATATAAAGATGCCGTTACATACGATGCAACTACAATTGATTTTTCATTAGAGCATGACGATAACCGTTATAGACTCATCATCTTACAGCACGGCGAGGACGTAGAATACAAAATCATACAATACGGCGTCAAGCCTGGCAGCCAAAAACCATTTCCAATCGATACAGGACTCCACTTCAAAAATAAAACGATTCCTTTAATCGAAATGGTTCTGCAAGATCCTTATGTACAAAGCATATTACAGCAAAAGACTACCTCTTCATAGGAGAGATAGTCTTTTTAGTTGAATGAAAGAGAAAAATTTAGGAGATAACTGCCCATAGGAGCTCGATTGGGTGGGCTAACCCTCAGTGGAAAGAACAAAAACCCCACTGAAGGAAGTTTCACTTTATAATAGAAAAGAAGGAAATCTTTTGCGCGGAGGAACATTATGCTGCAACATTCAATTACGAAAGATGAAATTATGGAAATTGCCAATGAGTTTTTGAAAGGACTCGATCCACAGCAAGCGGCTGACAAAGAACAAGTATCAAATGCACTTCAGCTCTATCGTAGTGGCCTCGTGTATAACGTTGATTTCGATGGATATACATTATCAGGAACAATCGAACATGACGGAAATATTTATAGTGTTAATATTCCAATTCGCAACGTGTCCGAAAGTTACTGTGATTGCTTTTCACCAACGCAATGTGAGCATATGCTCGCCGTATTACTATATGCAGCTTCAAGCTTTGGACAAGTAGGAGACATTCTAACTTTATTTAAGAAGAAAACGAAACCGGCGCTCCCGCCCATTCGCACAGCACGGCAAATGCTGCAAATGACCGATTTTAACGATACAGATTATGAAAGCTGGCTTCCGTACTTCGAATCTGAATACGATGCATTTGCGAAAGAACACGCACGCCTTTCATACAAACAAATGTATTTTCTGATGAACGTTTTCACAGAGTTCTATATGAAAATTGAACGAAAAGCACCGCGCATTGTTACAGTTCACGAATTATTTAAACTGAGTGCAGCACTCTTTTCTTTTCAGAAGCTACTGAAAGAAATTGAAACATTTGAAGCCGATAAACTCTATTCTTATCATCAACCACTCAATATTGTAAGGCTCTTTGTTAATAAAATAGAAAACATTGTACAGGATTTGAAAGCCGAACCATTTCAAGATGTACTTCAACCGTTTCTGCAGCACATCGCTGAGATGCTACATACAATTTTCTTCTCTAGCCCTTCTTATACACAGGAGCGATTCTTTATTTATCGTCACCTATGGGGAGAGCTGTTCGTAGAACCAAATTGGATACTGGAAGAACAGCAGCGGATTGAAACAAAAATGCATCCTTTATCAAAAGCACTTGCATCCGCTCATCTTCTCTTTCTACAGCGAAAAGATAAAGAGGCAATGGATGTACTAAGAGCGCAGCCACCACAAGTTGTTGGCCTTTACTTTGATTGGCTTGAAGATTTATTGAATTCCATGCAGTGGGAGCGGGCAAAAGGGTGGCTGTCCTTCACTTACAAGCGAGTGAAAGAAACGATAACGACCGAGCACGATTCCTACTTTGTGAAAGATGTTGTCCGCTTATTTATGACGATGTATGAAACATATGCAACGCATACGAACGAGCAAGCTGGCTATGAGATGATTCTTCAAGAATTATTACCACATAGCTTCACCAGCTACGAACAATATGTACTTGCCAAAAAGCAGTACCACACATGGACAGAGCTTCATTTACTGTATGGGTTTGAGGCAATTGAACTATTAAAAGAAGCATTAAAAGAAGTTGAAAAAGAAGCGCCGGAAGCTGCTCTTCCGCTCTATCATTATGCTGCCATGCAAGCTATTGAAGAAAAGAATCGCAAATCGTACCGCAGAGCTGTTCGCTACTTAAAAAAACTAAGAACACTTTATAAAAAGCTCAAACGGGTAGATGAGTGGGAGTCTTTCATTATGATCATTGCCTCCACTCACTCACGACTGCGAGCATTACAAGAAGAACTGCGGAAAGGGAAGTTGATCCATGACAACACAAATTGACATTATCATTCGGCTCGAACGAATGAAACAAAACTGGTTTCTTTGGGCAGAGGATGAAACAGGGAACAGTTTGCCTGTAAGCACTTGGAAACAACATGCATTCACATGGCACTCCTCTTCTTTCTATGGAACACTTCTGCAAGAAGGAACATATGAACAGCGGAGCGGTATTATTTTAAACGCTACTCAAGCATTTGAATATATCGCCAAAAAGCCGGTAAATTCATTTACAAAACTACAAACAAGCGCAGCAATTAGCGAACTCGCGCCAATGGCAGAAAAAATGTGGGAAGCTTACACAACAGGAGACTTCCTTCCCGATATCAAGCAATGGGATCAATATCCTTCCTGGAAAATCGCTCATGAAGAAGAAATAGATGAAACAGTGCAAACATTGTTTTCAGAAGCCATTAATGAAACACTGCGCCATCAAACTCGTTCTGGCACAGCATGGGAAGATGCAAAGCGCTTATACGAGCATTATGACTTTACGAAAAGACAACTCGAAACAGCCATTCATGAAAACGATTGGCTGCGTAAAATTGGCTATATCGAAGATGATCTGCCATTTGCAGTTGGACTTCGTCTCCAAGAACCGGAGGATGATTTTGAAACGTGGCAGCTCGAAACAATATTAACACCAAAGCGCGGCGCTCATCGAATATACGTATATAAAGGTACTGAGTCTCTGCCAAAAAGATGGTTAAACCATGAAGCACGTATTACAGAAACGCAAGAAGGTTTCGGCAAACTCGTACCTTGGTTAATGGAAGATACTCTATTTCGAAGTGAATTATACGAAACGGAAGCTTGGCGGTTTTTAACAGAAGCCAGCAATGAATTGCTAGCAGCTGGGATTGATATTTTACTGCCATCTTGGTGGCAAAACTTGAAAGCAAATAAACCAAAGCTGCGCGTCCAAGTGAAACATAATGCAACAGCAGGACAAGCATTCTTTGGCATGAATACACTCGTAAATTTTGACTGGCGTATCTCTACAAACGGCATCGATTTAACAGAGGCCGAATTTCTTGCGCTCATTGAACAAAACAGACGTCTTATCCACATAAACGGACAATGGATGAGACTTGACCCTGCCTTTATCAAAGAAGTGAAGAAACTGATGAAGAAAGCAGACAAATACGGACTTGAAATGAAAGACGTCGTGCAGCAGCGATTACTTCGCGGAGCAGAAACAGAAGTAATTGAAGAAGAAAGTCCATTTGCAGATATGGAAATCGAACTCGATGATTATTATGACAAGCTGTTCGACAGATTGCTGCACATCGGAGAGATTCCATCTATACAAGTACCACCTTCCTTACAAGCAACGTTACGACCATACCAGCAGCAAGGAGTCGAGTGGCTCCTCTATTTACGAGAGCTTGGATTTGGTGCGTTGCTAGCCGATGACATGGGACTTGGTAGTGCGAAACGTTCGTATATAAGTGTTGCCTAAACACGAAATTACGGGAATAAGGTTTCACCTTATTCTAACTGTATCGTTGAACAATTAGGTGAAACTCCTAATGAGAACAAATGACCTTTCTGTTCTATCTATAATACTCCTGCATGCAGCAACTTACCTTTATAAGTTGCTGTATGAGAGCCAGGTGAAGTCGTCTACTGATGGGAGCCTACACTTCCTGATATGAGGCGGTAGTCCTTAAAAGTATTCTATGGTGAGCGAAGACGAACCCTCGTCATGCACGCACCGTTATCCATAGCCATCTTACGTAGGTCAAAGGATGGTCTGAGTGAAATATTTGTATATTTTCCTAAGATACAAATGCTGCTTCGTTACTTTGCCTAAATGACGAAGTTGGCTCAAGAAGTTGAGGTCAATCTAACTTGAGCGAAGTAACTCCGGTGTATAGAGGGCACCTAAGGAATGCAAAAGAAGGGATAAACGATACGGAACGTTTGAGATTCAGTTCGTGGAGTATGAAGGTACGGTGAAGCGAGTTGAAAGTCAGCGGTGCCATAGTAGCGATAATAGATGGGCGTTGATGTGACTATAAAGCAGACGAAATGCTGTGGAAGTGTCACGGAGCAGAAAAACATCTTAGCGAAGGGCACCAGTCGGTAGTGAAAGCAAGTAGAGAAAACTACCTGTAAGTAGAACACTATCGATGGAACGCCGTGTGCATTGAAAGGTGCATGCACGGTGTGGGACGGGGGAAAAGCCAGAGATAACTTCAAAGGCTTACCTATCGTCATAAAGCATCCAGACAATTACTTACTTACTATATATAAAAGAACACAACCTAAAAACAGGCCCAGCGCTTATTGTGGCGCCTACATCTGTTCTTGGTAACTGGCAAAAAGAATTTGAGCGCTTTGCACCGAGCTTACGAGTGAAACTCCATTACGGCGGCAACCGAGCAAAGGGAGAAGATTTGTCCACTTTTATGCAAGATGCCGATGTAATTTTGACATCCTATGCACTCACGCAGCTTGATGAAGAAGAGCTCAGCTTACAGCGCTGGGATGCGATTATTCTCGACGAGGCGCAAAATATTAAAAATCCGCACACGAAACAATCGCGTGCTGTTCGAAAGTTACAAGCAAATCATAAAATCGCTTTAACAGGAACACCGATGGAAAACCGTTTATCAGAATTATGGTCGATCTTTGATTTCCTGAATCACGGCTATCTTGGCAGTTTACCGCAGTTTCAGCGCCGCTTCGTAACGCCGATTGAAAAGGACCGCGATGAAACAAAGATTCAGCAAGTGCAGCGCTTAATCGCACCATTCTTACTGCGCCGCACGAAGCAAGATAAATCCGTTGCCTTGAACTTACCAGATAAACAAGAGCAAAAAGCATACTGTCCGTTAACGGCGGAACAAGCATCGCTCTATGAACAACTCGTTAAAGATACGTTAAAGAATGTAGAGGGATTAACAGGCATTGAGCGCCGCGGCTTTATTTTGCTTATGTTAAATAAACTAAAACAAATTTGTAACCATCCCGCTCTCTATTTAAAAGAAGAGCTACCCGCAAACTTAACCAGTCGTTCTATGAAAACAGAAACATTATTAGAACTCGTTGAAAACATACGGGATCAGCATGAAAGCTGCCTCATTTTTACGCAGTATATTCGAATGGGAAATATGCTGAAAACATTGTTAGAAGAACATTTTGGAGAGCGCGTCATCTTCTTAAACGGCAGTGTACCGAAGAAAGAGCGCGATAAAATGATCGAACAGTTCCAAAACGGACAGCACGGTATTTTCCTGCTCTCTTTAAAAGCGGGCGGAACGGGACTAAACTTAACTGCGGCGAATCATGTTATTCATTACGACCGCTGGTGGAATCCTGCCGTTGAAAACCAAGCGACAGACCGCGCTTATCGCATCGGTCAAAAACGCTTTGTCCATGTGCATAAACTCATTACAACAGGAACACTTGAGGAAAAAATTGATGAAATGCTCGAGCGGAAACAATCGCTCAATAATGCAATTATCACAAGTGAAAACTGGATTACAGAACTATCTACAAACGAGCTGAAAGAACTATTAGGAGTGTAGGCGATCGTGTCGTACATTGTCGAGGAATCTTTATATCGTGTCGAAGCGCCGATATATTCTAAATTGCGGCCGATATATTCCCAAAATCGCCGTTATATTCGATGATGTATAAAAGTATGTGTAAGCATTTTTCTGGACAAAAAAAATAAGACAAAGTACTCTCAGGTTTGTCCAGAACCTATAAATGAGAGGAGAC
>NZ_JAVBXD010000019.1 GCF_030756675.1 Bacillus multifaciens
TGGAATTTAAAGAAGATGACCCCTGTTGAATTCAGAAATCATCTTCTTGATGTTGCATAACTTTTTTTCAAAATGTCCTTTACAAAGGGTACAGATTAAATCCAGGTTCTTTTTTTTATTCTACTTCCATTTCATTAACCAAATGACCATTATATTCTTTCTTTTCAGCATCACTTAATTCTAAATACTCACGATCAAGGGGATAGCCAAATGCAACTTTTAAATAAAGTTTGATAATATTTTCTTAAATTATAAGATTTACATAAGGAGTGGAGTTTATGGAAGGAAAATTAGTAGCAAAATATTCTTGGTTTATATTTATCAGTCATTTAGTTCTCATTCCTTTGACATGGAGACTTCTTCTTTAGTAATAAGCATTCATTTATCGTTGCGATTGAATAATACATAAAAAAGGCTTGATTCCTTCACAAGAAATCAAGCCTTTTTACTATTTGGGGTCTAGCCGCATATCCATCAACTTAAGAAATCTCTTGTTCCCCAAAATGAAAAAATGAACTGAATTTTCGTAGACAACTATGGAGAGATAAAGTGAAACTTCCATTTTGGGGATACTCCAAAATATTAGCTTGATAGTGATGTGTTGTGACTCCGTTTAGTAAAATAAGCTTATCACACAATCTTTCACTTAAATGTATTGTTAACTCGTTCCTCCATCATTTCCACCAAATCACGAAAACTGAGGTTGTACCGTGTAGGTACCATCACACGGTTAGTAAAATAATACCAGGTAGATAATACTTCCATTTGAACAAATTTTGATTTTCCATACCGATTATATTCCTTTTTTAGAGTACTAGTATCAATATGTCCAAGATTCAGAGATTAATTGCAATTATCTTGAGGTTTTTGCACCAAAACCAAGCGCTGCTTTTTCCTATTATTGGTGTTTATCGTATAAACATTGTATGAAAGTTTGTTATCCCTATTAAGTAGAAACTTGCTATATAGAATAATTTTTTTATATGATAAAGTGGGCTTATGTTTAAATGAAAAAAGGAGAGTGACCCAGATGACAAACCAAAATGAAACGAACGCTTTACCGCCAAAAATATGTACGATTGAACGTCTCATCACGATTCAGGAGGACATTGAAAAAGTGCTTGCAGGACAGAAAACGGCTACTCGCCGCAACGGGAGATATGCGGATGTCGGGGAAGTGATGGAGCTTCAAGGTCACCGTTATGTTGTGGAGAAGGTCTATTCGCAGTCACTTGGCGAATTGACTGATGAGCATGCCCGTCAAGAAGGCTATGCGAATGTGGAGGAATACAAGCAATCTATCCTGTCTCTTCACCCTGGCATGCCGTGGCTACCAAATATGAGAGTTTGGGTTCATGAGTTCCGTCCCATCGTAGGTTAATGTGATATAAGGATGGACATGTTGTATCGACTGCTTCTGTATGTACATATTTTCAGTGTAATCTTATCCATCGGCCCGTTTTTTGTATTGCTTCCGCTTATCAAAAAACTGCGGGCTTCAGAGGCCCGCGCGCAGCAGGCTTATCTGGATGTATTCCGATTTTCGGTCAGACTGGCCAAACATGCCGGGCATGTGCTGGTTGCATCCGGGGTTCTGCTTGTATTGGCGGGCCCTTGGACTTGGAAAACCCCTTGGATAGTGATGACCCTTATTCTCATGGCGAGTTCATTATTTTTCCTGGCCCGCGCCTTTTCGCCGACCATTCGGAAATTCAGCGAAACGGGCCAAGACAAGGACGCCTTGATTCAATTGTTGCGGCGTTCGATTTGGATTTACATTGTTCTTTTAATGGCGATGTTATGGTTCATGGTGACAAAGCCTGTGTTGTGGCAGGGGTGATAGATCTAAGGCGAATAGCGGCTTTGTGTGATTGCCGTTTGAATTCGCGGGGCGGCATAGAACAAGGACAAGCTAAAACTGGCTTGTCCTTATTGTAGTTACGCTTTGAAGAGGTGATGGAATAGCCTTTTACAATCTGGGCCTATTACCCCAAAGCAAGGTTTTTATTTGATGTAACAGTTAGCTACTTTCAATTGTTTTGTTGGGTGTGAAACTCAAGCAATTTTAATCATCGTTTATAAATATGAACGCTGAGCTGGCCATGAACCTTGGAGTTTGCGAAGTTGTACAATTTGTCCTGTATGATAAGCATCGTGCAAAAGGATATTCAGATATTGTTGCCAAACTGGTAGAGAAGGACTTGGTTGATCCAGTTCTGCTTCTTGAAGGGATGTTAATGAAGATTGTAAGGCATCATGTACTTGAAGTGTTCGCTTCACTGTTTGTTGCCAAGCATCATCATCATTAGGTCCACCTTGGACAAGCGTGTCATCATTATTTTGTGGAGCAACAAATGTGTCATCTTGATGTAAGCGGGAAAGTAAGCGCTCCTTAAAGGTTAGTAAATGGTTTACATTTTCCTAAATCGTATTACTGGCCTTTCCTTCTGGTTGCCAACATGCTTGTGCAGCGGTAAGATTCTTTAATGCTTCTGATATCGGTGGGTACCATTCTTCTTCGTAAAAAACTTGCTTGACTCCATTTTGCAACATTTCTTTTTTAATCATTAGTATAGCCTCCTATTTTTTTAGTCTATAGAGGAATCATGTATAAATACAAAGTGAAAAACCGCCACAAAAATCTTTTTCTTTTGAGATGAGAGAGAGCATCTGGCCATACATAGATGCGGTCAGTTCCTATTTCTGCCACATGCCAGGCTTAAAACAAAAGGAGAAAGTGAGTGCAGGCTACGTTTTGTTCTTTATACAAGTGACTTATATGTTGAAAAAGTAAAATGAATTTATATTTAAAAATATCTTTTTTTGTCAAAAAATACAAAATTACTTCACAAATTCCACACAATTGTTTGTTATCCTTCATGTAGGTCGACTGATATTTGAGGAGATTGCTATATGAAAATAACTCGAGTTTTTTTTCTCTTTTGTATCATTTTTTTAAGTTGTTCATTCCATACCTATGCACAGGATACGTTGCAATCTCAAATTGACGCTGCTCCTGAATATGGAATCGTCAAAATACCGAGTGGTAATTATGATGAAGCAATCGTTCTTTCAAAACCTGTTACTTTGGAAGGGATGGGAGAAGTTACTGTTCGTTCTTGTCGTAAAGAACCCGTTATTACGGTAAAAGGACAATCTGTCACCTTAAAGCATATAAAGGTAGAACAATGCAGTAGTGAGAAAGATACCGAAGCTATTCGTGTTACAGGTAAGAATCATAGGTTGAAAAATCTTCAAATCTACACAAAGCAGTTCGGGATTAAATTTAACGAGACTAGTGGTACGGTTGTAGAAGGTGGTTCTATTAAAGGGAACTCTAAAGGAAACGGAATTGATTTATGGGAATCAAATAACAATATGATTCAAGGAGTCGAGATTGATAAAGTAAGAGATGGCATTTATATAGAAAATAGTCATTTTAATCGAATAACTCGTAATGCTATCGGAAATTCTCGTTATGGTATACACATTATGTTTTCTAATCATATAACCGTACAGGATAACAAGTCACACAACAATATTACAGGTGCCATGGTGATGGGAACAAAAGAAACGAAAATTGAAAGGAACGGGTTAACTTTCAATAATCGTAATGTCAACGCACAGGGTTTATTGTTGTATGATGCAGAGAACACGGAAACGATTGGAAATCGAATTTCTTATAATCGTGTTGGGATGTATGTGGAAAATGCGAATAACAACCGTATTTCAGATAATGAAGTAAACGGGAACTTTATTGGCATGCAATTTAAAAATGCGAATGAAAATAATGTGTCTAACAATGTCTTTGTTGGAAATGTAAATGAGTCTCAAGCGATAAACAGCACTGAAAACAAAATTATACATAATTATTGGGACGCATCCTTGAAGCTGGATACAAAGGGAAATGGTATTAGTAGCATTCCACATAGAGCAGATCCGTTTTTTCTAACACTAACAAATGAAGTCCCTGAATATCAGTTGTTTTTCCAAGCACCTGGTATGATTGTACTCCAAACATTGTTGAAAAGTCCTGAAAATCAAGTTTTAACTGATTATGAGCCTATGATGACAATGAGAGGAAAGAAGGAAGAAAACAAATCCTCATTTAAGATGCAAATCGGAATAATCAGTGTGAGTATGTTAGCAATAAGTATCACTTTATTTAAAATTGGGAGGAAAAGAAGATGAAATGGAAAGGTTTATTTATTACAATAGTTGCAGCTCTTTTATTGACGGTAGTTGGCTGCGGAAAAAAGGAAGTTAAGCCAGTCGCAATTGACGAGAAAAATGATAAATGTGCCAATTGTAATATGCTTGTGACGAACGATCAATTCGGAACAGAAGTAATTCTTGAAAACGGTAAATCATTAAAATTTGATGATCTTGGTTGTATGTACAAATGGATGAATAAAAACAAGAATGAAAAGTTACAAGCAAAATTTGTACGTGATTACAATACAAAAGAGTGGGTTGAAGTAGAAAAAGCGACTTATGTTTATGACAAAGAGATTAAAACACCGATGGCTTATAATGTGATTTCTTTCAAAGATAAAAAAGATGCGGACAGCTTTGTTTCTAAAAATAAAGGCGAAGTGTTAGCAGCAAAAGATTTAGAAAAGCATGAATGGAACAAAAACATGGATATGATGATGAAAATAAAAGAAGAGAATGCAAAGAAAAAGGATATGAATCATTCTCATTAATAAAAAAGGACAACCGCTCCGGTTGTCCTTTTTTGTGGAAAGAGGGATATTATGTGGCACATTTGGCAATCTGAGTGGCGGATCACGATAAGACAACGTTCATCTTATACATTTGTAATTCTTTGGACGAGCGTTCTGTCTTTGCTATTTTTACTAGAGCGAAATACACCTACTATAACAGGATATACAAATATAACAGGTACAATGGCGAATTTAGTGTTGTATATTATACCGTTATTTATGCTTATTATCAGTTCTTTTTCTGTTGCGAATGAAATGGAAAACGGCCAGTGGCGGTTATTAAGTACATATCCCATTTCTAGTGTTGCTTA
This sequence comes from Bacillus multifaciens, assembly GCF_030756675.1. Taxonomy (GTDB): domain Bacteria; phylum Bacillota; class Bacilli; order Bacillales; family Bacillaceae_G; genus Bacillus_A; species Bacillus_A multifaciens. The sequence continues at coordinate 5,039 of NZ_JAVBXD010000019.1, forward strand.
CGTAATAGGAAAAGCGTTCGGACAATTTACAGCGCAGCTCATTATTTTTACACTTAGTTATGGTATAAGTCTTATAATCGGCCTTATTAGTGGAAGTGCATTATCTATGAAATGGGTGCTGGCTCTTTATGTATTCGGGGTAGTATTAATGCTTTTCTTTCTAATAATCGGTGTTGTGATCGGTTCTTTTGTCATAACAAGATGGCAGGCGCTAACAATATCTGTTGGGGTTTGGTTTTTCTTAATTATGATTTGGCCTACTGCACTTATCGCTGTTCTTAGCCTTGTTCCGTATCCGATGATTGCTGTGCTTCTAAAAATAGCTTTGTTGATTAATCCTGCTGAATTGCTTCGCATCGTATTTGTTGTTCAATTAGGCGGCGGTGCGATATTTGGACAAGCATACGATACTCTTATTACTTTCTTACAATCTGAGGCGGCGTGGGGAGTTCTCATTTTATATACACTGATCTATATGGCTTTTGGTTTTACTCTTTCTGCATGGAAGCTAGAAAGGAGAAAAATGCAATGACACTTTTACAAGTTAAAGAGGTTTCAAAAGAATATAAGAAAAAACAAGCACTTTCTCACTTTTCACTTCAAGTAGACGGGGGAACATGCATCGTACTATGCGGCGGGAACGGTGCGGGAAAAAGTACACTTCTTCATATATTGGCAGGTATTTCAAAACCGACAGAAGGTACGATCGTCTTGAATGGTATTGCTCTCCATGAAAATAGGAATGCATACGTGTCGCAAATTGGATATATGCCAGATGACTTCCATGCACAGGAAATGATGACTGTACATGAATTTCTTACTTTTTATGGTGTGTTACGAAAGGTCAGTCGACAACAAATACAGGAAATTTTAGAAAAAATCGGTCTAATTGAAAAGAGGAATGAACTTGTAAAACATTTATCAAAGGGAATGCGGCAACGCTTAGTATTTGGACAAGCGTTGTTAGGGAAACCGAAACTATTATTATTAGATGAACCAACAAATGGTTTGGATCCATTTTGGGTTAATGCATTCGTTGAAGTTTTACAAGACATCAAGAAAAATGGGACAATTGTTATTTTTTCCACACATATGATGGACGTGGCAGCGGAGATAGGAGATTGTATTTTGTTTATGAAAGATGGGATCGTGACAAAGCGTATTGAACATAAAGGGAGTAAAGAAGAGAAAACACTGCACTTGTTACAATTGCATCGGCAGGGATGAAACCAAAAGCATAAAATCTTTTTGGTGAAATAAGGACATGCGTTGCAGTGTTAACTTTAGACAGCTTCAATCAATCATTTCATTAAGACTATCTTCAATTATTCTTCGTCTTTTTATCTACAATAGTTGCTGTTATTATCCTCAAGTTAATTAAGAAAAAAATTTTAATAGAACTAATGAGAAATAGGACTAGTATGGTGACTAGTCCTATTTGTTATTTTATTTTTGATATACATTTGTAAACAAAATTTGCATTTGTTTATTGCACTACCGATGGACAGGGATTCTTCGTTGATAAAAATTTTGGTTTATTGGAGGGATGTAAAATCCTAAAGATACAAACGTTATTTAATTTTGTTTGAAAATAGATAAACAGAACGTTGAAATGTTTATTTTCACTATGTTATTATAAATAAAAATAAACCAAATCATAATTTGTCTGTTTTTAAAATAAACTTTTTAGGGGATTGTTTAGCATGAATGATATTTCAGAATGGTTTTGGAATGCCACGGTTGAGGAATTGAAAAAAGGATATGTATTTGAGAAGGACACTGAAGAATACATTTGTTTAGCTTGTGGAGAAAAATTTATGAAAGGTATTATTTATCAAGAACAGAACGTTTTCTATGAAGCAGAGAAATTTACACAACTTCATATCGCAAACGAACATATTTCTATGTTCGACTATTTATTAGGGTTGGATAAGAAATTAACTGGTTTAACAGATTTGCAGAAGAAGATGGTCCAGTTCTTTCATATGGGTTTAAACGATAAAGAGATTGTACAGGAAATGGACGGTGGAAGCACTTCAACAATTCGAAATCATCGTTTTACATTAAGGGAGAAGATGAAACAAGCAAAAGTGTTTCTTGCGCTTATGGAGCTGTCAGAAGAAAAAGCGACGAATCAACCTAAATTTCTCCCGATTCATCGTACAGCTACGATGCTTGATCATCGGTATGACATTACCGAAGAGGAGAATGAAGAAGTTTTAAAATTACATTTTACAGAAGGATTAGACGGACCGCTTTCTAAATTTCCGAAGAAACAAAAGCGAAAGCTCATTATTTTGAAACATTTAGTGAAAAAGTTTGATAGCGATCAAAAATATACAGAAAAAGAAGTTAATGAGATTTTAGAACGTGTATTTCCTGATTATGTCACGTTAAGAAGGTATTTAATTGAATATGGTTTCATAGGCAGAACATCTGATGGAAGTCAGTACTGGGTGAAATTATAGAAAACAATGTAGATAAATACAAATTAAAAAATCGATATAAAAAACATCTTTCTTTTTAGATGGGCGAGAGCATCTGGCCATGCATAGAAGCGGTCAGGGCCTTTTTCTACCACATGCCAGGTTAAAACAAATGGAGCAAGCAAGTAGCATACATGTTGAATTCTGCATAGCAGTGACTTAGATGGCTAAAAGATATATATAGATAAAATGAAAGGAGAAAGGAAATTGAATAGAAAAAAAGAATTAAAACAACTGTATAAAGAAACAGAAATAGAAGGAGGGATTTATTGTATTAGAAATATAAAGAACGAAAAAGTGTATGTAGAGAGTACAAGAAATTTCAAAACGATGAGTGGAAGACAGCTTTTACTTAATATGGGTTCTCATACGAATAAGGCATTGCAAGATGATTGGAAGGAATACGGGGCAGATGTTTTTGAATTTGAAATATTAGAAGTGCTGAAAAAGAAAGAAACGGGATATTTTAATGAAAAAGAAGAATTAAAGAAATTAGAAGAGAAGTGGTTAGAGAAATTGCAGCCGTTTGGAGAGCGAGGATATAATCGCAACATTTCTCAATAAAAGGGGTTATGAAACTTGAAAATAACTGAAGAAGGAACAGAAAATAAACCGATATGGCGTTCTATGGCTATGTTTCTTATTCCTTTACTGTTAAGTAATGTATTGCAGTCACTTGGACAGTTGTTTGGTATGGTAGTAGTAGGGCGGTGGCTTGGTATTAATGAATTAGCTGCTATTTCCGCTTTCTTTCCGTTGTTTTTTCTACTCATTTCATTTGTAATTGGGATTGGTTCTGGTAGCTCGATTTTAATTGGTCAGGCTTTTGGGGCTCGTAATGAAGACCGCTTAAAGGCCATTATTGGTACAACGTTGACATTTACGTTTGTACTTGGAGCGATATTAGCGGTAGTGGGTAGTATGTTTGCAATGGATATTATGCGACTAGTCGGTACGCCGGAAAATATTATTGATATAAGTGTTCATTATGCACGAATTTTATTTATTTCTATGCCAGTGCTATTTTTGTATTTTGCATATACAACATTTATGCGCGGAGCAGGGGATTCAAAAACACCATTTTATTTTTTAATTGTGAGTACAGGACTAAATATGGCATTCTTACCTATTCTTATATTTGGGTGGTTCGGCCTGCCGAAACTCGGTGTGTACGGCGCAGCATATGCTTCTGTTATATCAACAATTGTTACATTTATTATTCTGTTAGTTTATTTAAGAAAAACCAAACATCCATTGCAATTTGATGCAACGGTTCGAAAGTATCTTCGCATGGATGGGGAGTTGTTAAAATTATTATTACGTCTTGGTATTCCAGCAAGTATTAATATGATACTTGTTTCATTATCAGAGATTGCCGTTATTTCCTTTGTAAATCGCTTTGGATCAGATGCAACTGCAGCATATGGAGTAGTAAATCAAGTGGCAAGTTATGTACAGATGCCAGCAGTGAGCCTTGGGATTACCGTTTCCATCTTTGCAGCGCAATCCATTGGAGCAAATCAATTCGATCGCCTGCAAAAAGTAATCAGGGCAGGACTTGTTATGAACTATGTAATTGGTGGAATATTAATCTCTTTTATTTATTTGTTCTCAAAAGAAATTTTAGCACTCTTTTTAACGAGTCAAAATACGATTGATATTGCACATAGTCTTATTATGATTACGTTATGGAGTTACTTAATTTTCGGTCATGCGCAAGTTATTGGGGCAACAATGAGGGCGAGCGGAACTGTATTGTGGCCGACTATTTTTGCGGTTATAGCGATTTGGCTTGTGGAAGTTCCAGTTGCTTATTTCCTGTCATATCATACGAGTCTTGGGATAAAAGGAATATGGGTTGGATATCCAGCTGCGTTTATTGTGAGTTTACTTTTGCAATACGGATATTATAGGTTGTCATGGAAGAAGAAGCGAATTACGCGTCTTATAAGTTAGAATCAATGACGTAGATAAGGACTCCCCTTCAGATAAGCGGTCTGAAGGGGAGTTTTGGCTCTTTAATATAAAGCTTGCACATTTTCTTGTATTACTCCGCAATCGCGCTCGTTTGTGGGAAATAACTTAATAATCTATCAAAAGAATGGATCTCGGCATATGGTTTTATTTCGGTATCATTCTCGATCATATGGGGATTGAACCAAATGCCCTTTATATTTGCATTCTGACAACCACCGATATCCTTTTCTATGTCGTCTCCAACGAATAATACGTCTTCTGGTTGCACATTAAGCTTATTTAATGCTAATTCAAATATGCGTTTGTCAGGTTTACTAAATCCCACTTCTTCAGAAATAATGATTATATCAAAACAACTATCTAAATTCGTGTTAATTATTTTAGATTTTTGTCTCTGAGTTAGGCCGTTTGTTATAATCGCAACTTTAACATGCATCTTTAGAGTATTTACGATATTTATAGTATTTTGGTTTATAGAAAAACAATGAGGGAAATTATTATTCCAAAAATCTTGAATGTAATGGCGTGGCAATCTATATTTTGGTGGGAATTCATCGAAAAATGATTCTAAAACGGTTGTTTTATCACCATAGCCGTAGCTTTTTTTATCGTATTCTTTGAATTTCTGTAACATTTCATTTTTTACTGAATGTTTAACATCCTCATAACACTTTTCTAAAATAATTAAAAACATGTTATCTACTGCCTTATCTCTATTAAGTAAGGTATCATCTAAATCAAATAGCATTGCTTTATAACCTCTCAAATAACTTCACAGCCTTTCTCATATTATATAAATAATCCTTAGTTCGTACCTTCAAACTTTTGTTTTACCAAAAAAACGTTATCTTCAATTATCGCGCCCGATAATTGAAGATAAGAAAAACTGAGTTGTCGATTGGCAACCAGTTTTTAAAATCAAATTCATTTCTTTGTTCATCATTACGAAAAAATCTATCACAACGGGGTTGGAGCATTAATTAGTTGGTCAAAATTTATTTCTAAAAGTTGTCCAGCGTGAACCAAACCAGATCCAAAACCATACAAAAGAACTCGATCCCCATTCTTGACTTTTCTATGACGGATTCCAAGATCAAGAGCTAAAGGAATTGTTGCAGCAGAGGTATTTCCAAAGTTGATTAAGCTATAAAGGGTTTTCTCCAATGGGTATTCTAATTTTTCGCAAATCGGTTCTATCAGCCTTAAGTTAGCGCTATGGGGTATAAACCAATCAACTTGATCTAAACTCGTTTGCGTTTTTTCTAGAAGCTGTCTTATATTATCAGGAACATTCCTTACAACCCATCGAAAAACTTCTCTACCATTTTGTACAAGATATTGAGTATCGATTAACTCAATCCCATTGACTTTTTTCGATAGTCCAGGTTGATATACATGTTGTGCTCCTCTTCCATCACTTCCTAGGTGAAATCCAATGAAGCTGCTTGATTGTTCATCCCTTTCAACTAATACTGCACCAGCACCATCACCAAACAAAATACATGTACTTCTATCGGTATAATCGGTAATTTTCGAGATTGTATCTGCCCCGATAACAAGTACCTTTTTGTGGAGCCCAGAAGAAATTAAACTGTGTGCTGTATGCAATGCGTAAACAAATCCTGCACACGCTGCACTTAAATCTATAGCACCTGTTTGGGAGATATTAAATTTGTCCTGAATTATACTGGAGACAGATGGGAATGGAAAATCTGGCGTGCTAGTTGCCACAATAATCATATCTACATCTTCGACTTTTTTATTATATCGGTGCATCAAATCTTTTACTGCAGATACACATAAATCACTGGTGAATTCATCAGGACGAGTTATTCTACGTTCATGAATTCCTGTTCTTTGAATAATCCACTCATTATTTGTTTCAACCATTTGCTCAAGCTCAAAGTTTGTTAACTTCTTTTCAGGTACATAGGTACCAATAGCTGTAATTCGTGTTTTTGAACTCATTTATTTTTCCTCCTTTACCGTTTTGTACTTGCTTATATAACTTAATATTAGTAGTAAGTGCTAATATATGTCAATAATTAAAAATGAAAATAATGGTAATTAAATGTCCGCTTGTGAAAATATAAAAAGGAGATGGATTTATGTTCAATACTCAACAAATTAAAGAAATTATTTCACATCGGTACCCGTTCTTATAAGTTGATCGTATTCTTGAAATGGGTATAGTGTGTTTTCAAATCCGCAATAATGTTTGCCATTAATAAAAATATAAAACTATTACATGTTATTATAAAAAGACAGAATATTCTTTAATGTGGAGGGATTAATTTGTTAGGTGAATTAGAACTAGTCATTGATGCGAAGGCTACTCTTGGAGAAGGGCCTTGTTGGGATAGTAAAAAGCAGCTATTGTATTGGGTCGATATATTGGGGAAGAAGGTTCATATCTATAATCCTATTACAAATGAAGATAAGGAAATCTGTCTTGAACAGATGGTAGGATCAATTGCTCCAAGTGAATGTGGTGAAATGATTCTTGCTCTAGAGAATGGATTTTATTTTTTAAATCCGGATACGGAAGAACTACGAGATATTTGTGATCCTGAAAGCCATTTACAAGAAAATCGTTTTAACGATGGGAAATGTGATCCGGCAGGTCGGTTTTGGGCAGGGACCACAGAAGGTGTTGGTATTGATGGAAAGGGAGCTCTTTACTGTTTAAATACCGATTTAACTGTAAAAAAGAAAGTAGAACATGTAAGTACTTCTAATGGATTAGCGTGGTCACCAGACCATAAGTATATGTATTTCATAGATACACCGACAAGAAAAGTAGTTCGTTTTGATTATGATATTTACACAGGAAATATTGAAAATCCACGAGATGTTGTTTTCATACGAAAAGAAGACGGACTTCCTGATGGAATGACAATTGATGAAGAAGGAATGTTGTGGATTGCCCATTGGGGTGGTTCTAAAGTATCGAGGTGGAATCCTATGACTGGAGAACAGTTGCTAAGTATTCCTATCCCTGCTTTATATGTAACTTCTTGTACATTTGGCGGAAATGACTTAAACGAGTTATACATTACTACGGCCAAAATGGATACTGCAGATGCAAACGCTGGTGGAGTATTTCGAGTGAAAACGAATATAGGAGGGTGTCCTACATATCGGTTTAGTGGAGAAGTTTACTAATTTAGAGAAAGGAATTTATGTTGAAAATGGAAAATGTACAAATTCGAAAAATTAAAATAGCAGATGCGGAAATAGCCTTGTATAAAAAATCAGGATTTGAAATTGAAGGAATAAAACGTCATTCTCTTATCATTGGGGAAGAATTTGTTAATGAGTATTATATGTCAAGAATAATCTAGACCCTATAGCTCGCCTATAGGGTTTTGATCCATACAATACAATCAAACTTGCATTGCTTTTGCTAACGCCGCAACTTTATTGATTGTATTCCAGTTACGCGTTGTTGCTGTATTCCCAAGACTTTGCATACCGTTTGCCAACTTGGAATTCAAAATGCTTTGCCGAAACAAGAAGTAAATTTCACGTCCATGGATATAGTATTCGTCGTTATTACGTTCACTGCTCGCCAATCGATCGACTACCTTCTGTGGCGGTGCTTCTGTCAACACGGAAACATGAATGCTTTCTCCTTCAGCTAAAGGGACATCTGCATATGGGCATTCTACAATGATTCGCTCCAGTTCATCAGCTGTTCTTAAGATAACGATGATTGAAATGCCAAAATTGGTTCTGATTGCATCCTCAATTCGGAGGCGTAGCTGCTCTTTGCTTTCATCCGATTTGAAAAGGACATTGCCAGTTTGAATATACGTTTGCACTTGGCTAAGGCCTAGTGTTTCGAGGGTACTTCTTAGTTCAGCCATCTTAATTTTATTATGTCCACTTACGTTAATACCTCGTAATAACGCGATATAAATTACCATCTAGTCACCTTCAGTCATCTTATGTTTTAAGTTGTAATTAACAAATTCGTTGATTTAGGGAAGGACTCCTTTTTTCGCAAAAAAATAGTAGTTTTATATTCCAAAATTTTTTTATCATATGCTGTCTGGTTACACTATCTTTGAAGTAAGAGGATTCACTCAAAATTATGTTAAACTAAGAATATGATTTGTAAGATTCAGAAATATTTCGCAATTCCTGTCTGAATAGCGAAATTTAAATAAGTTATAACATTTATATACAGAAAGGAGGACTAGGATTGACCCTTAAAAAAGACACAAGGTTCAACTCATCGTTGCCAACGAAAGAAAATAGTCACAATTGGTTATCAAAAGTTACACATTTACCTAGTTCCTATATGGTTTTTGTTTCTAGTATACTTATTTCTCGGCTCGGTGACGCTCTTTATACATTTGCGATTCCTTGGATTGCTTATGAGTTGACTGGTTCGGCAGTAGTTATGAGTTCGCTTTTTGCTACTAGTGTATTACCAATTGTTTTATTTGGTCCTATCGTTGGTGTAATAGTAGACCGTTGGAATCGACGAAGGTTGATGTGGATAGCTGATTTAGGAAGTATGTTCTTGGTTGGACTAATTCCAGTCCTCCATTTTTTGGAGGTGCTCCAAATCTGGCATCTATACGTTATTTCTTTTATTCTAGCTGTCTTATCTATGTTATTTGATGTAGTTACTGTTACAGCAATTCCGTTTATTGCAGGTCAAAAGTTAACAAAAGCGAACTCGGCATATCAAATGGTTAATCAAATTGCTAGTTTAGTAGGTCCAACATTAGCAGGTATGATAATCGCCATAATTGGAGGGTTTAACGCGCTTTGGTTAAATGTCTTTTCCTTTGCAGCTACTGTAATCGCAGTATTACTCTTACCTGAATTAGGGAGAAATAAGGTCGGCGTTAAAGAAGGCAATGTATTACAAAGCATAGCGAGAGATCTAAAAGAGGGACTGGAATGGCTGACGAATAATCGGCTTAACCTTGCTTTATCTCTTCAAGCTTCGGTTGGTAACTTTGGTGCGAGTGCTGTACTGGGCGTGTTCATGTATTATATGCTTTCAACATTACATCTATCTGCTGAGCAAAGCGGTTATAATTACACCTTAATTGGAGTTGGAGGACTTATAGGAAGTATTATTGCAGTTCCACTCGAAAGGCACTTTCGGCGTGGCATTCTTATCCCTGTTCTTCTAGGTATAGGTGCAATTGGGTTAACATGTGCAATCTGGAGTAAATATTGGCTAGCACCCGGTATTGCCCTTGGTGTTGTGATGACTTGTAATATAGCTTGGAACACGATCGTAGCATCAATCCGGCAAGAAACAGTGCCTACCGAAATACAGGGAAGGGTTCTAGGCTTCTCGCGAGTACTTACTCGTCTTGCTATGCCATTAGGAGCTTTAATAGGTGGGATAATCTCTAGCTATAATCCAGTTGCAGTGTTTGCATTGGCGTCAGCTGCAAAGATGGTGGAAGTTTTTATTGCGGTTATGAGTCCTATCCGTAAGTTATAAGCTGAAGATTTCCTTATATTGGGTTATATTTGCAAGGGAGTTCCTAAAAATTAGAGAAACTATGAAGAAGAAAAATGGTTTTTCATATGTATAAGGAGGGAATACAATGGCAGCATTTTTCATCATTTTAGGTGCGAGCATACTTGTGTTCATCAGTCTCATTCATATGTACTGGGCATGTGGTGGATCATGGGGGAGTAAGGTTGTTCTTCCGATGAAAAAAGACATCGGCGAATATGCTTTTGTTCCGCGGAAAATAGGGACTTTTGCAGTGGCACTTGCCATTTTATGTTTTGCTATGATTCTATTAGCGCAAAGTGGATACTTGGGGTTCTGGAATCCGAGTCGTTATACAAAATGGGGATGTATGGCTTTAGCTGGGATTTTCTTGTTACGTGCAGTTGGTGATATGAAGTACGTTGGATTCTTTAAAAAAGTAAAGGGAACAAAATTTTCCGTGTTTGATACGTGGTTATACAGTCCACTTTGTTTGTATATCGCATTTATTTTTGTAGTGGCGGTTTATTGAGACTAGTATGTGGAAGGAAAACTTTCATTAAGGGAAGTTTTCTTTTTTTCGCATTTTCTCTCTTTACAATAAGAGTTTAGAAGAGTATATTAACAGACAAATGGAAAAATTTACAGCCGAATATCGCTTAATCCAATAGGAGCGGGGGAACCAATTTTGTGCTTTGTCACTCGGGGTGAATCCTTTTTAGGTAGGGCTACTCTCAAGGTCCGAATCCGACAGCTAACCTCGTCAGCGTTTTGAGAGGGGGACTTGTGTGTAAAAAACACTAGGTGCGGCCTAGTGTTTTCTTTTATTCTCTTTATGGTAAATTTTTGAAATAAAACTTATTTCTATATTTTGTAGGGAAATATAGAGGTAGCAGAGGAGAGGAAAAGAGTGAACTGGCTTACAAGTCTAATTACAATTTGTCTATTTGTAGTTGTTGCGAAACCAATGGGAGATTATATATACAATGCTTTTCAGCAAAAGGAACCATTTCAAAAGATATTTGGGCCACTAGAAAAAATTTTGTTTAAAATCGCGGGCATTAAAGGATATAGTCAAAGCTGGAAGCGATATTTGTTTTGTTTAATTATAACGAATCTATTTTTTATACTTGTTGTATATTCTATATTTCGATTACAGGGGATGTTACCGTTAAATCCAAGTCATTTTCCTGGAATGGAGCCAACGTTAGCATTTCATACAGCCATTACGTTTATGACAAATGCGAATCTACAACATTATGGGGGCGAAAGTAATTTATCTTATTTCTCTCAAATGGCTGGGATAACGTTTATGATGTTTGCAGCACCTGCAACTTCACTGTCGATTGGGATTACGTTTATTCGTGTGCTAGCAGGTAAAAAAATTGGGAACTTCTTTGTTGATTTTGTTCAATCTATTGTAAGGATATTGTTACCAATTTCATTTGTAGCGTCGCTCATTTTTCTAGCATTAGGAACACCGCAAACATTAGATTCTACAATTATCGCAAAAACGTTAGAAGGGACGGAACAGGTCATTCCACGCGGGCCAGTAGCGTCTTTACTAGCTATTAAAGAACTTGGAGATAATGGCGGCGGTTTCTTTGGAACAGTTTCCGCACATCCTTTTGAAAACCCAAATATGATTAGTAATGTGCTGCAAATGATGCTGCAAATGTTAATTCCAATGGCATTTCCGTTTGTATACGGACGGATGGTTGGAAATCGGAAACAAGGAAGAATGTTTTTTGTATCGATGTTTATTTTGTTTATCGCTGGGTTTTCTACACTTGCCTTATCTGAATTGAAAGGAAATCCGTTATTAAATCAAATTGGTATAGAAAGTTCACAAGGAAATATGGAAGGGAAAGAAATGCGTCTTGGCGTTATATCTTCTGCTTTATATGCAACTGTTACAAGCGCTTCGGGGACAGGTGGCGTGAATACTACACATGATACGTTAACACCAATTGGAGGAATGGTTCCGCTTATAAATATGCTTTTAGGAACTGTATTTGGCGGGATTGGAGTTGGGTTCATGAACATTATCATGTATGCGATGATTGCCGTATTTTTGGCAGGATTAATGGTAGGACGTACACCGGAGTTTTTGAATAAAAAATTAGAAGGTAAAGAAATGAAATTAATCGCTATTACCATTGTGTCTCAGCCATTACTTATTCTTGGCGCTGCAGCAATTGCTTTTTCAACACATTTCGGAACAGATAGCATTTCGAATCCTGGTTTTCATGGTTTAACACAAGTTATATATGAATATACATCGTCTGCGATGAATAATGGCTCTGGGTTTGAAGGATTAAATGATAATACACCGTTTTGGAATATTTCAACAGGTCTCGTTATGTATATTGGTCGTTATTTTAGTATCATTACGATGCTTGCTGTTGCAGTTGGACTTAAAAAGAAAAAAATTGTACCTGAAACGATTGGTACGTTCCATACCGACAGTCGTTTGTTTGGCGGGATTTTACTTGGTACAATATTTATAGTAGGTGCTTTAACATTTTTACCGGTGCTTGTGCTTGGACCGATTGCCGAATTTTTAACAATATCATAAAATTATAAAAGCGAGAGGTGCAAAGGCCTCTCGTTTTTATAATGAATTCTTTGTGGTTTTTAATGGCATTCATTATAGTATAGATATATGCTTTTGTTAAAGGATTTAATTATAGATTGAAAAGCTTATTTTACATAAAGAAGGATGTGCAATTGAAATGTCATTACAATCAAAATATATAGCGGGAATTTCCCTTGGAGTGATGGGAGTTGGGTTTGCCGCAACACTCCCATTTCAAGGAACGATAGCAGGTGGAATTATACAAGGTGGATTTGAAGCGGGTTTAGTAGGTGGGCTTGCCGATTGGTTTGCAGTTACGGCGCTGTTTCGTCATCCGATGGGAATCCCAATTCCGCATACAGCGCTACTGCCAAAAAATCGGAAACGAATTACGAAAGGACTTGTTTCCACACTGGAAAATGATTGGCTGACAAAAGAAAGTATAACAAATAAAGTAAAAGAGATGCAGTTAGCACAAGTCGTTTTACAAATCGCGGAAGGAGAAATGCAATCGGATAGCGTGAAAAAAGGCATTGTTACAATTGCTGAAAAAGCAATCCTTCAAATGAATACTGAAAAATTAGCGACTGTCATTGAAAAAGAATTAAAAACGTATTTGCATACGATTAACACAGGAAATATACTGCAGGTCCTTATTGATCAATTAGTCGTACAAGAATATGATGAAAAAACACTTGATTATATGTTAGTGAAAGCAAAAGAGTGGACACTTCAAGAAGAAGCACGTTATCAGCTCGGAAGTTTAGGCATGAAAGCGATGGAAAATATAAAAGTAGATGGATTTTTACAGTTTACGCTTAAATCTTTTATGAATATTGTCGATGAAGAAAAAATCGGAAACATTTTGCAGAAGTTTGTAATTAGTAATATTAGTAGTTTACAAAATCCTGATAATAGCACAAGACAACTTATATTAATGAAGATTCGTCAGGAAATTATTCAAGTCAAGGAAAATGAAGCGGTATTACAGGAATTGGAGAATTGGAAAGAAAGTTTGATTGCAAATTGGAAAGCAAATGAAAAAATAATAGAATTGTTAGCTCAAGTACAGGAAAGAGCAGTTGCTTTTGTAAAAAAAGAAGAGTTTATAGATAAATACCTTCTTTCATTTTTAAAGGCGCAAATGAGTCAAGTAAAAGAAGATCCAGTAATGATTCAAAAAATAGATGATTGGCTACAAAAACAAATTGTAACCCTTGTCGAAAACAATCATTCTAAAATTGGGAAACTTGTACAAGAAAATCTTGATAAGCTAGATGATCAAACGCTAATTGAAATGATTGAAAATAATGTAGGGAAAGATTTGCAGTGGATTCGTGTAAATGGTGCTGTTTGCGGCTTTATGATTGGGTTAGTTTTGGAAGGGTTAAAAGTGCTTATATAATGAAAATATTTGAATAATAATGCGGGAAAATATATCATCTCTATACTAATAAAAGATAAAAATGAAAACCTTTCATAGCTTTAAATGTAGCGGTGAAAGGTTTTTTTGAGTTTTAGTTCAACATTTTGTTGGGATGGAATTTTTTGTAGTTTTTCTTCTAAATAATGAAGGGAAAGGAATTGCATTCACGGAAATATTTACAATGTTTGTTTTCATATAATAAGTACATGCATCAATCAAAAAGGGGTGAGTTCAATGCAAATAAAAATTAATGAATATCGTCTTCCTATGGCTGAATTAGGGCCATATGGAATTACGGTCGGTGTTGATAGAGCTCTTTGGTTTACGGAACATAAGGGAAATAGAATAGGAAGAATGACTGTAACCGGTGAAATAGGACCAGATGGAGCAATATGGTTTGCAGAAGAATGTAATCAAATAGGACAGTTAATTTGTTTATAAAATCTTTTAAATCTAAATGATCGGTTAACATGTAAGGAATAACAGTGCCAGGTGGATATTGTCTGTTATGCGCTTGAAGATAGAGGCTTCTTTCGGAAATACGTTAAAGAAATAGGTAATGAAGAATAGTAAAATTGTATATTGAAAGGGTGTGAATGTAAGTAAGGTAACACTTACTTACAGCTATGAAAATAAAAGTGATAATCGCTGATGATAATTCTTTTATAAGAGAAGGCATGAAAATCATTTTAAGTACATACGAAGAATTTGAAGTGTTAGAAACAGTTAATGATGGACAAGAGGCTTTGGATTATTGCCAAAAACATGATGTAGATATTGCACTTTTAGATGTACGTATGCCAAATATGAATGGCGTGGAAGCGACGAAATTAATTTGCGAACAAACAAAAACAAAGCCGCTTATTTTAACGACATTTGATGATGATGAATACATTTTAGATGCAGTGAAAAATGGGGCAAAAGGTTATCTATTAAAAAATAATGATCCAGAGCGAATTCGAGATGCAATAAAAAGTGTTCATCACGGCAATACTGTGATGCAAGATGTAGTTCTTGATAAAATTAAATCTAACTTACAAGGCAATAAAGAAGAAGGATCAAAAATAGATAAGAGTCTTTTCACAGAAAGAGAGCTTAGTATTATTGCTCTGATTGCGAAAGGCTTTTCGAATAAAGAGATTTCAAAACAGCTTTTTATATCAGAAGGGACGATTGCGAACTATATTACGTCAGTTCTGAATAAAACAGGGCTTGGGCATCGTACGCAAATTGCAATTTATTATTTAACAGGAACTGTGGAATAAAAAAATGAATTTTTGGATGATTATTAGTAAGCTTATCGTTTTCCTTTACATCGTGTTTAGTTATGTCCATTCTAATGTTACAAATTTGCCATGGATTGTATTTACGTTACTTTTGTATCTTTGTATAAATGTTACGATCTATATTTTCAAAATAGATGCAGTGAAAAAAGTGATTATATTTATATCAATTGTGACTATAGCTGTTTCGTATGAACAAATTCATCCGTTATTACTTTTATTTTTACCGCTGAATTTATATGAATATACTTCTTATTACATACAGAAAAGAGAGATGCTTCTTTTTATTATGCTTCTTCCAGTTATGTTTGCCCATGAAAATATACGTATGACATACGGTTTAATCGCTGTATTTAGTTTTGTTGTTTTTACAATGGCCAAGCTATATACGGAAAGGTTATGTAAACTCGAAGCAGAAAATGACATGATGCGAAAAGATTTGCAAAGGCTCACAAAAAACTTGAATGAAAATAAAGCATACATCAGACAATCGGAATACACATTTAAACTAGAAGAACGAAATCGATTATCCCAAGAAATTCATGATAAAATTGGTCATTCTATGACATCTGCGTTAATTCAAATGGAAGCTGCGAAAAAATTGATGGATTCTGATAAGAAGAAATCGGCAGAGTTGCTTCAAAACGCCATTCGTATTTCTCAGGACGGAATTGAGAGTATTAGAATTACGTTGAAAAATATGAAACCACCAACTGAACAAATTGGTATTCATCGTATGAAATTATTCATAGATGAATTTGCGGCGAAACATGATATGAAAATTTTATTTGTACATAAGGGGAATTTGGATGCTATTTCCCCAATACAATGGAAAATCATTGGAGAAAATGTAATGGAAGCGTTAACGAATGCTATGAAATATGCTGAGGCCACAGCTATTTCAATTGATATTCATGTGCTTAATACTGTTGTGAAGGTGCAAGTGAAAGACAATGGGAATGGTGTACCGCAAGTGAAAAAGGGGCTCGGCATTATCGGCATGGAAGAGCGTACAGCTTCTATTAATGGGACGATAATTGTAGATGGTACAAATGGTTTTTCTGTAACAATGCTATTGCCAATGTAATAAAGATTAAGTGAGATGAATGATTTCATGTGAAAAAAGTGAATATTCTCATGTAAAAAGAATGAACTTATGCACTGAGCAGGTTCATTCTTTTTACTTATAATAACAGTAGAGAAACTGAAACAGGGGTGAAATGATGAACGCATTAGAAATCAAAAACTTAACGAAAAAATTTGGTGATTTCATCGCAGTAGATAATATGTCTTTAGCTATTAAACAAGGCGAAATATTTGGGTTTTTAGGCTCAAATGGTGCTGGTAAAAGTACAACAATTAATATGATTGCTGGATTATTACGAAGTAACGAAGGCGAGATTTGTATACTGGGCAAAAATGTAAAACAGCATAACCGTTTTGCAAAAATGAACATCGGTATTGTCCCGCAAGACATAGCAATTTACGAGGAATTAACAGCCTATGAAAATGTAAAGTTTTTTGCAGGATTATATGGGTTAAGAGGAACGGAATTAAAAGCGAGAGTAGAAGATGCCCTTCAGTTTGTAGGACTTAGTGATAAACATAAAAGCTACCCGAAAAATTTCTCTGGTGGAATGAAGCGAAGACTTAACATTGCTTGTGCAATTGCGCATCGTCCGAAGCTAATTATTATGGATGAGCCGACAGTAGGAATTGATCCGCAGTCAAGAAACTACATTCTCCAGTCTGTTCGAAAGTTAAATGAAATGGGGAGCACAATCATTTATACAAGTCACTATATGGAGGAAGTAGAAGAGATTTGTACGAAAATTGCGATTGTCGATCATGGAAAGATTATTGCAGAAGGAACGAAAGAACAGTTAAAAGCAATCATTACTGATACGAAAGATATTTGGATTGAAGTAAAAGCAATTGAAAATATGGATGTAAACCAACTGAAGGAAATTAGTGGTGTTAAGGCTGTTCAAATAGAAGAAAACGTCATTAAAGTGAATTCTGATACTGGAGTGAATAATTTAAATAAAATTATTCAATATTTTATTAGTCACGATGTAGAAATACGATCATTAGAGGAACAGGCACCAAACCTTGAAACAGTATTTCTGACGTTGACAGGAAGAAAATTACGAGATCAATAGTAAATAGAAAAGGAGGTTCACCGCTTGAACATCTTCAATATTGCTATCACGCAAATGAAAAAAGAATTTCGGGATTTAAGAACATTAGTTTTTATGTTAGCATTCCCAGTGGTGCTTATGCTCATCTTGGGAACGGCTTTAACAAATGCATTTAATGGTGACAGTCTCTCTATTAAAAATATACAAGTATTATATAAAGATGAAGCAGATAGTAAATTCTCGCAGTCATTTGAAGCGTTTATAAAAGAAACAAGTAAATCGGGAATTCGCTTTAAAAAGGTTTCAGCCGATGTAGATGGAAAAGAAGAAGTGAAACAAAATAAATATGCTGGCTATGTAGAAATGAATCAAGATGGTGTGAAATTATATGAGAGTGATCGAAATAGCATTGAAGGAAGTATTGCCCAGGGGATGCTTACTACATTTGTCGATAAGTACAACGTAGCAGTTGAAGTCGCAAAAGTAGATCCTGGGAAAGTGAGTACAGTAATTTCAAGTGGAAATCATAATGATTATATACAAGAGACATCTTTACAAGCTGCTAAAAAGCCAAGTTCTATGGATTATTATTCGGTTGTGGTGACGACAATGATTGCTTTGTACGCAGCGATGGGAGCAAGTCCTCTGATTCGAGAAGAGCGAGTACGCAAAACAGGAGAGCGTTTAATTGCAGCGCCTGTTAGTAAAGCGGAGATTTTCATAGGGAAAATATTAGGTAGTCTTGTCACAAATGGACTTTGTTTACTTCCTGTTATTTTCTTTAGTAAGTTTGTATATCAGGCAAATTGGGGCGACCATCTTGGCATAGTGTTTCTTATTCTACTGACAGAAGTATTACTTGCGATTAGCTTTGGGTTAGGAATGGGATATATTATGAAAACAGGTGAGGCAGCTAGAGCGGTTATTATGGTTGTTGTACAGTTAGCTTCATTTTTTGGCGGAGCATATTTTGTAGTCGAAGAAAATATGATTACAAACATGTCGCCATTAACATGGGCAAATACAGCGATTATGAAAATTATTTATGCGAATGATTTAGGAGCAGCATTTCCGGTAATTTCATTAAATCTTGGAATTTCAGCACTGTTTTTATTGATTGCGATTATCGCATTACGTAGACGGGAGGGGCTATAATATGAAAGATATTTTATGGCTCATACGAAAAACATTATCTGTACTTTTGAAAAATAAAATTAGTTTACTTCTTATTATTGGATTGCCAATAGCAGGAGCATTACTTTCATTTCTGATTTATGGAAACGTAGGGCAGGGGACATTACGTATTGGGGTTGTAAATCATGAAAATCAGTATATAGCAAATGATACGGTGAAATTTATAGAAGGATTAGACCATGTAAAAGTAAGTAAAATTCAATCATCAGAAATCGAAGAGAACCTTGCCTCGAAAAAACTTGATGCAGTGATTACGTTAGATTCTGGTTTTTCGCAAAGTGTTCGTGACGGTAAACCGAGTCATATTGAAGTCTCCTCCATTAAAGGTGAGCAAATCACAAGTTTTATCAAATCTTATTTGTATAATTATATTGATAATATAACGGCAATAAGTAAAGTAGCACAAAATGATCAAAGTAAGTTTGATCAGATGTATGTAGGCTATCAAAAAAATTCGTTCAAGTTAACAGCTCATACGCTTAAGGATACTTCGAAAAATAGAGATATGACGAATCAAACAGTTGGCTATCTCATGATGTTTATGCTATTTTCAGCTGTGAACTTTTCAGGACTCATTTTGAAAGAAAAAGAAAATAGAACGTATTTTAGATTATTGTCGACACCGATAGATGGAAGAAAATATATATTATCTAACGTTGCTGTGAATATGGTTGTCATGCTGGTTCAAATCATTGTAACGGTACTGTTTATGACCAATGTATTTCATATTGATCCAAATATACCGTTAATTGCTATGATTGGAGTATTGATGATATTTGGCTTAATCGCAATTGGTTTATCGTTAGCGATTGTATCTTTAGCGAAAAATTCAGCTTCAGCAAATGCAATGCAAAATATTATTATTACACCGACATGTTTGCTTGCAGGATGCTTCTTTCCATTTGATATTATGCCAGCATCAGTACAAAAAATTGCTGAATTTCTTCCGCAGCGTTGGCTATTAGACACAATTACGAAAATACAACAAGGAACGCAGTTTGCAGACCTATATTTAAACATTTTAATCTTATTCGCATTTGCCCTTTCCTTCTTCTTAATTGCTATTTATAAATTTGGGCGTAATAACGATGCTAGGAATTTTATTTAATAAAAATGTCAAAAAGAGGGCGATTTGACGCTAAGTAGTTCAGATAACGTGGAGAAACACTAGAATTAGCATTCGAAATCGAGTGTGAAATCGTAACGGTTTTATACTCGTTTTTTTATTGATATGTAAAGGTTCTATCTGCTTTCGTTATCGAGTTAACAAGTAAAACAGCATACCGATTAGCAGGATGACAACAGTTATTGTCACTTCGTTATTTTGGGTGCAATTCAGGGTGTTATTTGAAATGTGAAAAATAAACAAAAATAGGTAATTTATGTTAAAATATAAAAAGAAGCAAAATTGTCATTGTTCAGTTAACGGACAGGTTTGTTGAACGTAGTTCGGTAAAGTTAAAAAAAGTGGAGGGACAAATGGATAATCACAAGTTTGATGAGTTTATTAAAATTGCAAAAAAACTAAATGATATTGACATTATTCCATTGTTAATGGGTTCAGTAGGTTTAGAAGTCATTACAGGAAAGAGTTGGGATGCCCAAGACTTAGATGTTCATGTACCTGGTGATAAAAGAGGGTGGGAAGTGCCATCTGAACTATCTATACATAACTGGAATGATATTATGAAAGTCATGACTTCAATGGAATATAGCCTAATTGATTTGCATGAACATGAGTTCTCTAAAGAGGGATTATCAGTTGAGTTCGGTATTATTGACACTTTACCAAATTTTGCAGGAGTACAATTAGAGGATTTAGAAATACATAAAAATGGAGACATAAAGTATTATTTACTAAATCCTGAGCAATATTTATGTGTTTACGAGTCTTCATCTAAGGATAGTTATCGAGCAGATAAAAATAATAATAAAGATATTAGAAAAATAGATTTCTTAAAAAGTATGATATATAATGACTAAAATTCTTACTAATTTTATTGTGCTAACGGAGTGCTTAATTTAAGAAGCCCTCCTAAAAAAACAAGCTCAGAGCACTAAACCTTGAGCTTGTTTGCGTGTGAGTTACTCTGTGATTTAACTTGTGAATTCAAATGTTATTTAGCTTATTATATTATTTTAGGTTTTCTCCACAATAACAGAACTTCTTAGTTTGACGCTACCCCCCTTTTTTTCGTAGGCTAACTAAAGAATCCTTTGTAATATAGGTATGCATTTATACAAGACTACATTGTGTGTTCCTTGCACAATGTAGTTGTCCCCGTCTAAAAGAAACACACTATTTGTAGTAACATTTCCACCACCAAATTTGGTAGTTATGTCTCCTACTACCTTTCCATCTATCCATTTTTCTTTAGAATGAGATGGAACTACTTGTAAATATTTAATCGTTTCTTCTCCATCACCTGAGATTAGTGTAGTATGAATATTTCTTTTTTGAATCACGTTTCTATTTTCGTTTAATTCATCGAGAAAGTGATTTTGTGTTTTCATTTTGTTGTAAGGTATGAATTCTAGAACTGACCCGTTTTTTATAAATAAATAATTCCCATAATATTTACAAGGGATAGTATCTTGTAACCCTTTAAAGTAAGTATGAACGGCTTCGACTTTATTCATTTTATACATATGGCTTAAGTAGTTAATATACTGCTCCATATACAAATAAACGATATTTATTTTGGATGAAATATGTAAAGGAAGTATTCCGCCGGTCCAGTAGCTATAATTTGAGGGTGATCCCGCATTTGGCGTACACAATATGATTAATTGATCGACATCATTGTGATACATATTACTTTGAACATAAGCACGAGCAACAAGGCCGCCCATACTATGTGACAAATCAAATTTACTTTATTGGATTGGGTCACTTGTTTAGCTAAAGTAATGGTTTTTGTTAAATAATTTTGAGCAGATTCTTTTATTTTTTGTCGCCAATCATAAAAAGCAATAAATAAATTTTTATTTCTCTCATATCCTATATTTTCTAACATTATAACGAAAGGCTCGTATACAAATGATGACGTTCCAAAATTCCAATCATCTGTACCAGGAATAATACTATTATTCATAGAACCGAAAAGGCCGGGAATAAAGACGATAGGTGTTTTTACGTTAAGACTTTTCATCTGTTCCTCCCGTATGTATATATAATAGTAAAAAATAACATGAAACGACCTGTAAACGAGCATTAAAAATAACTTCTGCTGAAATACTATGTAGAAACAATTATTTTGTGCGGAAGGAAATTGAAATGGTGAAAAAAATACTTCGAATTATTTCTATTATCATTGCTATATTCGTTTTACTGCTTGTTTGCATGCATGTTGATGTTACACTGGGAAGAAAAATAGAAGCGGAAAAAAATCAAACGAAAGAATATGCATTACACCATAGTGATTTCCAATTATATGTTGAGGGGCAATCTTTGTATCAGCAGCTATTTTCTGATTTAAAAGAGGCGAAACATTCAATTTTCACTTATTTCTTTATCATTTCAGATGATAAAAGCAGCAATACTTTTTTAAACCTGTTGAAAGAAAAAGCAAAAGAGGGTGTACAAGTATACCTATCAATCGATCGGATTAATGATTTGTCTTTCAAAAGAAAAATGAAAAATGAATTACAAGCAAGTGGTGTTCATTTTACATATAGTAGAAAAGCTGAATTGCCATTCTTTTTTTATTCGCTACATCATCGAAATCACCGCCGAATTACAACAATTGATGGGAAAATAGGATATAGTGGTGGTTTTAACATAGGAGATGAGTATTTAGGAAAAAACAAGAAATTTGGATATTGGCGAGATTATCATATACGAATAACAGGAGAAGGGGTGAATGATTTAGAAGAACAGTTTGCCTCAGACTGGAAACGTGATACTTCTGAAGCGATAACAAGTAATTCAAAGCAGAATGTCCCCGGGAAAACGTTACATACATTAACTAGTTATAATGGCCATGATCTGATCCAAAAGTATATTGAATTAATAAAGCAGGCAAAACAATCTATTGTGATTGCTACTCCGTATTTTATACCAAAAGATGAAAAACTTATGAATGCTTTAATTCAAGCGAGGCAACGCGGTGTTTCCATTAAAATACTGTGGTCTTATAAGCCAGATGTTCCTTTTATAAAAGAAGCTGCCTATCCATATATTCGTCAAGCAGTCGAGGATGGCATTTCTGTATATGGATATAAAAAAGGGATGTTTCATGGGAAAGCTATGGTGTTTGATAATGAAACAATTGTTATAGGAACAGCAAATTTTACCCCACGTAGCTTTTATATCAATGATGAGATGAACTTCTATATAAAAGGCGGTCCTATTTTACAACAATTAAATCAAGCGTTAGCGCAAGATATTCAAGATTCGAAAGAAATGACGTTATCATTTTTAAACAATTTGTCCTTTTTAGAGAAGTGTAAGGAAAAGATAGTAGGGATGTTTAATTATTATTTATAGAAATATGAATGAGAGAAACTGCGGTATGATACTGCAGTTCTTTTTTATTTATATTAATAGCTCAAGAAGTGAATACATATTTTTACAATATATACTTTGGGTGATAAACTAAACTGGCAGGGAAGAATTATTTTTCATAAAGACAAGGAAGTATGTGGATGGATTCCATGGGAGGGAATTGAAGTGAAACGTCAAACTGTTATTCGTGAAATAGCGGAGCATATATGTGCGCTTACATTAAATCATCCTGTAAGAGTGGGTGTTAGTGGTATTACAGCTTCAGGGAAAACAACATTTGCTAATGAATTAGCGAAAGAAGTTGAAAATCAAGGAAGAAAAGTAATTCGAACGAGCATTGATTACTTCCACAATCCAAGAGCAATTCGATATGCACAAGGGAAGGAATCGGCGAAAGGCTATTATGAAGATGCTCATGATTATAAAGCTATTTCTGAACGACTATTAATCCCATTAGGACCGAATGGGACAAAGCGTTATGAGATACAATCACACGATTTAGAGAGCGATCTGTATATTCGCTCTGAACCAATATTGGCTTCAGAAGATACGATATGTATAGTAGATGGAACCTTTTTATTTAAAGAAGAACTGAAACATTTATTTGACTATAAAGTATATGTGGAAACAGATTTTCAGATTGCTAGAGAACGTGGTTCCAAGAGAGAAGCAAAAGCTTTTGGAAGTAAAGAGAAAGCTGAGGATATGTTTATACAGCGATATCATGCGGCTTGTCGTATGTACATAGAAGAGCATGCACCAAAGGAGTATGCGGATGTAGTTGTAATGAATAATAATCTAGAAGAGCCAGTCGTTGTATTTAATGGTTTTTCTTTTTAGATTATACGAAATAATCTGATGTTTTATCAATTTATATTTCGATTGTATAATAAAGAAGAGCATCAATGAACATTTTAAGAAAAAAATTTGAAAGTTTTGTGACAAACTTGTAGGTTTTTGTCTGATTTTGTAGGTTCACCTTTATCATGTGATTAAGCTTTTATACATACAAATTGAAAGCGTTCGCATGAAGGGGATGAAAATACATGAAAAAATTCGGATTAGCTACACAAATTTTTCTAGCACTTATTTTAGGGATTGTAGCAGGGGCAATCTTTTATGGGAATAAAACAGCTATTTCCTATATTACACCGCTTGGAGACATTTTTATTCATTTAATTAAAATGATCGTCGTTCCAATTGTTATATCTGCACTTATTGTAGCGGTAGCAGGTGTGGGCGACATGAAGAAGCTCGGTAAATTAGGCGGAAAAACTATACTCTATTTTGAAATTATCACGACGATTGCCATTTTAATGGGCTTAGTAGCAGCAAATGTGTTCCATCCAGGAACGGGCGTTGATATGAGCCATTTACAGCAAAGTGACATTTCAGCGTACAAAGCAACAGCTGATGCAACGGAGAAAAAAGGTTTTGCAGAAACAATTGTTCATATTGTACCAAAAAACGTATTTGAATCTATTACACAAGGGGACTTATTACCGATTATTTTCTTCTCAGTGTTATTCGGTTTAGGAGTTGCTGCAATCGGAGAAAAAGGAAAGCCAGTCTTTAATTTCTTTGAAGGTGTATTAGAAGCAATGTTTTGGGTGACAAATCAAGTCATGAAATTTGCTCCGGTTGGTGTATTTGCACTAATTGCTGTTACGGTTGCAAAATTTGGAGTGGGTACACTGCTTCCGTTAGGGAAATTAGTGGTTGCAGTTTATGTAACGGTTGTATTATTTGTTATTGTGGTACTAGGTATAAATGCAAAAATGGTGGGAGTAAACATTTTCACTTTAATGAAAGTTTTAAAAGAAGAATTAATTCTTTCTTTTACAACAGCAAGTTCAGAAGCTGTTTTACCAAATATTATGAGAAAAATGGAAGAGTTCGGTTGTCCGAAAGCCGTAGCTTCTTTCGTAATACCTACTGGTTATACATTTAACTTAACTGGGTCAGCTATTTATCAAGCGTTAGCGTCACTATTTGTAGCGCAGATGTACGGCATACACATGTCACTAACAGAGCAAGTTACATTGTTATTTGTATTAATGTTAACGTCTAAAGGAATGGCTGGTGTTCCTGGTGCTTCCTTTGTTGTTGTATTGGCAACATTAGGTTCGATGGGACTGCCATTAGAAGGAATTGCTTTAATTGCTGGTATTGACCGTATTCTAGATATGATTCGTTCGTCTGTCAATGTATTAGGGAACGCATTAGCAGCGATTGTCATGTCGAAATGGGAAGGCGAATTTGATCAAGAAAAAGCAAAACAGTATGTAGAAACTGTAAATCAAACAAAAGCAGCATAAATGAAAAGTTTAATCAGTGAGAGAGTATGAATTTCTCGCTGATTATTAGTGAAATAAATTGATTCTTCACAAGTAGTATATCTCCCGCTTCATTTTTTATTTCTTGTAAAAATTGAGGTAGGAGAATGGTTGTATATGAATACGGGACAAAATAAGTTGAGGAGTGAACATATATGGCAACAGTAACTGAAACTACAAAAGATGTGCGAATTGAAAGAGATTTTTTAGGCGAGAAAGAAGTACCAATGCATGCGTATTATGGTGTTCAAACGATGCGTGCGGTTGAAAACTTTCCGATTACAGGTTATAAAATCCATGAAGGGTTAATTAAAGCATTTGCGATTGTAAAAAAAGCGGCGGCACTTGCCAATGCAGAAGTTGGACGATTAGAACTAAAAAAAGGTTCAGCAATTGCAGAGGCGGCAGAAGAGATCCTTGAGGGGAAATGGCACGAGCATTTTATCGTTGATCCGATTCAAGGCGGAGCTGGAACTTCTATGAATATGAATGCAAATGAAGTGATTGCCAATCGTGCTCTTGAATTATTAGGAATGGAAAAAGGCGACTATCAATATATTAGTCCAAATAGTCATGTGAATATGGCACAATCAACAAATGATGCATTCCCAACTGCAATTCATATTGCAACATTAAATTTGTTAGAAGATTTATTACAAACAATGGGATATATGCGTGATATCTTTGAATTAAAAGCAGAACAATTTGATCATGTCATTAAAATGGGACGTACGCATTTACAAGATGCTGTACCAATTCGTCTTGGACAAGAATTTAAAGCGTATGCTCGCGTACTTGGACGTGATATGAAACGTATCGAGAGATCCCGTCAACATTTATATGAAGTAAATATGGGAGCGACAGCTGTTGGTACAGGATTAAATGCAGATCCGCAGTACATTGAGGCTGTAGTAAAACATTTAGCGGCGATTAGTAAATTGCCTCTTGTTGGAGCAGAGGATTTAGTAGATGCAACGCAAAATACAGATGCATATACAGAAGTATCAGCTGCACTAAAAGTATGTATGATGAATATGTCGAAAATTGCGAATGACTTGCGCTTAATGGCATCTGGTCCGCGCGTTGGGTTAGGTGAAATTATGCTACCAGCTCGTCAACCTGGTTCTTCTATTATGCCAGGGAAAGTAAACCCTGTAATGCCAGAAGTAATTAACCAAATTGCGTTCCAAGTAATTGGAAATGACCATACAATTTGCCTTGCTTCAGAAGCAGGACAATTAGAACTGAATGTAATGGAACCAGTGCTAGTATTCAACTTACTTCAATCAATCAGTATTATGAATAACGGCTTCCGTGCTTTCACAGATAATTGCTTAAAAGGAATTGAAGCAAATGAAGCGCACTTAAAAGAATATGTTGAGCAAAGCGTTGGTGTTATTACAGCTGTGAATCCACATATCGGATACGAAGCAGCAGCTCGCGTTGCAAAAGAAGCAATTGCAACTGGCCAATCTGTTAGAGAGCTTTGTTTGAAAAATGGTGTATTAACACAAGAAGAATTAGATTTAATATTAGATCCGTTTGAAATGACGCATCCTGGAATTGCGGGAGCATCACTTTTAAAGAAAAATTAAAAAAAGGGGACTTTCCCCTTTTTTTTGTTTACAATATAGAAATGTTATATATATAAGGGTAGGGATGTTATGAGTAAATTTACAGTTTCCTCGGATGGAACTTTAGAAACGACATTACGAGGAGCAGAAGTACTAGCAACACCACTTTTAAATAAGGGCGTTGCTTTCACAACAGAAGAAAGAGAAGAATTAGGGCTGAAAGGATTATTACCACCAGCTGTATTAACATTGGATGAACAAGCACGCCGTGCATATGAACAATTTTGTTCACAGCCAGAAGACTTATTAAAAAACGTATACTTAACAGCACTGCATGATCGCAATGAAGTATTATTTTATCGTTTACTTACAGATCATTTGCGTGAAATGCTTCCGATTGTTTACACGCCAACTGTTGGTGTGGCGATTCAAAGATATAGTCATGAGTATCGTAAACCACGTGGTGTGTATTTATCAGTTAATGATCCAAATGGTATTGAGGAAGTATTTTCTCACATTGGTGCAACTGCCGAAAATATTGATTTAGTCGTTGTAACAGACGGTGAAGGTATTTTAGGAATTGGAGACTGGGGCGTAGGTGGTATTAATATTGCTATCGGAAAACTAGCTGTTTACACAGCAGCAGTTGGTATTGATCCAAGTCGTGTATTACCGGTTATTTTAGATGTTGGTACAAACAATGAAGATTTATTAAATAATCCGTTTTATATCGGAAATCGTCATCCACGTGTAACGGGAGAAGCGTATGATACATTTATTGATTTGTTTGTAAAAGCTGTATGTAACAAGTTTCCGAATGCATTGCTGCATTGGGAAGATTTTAGTACACGTAATGCACGCAAAATTTTAGATAAATATCGTGATAACGTATGTACATTTAACGATGATATTCAAGGAACGGGCGCTGTTTCACTAGCAGCGGTGTTATCAGCTGTGCAAGCTTCTGGTGTTCCGTTATGTGAACATCGTGTTGTTGTATTTGGTGCAGGTACTGCTGGAATTGGAATTGCAGATCAAGTACGTGATGCGATGGTGCGCTTAGGTTTATCAGAAGAAGAAGCGAACCGCCGTTTTTGGTGTATTGACCGCAATGGTTTACTTACTGATAATATGGATGATCTTCTTGATTTCCAACGTCCTTATGCACGTGAGAGGTCTGAAGTCGAACAATGGAATCAAGCGGAAACGATTGGTCTTGCTGAGGTTGTAAAACATGTACAACCAACTATTTTAATTGGGACATCAACAGTTGCTGGTGCCTTTACAGAAGAAATTGTAAAAGAGATGGCAGCACATGCGGAACGACCAATTATTTTACCAATGTCTAATCCAACACCTCTTGCGGAAGCGAAGCCAGCCGACTTAATTTCTTGGACAGAAGGGCGAGCACTTGTTGCAACTGGTAGTCCATTCGAACCAGTTACATATAATGGAGTTACTTATGTAATTGGACAATCTAACAATGCGCTTATCTTCCCAGGCCTTGGTCTTGGTACAAATGTTGTTCGTGCTCGTGTAATGACAGATGGCATGTTTGCGGCGGCGGCAGAAGCGGTAGCAAGTATGGTTGATACAAGTCAACCAGGTGCACCAATTCTTCCAGAAGTAGAGGAACTGCGTAATATTTCAGAAATCGTTGCTGTTGAAGTAGCAAAAGCAGCCGTTGCTGAAGGTGTTGCTCGTAAAGTATTAAGTGATAACGATATCAAGAAGGCTGTTAAAGATGCAATGTGGCAACCTGTTTATCGTCAAATAAAAGCAGTTGAAAAAGTAACAGTATAGGAATAGAGCCCGTTTATATAATAAGCGGGCTTTCCTTATTATGTTTCGATACTAAATAATGGGAAGTGACGTGTTTGAACTGGCATCAATTGTGGAAGAAAGATATTTCACTTTTAATTATGTTAATTTTGATTGTTCCGATAGCTGGAGAACTGAACTTTCATCCATTTAATGATACATTTCGTGTTAGCTTTGGAACACCCATTTTCTTCTTTTTACTATTATTGTTAAGGAAAGTTCCAGCCGCTATTGTGGGAATCCTTGTTGGGGCATCTGTCGTAACATTTCGAATTGGCCTTGATTGGATGTTACAAAGTTCTTTTCATTTCTCAGACTCCTTTTGTATGCGTTATCCAGTTTTCTTTTATTATTTCGTATATGGAAGTCTTTTTTCAGTGTGCAGAGTAAATCGATTTCATCAAAAGCCATTTATTATCGGATGTTTTGGTATTACGATTGAAATTCTTTCAAGTATGGCAGAACTTACTTTTTATCATATTTTTGTACTAAGCACGATGATTACAGTTTCAGAAGTTAATAAAATTATTATTATTGCTATTTTTCGTAGTTTTTTTGCGCTCGGTTTTTTAAATATGATGAATTTATATGAGACGAAATTAAAAGAAGCACAGGTCCGGAAAGAAAATGAAAAAATGTTTATGCATCTTTCTAATTTGTATGTAGAATCTGTTCATTTGAAGAAAACGCTGCAAGATGCAGAAAGGATTACACAAGAAGCGTACCAGTTATATCGGAATATACAGCGGGCAGGAAGCGCTGAGAATGATATGGCAGCGTACAGTAAGAATGTGCTGAAAATTGCAGGAGAAGTTCATGAAATAAAAAAAGATAATCAAAGAATTTTTGCTGGGTTATCTAAACTTCTTTTAGATAAAGATCTTTCAGAATATGTAAATGGAAATGAACTAGCAGAAATGATTATAAGAATTAACGAGAAATATGCGCAGTTATTACACAAGGAAATTGAATTTTCTAAACAAGTGGAAGGAGAACATACACAGTACCATGTATATACCGTACTGTCGATTTTAAATAATTTAGTTGCGAATGCTGTAGAAGCGATTGAACGTGTTGGTACAATTGCAATTTATGTTAAGAAGCAAGGAGCAGTTGTTACGTTTGAAGTAATAGACGATGGCCCGGGCATTTCAGAGAAATATAAGGAGTTAATATTTAAGCCTGGTTTCACTTCAAAATACGATCAATTAGGAACGCCGTCAACAGGAATCGGCCTATCTTATATAAAAGAGATGGTGACGGAACTCGGGGGAGAAGTTATACTACAAGACAGAGACGCTGAAAGAGGCTGCAAGTTTATTGTACGGCTGCCGGAATCTAGCCTGATTAAGGAAGGATGAGTCTATGTTTTATTATATCGTAGATGATGACGAAGTATTTCGTTCTATGTTAGCGCAAATTATTGAAGATGAAGACCTTGGAGAAGTAGTTGGAGAAGAAGAAGATGGGGCTTTCGTAGAAGGGGATCGGTTAAATTTTAAAAAAGTAGATATATTATTTATTGACTTATTAATGCCAATTCGTGATGGAATTGAAACGGTTCGGCACATCGTTCCGTCGTTTGCGGGAAAAGTGGTTATGATTTCTCAAGTAGAATCAAAACAATTAATCGGTGAAGCATACTCTCTTGGTGTTGAATATTATATTACGAAACCTCTTAATAAAATTGAAGTTGTATCCGTTGTACGAAAAGTGATAGAGCGTATTCGTTTGGAACGGTCTATTCAAGATATTCAAAAATCATTAAACAATGTATTTCAATGGGAACAACCAAAAGGGCGAATAGAATCAGGGCTAGAAGAGAAAAAATTTGCTGATTCTGGCCGTTTTTTATTAGCAGAACTAGGGATTGCTGGGGAGAACGGTAGTAAAGATTTACTAAGTATGCTTGAATTTTTGTATCAATATGATAAGAAAGAAACCTTTGAACATGGATTTCCAGTATTAAAAGATATTTTTCAATATATTACTGTCAAAAAGTTAGGTGAAATGGCTTCAGAAGGAGAAATTGATAAAGAGAGAAAAGCTTCAGAACAAAGGGTGCGCCGAGCAATTTATCAATCGCTCAATCACTTAGCATCTCTTGGTTTAACAGATTTTTCGAATCCGAAATTTGAAAGCTATGCTCCGAAATTTTTTGATTTCACAATTGTGCGTAAACGAATGACAGAGTTAACAAACGAATCATTAGCAACGACTGGTCATACACGAATTAATACGAAGAAATTTATTCAAGTGTTGTATTTTGAAGCGAAGCGATTGACTGAAGATGATTAAGTAGATAAAGAGCGGTAAAAGAAAAAGATGTTTGCTTATTTGTGGCAAACATCTTTTTGTATATCATTTTTACTGTTTTATATACGCCCATTTTTTCATAATATAGATTATCGTATTAATGAATTTTAAAAAGTTGTCTTTTAAAAATGAGTAACCACTTGTTTTGTTGTTTTAAATCTTTGCTTTTCTCCGCAAAATAAACCCACACAACATCTATCTTACACTTACACGAAAGATATCAAACGGAAATAGCAGTCCCTATCTTTCGGATTTGTCACCTGTATTACTGTTTGTCTTTGCGCCACCTGCTTTTTTAACACCTTTGCTTGTATAAGGTTTGGCACTCTTTTTTTTGTTGGCACTGGCTTTCCATCGGTTCCAGCCCTTACTGCCTGTTCCTCTACCTGTTCCGCCTTTACCTTTAGCTTTACTCATATAATATAATCACTCCGTTATTATTGTATAGCAAATCTGTTTCCACAGTAGTCAATAAATCTTTGAAGTAAAATTCTGATTTATGACTTTTTCCTTTCCGACAGTTGCTCATAAAAATGAACAGCAGGATATAATAGTATATCATAACATGGACAGTAATGCGCAAAATTATCAGGTTTATCCCGTTAATAGAAATCTTTTAATTTTTGCTGATAGTAATGTGTTATGTAAAAGGTGTTAAATCTTGAATACATTGTAACTATAGACTCCAGCAAAAGATTATTTTAGAGTAAAGGGATAGGAAAGAGATTAAAATTCTATTATTTCATGGAGGAGTAATATGGGGGGAAAAACAACAGTAATATCTATTTCAGCTGTATCTGGCGGCGGTAAGACAACCGTTACGAAGGAGTTAGCTAATAGACTGAATAACGCCAAGACTTTTCATTTTGATGATTATAATTTAGAGGGGCCAAGTGACATTTGTGCATGGATGGAAAAAGGTGCAGATTATAATGAGTGGAATGTTAGTCCCATAATGACAGATATTCTATCAGTATTAAATGATTCAGTTGTAGATTACATTATTTTGGACTATCCATTTTCGTACCTTAATAATGAGATGAAAGATGTGATAGACATTTCATTTTATATTGATACGCCATTAGATATAGCAATGGCGAGAAGATTTATTCGTAATCCTTTACATACTATTGATGAGGTTCTTTTCGAATGTGAGGTATACTTGCAAGCTGGGAGAGAGGCATACTTAGAGATGGAGAAAAGTGTGAAACCTAATGTTGACTATGTAATTGATGGGGAGATGACGGTTGAAAATATCGTAGAAGCAATCGTAAATAAGTTGTAAAATCTAGTGTATTCATAAAGGATTCTTTATTGCAGTAAATTTTTTTCTATCTATGTCACGATTTATAAACTCAATTTGTCTTATATATGAACAGCAAAATAGCAGTCTGAAAAACTAGATGAAAAAGTTGAAACATATATAGGAGGAATAGAAATGAAAATTTTTCTTGCCGGGGCAACTAGTGTAATCGGTCGTTCTTTAATTCCTTTGTTAGTACAAGAGGGTCACGAAGTGTTCGGGATGATTCGTGATGAACCGCAGGCAAGTACAATTACAAAAATGGGTGCAAAGCCAGTGGTGGCAGATGCATTTGATCGAGATGCTGTATTCACTGCATTGCAAAACAGTCAGCCAGATGTAGTGATTCATCAACTTACATCGTTAAGTGGGGGAAGCTCGGTAGATAATGCAAAAATGCGAATTGAGGGGACAGAAAATCTTGTAGATGCTGCAAAATCAGCGGGAGTTAGACGAATCATTGCACAAAGTATTTCGTGGGCGTATGAACCTGGAGAGGTTCCAGCTACAGAGGAAGAACTGTTAGATATTACTGCTCCGTTTCCGCGAAAAACAACGATAGAAGGTATTATGGCGTTAGAAGAAAAAGTGTCTCAAATGCCAGAGTTTGTTATACTTCGTTACGGAACGCTTTATGGCCCGGGAACTTGGTATGCAACAGATGGAATGATCGCTGAACAAGTACGACGACAAGAAATGGCCGCAACGGATGGTATCGTTTCTTTTTTACATGTAGACGATGCAGCTAGAGCTGCATTACTCGCACTAGAATGGCCATCTGGTCCGGTCAACATTGTCGATGATTATCCTGCACAGGGACAGGATTGGTTACCAGTTTATGCTTCTGCAATCGGTGCACCTCAACCTTCTTCTCAAACTGGTAGTAATCGAGGGGAACGCGGCGCTTCCAATACAAAAGCCCGAAAAGAATATGGGTGGGAGCCCATTCATTCTTCTTGGTCTAAAGGGTTTCAAAATCATTTGTAGAATCAATTATAAATACAAATTGTTAGGTGGGCGAGAGCGTCTAGCCATGTATTGGGACGGTTAGACCCCTTTCCTACCACGCGCAGTAAGAAAAAATAGATTTATCTATATAAATACGAATTAAAAAACCGACATAAAACCATCTTTTTATAGGTGGGCGAGAGCATCTGTCCATGCATAGAAGCGGTCAGTTCCTTTTCCTGCCACATGCGAAGTGAAAACAAAGGGAGAAAGCGAGTGGAAGCTCCTTTTTTTCTGCATAGCAGCAATCTATAATGTCGGAAAATCAAAATGAATTCATATAGCTAATATTTTTGTTATAAATGTTATTTTTTAAAAATGCTTTTTGAGAAATTTACATAGGTATACCCTAGAAAATCTTTTTAGGGTATTTGTGATTGTATATCATGCTAAAAATTGGGTGAGTTAGCTTCGAGGAGGGTAAGGTGGAAGAAAATCATTTAGACATAAATGAATTATATATAGCATACAAATCTTACTTTATTGCTATTGCATATAAAATGCTTGGATCGGTAAGTGACGCTGAAGATATTGTTCAAGATACATTTTTAAAGCTACAGATGAGCGAGGTTCATTTAACTGATATTAACAATATAAAGTCGTATGTAAGTAGAATGGTTGTAAATCGTTGTATAAATGAATTACAATCAAGTCGAAAAAAAAGAGAAACTTATGTTGGTACTTGGTTGCCAGAACCGATTGTACAGGACATGAAATGGGATCCTTCGGAGAAAATCATTCAAGATGATCAACTATATTATACTTTTGTTGTTCTTATGGAAAAGCTCTCGGCCGTAGAGCGAGCGGTTTATGTTCTAAAAGAAGCTTTAGATTTAAAACATAGTGAAATAGCTGACTTACTCGATATCACGGAGATGAATTGCCGTAAAGTGTTTAGCCGTGCGAAGAAGAAAATGAATATGTCTTATGATGAAAATTCTATATCATACAAAATTCAACAAGAGCAGATTAATAAGTTTATTTCAGCTTTATCGAAAGGCAACGTTCAAGAAATTTCAGCTATTCTTACTAGCGATGTAACGTTTATTGCAGATGGAGGAGGGAACGTCGCTACAGCAATTAATCAAATTATTAGTAAAAAACGTGTTCTAAGTTTGCTATCTGCTATTGCTACGAAATTCTTTGCCGGGAAAAAAGCACAAGCAGTATTGGTAAATAATCAACCAGGTGTTCTCATAGTAAAAGGTGAAGAA
The DNA here is from genome assembly GCF_030756675.1 of Bacillus multifaciens. GTDB lineage: Bacteria > Bacillota > Bacilli > Bacillales > Bacillaceae_G > Bacillus_A > Bacillus_A multifaciens. The sequence continues at coordinate 39,676 of NZ_JAVBXD010000019.1, forward strand.
GTAGTTGGTGTTTTCAGTTTCGCTTGGAAGCAAGATACCAATCAAATTGAGCAGATTTTTTATGTCGTAAATCCAGATAAGCTCAAACGTATCTCCAGATATTAAAATTAAGATTGAAATATAGAGCTGTTCTAAATGTCATGACATTTAGAACAGCTCTTATTTATATTGTTACAAGTTAATCATTTTGATTAACTTGTATATTTTCGTAGAAATAACTTTGCTTCTTTCGTAAAGAAAGTGATATTAGGATAGTCAAGAATAGGACAGAGAAAATAATAAGCACGACATATTTAAATATCATCTTTGTTCCGATATATGGACCGATGCTTGAGCCTAAAAATAAAGTAAATGTATAAAGCGCCATTGCGTCTCCTTTTCTTTCCTCGCTTATTCGTCCAATATGAAAAATGATCGAAGGTAATACGATCGAAATACCTGCCCCAAATACGATTGTAGTGGTTGCGAGAAAATAAATACGATCCAATTTCAAAAACAAAAGTACTCCTGTGCACATGATAATAAGTCCGAATGTAATCATTTTGGGGGCTCTAGTATGTGTAATAAAATTATTCATAAAAGGAGAAATAGACATTCCGATTATGCCAAGACATTGAAATAGCAAAATTTCATGATTTGTAAGGTGATACATTTGGGTTAATAAGTGATGCAAAGAACTATAAATGGCAACGAATGAAAGAAATTGCGTAAAGGTAATCACAAGACAAATTGTAATGTAGCGATTTCGAAATAATGTAAACATATCAAACCAGTATGCGATAGATAATGGACGATCACTTTTGGTAGATGTGGGCAGAATAAAATATAAAGTTACTCCACATATAAGATGAATGAAAGCGAAAATATAAAAAAGAGTAGGAAAAGCGTATTGAGATATAAACCAATTACTGAGTATTTGTCCTAATATGCTAGACATTGTGAAGGCTGTACTTAAGATACCGATAATATAGCCTTGACGTTTTGGAATAAACAATTCGAATGCATATGCAAGTGCTAAAGGTGTAAATGTAGCTGCTACTAATCCTTGCAAAGCTCTAAGGAACAAAAATAAGTTGTATATTTTGCAAAAGCTAATAGTCAGCGTGCAAAAGGACAAAGCGAATAGTCCGAGAACTAATAAATTTTTCTTTCCAAAGCGTTTGGAAAGAGGAGCAAAAATTAAGAATCCAATGGCGTAGAAAATTGAAAAAATGCTACTTGAGAGATAGAAAACATTTTTAGGAATTTGAAAATAGAATATAAGTTGACTTTCAATTGGAATCATGATGAATCCTTGAGAAACGACGCTGATCCCAGCAATGCAAAATACAAATACATATAACCATTCAGGAGCTTTATTTGTTAAATTCCCCATGAAGATCCTCCTTACATTTTATCTGTACTAATAAGACAGTATAATTTGTTGAAGTGTGACACACTTTATTTTGTAAATACGCAAAATAAAGAATTGAAAAATATTTTAAAACTTTTTGTTGACTTTCTTCTTTTTTTGTATAGAATAAACATTAATAAAATGTTTCAGAGATGTGACAGTAAAATGACTGTGAAAGGAAGAGTAGTAATAGGACGTAGTCCAAGCGAGTCAGGGATGGTGTGAGCCTGATACGAAGCCTGTTATGAAGAACCTCCTGGAGTCGCTAACCGAAATCCTTTTTAGGAAAGTAGACTTAGCCGGGAACTTCGCCGTTACAAGAAGAACAGTATCGAGTTATCTCTAATCTCCGTACTGGTAAGTGAGCAACCTCTGTTGCTAATTTGGGTGGTACCGCGGAACCAAAGCCTTTCGTCCCAGTTTTTTTGGGAAAGAAGGGCTTTTTTTAATGGTTTCTTCCCTCATTACATCAAAACATTTTAGGAGGAAAACATCATGTACCAAACATTAATGACAGTAAGAGAAACACAAATCGCAATTAAGGAAGTTAAAACATTTTTTGAAGAGCAATTATCAAAACGTCTTGGATTATTCCGTGTATCTGCACCATTATTTGTAACGAAAAAATCAGGATTAAACGATCATTTAAACGGTGTGGAGCGTCCAATTGAATTTGATATGCTGCATTCAGGAGAAGAGTTAGAAATTGTACATTCACTAGCGAAATGGAAACGATTCGCGCTGCACGAATATGGATATGAAGCTGGTGAAGGTTTATATACAAACATGAACGCAATTCGCCGTGATGAAGAATTAGATGCAACGCATTCCATTTACGTTGATCAATGGGATTGGGAGAAAATGATTCAAAAAGAATGGCGTACAGTAGATTATTTACAAGAAACAGTACAAGTAATTTACGGAATATTCAAAGATTTAGAAGGCTATTTGTTTGAAAAATACCCGTTTCTTGGCAAATATTTACCGGAAGATATCGTATTTATCACATCACAAGAGCTTGAGGATAAATATCCAGAATTAACGCCAAAAGATCGTGAACATGCAATTGCAAAAGAACACGGTGCCGTTTTTATTAGCGGAATTGGCGGAGAGTTGCGTTCTGGTGAAAAACATGATGGGCGTGCAAGTGACTATGATGATTGGAAATTGAACGGAGATATTTTATTCTGGCATCCAGTATTGCAATCTTCATTTGAATTATCATCGATGGGTATTCGCGTTGACAGCAAATCTCTTGATGAACAATTAACAATAGCAGGAGAAGATTTCAAACGTGAGTACGATTTCCATAAAGGAATTTTAGAAGATGTACTGCCGTTAACACTTGGCGGCGGCATTGGGCAATCAAGAATGTGTATGTACTTTTTACGTAAAGCACATATCGGTGAAGTGCAGTCTTCAGTGTGGCCAGATGAGATGCGTGAAGAGTGCAAAAAGCAAAACATTCACTTGTTCTAAAAGACAGCTGCAGCGGCTAGATCATTTTTGTGTCGAATCGCCGATAAATGCATCATTTCCGCCGATATATCGTTGGATAAGTAAGAAGGAACCTATCTCCGAAAAGTATCTGCTTTTCCGAGATGGGTTCCTCGTTTTTTAGTTTACTGATAAAAAAGGTTCGATTTTTGCCATAAATGATTCATGAAGTGCTTCAACACCTTTTACTAAATGAAGGCGGTCGATTACGACAGATACTTTAATTTCCGATGTACTTACCATTTTAATGTGAATATCTTCTTCTTGTAATGTAGAGAACATTTTCGCAGCGACACCTGGATTAGATACCATACCCGATCCAACGATTGATACTTTTGCTAAATGGTTTTCATACTCTACAGATTCATATTGCATAGATTCACGATTTTCTTCTAAAACCACTAATGTTTCTTTTAAGTCATTTGAATGGATAGAAAAGGATAAATGTACAGTTCCTTCATTTGTAATACTTTGAATGATAATATCTACATTAATATGAGCACTTGCTAATGTAGAGAAGACTGCGGAAAGTTTTCCTGGTTGTAAGCCTTTCATTGTTACACGTGTAATATTATCTTCAAATGCAATGCCTTTTACGATTGATTGTTGTTCCATGGCGCACTCTCCTCTTACAATTGTTCCATTTTCTTGTACCATACTTGAGCGAACTTCTAACATCACGTTATGATTTTTTGCGAATTCGACTGCTCTTGGGTGAAGTACGCCAGCACCAAGATTAGCAAGTTCTAACATTTCATCATAGGAAATTTCATCTAACTTGTAAGCGTCGTTTACAACGCGAGGATCAGTTGTGTAAACACCTGTTACATCAGTATAAATATCACATTTTTTTGCTTGTAATGCTGCAGCTAATGCAACTGCAGTTGTATCAGAACCACCGCGGCCAAGTGTTGTGATTTCTTGTTCTCTGCTTAATCCTTGGAAACCGGCTACAACGACGATTGTTCCTTTTTGTACATAGGATTGAATACGCTCTGTATTTATGTCGGTAATTCTTGCATTGCCGTGTACGGATTCTGTTGTAATACCAGCTTGCCAGCCTGTGAGTGAAATTGCCTCATACCCTTTCGTTTGTAAAGCCATTGTTAATAAAGAAATTGTAATTTGCTCACCTGTTGTAAGTAACATGTCCATTTCACGTTTACTAGGTTGATTTGTAATACTAGAAGCTAAAGATACTAGCTCATCTGTACTATGTCCCATTGCAGAAACGACCGCTACAATTCCGTGTCCTCTTTCATATTCTTCAATGATTAAATCGGCAACATGTTGAATCCGTTCGATATTTCCGACTGATGTCCCTCCAAATTTTTGAACAATAATTTTCATGATAAATGCCCTCTTTCAAGTTAATGTTGATAAATAAATTAGGGGAAAATGTTGTTAAACATAAGATGGGGAATATAGATCCCTTTTACTCCTGTAAAAAGTAAATAAAAAACACCATCTCAAATAGGCGAGGATGGTGCTGTTACAGGAAAAAAGGAAACAGAAAACGGAGCTAATAAAAAAACCGCCAAAAAAGAAGATGATCATAAAAACATGATCTCTCTTTTTTGTAGATAGCTCTTCATATATACACCGCTGTATATATGACAGTTCTGTTTCTATTCGAAATCAGCCCCAATGTATATGTTCAGAGACACATGTACATTTCGGCAACTTTTCCTTTCATCTATATTCACTGACAATCTCTGTGTCTCCTATAGAATACTCATAAAAGTTGCGACCTCTATCTCACGTCGTTAGGCGAGAGTAATTGGTTGTATGAAGTTGTTTGTAACATTTGTTTCATAGTAATCAAAATGTTGGGAGAAATCAAGTAGGTTATAATTATTTCGAAAATTTAAACTAATATAGAAAAAAATAAAAATGGTATAAAATGTGGTTAAAAGAAGTAGTTCTAACAATATTTTACACGTAATTGGAGTGGAGGGGTGAGAATGAAAAAACAAAATCCTATTTATGTAAAAACAGCAATAGAAACTACAATGGATGAACTTTGGAAATATACACAAGATCCAAAGATACATACCGAATGGGATACACGGTTTACAGAAATATCGTATTTAGAGAAGAACGAAGGAGAACCACAGCGTTTTTTATATAAAACAAAAATTGGTTTCGGACTTGAAATTGCTGGAGAAGGAGAATCAATAGGAGAATTACAAAAAGAAGGCGGGGAACGCATTTCGTCACTGAAATTTTGGACAGATAGTAAGCTTTCGTTAATTTCAGTAGGGAGAGGCTATTGGAAGTATACACCGAATGAGAATAAGATTCGCTTTGAAACGCAGTATGATTATGAAACGAGGTTTGGAGGTATAGGAAGATTTATAGATTCATATATATTTCGACCGTTATTAGGGTGGGCAACAGCTTGGAGTTTTGATGCCTTGAAATTGTGGTTAGAAAAAGGATTTCATCCGCGTTTATTATTAAAAAGAGCTATTACATATTACCTCATTTGCTTTTTGCTATCTTTTGTGTGGATCTATCAAGGTCTTATTCCGAAAATTATATATACTCATCCAGAGGAGGTGCAGATGCTTTCTAAACTTATTGGCTCAGAGAATTATGCTACTGCAATGATTAAAATGGTTGGATTTTTGGAAATTGTGTTTGGGGTGATCTGGTTGTTACCTTTCCAAAAACAGAAATTATTTTTTCTTCATGCTTTCATAATAATAATATTGACAGTTGCGGCGGGATTTACAAATATCGCTAGTTTTATACAACCTTTTAATCCGATTACGTTAAACATCATATTAATTGGATTCTCAATAATTGGTTATATGAATAGTAATGACTTACCGCAAGCGAGGAATTGTAAGAGAAGTAGAAAGGAGTAGAAAAATGCCTTCCATTTACGAAACATTATTAGGAGAATCCTATCATCGGTTACATCCAAAATTACAAAAACGGTATGCGATTACAGAAGAACTTGGTTTTACAGGAGAAGGGAAAATGGATGAAATTACAGAAGGTTCTGCTGCTGTAAGAATGTTTTTAAAAGTAGCAGCGAAATTCCGGATGTTCTTTTCAGAAAGAGGGACAGAAGTACCATTTATTATCCAAAATAAAGCAGAGAAAGACAGGAAAGGAGAGATATTTGTAAGATGGAATCGAATGTTTTTGTTCGGTGAAAAAAAGCGTTATTTTCATGCTGTTATGTATTTAAATGATAAACAAAATGAAATTGTCGATTATTTTGGTGAGCCACATTTGCTTGTATCGACGCTTGCGTTTCATGTTGATCCAAAAGGAGCGATGCATATTTTATCTAAAAAACAATGGTTCTACTTATGTGGGGTGAAGATTCCATTGCCAAAGTTTTTATATGGACAGGCAAAGATTATAGAAAGTTATGATGATGAATTAGAGTGTTATCGGATACATGTACAAGTACAAAATCCATTATTAGGACCACTTTTCTCCTATAAGGGGACGTTTACAGAAAGGGATACAAATCTATGCGAAATATAATGATTGGCTTCATGTGCTATGTCATTTTTCTTATATTAGAATGGCCCAAATTACACCCTGTTGAATCGATTATATTATTGTCTATTCTTATATTTATCCCAATGGCGTTTTCTATTGTAGATAAGAAAAAAAGAAATGGAGACGAACTATTTTGTTATAAGCTTGCAGTATTTTTTTATCCGGTTGCAGCAATAAGTGCAATGCTTGCTTTTGTAACAGACTATTTTCTATTTGCGATAATTTGGTTTATATATACTGGTATTGTCGCGCTGTTTGGAGTATGCCGACTATTAGAAAGAGGATGGAAACCATTAGAAGAAACTGCGATTGATAGTGGATTTATATATTTATTTTTAGGTGGATTTTGGTTCCTTGCCTCTGTAGCAAATATACCAATTATGCAGTTTAGTTCAGATATTGTTTTACTCACAGCGGCTCATTTTCATTACTCTGCTTTTCTACTTCCTTTGTTTGCAGGTTTATTAGGAAGAAAACAACAAAAGAAAAGTAAGTTATATACAACCGCTTTGTTCATTATAATTATTTCACCAATGACAGTTGCAATTGGGATTACGTATTCAAGAACGTTTGAATTTTTTGCAGTGTTACTCTATCTTATTTCCCTGTATATTTACGGGATTTTTGTATGGAAAACAAAGTTCACTTCTAAGAGTGCGAAGGTTCTTCTTATCATCTCGTCTAGTACACTTATGGTAACTATTCTTTTCTCACTTTTCTATTCATATGGAAACTTTAAGCAAGTCATGACGATTACGATTGCCCAAATGGTGTGGATTCATGGAGTTGTGAATGGAGTGGGCGTAGCATTACCTGGTTGTATTGGCTGGATGATTGAAAAAGCTGCACCGACATATATTCGTTATGGAAAACCGATGAGTCGTATAAAAGGTAAGATGAAAATAGGAGAAAATGTTTTATTAGAAAATAGCTTAATAGAGGAGAAGGAATATAAAGGTCTTATAAATAAAGTGATAGATTTTGATAGTAAACAGTTTAATACAGAGAATGTATCGCCATGTATTATTGATTTTTATGAGAACACGAAAAAATATGAATTAAAAGCAACTATTCACTGGTCACGTTGGTTTTGGCCATTTGCTTTTCTATATGAAAAAATAAGCCGACGTGTACAACAAATTCATTTAGGGATGGGAAATCGCTTAGAGAGGATGGAAGGAACGATTCTTGCTATAAAAGATGAAAAAGATGGTAGAAATGACGTTAGAGCGTGGGTTCGGAAAAATGAACTGAATGAAACAATCTTTGTCGCGCTCTACTCTCAGCATGAATATAACGATGAAATATACATGAATATTGCATTGCCATTACCGTATGCAAATATGACGGGGATATTAAAATTGCGTAATGATAAAAATAATCTTATCATTACGAGTCGATTAAGGAATAATGCAAGAGGGGATGAGGGGATATATTTACATAACCGTTTCTTTACAATGCGCTTGCCGCTCGAAGAAACATTTACGATAAGAGAGAAGGCTACAGCAACGTTAATAGCACATCATCAAATGTGGCTGTTTGGTGTGAAGTTTCTCGAGATTGATTATGAGATAGAACAAAAAGAGAATATTGCATAATAAAAAATGAGTTTGGTATAATGCCAAGCTCATTTTTTATTTGTATTTATAACGTGAATCTTAAGAATTCTTAAGAATTTACCTACAAGAAACTTAAAAATTTCTGAGAAGATACTAATAAATACTGAGAGATAGGGGATGAAGTTATGAAAAGTACTGTAGTAGAAGTAAATCAATTAGAAAAAGTATATGGAAAGAAAAAGGAAAATCACTCAAGGGTATTAAAAGGAATAACGTTATCGGTAAAAGAAGGCGAGTTTGTTGGGATAATGGGTCCATCGGGATCGGGGAAAACGACGTTGTTGAATGTGATTTCGACACTTGATCAAGCGACTAGTGGTACGGTGAAAATTGCAGGAACAGACATTGCAAATATGAAAGGAAATGCATTATCTGATTTCAGAGCGCAAAAGTTAGGATTTATTTTTCAAGATTTTAATCTTCTTGAAAATCTTTCAATTTATGAAAATATTGCGTTGCCGTTGTCACTGCAAGGAGTGCCTTTAAAAGATATTGAAGGAAAAGTACAAGAGGTAGCGAGAAAACTTGAGATAGAAGCAATTTTAGAGAAATATCCAACTGCAGTTTCTGGTGGTCAAAAGCAACGTACAGCAGCAGCTCGTGCACTCGTACATAATCCAGCAATTATTCTTGCGGATGAACCAACAGGAGCACTTGATAGTAAAAATGCGAAAAGTTTATTAGAAGCGATGCATGATTTACATGAAAATCATCAAGTTAGCATTATGATGGTAACGCATGATGTGTTTAGTGCAAGTTATTGTGAACGCATTTTATTTATCCAAGACGGATTGCTTTATAAGGAAATTAACCGCAATGGAAGTAGAGCAGCATTTTATCAAGATATTTTAAATGTGCTTGGAAAAATGAGTTCTTCTAAGGAAGCGATATAAGGAGATGAGGACATGTTACTGAAATTATCGATACATAGTATACAAAAGATGATGAAAGATTATCTTGTTTTGTTAATTGGTCTTATCGTTAGTATAAGTATTTTTTATATGTTTCAAACGATGGCTTTAAATACTGAATTTACGAAAGAAAATAGTATCATTAGCAGCATTCGGATTGTCTTCGGGATTGGTTCTGTATTACTTTCGTTTATAACCTTATTTTACATTCTTTATGCAAATTCCTTTTTGCTTACACTGCGCCGAAAAGAATTAGGAATGTATATGATGCTTGGTGCGAAAAAGAAAAAGGTTGCACAGCTGCTTTTTATTGAAACATTAGGGCTTGGAATGATTGCTTTAATAATTGGAAATGCAGTAGGAATTGGATTAGCAAGTGCAATAGGGAAGATTCTTATAAAAGGTATGGGTGTATCAGCGAAGGGATACGAGGTGTTTTATTTTCCCGCTTTAATTGCAACGTTACTTTTCTTCTTTGTTCTTTTTGTAGTGACAGGGCTGATTAATAGCATTCGTCTTTTGCGCAAAACAGAATTGGAGCTTATACGAGAAGGTGAAACGCAAGATGAGGTAGAAAAAAGTAAATTGCGTATTACGGTTTTTACAGTGCTTGGAATTTTGATGCTAGGCACTGGATATTACTCGATCATTCATGTGAATGAATTAAAGGAAATGGGACTTATAGTTGCAACGATTTGTACGACAATTGGAACTTATTTTATATTTGGTTCATTATTGCCTTTATTTGTTACGATGTTAAAAAGAAATAGAAAAAGAAATGAAGCCGGACTTAATAGTTTTACACTTGCACAGCTACGTTTTCGAATTAATAGTTTATCGAGAGTGTTAGGAACAGTTTCTATGTTAATTGCACTAGGTGCTGGTGCGATGACAGCTGGGATGGCGTTTCAAAAAAATGTTGGAATGACAACGGAATTTTCACGAGTGTATGATGCAACGATTCATGATCCAAATGCCGAAGAAATTAAAGAATTAAAGCAAATGAACATTTTAGAAGAAAAGAAGTATTCATATAAAGAAAATGAGGAAGCGGTTTACTTTTTGCGTGACGATTTACTTGATCATCCACCGCTTATCTCGGATCACAGAAGTGCGAAGAAAAGTAAAGAGCCAATTCGTGTTCGCGTAAGTGAGACACTTTCTGAATCTATATACACCTCTCTCGAGAACCCAGCAACAAGGAAATATCCAAGCATGCCTCAGCAATGGGAAGATGCACTCATTCATGAATTTCAAATTAGCTACAATCAATTTGGAGGAAAGCCGCTCCGTATTGCTGACAGAGAAAATTATGAAAAAGTACAAGGGAAAACGCATTTACTCCTTTTAGTTCGTGTTGATGATCTGCAAAAATATAAACCGATTCTTACAAAAATAGATCAACGACAAAAAGAAGTTGCACAAAAAAATATCGGGGAAGAAGTACCAATGCAAACGAAAATGACGACGTATCAGTATATGTATACTTTTATGAGCGGCACAATGTTTATGGGATTTTTCCTAGGCGCTTCTTTTCTTGCGATGATGGCTAGTTCACTTATGTTTAAAATTTTAACGGGAGCATCTAGAGATAAACGCCGCTATGCCATGCTTCGGAAAATTGGTGTTCGAAAAGGAGTGCTTTCTCGCAGCATATATAAAGAAGTATTCTTCATCTTCTTATTTCCTGGGATTGTTGGAATTGCTCATGTATTAGTTGGCATGAATCTATTTTCATTCATTTTGCTTGATCCGTATGTGAAAATTTGGATGCCGATTGGTTTATTTGTTCTTATTTATTCTGCATATTACTGGACAACAGTACTTTTGTATAAAGGTCTGGTATTGCCAAAAAGATAGTAAAAGGAAAGGCGATTGCTTGAAAAGAGCAATCGTTTTTTGCAAATAATAAAATATATAAAATGGAAGTTTCATAAAAGAATTACAAATAAGTTTGAAAAATTCTCACAAAATGTTCACATATATCCGATATATTAATAATCGAAATTATAGTCTTATAAGTTTCTATAAAGATAGGAAGGATAAGTATCATTTAGGAGGAAAATGAAATATGTTTGCAAAACAACAAACAGTAAATCATTCTACTGAAGGACATGAAGCTCAGGTAGACAGTTCAAAAGTACAATTTTTATATCGAGCTGTATGGCGCTGGCATTTTTATGCCGGTATTATTTTTGCACCTTTTGTAATCTTATTAGCAATCACAGGTATAATCTATTTATTTAAACCGCAAATTGAAAATATTATATATAAAGATTATTTCTATGTGCAAGTTGCAAAAGAAAACTTAACTGCTGAAGAACAAATAGAAGCAGTGAAAAAAGTGTATCCGGATGCTTCTATTACAAAGTACAAGCCATCCTTTGTATCAGATCGTTCAGCAGAAGTAGGAATTGTAGATAAGGACGTTCCAATGACGGTATTTGTAAACCCACATGATGGCAAGATTTTAGGAGATTTAAAGAAAGAAGAGAAATTCATGAGCCAGGTAGAAAGGATGCATGGTGAGCTTATGATTGGCAAGGCGGGAGATCGGATTGTCGAGATGGCTGCTTGCTGGGCCATGATTTTGCTGATTACCGGCTTATATTTATGGTGGCCGCGCAATAAAAAATCAATATTTGGTACATTGATTCCAAGGTTTTCTAAAGGAAAGAGGACAATGCTAAGAGATTTACACTCTGTTCCAGCATTTTGGTTTTCACTGTTCATTTCTCTATTTATACTGACAGGACTTCCTTGGTCTGGATTATGGGGAGATTATATTAATAAAATCGCAACGGCTACAAAAATAGGATACCCAACAGGACTATGGGATGGTAATTTGCCACAGTCTACTGTTCCATCTAAAGCGGTAGCAGATGTTCCTTGGGCAGCAGAAAAGTTACCAGTTCCAGAATCTGAGGAAAATAAAACAGCTCCTCTTATGGTGGCAGACATTATGAAAATAGCAGAAAAAAATCAATTAGAAGATGGATACACAATTACATTCCCTAAAGGAGAAAAAGGTGTGTACACATTATCCGTTAAACCTAACAATCCAAAAGGGGAAGCAACGCTGCATATTGATCAGTACAGCGGAAAGGTATTAGCGAATTTGCGATTTGAAGATTATGGGATATTGGCTAAAGCAATTTCTATTGGGATTGCGCTGCATGAAGGGCGTTATTTCGGGTTAGTTAATCAGCTATTAGATCTTGTAATTTGTCTTGTATTAATCGGAACTGCTGTAACAGGCTGTATGATGTGGTGGAAACGTAAGCCATCTGGTACGTTAGGTGCACCTTCTTTACCAAAGAACTTTAAATTAATGAAAGGAGCAGTAATACTTATTATCATGCTGGGGATTTTGTTCCCGCTAGTAGGCATTTCGTTGCTTGTGGCTTTGACTTTTGATTGGTTGGTAATAAAGAGAGTGCCAACTTTGAAAAAGTGGTTTGGTTAATGTAGGTTACATGATTGATAAAGTAAGGAGAATGGTATGAAAAAGAAAACCTTTACATACACAGTAGCGAGTGTTTTATTAATGCTTGGTGTATATCTGTATATAGACCACAATAAAACAAAGGAGACAAAATCAACATCAACACCGCCTTGTCATATCGATAAGTAATATAAAAAGACTTTCAATATAAGTACTATACACAGCATATATTTAAGTATAGAACTATAATTAAAATACCCGTAAAGGTTAACCTTTACGGGTATTTTTGTAAAGTGGTTAGCTAAACGAAATGATTTTTCTATGAGAGACCTTTGTAGATGTAAAACCATCATTAATAGCAAAGTATTGAGCATAAAAAATATAATTTTAAGTTAGGATGAAGCTCCGCTAATGGAGTATTGTATGCGATGTTTCATTTATATAAAGAAAAGGAAAGTAAAAGGCTAATCTTAGAAATAGTATGTGGAACCAAATGGAATTGTTGAAATGTCAGTTGGATAAGTGACATGAGGTATCATATGATGAGGTACAACGTAATGATGTACGATATGGAAAAAGAAAGGGTCTGTTGCCATCACGTGGTGAATGGCATGAAGTGTTTGTTGGCCAGCACTATATGTGATAGCAGCACCGAACTGCCTGGTATTGTTAAAGTGAGGGTTTATCATAATCATTCATCTTGCTCCTTCATAGTAGTGGGATTTGCTTTTTACATGTTATGTCTAAGTATGGAACAAAGAGCTTGTTTTATTGAAGAACATGCTCCCTTCCCATTTGTTTGTAAAGTTTTTTCATATATAGAGGACACTGAAAAAGTCTATTAAAAGAAAAAAGCAGATAACTGCCTACTATATTAGGTGATTATCTGCTTTTCATTTTCTATATACAGATAAAATCTTGGTTATTCACTAAAAGTAGGTGCTTTTTTTGGCAGCCTCAATATATATCCAGCGTCTTTTTATCTAGGAGATAAACTATATTATTTGGGGTTTTATAAGAGTTTTTTCTGAAAAAACTCTTATGACCCCCTAAAAAATAAGGCTCCTTACGAAATAAGTATAGATGGAAAGAAGCGATAAGAGAGTTTATTTCTTATGTGAGGTCTATGAAAAGCTAAATGGAGCGATAATTAAGTGCGTATGTATATAAATCCAAATTAAAAAACGACATAAAACCATCTTTTTTAGGTGGGCGAGAGCATCTGGCCATGCATAAAGCGGTCAGGGCCTTTTCCTACCACATGCGAAGTTTAAACAAAGAGAGAAAGCAAGTGGAAGCTCCTTTTTTTCTGCATAGCCGCAATCTATATGTCGGAAAATCAAAATGGATTCATATAGTATATAAACTTTACACCTATACGGGTCTGTAAAAATAGAAGCTCACTTTTATTAAAAACAATGGAAAATGTACTAGAAAGGGAGATTCAATTTGAAGGAATTTACTGTTTGCTACACTTTGGATAATGATATTAAAAAAGAAAAAATAATAAAAGGATTAGGTGTTAAAAAGGAAGAGGTTGTACAAGAAGTCTTAAAAAAGGTGGAAAGTGACAAGTTCTTTGTTGCAAAAAGTGATGAGGGAGATTCAATTATACATTCCTGTTTAGTACGTTATGTACGTGTTATAGAGGAGAAAGTGCTAGGCCAAATATAATATTCATAATTTAGTAGGTAGTAAGTAAACTAAACAAACGTAGGGGAGAACAAAATGTCAGAAATGTATCGTTCTCGTGAAGAACGAAAACAAACAAAGAAAAAACAAAACGGAAGTGGAAAGTCCTCTGAAAAAGGATCAATGTTGAAAAAAATCTTACTTGCTTGTTTGCTGATTGGCCTCAGTTTAGTAGTAGTAGGAGTTGCTATTTTCTTTTACATTATTAAAGATGCTCCCAAAATAGAGGCCTCAAAATTGGTGGATCCGCTATCCACGAAATTTTATGATAAAGACGGAAAGTTCATTTATGAATATGGAAAGGAAAAACGAACAAAAATCACATATGATCAAGTTCCAAAAGTGTTGGAAGAGGCATTTATTGCAACAGAAGACTCTCATTTTTATGAACACCATGGTATAGACATAAAACGAACCGGCAAAGCAATTCTCGAAAATTTGACTGGGAACTTCGGTTCTCAGGGCGGAAGTACCATTACACAACAAGTTATTAAAAACTCATTTTTGTCTCCTAAAAAAACAGTAGAAAGAAAAATACAGGAGTGGTACTTGGCATATAAATTGGAAGGAAAATACTCTAAACACGATATTTTGACAATATATTTGAATAAAATTAACCTTGGAAACCGCTCTTATGGCGTTGCTACTGCAGTCAAAAATTATTACGGTATCGAAGCGAATGATTTGAAAAAATTGACACTTCCGCAGGCTGCTATGTTGGCAGGACTACCGCAAAGTCCAAATAACTACGATCCGTCCAAACCTGAAAACGAAGAAGCAGCGACAAAGCGCCGTAACCTTGTCTTAACTTCTATGCAGAGACAAGGTTATATCACGAAGCAGCAAATGCAGGATGCGATGAAAGTTCCGGTAACGAAAGGAATTGTTCCAAAAACCAATCAAGAAGGTATGCCTTATGAAGCGTTTTTAGATGCTGCAACAAAAGAAGTTGAAGACGAGTTAAAAGATGTCAATATCGGTACGGATGGTCTTCAAATTTATATGACACTCGACCCGAAAGCGCAGCAGTATGCCGATAAAATTATGAATACGCAAGATATTGTGAGTTACCCGAATGACCGTTTCCAAGCAGCTTTCACATTTATGGATTCGAAAACGGGTGAAGTACGTGCGATTGGAAGTGGCCGTAATGAATACAAAGCAACATTCCGAGGAAATAATTTTGCTATTGATATAAACCGCCAGCCAGGTTCGACATTTAAACCAATCTTTGATTATGGCCCGGCGATTGAAAATTTAAAATGGTCAACGTACCACCAACTTGTGGACGAACCGTATCATTACTCAAATGGAAAACCTATTCGAAACGCATATACGGATTATAAAGGTCCTATGTCTATGCGAAATGCTCTAGTAGAGTCACGTAATATTCCAGCTTTGAAAACATTACAAAAAGTTGGTTTGAATAAAGCAAAAGAGTTTGCGCAATCACTTGGGATTCCGTTTCCCAATAATCAGGTTTATGAGTCTTACGCAATTGGAAGTAACCTTGTGTCTCCTATTGAGATGGCAGGAGCATATGGTACCTTTGCAAACGATGGTGTGTATACAAAACCGCATTTTGTTACAAAAGTTGTTTTCCCAGACGGCAAAGAAACAAGCTTTAAGTCGAAGGGTAAACGTGTTATGCATGACTATACGGCTTATATGATTACCGATATGCTTCGTGGTGTAGTGAATGCCTCTAACGGAACAGGTACAGCAGCTAATGCACAAGGTCTTGATATTGCAGGAAAAACGGGAACAACAAACTTTGACGAAAAGACACTCAGTGAGTTCGACTATCCATCTAAAGCGACCAATGATAGTTGGTTTGCCGGTTATACACCACAATACATGATGGTTGTTTGGACTGGCTATGCGAAGAATGGTCCAGGCAATTATATGCTTGGAGATACAACAAAAATCTCACACCTTATTTTTAAAGCAATGTTTCAAGAGTTTGGAACAGACACATCTAGGTTCCAACAGCCGAGCAGCGTATACCAAATGAATAATGAACTGTACATTAATGGGATTAGTCCTGACAGTGTTCCACCAGTGGCGGCTCCATCCGCAGCTGTTTTACCAGAAGCTCAAAATCTGGAACAGGACAACAGTAAAGCCAATAGAAATGAAGACACAGATCATAGTGGAGATAAAGATAAAAAAGATAAAGGTAAAAAAGATAAACATAAGCATAAGCATGACTAAGGTAAGTACAGAAAAGGAGGAACCTAGTTATAACTTGTAATAGTTTTAGTTAATTGAAGACATAGGAGAAAGTCTTCATAAGAAAAGAGGTACCTCTTAATTGGTACCTCTTTTTCGACATGTTTTCGTTGAAATAATTACAATTAGAGAAATGGCAATAAGAATATAGGCAATTCCCCCAATTACACCTAAAGCACGTGGTGTAAGGTAGTGTAGCACCGCTCCAGAAATAAACATAGATATTCCTAATACAGTATTTGTAATCATTGCCGATATTCCAAACATAGTTCCTTGGTGTTTTTCAGGAATTTCCTTCATAAGAATGGTATCAAAGCAAGCGTTACCAATCCCGGACATAAATGCGACCCCGCAAAACATAAGCAATGCAAAAACTACTAAATGTGTTTGACTTAATAACAGTTGAAATATCCCCTCGAGCAATAAACATACTAAACCTGTAACAAGTAAATTTTTTCGTAGTCGATTTGCAACAGAAAAGCTTAATATTAAGCCAAACCCTGAACCGGTTACATGTAGTAGCATCGCTAGCACAGCTACGGAACTAAAACGATCCCCAATACCATTCACAACGCCAGCTAGAAATAACTTCCGATATTGTTTTTCTTCATTTACAAATGAAATATTCATAGATATTCTCCTCGTTTTATAAGTATCTAATTTTATAATCATCTAATTAGTTGGTTAAAAAAATAAGGGCGCCAAGTAACGCCCTTTATCCCGTATTAACAGGCAGTAAGCTTCCGATGAGGGAAGTTTCACTTTATTTTAACCACCATAACTCAATGGGGTTTAATTCATATTGATTATTTTCTCGGTACATATATTGGCACATAATGAGTTCGCGTCTTAATGTTGCGTAATCTTCATAAAATTGCTTTAAATATTCATTGATTTCCTTTTCCGGGTAAACTTTTCCGAATTCTAATCCTTTAACCATATGTGCAAGTATGACAAGCTTTTTCTTTCGCTGTGCAGGATAGGTTTTTAGTTTTCCATCTTTTGTGAAGAAATTATTGATAATAGCTGACCGTTCTTTTTCAGTAACCGACATTTCCATATTTGAATCGCCTCCTGTACCTACAGTAAAAATAGCTTTAGCGCTCGTCTCTAATATTTTTGTATTAAGAGAAAAATAAATCGTATTTTTATCACGGCGTTCTTTTATAAGTCCAACCTCTCGGAGTTTTGTCATATGGTGGGTAATTGTTGGGGGTTTAAGTCCTAACTTTCCAGCAATCTCTTGTCCGCTCAAATGACCTTGCTGGAGCAAGGCAATAATGCGAACACGTGTAAGATCACCTAACGCTTTATGAAATTCAACAATTTTGTTTAATTGCATTTAGAAATCACCTACTTTGATTTTTATCTAATTAGATTATAATCTAATTATTTTTGTTATTCAAGTAATAAAATAATGAAAATGTTTATAGAGGTAGTCAAATTTATTTTCTACTCTATTTAACGTGAGTACAACAGGATAGAAAGAAGCGAAGAGATACATAAGGAATGTATTATATAGATATTTTTGTGATATATTTCAAAGTTTTTCCGAATTTATTGAATGAACTTTAAAAAACTACCCCCACAAAAGGATTAGTTGATTCGAATGTTATATAAGGGGAGGAGAGAATGATTGTAATACTTGGTTTCATGTACTCATTTTGAATCTACTTAAGTTATAATTTATATTATTATTGAATATAATGATGTCGCGATATATAATGTGATAGATTTCTTTATTAGCGAATTTATTAGTGATTTTAGAGATTTTTAGTAGTAGTCTTCTAAAAGTATTGAGGGCTACAATCTATAAATAGCGGGATAAAATTCATTAATAAATATTCCCTAAAGAAAGTGCAAGTACATAATATATGAAAATAGAAAAATGATACTATTTTAAAAATATAAACAAAAAAGAATCGAAAATTATATCAGAATAGCAAATTGTTATATGCTAGAAGGCGTCGTTTATTTTTATTGAATATAAACAAACACTTCCATAAAAAGGTTATTGAATGTTATGTATTCTAAAAAAATACGGGAAATTTGTCGAAAAAACTATATGAAAAATTCTATAAAAATAGTAATATGTAAGGGTAGTAGAGAGGGACATGAATGTTAGGGATCTTATTTATTAAAATATATATTAAAAGATTACATGAAAATAGACCTCTTCCAGCTACAAGATTATTACAATTTAAGGAGAGGGTGTCTAGAAGTGAAAAAGTTTTGGCTATCTGTATGTACCGCAATTACGGTTTGTGGTGCCCAGACAGTAATCGTTGGAAATACGAACACTGCTTTAGCAGCTAGTACAGTTACAAATGAACAAGCGGTAAATTTCGATGGCTTGATGAAAGCTAACATGAATGGTAATGGCATATGGTCAGTACCATATGGCTTACAAGGTGCTAGTTACCTTGGAGACGTTACTAAATATAATGGTATGATGGTTCATGTTGTTGGTAGTGTGCAGGTTGGAAATGTACTTTGGTATCATGTACAGGTAAATGGAAAAGATGGAGGATACCTTGACAGTAAAGTCTTAAATGCTGCAACGAATGTTAATCAGAATCAGTTAATCGTCTATACAGCAGGGAATGGGGTTTGGTCTAGTCCATATGGTGTAAATGGTGCGAGCTATGTCGGTTCCACTAATAATTATGTAGGAAAAGACATAAAGTTGCTTCAGAAATTAACGATTGGAAATGTCACATGGTATCAATTTAGCATGAATAATCAAGTCATTGGATGGCTCGATGGTCGTGCGTTAAGTGGCTTAACAAATATACAAGCCATAAATCAGGCGGCTGTTATGGGGGCGACAAATGACAATGGTATATGGAGCATGCCGTATGGCCTTCCAGGTGCAAACTATTTAGGATCGACCAATCAATATGCTTTACGAGATTTGCAGTTAATCGAGAGTGCTACATATCAAGGTACACAATGGTATAAGTTTAGTCTAAATGGCCAAGCTATTGGCTGGATTAGCAGTAATGCATTAGACAACGCAGGTGTAGTAAAGCCGGCAAACTTTTCGGTTGTTATCGGAAGTACGAATGGCAATGGCATATGGACAGTACCGTACGGCATTGCTGGTGCACAATATGTACAAAGTACAAATGATTATGCTTATCAAACACTTCAAGTTATAAAAACTGCAACAATTGGAAACGTTAATTGGAATCAAGTAGCAAAGAACGGTAAGATAATAGGATGGCTTGATGCTGGAAAGTCCCTTACAGATTTAACTAATATTAAAGATGAGAATCGGTCGGCAGTTATTAAGCCGTCGACAAATGGTGATGGTATATGGAGCTTACCGTATGGAGAATATGGAGCGAAATTCGTAGCGCCTACAAATGATTACAAATTTCAAATGATACAAGTTGTACAAAGTGCAACAAAAGGTTCTACCACTTGGAATAAAATTAAGCAAGGCGATCGTATTTTAGGCTGGGTTGATGCGAATATACTATCTTCGCAAACCGCCTATACTCAGCTCGATCCAAACGGTGAAGTTCATTATAACTGGGGATATGGAGCTCCTGCTGGTTTTCCTTCTCAACAGTTCCAAGGTGATTTTGTTCAGAATAAGCAACTGTCTGGAGGAGATTATTTTGTTCAGTCGTTTGCAGATGATGGCGTAAAGGTTTCGGTTGATAATAATTTAGTTATTAATCGTTGGTCGTTAGCTGCCGGTGAAACGAATCGTGCTTTATTACCAAACGTAGCAGCAGGTTCTCACAGTATTCATACGCAATATTATCAAGATGGTGGACAAGCAGCTGTATTCTCAGATCTAGTACCATTTGGTAGTTGGCTTGCCTATTACTATCCGAATGAATCTCTTTCTGGATATCCAGTTGCAGCTAAGACTCTTTCACAAGCAGAAAATGGTGGCTTGCAAGAGGATAATGGATTTGAACGCTCACCGGCAACAGGTGTATCAGGAACCCATTTCTCAGCGCGCTATGTTACAGCTAAGCGCTTGAAAGCTGGTCAGTACCTTCTGTATACAGGAGCGGATGATGGAATTCGTGTATATGTAGATGGTAAAAAGGTTGTAGATGCATGGGGGTATCATGGTTACAATGAAAAAGTATTAAGAATGAATATTCAAGATAACCCAAATGCAGCAAATGGATTGAAGGATGTTCACTGGATCGAAGTAGAATATATGCAAGGTGCAGAAGATAGTAAAGTAACAACAACACTGAAACCTGCGTATACATTTATTGACGTTTCACACTGGGAAGGAAATATAGATTGGAATCAAGTAAAGCAGTCTGGTATTAATGCTGCTTATATGAAAGCAACTGAAGGTGCTTCATATACAGATCCAACCTACGCACAATATGTACAAAATGCATCTGCAGCAGGTCTATTAGTTGGAGCATATCACTTTGCTCGTCCAGAATCAAATGACCCAATTGTGGAAGCGAAACATTTTGTGGATGTATTGAATCGATATCATACGGATTTAATGCCTGTCCTTGATCTGGAATCACCATCTAGTCCGACAGGTAATATAACAGGGCCGTATGTGACAAAATGGGCACGTACTTTTATTGATTATGTGCAGCAGACAACAGGAAAACGCGTTATGCTTTATACAGGGCCTTGGTATGTAAATGGTTTTAATATATCTGGACTTGGTGATGTACCTCTTTGGATTTCTAGATATAACTCTACTACTCCAACTACATTAAGTGATTGGAACGGATTTAATGCTTGGCAATATACAGAAAGCGGGAATGTAAATGGAGTAGAAGGAGCGGTTGATATAAATGTTACTACTTCTTTAGATGGACTTAGACCATAACGGATTTCTTTTCTATATAATCAAAGAGAAGAAAGATCGAAACTTAATGAAAAAGCAGACCTTTTTTAGAAAAGTGTCTGCTTTTTTATTTCCTCATATTTTTAAGGTATATTTGTAAATCATTATTTAAATGTATTTTCTTTATGTGCAATGTAAGAAAATTAAATTATAGTTTTCAATAATCACATAGTCAAAAGAGAGAGGTTAACATATAATAAGAAAGGATTTAAAAAAAAGTGAGGTGGAACTATTTTATGAGTAATCCTAGCATAGGAGAGTCGGATATAGAAACGACATCAGAGGCAGTCATACAACTGAATATTCGAAGCGGATTACTTTGTAAAAATAGTTACCGCTTTATTTGAATTTTGGAAAGATGACTTCCTCTATAAATGAGGAGGTTTGTACAATGGTACAAAAAATCTGGAATCAAATTAAAGGACACAAAAAAGAGACTACGAAAATTCAAAATGGATTTATATAAAAAGTTGAAATAAAACTTTTAAAAAGAAGAAAAGTAGAAAAACTCCTGGTTAAACAGGAGTTTTTTCTATGCCTAAATTAATAGAGGTATATTTAGAGTCTTTTATCCTGAAAATGTAGTGAAAAGTAGATATGCATTTAAAATAGCGATAACAATTGCAATAAACCAAGCGATCACTTTGGTCCAAAGTGAGTTTGTAAATTCACCCATTTTCTTTTTGTCGCTAGTAAACATAACAAGTGGAATAACTGCAAAGGAAAGTTGAAGAGATAGGATAACTTGGCTTAATACTAAAAGATCCGTGGTTCCTTTTTCTCCATATATTAGCGTTATAATGACCGCAGGTATAATTGCGATTAAACGCGTAATTAAGCGACGAATCCATGGGCGTAAACGAATATTTAAAAAACCTTCCATTACAATTTGCCCAGCTAACGTACCTGTTAGCGTAGAATTTTGTCCTGAGGCTAATAAAGCAACAGCAAATAATATGCTCGCAACCCCACTTCCAAGAATCGGATTTAACAATTGATAAGCATCTTGAATTTCGGCCACTTCGGTATGCCCTGTTTGATAAAAAGCAGACGCAGCTAATATTAAAATTGATGCATTAACAAATAAAGCCAACATTAATGCGATAGTAGAGTCAATCGTTGAAAACTTAATCGCTTCTCGCTTTCCTTTAGGTGTATCTTCATAATTTCTCGTTTGCACGATAGAAGAATGTAAATATAAATTATGCGGCATAACCGTAGCTCCTAAAATTCCAAGTGCGATAAATAGCATTTGAGGATTTTGAATTATCTCTTTACTTGGAATGAAACCCTTTGCAATCTCATTTAACTGTGGATGTGACATAAAAAGTTCGACACAAAAACAAACAGAAATTGTTGCAATTAAACTAATAACAATCACTTCAATATAACGAAATCCTTTATTTTGCAATAAAAGTATTAATAAGATATCAAATGAAGTAATACATACTCCCCATACAAGAGGAACATGAAATAAAAGATTTAATGCAATAGCGGCACCTATTACTTCCGCTAAATCACAAGCTGCAATAGCTAATTCACATAATATCCATAAAACAAATGACACAGGTTTACTGAAATGATCACGGCATGCTTGTGCTAAGTCTCTTCCTGTTACAATCCCTAACTTTGCAGATAGTGCCTGCAAAATAATAGCCATAAAGTTAGAAATCAAAATGACAGAGAGTAACGTATAGTTATAAGCAGACCCTCCGGCTAACGATGTAGCCCAGTTTCCGGGATCCATGTATCCAACTGCAACGAGATAACCCGGTCCCATAAATGCTAGGAGCTTTCGAAGGGAATTTCCTTTCTTTGGTACCTTCATACTTTTGTACACTTCACGTAAACTAGGATCGCTGTTCTGTTGACGCCAGCCTTCCTGGTTTGACACAGCAACGGCACTTTGTCCTTTGCCTGTTTCTAATTCATCCATAACATATCCTCTCCCGTTTAATTTGGTTTATTTAAAGTGAAAAGAAAGATAATATAATATTTTTTATTTTTAAAACCTAAAATACGGTTTGTCTTTTCTTTAGTCAAAAAACGGCATTACGCTTTAAAAATTTACCTAGAGCAACTTTTTTAGTCTGGTTTAAAAATATGGTGTGTGATTAAATTTTATGCGAAAAGGAGAAAATAGGTGAGCATAAATATGTTTATTTCTTCCATGAAACATATGTACTTGTTAACAGACAACATTTATCCCGCAAAAGCCCGATTGGACGGGCTTTCCATCAAAGGAGGAAGAAGAAAAACCTCTACTAATGGTTAGTTTCACTTTAGCATGAGAAGACTCATGATTCTGAATAGAATTTAAACTGGAATTATTAGTATGACGGATAGAGTTAAATCTGTTGATAATATTTAAATGCTCCTGTAAAATTATACTAGTTTCTATTTATGCAAACGTTTTCGTAAGTTTGGAGATTTTAGCTTGTAATCTACAATTTTTCTATATTTTATGAGAGGTAGGTGTAAAAAGAATGATGGAATTTATTTGATTACTATAATACTTATAGTAGTATGACGGCTAATATTCGGAAAAGGGGAAGTAGGGGATTTATAAATGATTGAAGTAAAGAATGTTACGAAGAGTTATAAGATTTTAGAGCGGAAGCCAGGTTTAATGGGGGCAATAAAAGCTTTAGTAAAACGTAAATATTATGATAAGCAAGCAGTAAAACCGATTTCTTTTTCTGTTGAAAAAGGGGAGATGATTGGATATATCGGATTCAACGGGGCTGGTAAGTCAACTACTATTAAAATGCTTTGTGGAATTTTAACGCCAGATACTGGTGAAATTAAGGTGAATGGAATTATTCCATACAAAAATAGACAGGAAAATGCGAAAAATATTGGAGCTGTTTTTGGCCAACGAACACAACTTGCTTGGGATATACCGGTACGAGAGTCTTTTGAACTATTAAAACATGTTTATGAGATTCCAGAAACAAAATATCAGGAAATGTTGCATTTATTTGAAGATGTACTGGATCTTGGGGATTTAATGCCATTACCTGTTCGCCAGCTATCACTCGGACAAAAAATGCGTTGTGAGTTGGCTGCTGCTTTTCTTCATCAACCTTCTGTTGTGTTCCTAGATGAACCTACAATTGGTCTAGATATTGATGTAAAGGCGAAAATACGTAGTTTTATTAAAGAAATGAATAAGAAACTAAATGCAACAGTTGTATTAACGACACATGATATGCAGGATATAGAAGAGCTTTGTGAGCGGATTATTATTATTGATAAAGGGACTATTATTTATGACGGCGACTTACAAGAACTTAAAGATCACTTCTCTTATAACCGCATCCTATCTTTAGAATTAGAAGAGCACACAATGTTTGAGATTCCCGTATCATTACAAAATGATATCGTGATTCAGAAGAGTGAAACAGAAAATACATCTCACGTAGAGCTAAGTTTTCATACAAAGAATGTTTCATCGGAATTTGTGCTGTCAGAGCTGGCAAGGCATAATAAGATACTAGACTTAACGATTTCAAATCCGAAATTGGAGACGATTATTAAAGATCTTTATCAGCACGGAGGTGAGGAGTCCCTTGAGAAAATATTGGGAAATGCTTAAAGTGCAGATAAAGTTAGATA
The DNA here is from genome assembly GCF_030756675.1 of Bacillus multifaciens. Classification (GTDB taxonomy): domain Bacteria; phylum Bacillota; class Bacilli; order Bacillales; family Bacillaceae_G; genus Bacillus_A; species Bacillus_A multifaciens. The sequence goes on from NZ_JAVBXD010000019.1 coordinate 64,457, forward strand.
CTTCATATGCAGCATGGTATTGGGCAGGTACGTTTGCGATTATTGTTAAATTATGTACGTTATATTATTTTTGGAATGCTGTATATGAGAATAAAGAGACTGTTGGAGCACTTTCACTCACGAATATGCTTACGTATATGGTAATTGCTTTGTTATTGGAACAATACGTATCTGGAGTGGGGTCCAACTTAGCGAGAATGATTAAACAAGGTGACATTGCAATGGAACTGATGAAGCCCTATCATTTGTTAGATAAACTTGTAGCAATGGATATAGGACAAAAAATTTCTAACTCTATGCGCACAACGTTTCCTATGCTGCTTTTTGCCATCTGGTTTGTAGGGATTCAACTACCGCAATCGTTAGAGTCTTTTCTATTATTTATGGTAAGTGTAGTTTTAGGTATTTTAATTGGAACTCAATTAGATCTTATTATTGGTATATTAGCTTTTTGGACTGTTAATATATGGGGACTTCGACTTTTGCGAGAGTCTGTAATTCAATTTTGTTCCGGGGCACTTGTCCCGTTATCGCTTTATCCACAATGGTTTCAAGAAATTAGTATGTTTTTACCTTTTCAATCTATGGTCTATATACCTGTTTCTATTTATACAGGTTCAATATCAGGCACGCAGGCTTATATGGCAATTGCGACACAATTCATATGGTTAATTATTATTACAGTATTTGTAAGATTCTTATGGGCGTTAGCAATTCGAAAAATCACAATATTTGGGGGGTGAGTGCATTGTTGCAAACTCTTAAACGATATTCATTTTTATACATAGTCTATTTTAAGCAACACTTAAAAGTAATGATGGAATATAAAGTAGACTTTCTAATAGGAATTTCTTCAGTCTTCATTCAACAATTTGCCGCTATCTTTTTTATAAAAGTAGTATTCGATCATATTGAAACTTTAAAAGGATGGAATTTTTATCAAATTCTTTTAATCTACGGAATTGCTTTTGCAGGAAGGGCAATCCATCATATTTTCTTTGATAATTTATGGACAATTGGATGGCAATATATTCGGACAGGAAATTTAGACCGTTTGCTTATTCGTCCTATCAACCCGCTGTTCCAAATTATAGCAGAGCGTGTTCAACAAGATGGAATAGGGCAACTAATAATAGGGGGAGTTGTTCTTTATTATTCCATTAGTAATCTTGATATTGCTATTACACTGGGAAATGTACTGATACTCATCATTATGATCATATCCAGTGGTCTTATCTTTGTTGCATTAAATTTATTTTTTATTACGTTTTCTTTTTGGATGACAGATAGCCTGCCTATTGTATCAGCGGTATTCAATTTAAGTGATTTTTCACGTTATCCGATTACGATTTATAATAAAGTTATCGCATTTATTTTAACGTTTATTATTCCTTATAGTTTTACATCCTTTTATCCAGCGGCCTATTTCTTCGATAAGGGGTATAAATGGGTTTCTTTATGTACACCACTCGTTGCTATCATACTATGTTTCATTGCTTATCGTTTTTGGAAATATGGGCTAAGTGCATTTACTAGTACAGGAAGTTGAATTTAAAAATTGCATATAATGGGAGGGGAAATACATGTTATATAAATTAGATAATGCAGCATTAGTAATTATTGATGTTCAAAAAGCATTTAATCATGAAAAATGGGGTAAACGAAATAATTTAGAAGCGGAACAAAATATTGAAAGTTTATTAAAAATGTGGAGAAAAAAGAAATATCCAGTTATTCATATTCAACATCTATCAGATAATATTCATTCTATAATGCACCATAGTAATGAAGGTTCTGAATTTAAAGATAGTGTAAAGCCAATTGAGGGTGAAGTCGTTATTCAGAAGAAGGTAAATAGCGCATTTATAGGGACAAACTTAGAAGAATATTTACGTGCAAATGGTATTGAAAAGGTTGTGATAGTTGGATTAACTACACCTCATTGCGTCTCAACCACAACTAGAATGAGCGGTAATTTAGGATTTGATACATACCTTATTTCAGATGCTACAGCTGCATTTGGAATGAAAGGACCAAATGATATTTACTATAATGCAGAAGAAATTCATGCTATTTCACTGGCTACCTTGCATGAGGAGTTTGCTACTATTCTTACAACTAAAGAGATGATGCGAATTATGGGAATAGGGATTTTAAAATGATTTTTTTGTATAGATAGTATCATCTTATTATCGAATGATATGTAGGTGCTATATAATTATAAAACAAAAGAGAATATATCTAGAACACATATTAAACAGTTATAATATGTGTTCTTTTTTCATGTTCAAAACTACATTTTTTCTTTAGATTGAAAGAATATAATATGCTTACGAAGCCACTTTCGTTCTGCCATAAATAAATTTCTTCAAATGTATCTAAAATTTGTTCTTGCTTCTATTTTAGAATAATTAATAGGATGACCTAGACTTTTCATAAATTTTTATTTAAAAACAGGGAAGATTATTGGCGTATTCTGGGTTCAGTTTTTCAAATGTATGACTATAGTGTCTTTTGTTATTGAATCCCACAAAATCAATTCCGATGCAAGGTTCTAGATTTCCATCTACAATATTTGAATCAACAAAACTTAAGTGTTTTAATTTTAAAAGTTCCTTAACAAATTGCAAATTTTGTATGTCTCCACAACTAGAAAAGATAAGAGTTTCTAACTTTGTTAAACAAGCAACATAACTGTGATTTTTTATCTTACTGCATTTGTCAAATTCAATCCGCTTTAAGGTTGTTGAATTTTTTTCAATTTCATCAATATATTCTAGATTTCTTAAATAATTGACTTCTAGCTTAGTTAGTTTAGGAAATGCACCGCATCCCTTTAGTGAATTAATATTCCCATGTGTAATTGTTAATACTTCAAGGTTTGTTAAAGATGTCAGGTCTTCAAGATTTTTTTGTTTTGGTTTGTATTTCCCAATTAACAGTTTTCTCAAGTTAGGACAGTATTCGAATCCTGTAATGTTCTTGTTCCATTGGATATAAAGGGTTTCTAAGTTTGTAAAACTCTCTAGTTCCGCCAAATTTAGAGGTACCTCTAGTTTATCTAGTGATAAAGATTTTAAGTTTTTTAATCTGTATAGTTCTGAATAATCCGTAATATAGGAGCTTCCAATAGATAATTTCTCTATTTGAGGACAGTGTTTGAGAAAATTAACGTGTGTCAGTTTATATTTAAGATCGTTAATGTAGACACTTGTATAGTTATGTGTATTAATAAAATCAACGTATTCATAGATGCTGCTTCCGTGAATTTGAACCGTACCATCTATCACTAAAAAATCTTTCTTTTTCATTTTGACCAACCTTCGAATAGGATTTATTTTATAGATTATAAAAATATTTTGTCTTCATTTTCTATAATCTTTTTGATATTTATTCTAACACGAGGAACATTTTCTTTTTCTAAGTTTCGGCTAATTTCATATAAGATTAAGGGTTTCATACAAGAATTTTAGAAATAAATGATATAATCTACCTAAAATAATAACGATCATTCTATATAAATACGAATTAAAAAACCGACATAAAACCATCTTTTTTTAGGTGGGCGAGAGCATCTGGCCATGCATAGAAGCGGTCAGTGCCTTTTCCTACCACATGCGAAGTGAAAACAAAGGGAGAAAGCGAGTGGAAGCTCCTTTTTTTCTGCATAGCAGCAATCTATATGTCGGAAAATCAAAATGAATTCATATAGCGGAGGGATTTATTGTGTTGAATAATGATTTAGAGTTAATTTTTAGTAAGCTAGAACAACTAGAAAGTCATGATGTTGAGGTTGAAGTAGATGAACCTGAAATGGAAACTATATCAATTCACCTTTTTTCAAGAGAAGAATTTGAAGAAGCTCAGTTAGGGTATAGTGTAGATAAAGAGGGGAATTCTTTAACAGGGAAAAATGAAGGCGATTGGAAAGAAACCTGGTATGTTATTGGGTATGATGAGGATTTAGGGGATCCAATTTTTATAGACATAGACAATAAAAAATACCCTGTAATGACTGCAATGCACGGTGCTGGTGATTGGGAACCTGAAATAATATTTTCATCTTTAGACGAATTCTTGGAATATATATTATAATTAAAAAGACAAAAAATCTAAATATTTGAACTGTACCCCGAATTGCGGACACTAAAAGAGTGTAAACTTTAGGGTACAGTTCATTTTTAAATGTACTAATTGTTAGTTTCGAATGATAAATTATCTTCAAAATTTGTTAAACTGATAAAAAATTTTGAATACGTAATTGTTTGTTACGATATTCGGTAATGGTTAACCAGATTCCGCTCAAAGCAATGAGAAGAGCTAAGATGCTAAGCGGAATAGTATAACTATGCAGATAGTCAACAAGAATACCAAATAGCGCAGGTGCAAGTACAATAGCAAATTGATTTAATGTTAAAGCAAAACTTACGGTTAAACCGATAAATTGCGAATCTGATTTTTCTGATACTAAAATGATAAATAAACTAAACCACCCGATTGCAAAGAAACCAAGAAAGAAGCAGAAGATTAAGAGTAACCAAAAAGTCATATAAGATATGATAAAGCTCGTACATAGGAGCAATAAGATAGTGATACCAATAGTTATCTGTAAGGGGACGACACGATTTCCTTTACATATAGTATCACTAGCCCAGGCTAAAAGAATTCTCCCAATCATTCCACCCAGCAATACTACACTTAAAAAAGTTCCAGCATGGTGAAGACTCGTATGAACTACATTTGTAAGATAACTCATTAAATGGGCAACGAGCACCATTTGTAAGGACATCATTGAGATTCCAATTAGAAAGATAGGATAGAGAGAAGTATTTTTTTGTACCTTCTTTAATTTTGTAAGGAAGGGAACTGTTTCGGCTTTTTGAATAGGGGAATGCTCATCACGGTAAAATAGGATGAACAATAAACCGCCACAAATAGGTGCAATCGCTTGCACAAGGATGACAGAAGGTAACCCGTATTCATAAAAAAAGAAAGGAAGCGTACTAGAAGCTAAAGCGCCTCCAATTGGAATGCCAGTTTGACGAATGCCCATGGCAAGTCCTCTACGCTGAAGAGGAAACCACTTTACAATTGCTTTACTGCCCCCAGGTTGTGCTGTTCCATACCAGACTCCTACAAAAAGTAAAATAACAACTAGATATGTGTAATTGGTGACTGGATAGGCAAACAACATACTTCCTCCAAGTAAGATAGAACCTCCACCTACAATCCACCTTTCGCCATATCGATCCATTAAATTTCCAAACAACAACATCGAGAAGATCGGTCCGATATTCACAACTGATACAAGTAATCCTGTTTGAAATTGAGATAGGTGGTGCACTTGCTGCCATAAAGAAGCTAAAGGGCCAATCCCGTACGTTACAAACGTAGCAAATGTTTGTGAAATAGTTGCGATCAATAAAATAACCCATTTGTAAGAGCTAGTGGAATCATTTTTAGTCTGCATTTTAACATACCCTCCTCTTGCTCTTATTGTATGAATATAGAGGTATCAAGTAAAATGAATAATAAAGATAAAAGATATCAAAAAAAATGATATCTTAAGAGGTGGGTTATGTGGATATTAAAGATTTGACTGTATTTATAAAGGTAGCTGAAGAAGGAAGTATATCGAGAGCTGCAAAATCACTAAACTATGTTCAATCAAATGTAACGATGAAAATTAAACATTTAGAGGATCAGTTAGGAGTTCCTTTATTTTACCGTAATGGAAAGGGCGTTACTTTAAATTCTAATGGTGAGATTTTGTTAACATATGCTAGGCAAATATTAGACTTAACTGAGCAATCAATCAGATTGGTACAAAATAATCATTCTACTCCTCTTGGCACGCTGAAGATTGGATCTACCAACTCTACAGCTGCAGTCCGGTTACCTCCACTTCTGAAAAGGTATTGTGAAAATTATCCTGAGGTTGAAATGGTGCTAGAAACCCACACAAGTACTGAGCTAATCCAACATGTTCTCGACCGTAAATTAGAAGGAGCATTCATTGTTGAAGATGTTCATCATCCAGATTTAACTTCCATTTTGTTCTGTGAGGAAGAACTAACGGTTATTAGTCATCAACCTTTTCATACTTTGCAGGAGCTTGATAAAGTAACTATGTTAGCCTTTGGGGATGGTTGTCACTATCGGAATATGGTGGGAAAATGGTTAGAAGAAGAGGGCATTTATCCAAAGCGTGTATTAGAATTCGGTACGATTGAAGCGATTATTGGTTGTGTAAAGGCCGGAATGGGCATTGCAATTATGGTCAAATCAATTTTGGAAGGCCATAAGCAGTCTTTATCTTTGACTGCTCTCCCTGAGAAATATTCTAAAGTACCAACTTATTTTATTATGAGGAAAGATGTACTTTTTTCGGGTGCTCTTCAGAAGTTTGTTGAGATGATAAAATGAAATATTGTTTAGCTTAATTCTGATTATTGAGCAGAGTAAGTAAATTGAAGTTCAAATTTCTATGAAAAGAGGATTCTTCACTAGAGGGGTGAATAATAGGGAAGAACAAGAGACTGATTTACATTTGCAGACGGTGATACACAACGTAAATTTTTAAAGAAGTAACTTACAACTATGAAGGTGAAAATAGTCCAAAAAGAATAAGACTAAGTATAGGTGATATAGTAGGACATAAACCTCCAACTACTTAATAGCTTACGTAACGTTGAAGATGAAGAATAATCAATTAAAATACACATCTATTGTATATTTTGTAAAAATAAAGATATTGAATCAAATAATCTATAAAGTAAAAGAGGCCCGTGGGAGCCTCTTTTGTTTTCATTAAAAATGATCTGCATGTGTTTCTTGTTGACTTATTCCACCGCCATCATCATGTGCATAACTAATAGGATAATCTCCATATGCCAAATCAGGTCTTGCAGGTGCTCCGCCGTCTCCTTTGTTTAGTGCGCTTGCACTAAAGTGATTTGAACTTAAAATAGATAACGTAAACGCAAATCCTATTGCTGTTAATACAATCTTTTTCATTATTTTAACGCCCCTTTAATTATTTGTTTTAGTCTTGCTTCTTTACTTATGTGATAATATTTACTTGCTTTTTCATGATTGTTTTCATGATAGAATTTGTCTGCTAAACGCTCAGTATATTCTTCAATACAATCAAATAATTCTTCGTTTTCAAAGTATGAAATTCCTGCTAGAACTGCTTTTTCTAATGCATTTGTATTCGTATTCATTTCTTTTAAAATCATGAAACGATATTGGTATTCATGATTTTTTAACTGATTACAGATATGTAATCCTTTTTCTATAAGTGATTCAGCAATATTTGTGTGATTTAATTTTAAATTTTCATCTGCTTCCAAGTACAATGCGCGGAAATGGTTTGGAGATTGTTTTGTTACTTCTGATAAATGACGAATTGCTAGTTCTGATAAATTTTGACTTGCATACATCAATCCTAAATTATTTCGAACCATCAATGTAAATCGGTTAATGTTATATTTTTTAAAAACATCTAATGCTGTTGTGAAGTGTTCTTCTGCTTGTTCAAATTGTTTTAAATCAATACAACACATAGCAAAGATATTATCACACAATGCGCTACAAATTTCGTAACCAACGTGTTTTTCATACTCTTCTTTTGCAAGACGGATAAGGTCAACTGCTAATAATGTTTGATAAGATTGATACGAAAGATAAGCAAATCGATAATTGAATTCAGCATGTTCTAATGCATTTGGTACATGCTTTAGTAATTTTTTTGCTTTTTCAAAATGAGTCTTTGACTCATTATAATTTGAAATATACATTAAATGAATGCCTTTGAATAAATGATAATAGTATGTTAAAAGTGTATCATCAGGAATAGGCAAAGCATCAATTTTATCAAAACTATTGCTTGTAATACTTAAACTATCAGCTAATACTTGATAGCGAAAATCTAATAACGAATAATAAAACAATATTTTTGGATCTTCATCGACATGGATGATTTTTGATTCAATTTCTTCTTTTAATAGTTTTGCTTCCGTAAATTGTTGTCTTAATAACGATTGATACCAATCATTGAGTAACTTCGTGATTACTTCTTTTGTTACAACTTCTATATTCATACTTTCTCCGCCCTTTTTTACCTAAATATTACCACAGATATAACGATGAGAAGTGAGGCTCTTTATTTTTAAAATTGATAAATAAAAGGCTGAATTTTCTGTGAATTAAAAGATAATATTATTGTTGCGAATTACACTTGGAATTACTATTTTTCACTCATTGATTTTGCATTGTATTTTGATATAGGAGTAGGACTTACATTTAAAGCTCATATATAGTGGGGGAGAGGAAATGTTTCAGCTTTACTCGAAATGGGCAATGAATCCTGTGTTACGATTAAAGTTGAAGAAGTGTTTCTTATAAAGAAAAACAGTAAATTGTCCTAGTTAAACAAAACATTTACTGTTGTTAGTTTGAAAGGTGTTTTTTCTTTTCTCCAAGCTTACTATTTAATTTGTTAAAATTTTGAACGACATCTGTCATCGATAATTGCTTTGCTAATGAAAGCCCTTTGTGAATGGAGTTAGAAGCTTCTTCTAATAAATTTGCTTTTATTTGAGCATCTGCAAGACAATACCAATAAAACCAGGCGTCCATTTCTCGTATTTTATCGTTATAGAATTTTTCAACGGTAGGGTAGTATTGAGTATATAATTCTTCATCAAAAGCCAACTTTTTACCATTCCATTTTAATGTATCTACAAGATAGCTATCAGCAAGATACCACTGCCAAATGGCTAAACCTATCTTTTTGTTTCCATTCAGAATATCCATCTTATGATAAGGAACATCAGCAATCTTTTTGAATAAGTTATCATTCCACTGGAAAATTTCAAGTGTATTTCCTGCAGCAGCACCAATTGTAACACCAAATAAATACTCTTTTATATCATCACCAGTAATATCAGCTAGACCCGAAAACTCCAAACCCACGCCTTGCGTTTTTGTCTCCCAAATTTTTTGCCAATAATTATTTTCTTTCTTCAAAACCATTACTCCAAACTGAGAAGGTTGTTCTTTTGCTTTTGTTTGAAAAGTAACAATCATTTCTTTCTGCCCATCCTGATTGAAGTCGTAGAATTGAATCGGCTGTGTAGAGAAAGGATTTTCAGGACTTACAAGTAGCGAGTTTGACGGTTTAAACTCCTTAATAATATTCATTAGGTCTTCTTTTTGATTCTCATTAGCGAATATATGTATTGAAGAAGAATTTAAAATTCCTAATGAGAGTAAGGTAATTTGTATTATTTTCATTTTAAAATAGCTCCTTTAGAATGGGATCTAAGGTTATAATTCCCTGACATTAATTTTCCTATCATCCCCGTAACTTTTTCAGTAGGAAAATCGTTATATAAAGTGAATACTAATTTTATAGGTTATGAAAATGAATGGGGGGATTTTATGAAGGTCCTTATATTGGGAGGGACTCGTTTTTTAGGAAGAGCTTTAGTAGAAGAAGCATTGAAAAGTAGGCAAGTTTAATGTAACAGGGCCGAATAATGAATTGACGATAGAAGAACTATTAAATACTTGTAAGGCAGTAACAAATAGCGATGCTGAATTTGTATGGGCAGAAGAACAATTTTTAATTGAAAATAAAGTAAAGCCATGGACGGAGCTGCCTTTATGGATTCCTGAAAATTTTCCATTAGAAGGAGAGACAGAACCATGGAAAGGTAGTTTTTTCATCAGTATAGAAAAAGCTATTAACGCTGGTCTTTCTTTTAGACCTATTGAAGATACTATTTGTGATGTGTATCTATGGGAGAAATCGAGGCAGGATACAGAACGAAAAGCAGGTATATCAAGAGAAAGAGAGGCCGAATTGCTAGAGGTTTGGTTTCAGAAGGAGAAATTATGATGAGAGTACATACTCATCAAGTAGAGAAAAATTTTGCAAGGAAATAGATTCTTCTAAATTGGGAGTCCGAAAGATCTGATATGATTCTGTAATAAAATTTAGATTTCAAAAAATATTCTTGCCCCGTTTTAACATATTTCCCGAAAAGAAGTCCCCTTCCTCAAGGAGCGAGAAGAGCGTAGCTCAGCGAGTAGGTGGGGGATGAAATTTCGGTAGGCGATAGCCTACATTTGTTCGTTGTATGTACTTTTGAGACTATGCGATATAATAAATATGAAAATACGAAAGAAAGGAGAATGTATATGGCAATCACAAAAGAGGGTGTACATATAAAAGGAACAAAAAAGTCGTTACCGGATGGATGGTCTACCTATGCATTTCGATACGCTATTTTTCCCACACCTGAACAAGTAACGAAATTAGAAAAATCGTTTGGATGTGAACGAAAAGTGTATAACGAATATGTCTCAGATTTGTATGAATATTTAGAATCTATCGGTTTTGAAAGTGGGTTTATTCGTTATAAAGTTCCAAATTATACAACGATCACGGCCAAATATGATTACTTAGATAAAAGTAATGATTCTTTCGTTTATAATGACGCAAAAATGAGATTCCAGGCAGCTATTAAAAAATATAATGAAACCTATGCGAAACAACCTATTCAATATAAAAAGTCGGTTCGTAAAAAGATGAAAACAATTGGTTATGTTCCTACGTTGAAAGACATAAAAGGTATGCCTAAATTCCATAGTAAAAAACAGGGGAAATTAAGCTATACTACGAATCAAACCAACGGAAACATAAAAATCACACAAGAAAATGGCGCTTATTTTTTATGTATTCCAAAGTTTCAAGAAGGTATTTCTATTCATCTACATCGAGAATTACCGATTGATGGAATCATTAAAAAAGCAACAATTAAGCGAGAAGGAACAAAATATGTTGTTTCTCTTTCTGTTGATTATTTTTGTCCAAATGAAAAACAAGTGGAATTCGTGACTGCTGACGAAGTAATTGGACTAGATTACAGTCAAAGCGAATTGTATGTAGACAGCGAAGGACGGACAGCTCAGTACAGTCGATATAACAAAATCATAGAAAAAAGGCAACGAAGAATAAATAAATCCTTAGCTCGCAAAAAGAACAATGCAAAAACAGATGAAACAGGAAATATCGTATATAGTAAAAATTATGAAAAGCAAGTGAAAGAATATCAAAAAGTAACAACAAAAGCAAAAAACCAAAGAAAAGATTTTCTACACAAGAAAAGTAATCAGATAACCAATGATTATCATGCCATTGTTGTAGAAGATTTGAACTTAAGTAACCTTGCGCAATGTTTGAGTTTAGGAAAAAAGCTGCATGATAATGGATTTGGTATGTTTCGAATGATGTTACAGTACAAATCTAAGAAAAAAGGCAAATATTACATCGTTGCGGATAAGTATTTTGCATCGAGTAAATTATGCAGTGAGTGTAATCACAAAAAAGATAAGTTAAAAATATCTGAAAGAATCTATATGTGCGATAATTGTGGCACGAAAATCGATAGAGATTACAATGCGGGTCGTAATCTAAAATATTATGGCATTCGTATTCTGCACGAACAAAGTATAATCGCGTAGTTTGTATCGATTTTATTAGCGGTAGGGACGCCGCGAATTCAAGGCTTTGGACATGAGCCGCTAGGCTTGTGGATGAATGAGCAATAAAAGAAAAAGTCTTTTGACTTTTGAAGCCCCCACTTCAAACAGACAGTAAGGTCGTTAAGTGGTGGGTAGTTCACCATTTAAACTTTTGCAATATATAACCAAAGGCTTCCTAACTAAAATATATGTTTCAATTTTTTACTTTTATAATACAAATGCTAATTCTTAGATTACTATTCTACTGCAATAAACGGAAAGAACTCATTTCTTTAACTTAAATTCTATTTCTCAGTAAATGAACTAGAAAACGAAAATAAAATTAGGAGGATTACGATGACGCAGCTTGATACACTACATCCAATTGTAGAAAAGATCATTAACAATATTGAAAAATTGATGGTTGGAAAACGAAAAGAAACAATCTTAACTTTGACAGCTCTTTTAGCTGAAGGGCATGTCTTATTAGAAGATGTTCCGGGTGTCGGAAAAACAATGTTAGTCCGCGCCCTTTCTAAATCAATTGATGCCGATTACAAGCGAATTCAATTCACACCTGATTTACTGCCGTCTGATGTAACAGGTGTTTCTATTTATAATCCAAAAGAATTACAATTTGAGTTCAAACCTGGACCAATTATGGGGAATTTCGTACTTGCTGATGAAATTAATCGTACATCACCAAAGACACAATCTGCCTTACTTGAAAGTATGGAGGAAGGCAGTATCACAATAGATGGCACCACAAGAACGTTACCAAAACCGTTTTTTGTAATGGCTACGCAAAATCCCGTTGAATATGAAGGTACATACCCTTTGCCGGAAGCTCAGCTCGATCGTTTCTTGTTGAAGCTAAAAATGGGCTATCCTACACCGGAAGAAGAGTTTGAAATTTTAAACCGTATGGAAAAAACAAAGCCACTCTCTCATTTACAAGCTATTACTACAATAGAAGAATTACTGAATTTACAACAAAGTGTACGGGAAGTAAGCATGGACAAAGCAATCAAGCATTACATTGTAAAACTTGTTAATCAAACTCGTTCATATAGTTCAATACAACTAGGTGCAAGCCCACGCGGCTCAATTGCTTTAATGAAAGCTTCACAGGCTTATGCATTCATTCATGGCAGAAATTATGTTATTCCAGACGATGTTAAATTTTTAGCTCCTTACGTTTTAGCTCACAGACTCATTCTAAAAATGGAAGCAAAATTTGAGGGAATAACGGGAGAAAAAGTTATCGCAAAAATTGTTGCACGAACTACTGTGCCAACTCAAAGGACGATAAACCTTTGATGAAAAGATTACTACGAGTATTTTATCTTGTTTCCAAGTTATTGCTAATCCCTTTATGCCTTGTCTTAACATTTGTGTACGCCATGCTGCAAGGAGGATTTGTAAGTTGGTTTTTATTTTACAGCATGGTTCCTTTATGTTTTTATTCATTACTACTTCCCTTCTACGCCTTACGGGACGCTGAAGTAAAACGAATAACAAATCAAAAAGAATATGTAGCAGGAGAACAGTTTATAAGCACGATTACAATAAATAGAAAATTCCCTTTTCCCTTACTTTATTTAGTTGTAGAAGATGAGCTGCCACCACACTTTACAAGTTGTAAACAAACAAAGGCAAATAAAGTAATTCTCTTTCCTGGATTTAAGCAACATATTTCATTTCAATATATCATTGCCACAATCCCTAGAGGAGAGCACAATTTTTCAAGCGTACGTGTAAAAACTGGCGATCTATTCGGTATTATGGAAAAAGAGACAACTTTTTCAGTTCCTGATACATTTTTAGTCTATCCTCAATATGTAGACATAAAGTATCGACAACTGGAAAATCATTTCGAACAAGGAGCGCTTTCGGCAAATATTAATTTAGCAAAAGACTCTACAGTCTCTGTCGGTGTCAGAGAATATATACCTGGTGATCGTTTTTCCTGGATTGATTGGAAAGCAACTGCACGAACAAACAATATTATGACAAAAGAGTTTGAGCAGCAGCGCAGCAATAATATCATGATATTCATGGACAGAAGCTCAACTACTCTATTTGAATCAGTCGTTTCGTTTACTGCTTCAATTGTTAGGGCTGTCTTGAAACAAAATTCACCAGCGTCATTCGTGTCTGTTGGCAAAGAACGAACGATTTTCCCTTTAGATAATGGAGATACGCAGTTGCAACAAATCTTTTGTCATTTAGCGAAAGTACAAGCAGACAGTGTATTCCCGCTCTCTCAAATTGTAGAAATGGAATTAAGAAGAATTTATCAGCCTATCACAATTATACTTATAACAAGTGACCTTACTCCCGAAATTCAAAAGGCGGCTGATTGTGCAGCAATAAAAAATAGAAAATTAATGGTGTTTGTCGTGAAAGAAAAAGCGAACCAGCTCTCACATCGAGAACTAAATATACTAGAAACCCTACAAAAACGAAAAATATTTGTAAAAGTAGTTTATGAAAATCATTATACGAACGTGTTTTTTGAGGTGAGCAAATGAAAACATTACAAGTGAAACAACCATGGGATATAAATAGGTTCTTCATACATATGTGCGGATTCCTTCTTTTACTAGAGTGGATAAGACCGCTTATAGGTATTACAAATGTAGGCAGATTAGATATTTTTGTAATATTTATAGGCATTTGCTTCATTCTCTCTTTTTTTCAAGCAAAGTGGAAAATTACCATAAAGGTTGTAACAATTTTATTCATCATTCATTCTCTATACTATAAAATTTCTTTTATAAATCCATCTTGGCTGACAGCATTCTTTGCTGATATTTCTCAAAACACCTCCCTGTTTTTTCAGGGTAATTTGCTAGATATTTCTCCAGTCTTTCCGACATTCTTATTTTTTCTATCATTCTGGTTTTTATGTTCTCTCATTTCTTATTGGATGATTCATAAAAAACGTGGACTATTATTTCTTGCATTGACTATTATTTATATCACGACTTTTCATAACTTACATTTATACAACGCAAACTATGCGATTATTCGTACAGTTGTCATTGGATTTTTTATGCTTGGTCTTCTTCAAATGGAACGAATAAAAGCGAGTGAACAATTACAACATTATGCTAGACATCTCACAAAATTACTTAGACCTCTTGCAATATTTATTGTATTGTCAACAACCATTGCATATTTTGCTCCAAAATTTGCTCCTCAATGGACTAACACGATGGATTTTTTGAAATTCAAAACATCTGAAGTAAGTAAAAAACAAGAAGTTTCTAAAATCGGATACGGTTTAGATGACTCGCAATTAGGCGGGCCTTTTGAAGCGGATAATACAGTTGTTTTTACAGCACAAACGCAAAGCAAACAATATTGGAGAGTAGAAACAAAAGATTTTTATACAGGAAAAGGATGGGAAGTTTCTGAAAAGCAGAAAAAGGTTTCTTTTAAAAATAAAAATGACGTCGTGAGCTGGTATGAACAAAATACAAAAACGGAGGCATCCACAGCAACAATTACGATGCAAAAAAGCTACCCTCATCTTATTTATCCAGCAGGGTTAGTATCTGTTGAGGCTGATGCTAATATAGCATACAGTGTTGACCCGTTTTCAGAAAAATTTTATACGATGAACGGAGACGCTTCTACTACTTTAAATTCGTATAAAGTAACATATGAAAGTCCGCAATTTTCCATAGAAAATTTGAAAACTGTAAAACCAAACGAAGGTCATGAAACAAGTTCTTATTTTATGACAAAGTACACACAACTTCCCGAATCATTACCACAGCGAGTAAAAGACTTGGCTCTTAGTCTTACAAATGAAAAAGATAACCGATATGATAAAGTATTAGCTATCGAAAATTACTTCACAGATAATTCATTTGTATACGAAACAATCAATGTCATGGTGCCTGCCAAAGACCAAGACTATGTAGATCAATTCCTTTTCAATACAAAAAGCGGATACTGTAATAATTTTTCGACGTCAATGATCATATTACTTCGTTCCGCCTCGATTCCCGCTCGCTGGGTAAAAGGCTATACAGAAGGAACTCTTGATAATTCATTTACTGGGTTAGAAAGTGATAACGTTTATAAGATCGCAAACAATAACGCACACTCTTGGGTCGAAGTATATTTTCCGGGATACGGATGGATACCATTCGAGCCAACAAAAGGATTTACCAATCCATATAATTTTATAAATAATACTCCTACTTCTACTTCGCAAAATAGCGAAGAAAATAATTCTAACAACGAGCAAATACAACAGCGGAACAATGAGGCAAAGCTTAAAAGTTTAATAGATGATACGGAAGTAATCTCTGCTAAAAAGATGACAGACTCTAAAAAAGGATTTTCTTGGTGGTACTTAATCCTCTCTACTATTCTAATAAGTATCACTGGGTACATTCTCTATACCACTAGAATGAAGTGGCTCACATTTTTTATCATTCTTTTCTATAAATACCGAAAAGATGATGCTGTTTATCCAAAAGCCTACGATGCACTTTTAAAACAATTTGCGAGAATCGGTATACCCCGGGGTGAAAGTCAAACATTCCGTGAATATGCTCTACGCATCGATACACTTTACAACTCGACTGATATGCAACAACTTACTTTCAGTTATGAGAACGCTATGTATCAAAAGGGACAGTCCGCAGCCGAATGGAAGAAATCCGTACACTTATGGGAAGTGCTTATGAAAAAAGCAGCCTCTCTGCCTAAATCAAATGAATTCGATGCAGTAATATAATTTGGATAAAGTAAGTTTAAAGGAAATGCCTCAAAGACTAAGAGCTACTTTATTCTTTGAGGTGTTTTTTTACATAATAAGAAATAGCTAAATTCTAATCGCCTCCACCATCTCCTGAACTGCCGCATCCACTATCACTGCTACTATTACACCCGTTATCACTATCCATATATCCCCATGATGAACCTGAAAAATTATCTCTTGCTTTTTTTCTTCTGTTCATCTGTGTATTAGTCTGCTTGTCCTCCTCGAACAGTACAAACAATGCTAAATATAAAAAAAATAATACCATCATTACCAGAAAAAGTAGCATCGTATCCAAAAAATTAGTAGGTTTAATAGCTAAAAATAAAATACCCCATATACACGCTGCTGTTATTCCATATATTATTTTTGCTATCAATCTTTTTATTCTTTTATACGAATTGATTTCTCGGGCTATTTTTTGCATTCTAACGGCCTGCTGCCTTTGATTATATTCCCTCTGTTTTCTTTTTCTTTTTTTACTCATATTTCCCCTCGTTTTTCTTTGGCCTCATCTATATTTATAACTAACTTTTATTTCCTCAAAGGATTAAGAATTCCTTAATTTGCTTTATATGGTAGTTGTCATGTTCCACCATTCCTTTGAAATATTCATTTACTGTCATTCCATTTGAATCTATATAGAAAATAGTCTCTAAATTCTTATTCTCTAACGAATCTATTAATCTTTGTCTTGTTTCACAGACCTCTTGGATTAGTTGTTTCTTACTAATTCCTGAATTTGCATACTCCTCCGCCAGCCTATTCATTTCTTCTACATTCACTTTAGCTTTTGGAAGTAACTCTCCATGAACCATCCCTTCAAGGCGCTCCGCTAAAATATATCGATCCCAATACATGAAGTGAGAAACAATTGCAGCTGTTGACCATTTCCCTTCACAAATAGGACTAAAAAATAACTTTTCATTTCCTTCCTCTAAAGACATGAGAAACGGGATTAACTGATTTAACTTTCCTAAAACGCAATGAGTTAACTTTCTCATAACTCTCTTCTCCTTTGTCTTGAACACGTATAGCCCCGTTCTAATTTTAGAACGAGGTTATACGTGTTTGATTTCACCATATTTAAAAAAATGGCAATAACGTGCTTTTCAAGCGAAGTGGATAAATGGCGTTTTATCGGTAATTGTTATGAATTGGTTGAAATAAATCCTCTTTGGTAGTCCGAACAACAGAAAAATTGTCAACATTGTAATGACCATGAAGTATTTCATTATGATGACTAATTATCTTTTCAGCAGATAGAATAGAAGAATCTGTCGTCGAATGACCATCCCCTACTAAAGTAACATCAAAATGATTCACCGTTGCAGTTCTTACCGCTGTGTCAATACAGTGTTCTGTTTTACATCCCATCATAACAAGATGTTCAATCTCATTTTCCTTTAAAAAATCCATTAATGGTGTACCATAAAAGGCATTTGTAGCTGCTTTATCAAATATTCTTGCGGAAGTTGGCACGTTTACTTTCGGGTGTATTTGAAATCCCGGACCTTTCCCTTCAGCAACATCCTTATCCCTTATAAAGATGATTAAAGCGTGTGATTCTAATGCCTTATTAATAACCAAATTAATGTTATCTAATAATGCTTCTTTATTAAATACACTTTTAATTTCATTATTCCCCTCAACTAATTCTTGTTGAACATCAATGATCAGCAAAGCTTGGTTCAATAGAAAAACCCCTATTCATTATAATTTTTTACACTTGTTCTCCAAACCTATCTTCATTATAAAATTCATAATATCGCCCCCTTTATCTTTTAACTTATTTCGTTATAGAACTATACAATCCTCTTTTTCGACCTAGTATCACTTAAAAACTATTTTCCATTTGTTATTCAATTATACGGTCCTTTAATCGAATAATGTTTGGTCATCTCTCAAAAATAGTTTCTTCAATTCCCTTCATTACTTCAAAGGCTCCTGAACTTTTGTTTGAAGATACTACTATTTTGATTCCTGACTTAGGATAAAAAGCTGAATGGAAACTCACGCCAGGGTCATATCCCATTACATGATACTTAATTATAGATTCTTCACTTTTAGTAATCCAAAGTCCATATCCATAATCTACTCCATCTTTAACATGGATTTGTGAATTCAAAAGTATTTCTGTACATTCTTTACTCAAAAGCTGATGATTAAACAATGCTTCCCAAAATTTGATCATATCTGATGATGTGATAAAAGCCCCTCCATCGGCTCCACCTTTTATCGGAATAGAGTAGATATTCGTTCTCCATGTTCCATCTTTATTATCTATGTACCCATAGGCAGTGTTTTTAGGGAGTTGATCTAAAGGGAAATATCCTGAATCATTCATTCCACATAGTTGGAAGAGATTTAATTCAATATAGTTAGTAAAAGAAAGTCCTGATTGTTGTTCTACGATTAAACCTAAAACAATGAATCCAGCATTATTGTAGTGGAATTTCTCTCCAGGTTGAAACATCATATTCCCCTTTTGAAATAAAGGAAGAAAATTTTTTACGTCATTCAAAAGATACATAGGTGTTTGTTTCCAAAGGTCTTCAAAGTTATCCATTACTTGTTCATCAAAATAGTCCGGTATTCCAGAAGTGTGAGTCAAAAGATGATGAATTGTTATTTCTTTGTTAAAATGCGGAAATTTTATGTTTAAACAATCTTCAAGACGAGTTTCAAATGTTAGTAAACCTTTTTCAACAAGTTGACAAATAGCAACAGCTGTAAACAACTTACAGCCAGATGCAATTCCAAAGCGTGTATGAACAGTATTCAATTTTTTATCAGCCCTGTTCGCATAACCAAATGCAGATTCAAATAAGACTTCATTGTTATCCTTGATGTAAATAGCTCCAGAAAATTGTTCATCTATTATGTTATGAATTGCTTTAGTAAGTTTTAAAGTTCGATTGCTCAAAATAATCCCCCTCATTCTATTAAATATATGTTATCCGTTTTGTCTTCTCTCCCTTATTAATTGATAACACTGTATTATTCATCATTTCAATACGATTTTCCTTTTACTCATTAGTACTAGGAGAGAAGAAAGTCCAGCTTTTCAGGAAAGGATTTTCATTAAACTTTTTCACAAACGCTTTAACTTTATTCAAAACATCGTTTGAATGTTTAAACAATACAAGCGGACCAACCAAAAGCTAAAGATTGTTTTTTATGGTAATATAAGGATTGAAGACAACCTATTTTAGTTTAAAGGGGACGTTTAAATGTCAACAATAAGGATTGAGAAAGCATCTATTATAGACGCTGAAGCACTAACAGAGATTTCGAAAAAAACCTTTAATGAAGAAGCAAAAAAATGGCTTCCAGATCAAGAGAATATAATTGACTATAACATTCAGCCATCAGGATATGCTTCAATTGAAATGACAAAATATATGATCAAGGAGTTACATTCCTTCAAAATTATATACAACGAAACGATTGTGGGTGGAATTATTGTCACGATTTCAGGTCAGTCTTTTGGGAGAATAGACCGTATTTTTGTAGACCCTAACTATCAAGGGAAAGGCATAGGTTCCAAAGTCATTACTTTGATAGAAAAAGAGTTTTTAAATGTGAGGACTTGGGATCTTGAAACATCTAGTAAACAAATCAACAACCACTTCTTTTATGAAAAGATGGGATATGAAGCAACCTTTAAAACAGAAGATGAATATTGTTACATAAAAAGAATAGGAACTTCATCAGGAATAGAAAATTTAATTGACAATGAGGATATATCAGGTACCCAATACGAAAACTGTAATATGACTAAGACGGAGTGTTATCAGGTAACTCTAGAAGGCAGTTCTTTTAGCAACAGTAACATGATGAACAGCCATATTAATAACTGTAATCTTCGTCATTCAAAGTTCCACAATATAAATTTTAGAAACACATTGTTTGCCGATCTAAATTTTTCTAACAGCGAAATGGCATTAGTGACTTTAGATGGGGTTCGTTTCGTTGATACAAATCTTGTAGACGAGGAGAATCCAATTACATTTAAAAGATGCAATCTTAAAGGAAGTAAAATCACTCATAGTAACCTTAGGAATGTGGAAATACAGCAAAGTGATATAACGGGTATGAAGATAAACGACATCCCTGTTGCAGATCTTCTTAAGTTGTATTATGAAGTAAATAGAAAATAGCCAATTTATGCACTATGTAAAGACTATCCATTTAAATATTAAGCGCTTGTTTTAATTATCATTTCTATAGGAGCTTTTATATTAGTTGTCTAGTATAAAAGCTCCTTTATTTACTAATAATGGTCGTCATACATCTCCATCCAGCTACGAAATCAATTGTTTATTAAAAAAGTTAAAGTAAGCTTACCTTTGATTTATATAAGTTTCATTTCATCAATAATCTTACATATCTGTTTAATGCAAAATAAAAGTACAGAGTATTGCGAAGAATTCGCACATAGCATGAGTGCATAAAAAAAAGGCTTGCAAGCTCTTCCATTAC
>NZ_JAVBXD010000001.1 GCF_030756675.1 Bacillus multifaciens
CCCCTAAGAGAAAAAAACATATAACTAAATACTGGATAGACCTAAGTACTAAGTCTCATTAATTTACACAGACTTCTTGACAGAACCGATATATTCCAAAAAGCGCCGATATATTGGTGGACAAACAAAAATAAGAGCTAACTCCATAAGTATGGTGTCAGCTCTATTTTTTATTTAGAATTTAAACTCTTGTCCAACTTCATAGCTGTCTTCAAGTACAAGAATTCCTTTTTCTTGCGGAGCATCTGGAAGCTCTAATTCACGTGCTGAGCAAATCATACCAGAAGATGGAATGCCACGAAGTTCTGCTGGTTTAATTAACATACCACTTGGCATTACTGCACCGATTTTCGCAACTACTACTTTTTGACCTGCGTCAACGTTTGGTGCACCACATACGATTTGTAATGTTTCTGTACCAACTTCTACTTTACATACGTTTAATTTATCCGCATTTGGATGTTTTTCTTTTTCTGCTACGTAACCAACTACAAATTTTGGTGAAAGATCTGCTTCTACTGTTTCTGTAAAATCGTTCTTCGCCAAAATTTCATTAATTTTTTCAACAAGCTCTTTCGTTAATGTAAGGTTGCCCGTTTCTGTTACTTCCATATAAGAAGAAGCATTAAAAATGTTGAATCCTGCTGTTAGATTGCTTTCGCGATCGAAAACGCGTGCTACATCTCCTTTACGTTCAAATGTGCGGTTTTCTAATGTAATATCTTGCAGGGCAACAATTAATGTATCCCCAATACCTTCAAGGTTATAAAAAACGTTCACTTTGTTCATCCTTTCTCTTTTTCACTTCGTTCTTTCCGATTTTTCGCCAAAATAAAGATTGGTTCAAAATTACCATCTTCATATACGAATGAAAGTGATGTAATCGGAACATGACCTTCTGCAAAAAACTTCATTGTCATTTGTGCAATAATATCATAACCGATTTTGTTCTCGATATCAGCAACAATTAATACATCTTGGTGCGGAACCGCAACAACCATGTCACCAGAAATTTGTTTCCGCATCTCTCGTAATAATGAATCGTTTAAAATACGGCTCGCATCATACCCGTCATTTGTATTTAAGAAATAAAATGTATTTCCAGCGACTTCATCTTGCTTAAATTCAGTACGTAAAGAGCGCACGTTGAATAGTGCCATTTCACGTACTTGTTCTTCTGTCATTCCAATTTGCTTCAGCAAACGCTGATCAATAAGGCGATATGTTTTATCTGCATCTAACGCATAGTAAATACGTGTTTCTGCTGTATGTTCCGTCATGACAAACGGATTTCCTTCTTCCGCTTCTTTCGGAAAAGAAGTGGAACGGATAACAGGCAAAATCTTCGCCGTACTCGTTACTTCTTTATGCATCGCAACGAGGGCTTCTTCTACGTAATAGACAACTTCTTCAATTGCCTTTTCTTTCTTTACCTCCCACTTCGCTACAATACCTGGAAGAGAAACCGTAATTCCTTTTTTCGTATTTGTCTGCTCAATGCGAAGTGTTTCCTTTTCACTATCGTACTGAAAGCTCCACTCTTCTCGTTCAAGGTGCTTCATCAGTTCGTCTTTCATCTTTTTACTTGTCATTTTCATACCGTTTACCTCCCTTCCGAAAAAAACAACCTCCACATATGAAGATAGAGGTTGTTCTCAGTTTCACTTTATTTTAAACCTTCAATGAACTCTTCAATTTGCTCCTGCGTTTTACGATCTTTGTTTACGTAGCGGCCAATTTCTTCTCCCTTATTGTAAGCGACAAAGCTTGGAATACCAAATATGTCTAATTTGATGCATAGATCGATATATTCATCGCGGTCTACATAATAGAAAGAGAACTCGCTATACTTTTCTTCTACTTCCGGCATAAATGGATCGATAAAGCGGCAATCTGGGCACCAATCTGCTGAGAATAAAAAGATCACTTTCTCTTCGTTTTTCAATTCTTGAAATTGCTCCATACTTTCTAATGCTTTCATCTATAATTCCTCCCTAAAAAGAAGTATGTATTTACTAAATTAATTTGTAACTACTCAGCCATACATTGCATTTAGAATTTTAGTAAGGGGAAATACGCTTACCTATAATTGCTGCCATGAAGGTGAAAATGGACCTACACCTCGCTGCCTTTCTTTGTTTTAAAACTTTGCGCGTGGCAGGAAAAGGCCCTGACCGCTCCTATGCATCGCCAGTCCCTCTCGCCTATTTAAAAAAATGCTTTTTTTCCTTTTTTTACAGAGTAACTGAGTAGTTACTCAGGTTTTTAAATTGTATTTATATACTACCATACATCGCTCGCAGTGCAAGGTTTATGCTTTGCTTCTGTCATACATATATTGTCCAACTAATAGCTTTACAACATGCACAAACAAATCCGTCCGATCTACATAATTGTTTGTAAAAATACCGATTGCTCCTTCATTGCTGCGAATATCACGCTGCTTCGTGTAGTCTTCCATCACTTCACTTAATTCTTTTCCTTCTTCAAGAGGCTGAATAAACTCATCCGGCAGTTTCATACGTGCTCCGCCTGCGGTAAATAGCTTGCCTTCTTTCGTCGCTAAAGCACCCCAGTTACACATAAACAAACCATGATCTGTATGCATCACGCCGCCTTCTAAACCAATTCCAATATCCGCTTTTCCTTCTGCTAATGCTAATTTTGCTCGGTTACTTGCCCCTTGCAGCGTTTCTTCATCAGAAAATGGCTGCGCTGATACATGAGACGGGACAGATAGTGACATAATTTCTGCTTCTATAAGTACTTGCTGAACCGCATTTACTTTCACTTTGTTTTTCGATCCAACTACTACTTTCATGTTTTCACCTCAAAATTTAAAAAGAAAAGGCCGCATTCGGCCTTTCCATATTAGACATTTTCTTTAATTGTTTCAAATGTTGTTTTATCTGTCGCTTTTACTAACTGAATCAGTAATTCTTTCGCTGCTGCATAGTCATCAATATGTAAAATTGAAGCATGCGTATGAATGTAACGAGCACATACACCAATCACAGCAGATGGTACACCAGAGTTACTTGTATGTACGCGTCCTGCATCTGTACCGCCTTGTGATACGAAGTATTGATACGGAATATTATGTGTTTCTGCTGTGTCTAAAATAAATTCACGAATGCCGCGGTGTGTTATCATAGAACGATCATATAATCGAAGTACAGCACCTTTTCCAATTTGACCAAACTGTGTTTTATCTCCTGATGCATCGTTTGCTGGACCTGCATCTAACGCGTAGAAAATATCAGGCTGAATCATATTCGCAGCTGTTTGTGCACCGCGAAGGCCAACTTCTTCTTGTACAGTTGCACCAGAATATAGTGTGTTTGGCAATTTTTCATCTTTTAACTCTTTCAATAACTCAATCGCAAGACCACAGCCATAACGATTGTCCCAAGCTTTTGCCATAATTTTCTTTGGATTTGCCATCGGTGTAAACGGACAAATTGGTACAATTTGCTGACCGGGTTTCACACCAATTTCATGTGCTTCCTCACTGCTATCTGCACCGATATCAATTAACATGTTTTTTATGTCCATTGGTCTGTTACGTTGTTCATCACTTAATAAGTGCGGAGGAACAGACCCTACTACCCCGATAATCGGACCGTTGTCTGTCATAATTTGTACACGCTGTGCTAGTAATACTTGACTCCACCAGCCACCTAATGTTTGAAAACGAACCATTCCGTTTTTCGTAATTTGCGTTACCATAAAGCCAACTTCATCCATATGACCAGCTACAAGAACGCGCGGACCATTTTCGTCACCCTTTTTTAAACCGAAGATACTCCCTAAACGATCTTGTACAATTTCATCTGAGTATTTACTTAGTTCTTGCTTCATAAAACGGCGCACATCATGCTCAAATCCTGAAGCACCTTGCAGTTCTGTTAACGTACGAAATAGTTCCATTGTCTCTTTATTCATCGCGGTACCCTTCCTTCAATCCAGTTATAGAATCACTCTTTTCATTGTAACGAAATTTTCGAAATCTTTCTAGTTTCTTCTTTTTTTGTGTAATTTGATTTATACTTATGAGGAAAAACTTTAATTAGGATAGAGGTGAATGTATGAACTGGAAAAGCTTACTAGCGGGTGTTGGTTTAGGTTTTGCAGCTGGATATGTTGTTGCAAATAAAGTACAAGAACAGTCCCACATTTCTTCTGAAAAAGCATTAAAGATGGTGAAACAAGCATTAAGTCATAAAGGTGAAATTACAGGTTCTTGGGTACATATGGTTCCTGAGACGTTTGAAAAATATGATGTTACTTACGATGTATACCGCGGTGGTATTACAACATTATTACAAGACGTACAAGAGCGATTTGAATTTTTAGTAGATGCAAAAACAGGTACAATTTTAGAAGTAAAAGTTGCTTAAGGATGCAAATTGGTTTTAAGTAGTTCCAGCACCAAAAAGCTTGGATTACATGTAAATCCAAGCTTTTTATTTATATGTCTTTTCATAAACAGAATTTTGCTAACCGCTCACCCCAAGATGATAATTCCGTCTCTATAAAACCTGCCTTTTGATACGCAAACTTTGCTGCAAGATTTTCAGGATGATAACCAATCATTATAAGTGGAATATTTGTATCATTCATTCTCCTTATTTCTTCAATAACCAATTTTATAGCATGTATTCCTATTCCTCTCCCTTGGAACCCTTTATCAATCATCAGTCTGTAAATCCAATAATTATGATCGTCAGGGTCTATTCCAAACATAGTGAAGCCTACCATTTCGTTATCAAGATATATGCCTTTTGCATAGAAGTTGTCTAGAAACTGCACTTCTGCAATTGAATACAAATTGGAAGCGATAAATGGTTGTTGTTCTTGGTTCACCGATAATTGAATCGCATCTTCCCAGTTACTTTTATCGATCGTTTTTAATGATAGATGTTTCAATATAACTCTCCTTATTTTATTAACAATGATTGCAAAAGACCAAATCGAATCGTGATCTGGTCTGCTAATTCGTATACAATTTACAGTGTTCCTGCACCTGTTGTTATATTCTTTCAATAATTGTCGCCGTTGACATCCCGTGTCCGATGCAAATTGTAAGTAAGCCGTATTTTCCGTTTCTTCTTTCTAATTCATGAAGCAGAGATGTCATCAATTTCACACCTGTTGCTCCGAGCGGATGTCCTAATGCGATAGCACCGCCGTTCACATTTACTTTATGTAAATCAGCCTCCAGTTCTTTTTGCCACGCCAACACGACAGAAGCAAATGCTTCGTTAATTTCGATTACGTCCATATCATGAATTGTTAAGTTTGCTTTTTGCAATACTTTTTTCGTTGCTGGAATGACGCCGTCTAGCATCATTGTAGGATCTGAACCAACTACAACTTGATTCACAATCCGCGCCCGTGCTTTAAGCCCTAACTCTTTTGCTTTTTCACTATCCATTAACAACATGGCTGCTGCTCCGTCACTAATTTGACTCGCATTCCCCGCTGTAATCGATCCATTCTCTTTAAACACCGTCTTTAAATTTGCTAGCGCTTCAAGAGAAGTATCTGCACGCGGTCCTTCATCATTTGTAACAAGTATTGCATTTCCTTCTTTATCGATCCCATTTACTGGGACAATTTCACGTTTAAAGTATCCTGCTTCTATTGCCTGTAGTGCGCGCTGATGACTTTCATATGCATAGTTATCTAGCTGTTCTCTTGTAATTCCATATTTTTCAGCAATCATTTCTGCCGATACACCTTGATGGACAATTTCATATTTTTCATGAAGACTACTTGGAATTGTATTTGCATTGCCATCACTTAAAATTGGTACTTTCGTCATATGCTCAACACCAGTAGCAATGGTAATATCCATATCACCAGATTTAATCTCTTGCGCTGCAAAATGAATTGCTTGTTGTCCCGAACCGCAAAGACGGTTAATTGTTACAGCAGGAACAGTAATAGGAAAATCCGCTTCTAAAGCAGCAAGTCTCCCAATATTAAAACCTTGCTCCGCGATTGGTGTCACACAGCCCATGACAATATCCTCTACCATACCTTTTTCGATATCGGCACGCTTTATTACTTCATTCAGCGCCACTGCTGCAAGTTGCACAGGATGGAGTTCGCGAAATGCCCCATTTCTTTTTCCAACTGGCGTACGTACTGCTTCAACAATTACAACTTCTCTACTCATATTCTCTCGCCTACTTTCCCTTTTTCATGATCATAGAATCCTTTTCCCGTTTTTCGCCCAAGATGCCCTGCCTCGACCAATTTCACAAGTGTTTGCGGAGCACGGAACCTGTCACCAAATGCTTCGCTTAAACCTTGACTTGCAAATAACATCGTATCCAATCCGACATAATCCGCTAACTCAAACGGCCCCATCGGATAGTTCAAACCAAGTTTAATCGCTTTATCAATTTCTTCTTTACTTCCTACGCCTTCCTCATACATACGCATACACTCTAACAAATGCACCGCAATCGCTCTTGAAGTAACAAATCCTTGCATATCTTTCACAACGACGGTCTCTTTTCCAATCTCTTCTGCTAACTCTTTCACTATTTGGATTGTATGTTCTGCTGTATCAACTCCTCTCACAATTTCAATCAGTTTCATAACAGGTGCTGGATTAAACCAGTGCATTCCTAACACTTTCTCCGAGCGATTTGTCGCACTTGCAATCGCCGTTACACTTAATTCAGACGTATTTGTTGCAAGAATAGTAGACGGGGAAGAATAGCAATCTAGCTGTTTAAAAATCTCTTTTTTCAGCTGTAAATTTTCTGGAGCAGCTTCAATAATAAGCTCGACATCTTTACATGCTTCCTCTAGCGTTATAGTAGACACGATATTCGCAAGAACTTGCTCCTTATCTTCTTCGCTCATCCGCCCTGCCTTCACAAACCGTCCTAGACTTGTTGTAATCCCCTTGTATGCTTTTTGTATACTTTCTTCTGATACATCATACATTTTCACGCACTTTCCGCCCATCGCTAATGCCTGAACAATACCACTTCCCATAATCCCAGCACCAATCACCGCAATATTTCGAATCATCATTTTCCTCCCCTTTCATTACAACCCCATACTTTTCGCAATAATATTTTTCATAATTTCATTTGTTCCTGCGTAAATAGCGCTTACTGGAATGTCTCTGTATCTCCTTGCAATCTCGTATTCTTCCATATACCCATACCCGCCGTGCAGTTGCATACACTCCGCTGCTACTTTCTTCGCAATGTCTGTGATCCACCACTTTGCCATCGATACTTTCGTTACAATGTTTTCACCTTGCATATGCGCTGCAATACATTCATTCACAAACGTACGGCCAATTTCAATTTCTGTATACATTTCAGCAAGCCTGAATTGTACAGTTTGAAAATCACTAATACTTTTCCCAAATGCTTTTCGTTCTTTTACGTAGTCCTTTGTTACACGCAGCATCACTTCCGCAGCTGTTATAGCCGCAATTGCAACAACGAGGCGTTCTTGCTGTAATTTGTCCATTAAATAATAGAAACCTTTTCCTTCTTCCCCTAACAAATTAGAGGCAGGAACTTTCACATCTTCAAAAATGAGTTCCGCTGTATCTTGACTATGCAATCTTACTTTTTCGAGTTTTCTTCCTCGCATGAATCCTTCCATTCCTCTTTCTAAAACGAGTAAACTAATTCCTTTATGCGCCGGCTTTACAGTTGTATCTGTCTTACAAACAACAACGACTAAATCTGCATGAATCCCATTTGTAATGAATGTTTTTTCACCGTTCACAACATAATGATCGCCTTCTTTTCGTGCCGCCATACGAATACTAGCTAAATCAGAACCAGCTCCCGGCTCTGTCATCGCAATAGCGGTAATATATTCACCACTTACACATTTAGGAAGCCATCGTTTCTTTTGCTCTTCTGTCCCATATGATGTCAAATACGGAACAACAATATCATTATGTAAACCGACTCCTACTAAACTTGAACCTACCTTTTCTAGTTCTTCATTGATTACAACTGAGTACCCAAAATCAGCTTCAGCTCCGCCGTACTTCTCTTCTACCATTGGACAAAGAAAACCGCTTTCTCCCATCTTTCTCCCATCTTTCTCCAGAGAGACCGCGGAATGATCCCGTCCTTCTCCCATTGGTTATAGTGAGGGTACGCTTCTTTTTCTAAAAATTTACGGAAAGCATCACGGAAAATGTGATGCTCCTCCTCTAAATAGGCATGCTTCATCGTATTTTTTTCACCTCTGTCCCTTGATTACGTAAAATAAACTTTTGAATTTTCCCGCTCGCATTTCTCGGCAGCTGCTCCGTAAATACATACCGGCGCGGACGTTTATAATCAGCGAGTTTATCGCTTTGCCTGCAATATTCATCTAACATTTCTTCTGTAAGAGACCCATCCTTAGAGACAACGTATGCAACGACGCGCTGCCCCCATAGATCATCTTTCTCCCCCAATACTGCAACGTCTAACACACCTTCATGCGTATACAAAAAGTCCTCTACCTCACGCGGATAAATATTCTCTCCGCCGCTCACGACCATGTCATCAACGCGATCAGCTACATATAAATACCCATCTCTATCGACATACCCTAAATCTCCTGAATGGTGCCATCCTTTATATAAAGCCTTTTCCGTTGCTTCTTGCTTATTGTGATACCCTGCCATCACACATGGGCCTCTCATAATAATTTCTCCAATTTCATATGGAGGTAACACATCATCCGGCTCAGACGGTCCATCATCGTTCGGGCGAACAACGCGAATTTCATGATTATACCCAGCCTTTCCTGCCGAGCCAATTTTCGAAAGCTGCTCATGCTCTCGTAAAAATGTAACGGCCGGTCCCATCTCTGTCATTCCGTAAGCTTGTACTAACGAAACATTCAGTTTTTCATCGCAAGCTTTTATAAGCGCAGGGGCCATCGAAGCCGCTCCGTATAAACCGTATTGAAGCGATGATAAATCATACTGCGCTAAATCTTCCTGCAGCAGCATATTCCACATTGTCGGTGCAGCAAACATAACTGTCACCTTTTCATTTTGAATCGTCTCCAAGACAAGCTTTGTATCAAAATGATGAAGAATAATATTTGTCGCACCGCTATGTACTCTTGGGATAAAACAACAATGAAGTTCCGCACAATGAAACATCGGCGCTGTCACAAGGCCGCGGCTATTTTCCGTGTAATGTAAATAAGCAACGCCCATTAAGCTTTGCTCAAGAATTTCCCGGTGGCGATGAAGCACACCTTTTGGACTTCCTGTCGTTCCGCTCGTATACATAATGGAACAAATGTCATCTTCATTCACTTCTACTTTTTCAAATTGCGGCGTAGCAGTCGCTACTTTTTCTTCATAGGAAACAGAAAACGATGGCTTATTTTGATCAATATACCAAAACTGAATGTGAGGAAATTGTGTATGAATGCTTTGTATTTGGGAGGATAGTTGCTGTTCAAAAAGCACGATTTTAGGAGAAACGTCTTCTAATATATAAGTAAGTTCTTGCGGTTTTAACCGAAAATTAATTGGATTGAATACAGCACCAATTTTTGCACAGGCAAAACATGTCGTTGCCAGCGCGCTACTATTAAAAAGAAATGTCGAAACGCAGTCTCCTTTTTGAATCCCGCTTTGTTGGAACGCATGAGCAAGTTTATTTACCTGTTCATTCCACTCTGCATACGTCCAGCGAATCTGTTTTTCAGGCTCAACAATCGCTTCCTTATTCGGATAATTCCCAGTCGTTAATTCCAGTAGTTTTCCAATGGTCATATACACGATATTTTTTCCCTCCTATTTATTAAAACGCTTTCATTTTTAACTATCTCCCTATTAAAAACAAGATAGCTTGGGGAATATTATAACAATTTTCAGAATACTTTACAGGTGAATCTTTCGACAAATATATAACTCTATATTTATTTTTCGACAGATAAATCGCGGCTATGCAGAATACAACATGTCAGCCACTGGCCTGCTCCTTTTGTTTAAACCTGGCATGTGGCAGGAAAAGGCTCTGACCGCTCCAATGCGCGGTCAGACGCTCTCGCCCTCCCCTAAAAAAAAGTTTTTATGTCGTTTTTTCAGTTTGTATTTATATATGCACGGACAGATGCTTAGTTCGGTCTATATGTATTACTTCCAGGCAGTTTCTTAACCTTGTTCCAAGCTTCAATCGCTTCTTTACGAGTTTTCCCTTTATTGTTTGGATCCGTGAAAAAGTCACGAGTAAATTGGTTGTATTCAAATTGAGGAGCAATGTCTTTCTTATATGTTGGATCTTTCTTACGCTCTTCTTCTTCATACCAAGCAACTACAACATCACGAAACGTTTTTCCTACATTACTTTTGAAATAGTTTTGAATATAAGTAGAAAAGTGAAACTTTGGAATTACTGTCTTGAAAAATGCTCTTACGTCCTGACTACAACGATGATTTTCCGTAATAATTGTATCAAGGCTTAAGTTCCCTAGTACCTGGGACTGTGCCTTACTTTTCGGCTTTCTTAACGCTTTTTTGATCTCCCCAGTCTGAAGAAACGTTTCAATTCTATCTGTAATCTCCATCTTAGAACCAGATGCACTTATTCCATGTTCCCTGCAAAATGATTGCAACTCTTCCTTTAGCCAATAAAAATCTTTGAAATCTTGAATTGAAATATTCTTTGTAAGATTCGGTCTCACTGTTCACACCTCCACATATACCTCCATTCTAGAACGTAGGTTCGTGAATTACAATTCTCCATAACGAAAAATAGAGTTTGTTTAAAAAATTCATGAAAACAAACTCTAGATATCTTTTACATGTATATTAAGCTTCTGCTAATTGCCGTTCTTTTTTCGGAGAATAGCACATTCCCGCAAATACGAGGAAAATGCCGAGAAGCTGATACATATCAGGACGGTAATGCAAAATTGTAACATCCAGTAAGATTGCAACAACCGGATCAACAAAGACTAAAATAGCAATTGTTTGAGCCTTTAATTCTCGTAAACTACTAAAGAACAAATAAAACACAAACCCTGTATGAATAAATCCTGTAACAAGGATATAAAACCAATTTTCAGCGGCAAGATGCATAAATTTTGACCAATCCACAAATGGAATCAACATGACAACACCGAGGGTCGTTTGTATGAAAGTTGCTAATAGCGGGCTCAGTATTTGAATTCCCTTTCCTGTAATGGAAGTAAGTGCGTAGAATAATGCTGCGGCAAACGCCCATAGTACACCTGTGGATAAAAATTCGGAAACGGTTGTATGTTGATGAATGCCTCCAACTAACAATGTACCTATAAAACAAACAAAGAAAAAAAATAAACCTGTTCCTGTTATTTTTTCTTTAAAGATAACAGAGCCTACAAGAAGCACAATAACAGGTGCTAAATGATAAATCGATATCGCTACAGTAATAGGCATGACTTCAATGGAGCGAAAGAAAAAGACCCAGTTTATAATAAGAAACAGGCCGCATAGTAAGGCAAGTGCATACTCCCGGCGCGGAATACAGTTCTTCTGTTTCGTTGTAAATGAGCGAAAAAACCATATTCCCCCTAACAGAACACTTGCACAAAGACATCGTACAAAGACCAATTCAATCGACGGAAGACCTGTTTTAATCGAAAATAGGCCGATGGAACCAAATAGGGCCATCGAGACGGCAAATTTTAATTTTGCATACATCTAATTCCCCTCCAAAGTCGTTATAATTATAACGACTATTGTTTTGTGCGAAAAAACAGCTTTACATTAAGTTGTTTTTTCCTGTCATAACATGAATTAAATCTTCCCTTTTCTTCCATAGTTCATCTAACTTTTCAGGACCGAACGCAGTTGTAACTTCTTCGACCATAATGTCATGGCGAATGTATTCAGTAGCAATTAAAACGAGTGCTGGATCGGTTGACTTCACAGCCCATTCTGAACCTTTGTCGCTAAACTTAGCAATTAACGCTTCTTCTTCATCTCGAACGAGAATCGTCAAATACCCACCCATACGCTTACTAACAATGTCGGGCGCCATGTAATTGTGATGATACGTATTTCCTAGCGTCTTATCTTCTGCACCAAATAAAACTGTAAAAATAGGGATTGATCCTTCTTTTTCTCGAACAGCTTTTTCAATATCTTTCACAATAGGAGACCAAATGGATAACCAAAGTTCTTTATTTGCCTCTCGAATCATCGAAAGCATTTCTTGAACAATATGTTCATACTGAACAATTCTCGTGACAACATCTATCTTTTGATCACTTTCTAACGTCGTAAGAGATGATTCGAGCACTTCTAATGATGCATCCATCTCTTCTTTCAAACGAGCAAGCAACAGTTTCGGTTCAACAGGCTTATAAACAATCGGATCAGAAGGAACCGTTTGAATGGCTCCTTTATCAAGCAATTTTCCTAATACCTCATAAATCATGGAGCGCGGAACGCCAGAACGCTTACTTAATTCGTAACCAGTAATGGCGGGTGCTTTTAATAAACCGATGTAAGCCTTACATTCGTATTTTGAAAATCCATGTTTTTGCAATTCGGTAATTGCTTTCTCTTCCATAAATCCTCCTCAATAGTAGTTATTCTATTAACTACTATAAAACATCCATAATGAAATGTCTATATTTTCAGTTTTTTATTAAAACGTGAAAAAGTATCAGTCAACATAGACTGATACTTTTCATACTGTTGAAAAACAATCTAGTCAATAGACAAAAACTAAAAATTTAGATAAAATCTCCTCGTGAATGAAATGAAGCGAGGAGATTTTTTATGTACGTTACATATTCCATGAGAAAAGTTGAAGAAAATCGAAAGTACTATGAAATGATGTATGATGCTTCGCATCATTTAGTAAAGATAGATCAAATAATGGATTGGGATTTTGTGACAAGGAAGTTAGAAGTGTTCTATCCACATCGTATTGGTCGCCCAACGAAAGATCCAATTATGTTAGTGAAAATCTTATTGATTCAGTATTTGGAGGGCTTTCGTTCGGTTCGTTTCACATGTAAACAGGTAAAACAAAATGCGACATATCGTTGGTTTTTAGGTATTTCTCCAAAAGAGAAAATTCCAGATCACTCAACAATCTCTAAGTTTCTTTCGCAACGAAGGATTTATCGCGAATGAAACATGGGTGGCGGATGAAACAGAATTAAAAGCAAACGCAAATAAACGTATCCGCGAAACCCTAATAGAGGAGAAAGTCATAGAAGAAAAAGACAAAGATTTAGCGATTATTAACAATCACCGTTTGCGTCATGGAAAAAAATCTCTACCAGCGAAACGTTCAAAAATAGAAGAAAAACAGACAAAGGTTAGCCCGGTAGATCCTGACGCACGTTTATCTATCAAACACGATAAACGCGGGCGATTTGCATATTTTGAACACCGGGTAGTAGATTCGCTTCATAATTTTATCATTGCCACAAATATCACTGCTGCGAATGTTCCAGGACATCGTAAATTGATTGAACAAATTGAGGGATTAAAGAAATT
The DNA here is from genome assembly GCF_030756675.1 of Bacillus multifaciens. GTDB lineage: Bacteria > Bacillota > Bacilli > Bacillales > Bacillaceae_G > Bacillus_A > Bacillus_A multifaciens. Next base: position 13,508 of record NZ_JAVBXD010000001.1, read on the forward strand.
ATTTGGGAAGTATGCGGGAGAAATCGCCCTTGATTCAGGCTACTACAACGCTTCCCTCGCACGCAGATTGTTTCAACGTCACTTCTTTGTCTACATATCTTATCGCCGATTCAGCACAAAAGAACATCCGCAGTGTCGTCGTTACCACTTTAAACAAGTAAACGAGGATCTCTATGCGTGTCCTTGCGGTGTACCATTTTATTATAAAACAACAAATCGTCAAGGATATCATGAGTTCAAGCCACCTAAAGGAAGCTGCGAATTCTGTCCATTTGCGAAAAAAGAAAACGAAGACCGTGTGTTGCGAATTTCGATTCATCAAGAAATTTACGATCAATTAAGAGAACAGCGCTTGTCGATGAGAGGGAAAATTCTCCGTTCTGTTCGTCCATCTACAGTGGAACTGAGTTTCGCACATAGTAAAGAACTCCACGGTTTGCGCTACGCGCGATACCGTGGAGTTCAAAAAGTTAAAACACAAGTTTTGATGACGGCCATCATACAAAACTAAAAAAAGTGGACCAAACTTCGCTCACTTAAGCGAGTTGGTTTACACCTAACACATCAAATTATAGAAGAAACTACTTTATAAAACAAATATAAATCAAAGAAAATGCCAAAAAAATTTGGCATTTTCTTTGACATAATCTTTTTTCAACAAAGTGAAAACTAAGAGAAAATTCTTCTCTTAGTTTTTTTCATTTTCACTACAAGTTTGACGTTTCACCAATTTATGAGGAATAATGATACACTTTGGTGAAGTTTCACAGTGTTCAACTTTATCAACTAAATATCTTGCCGCTTCGTAACCTAGCTGATAAATATTTACATCTATCGTTGTTAATGGTGGATTGGCCATTTCAGATAACAATACGTTATTAAAACTAACAATAGAAATATCTTTCGGTACGGAGATTCCCTTTTCTGATAATGCACTTAATACACCTAATCCAATTAAATCATCCGTTGCGATAATAGCTGTTGGCTGTTCACTAAGTGTCATCAGTTTTTCTACTGCTTTTTGACCGCTTTCTTGTAAAAAACCTAGATTTAAGACATACTCAGCTGGCAAAGAAATATCAGCTAATTTTAATGCATCTGTCATCCCAGCAAGACGATCTTTCGTAACGAGTAAATCTGAATCACCACCGATAAATGCAATTCGCTTATGTCCAAGTGAAACTAAATATTCCGTTACTTCTCGCGCCGCCGCATAATTATCATTATCAATATATGTAATCTCTTCTTTTCGATCATATGGTTTACCAATAAGAACAAACGGAAAATTTTGTCCCTGTAAATATTCTAAAATACGGTCATTCATACGAGAATACAAAAGAATAATGCCGCCAATTTGCCTTCCTTGCACCATTTTCACAACAGCATCAAAAATCTCTTCTTCCGTCTCTCCAGTTGACATATACAATGAGTATTCTTCTCCGTGTGCAAATGAGCTAATTCCTCGAATAACCTCTGGAAAAAATGGATTTTGAAACGATTTACTTGCAGAACTCGGCATAACAAGTCCAATCGTTTTTGTTGTTTGATTTGCAAGGCTTCTCGCATTTAAATTCGGATGATATCCTAATTCAGTCATTACTTTACGAACACGTCGTTTTGTTTTCTCACTAATGCTCGGATTATCAGCAATTACACGTGAAACTGTAGAAGGAGCAACATTTGCTTTTTTTGCTACATCTTTAATTGTAACTGTCATAAATTTGTTCCCCCTCTCTTCTTTGATTTATATGATTTATACTATTTATATACAAGCTAAAAAACCGACATAAAAACGCACACTGATTGAAGTTTCACTTTATTAATATCAATCTATATTTTCCCTCTTCATGTATTGTAATGGATAGATGGTTATTTTCCTATACCATATAGTATTTTTTTGAATTTTTCTTCGTTCCTATACTTGCTAAATCGATTCTTCGATAAAAAAAGATAAATGGGACATAACGTCCCATTTATCCCTTCGTCCCTCCAGCAGTTAAACCAGAAATAAAATATTTTTGCAAAGATAAGAACAAAATTGAAATTGGTATCGCAATTAATACCGAGCCTGCTGCAAATGTTGTAAATTCATTACCGAATTTTTTCGCTACCATTTCATATAATCCTACAGCTAACGTATAATTTTCCGGTGTACGTAAAATGATACTTGCTAAAATAAAATCAGTAAACGGACCAATAAAAGTAAATAACGCTACAACCGCAACAATCGGTTTTGCTAAAGGCATAATAATTTGCCAAAAAATCCGAAAATGTCCTGCGCCATCCATTCGAGCTGATTCATCTAATTCTTTCGGAATCGTATCAAAGTATCCTTTCATGAGCCACGTATTCATCGGAATTGCACCGCCAACGTAAATTAAAATTAGTGCTAGATGCGTATCCATTAATCCTGTTAGCTGCGCTAAAATATACAATGCAATTAACGCTGAAAAGTTTGGGATCATTTGAAGAATTAAAAATGTTACTAGCCCATTCTTTCTTCCGACAAAACGATATCTCGAAAATGCATATGCTGTAAAACTAATTGACAATACTGAGAAAATCATTGTCAAAACACTAACTTTCAACGTATTTTTATACCAAAGTACATAGTTACTTTGGGAGAGATCCAGTAGTTTTTTGTAATGATCCAGCGTTGCATTTTTAGGAATGATACTCGATCCAGAAAGACTATCTCCTGGATTAAAGGATGATCCTACAATCCATAATAATGGATAGAAAATAATCACACACATCATGAAAATTACGAAATAACTTAATGAAAGACGTAATATCTTCTGTCGTTTTATGTTCATTTACATCATATCCTCTTCTTGGAATGATTTTGTTCTTTTAAATTGCCATAAAGCAACTGAAATAACAATTAGTGATAAAATCATCGTAAGTGCTGCTGCTTTCCCATATTGAGCCGATGTCATCGTCAACTTATAAATCCAAGAAATTAAAATATCTGTCCCACCTGCATCTTGTCCTGCTACAGCCGGACCGCCGCCATTAAACAGATAAATAATACTGAAATTGTTAAAATTAAACGTATATTGCGTAATTAATATAGGAGCAGTTGCATATAAAACGAGCGGTAATGTAATTTTACAAAATTGTTGCCAAGCTGTCGCACCATCTACCGTCGCAGCCTCATACAATTCACCTGGAATCGATTGCAGTATACCTGTCGTCATCGCAAAGATAAACGGAAAACCAAGCCATGTTTGAATGAAGATTAACGCGACTTTTGTCCAAAATGGATCTGTCATCCAAGCAATTTCTTTAATTCCAAATAGAGCTAACACTTGATTGTTAATTGCTCCAAATGATTCGTTAAACATACCAGCAAATACGAGGATCGAAACGAACGCTGGAACAGCCCAAGGTAAAATAAAGATTGTACGAATTACCGCTTTCCCTTTAATTCCTTGTTGATTCACTAAAATTGCCAAGAAAACTCCAAGTGCTACTTGCAATGTTGTTGCCAAAAACGTCCAAATGATTGTCCAAGAAAATACACTTATAAATGTATTTCGCCACATTGGTAATGTGAAAATATCAACAAAATTTTTAAAACCAACCCAATCTACAAGTTTTGCAGGAGGAGAATGATATAAATCATAGTTTGTAAATGCAATTAGTATGACGAAAATAATTGGAAGTACAACAACAAAGATTAATAACAGAAATCCTGGCGAAACCATCATATACGGAAAACCTTGGTCTAATAAATGATGGTACTGCTCTTTCACAGAGTGTAACGGTATGCCTTCATCACGCTTTTTCCCATTTTGATACGCATCATATATATTAAATGCATAAATACCTAGTCCAAATGCAGTGACGATCAGCGCTAAAATCCCTTTTACTAAAAGAAAGATAGAATGATCACGAGGAACTTCTGTACCGAGCGTTACAATTCCCCACAATCCAATATTTAACAAGTCAGCAAATGCTACAAAAAACGAACTAGTTAATATTAGAAAAATAATACCTTTTACATATTGTTTATTGTACAGTTGACCAATACCCGGAATAATAGACAACGTTGCCGCTGTTTTTCGGTGTTTTGAACCGTTTCCTGCATGAGCTGGTTCAATGGATGTCTGCATGGTTCTTCCCCCTTTTTTTCTTCCCCTTGGAAGGAGGAGAATTCGTGTCTTTTGTATACAAAAGACACGAATTCTATATTATTTTTTCTTACTATGATTTGCTTCAATGTTTCCTTTAATTTGTTTCACAGCCCCATCAAGTGCCGCTTTTGGATCTTGTTTGTTTGTTACAACTAATTGCAACGCATCACCAGCTGGTTTCCAAACTTCTTGCATTTCTGGAATATTCGGCATTGGAATACCATTTTCTGCTTGTGCTACTACTGCTTTTGCAGCTTCGTTATCTTTAATAATTGGATCTTCCATCACTGATTTCACTGGAGGAATTTCTTTTGTCTTTTCAAAACGAATTTTTGCATTTTCTTCATTTGTTACCCAATCAGTAAATTTTGCTGCTAAATCTTTATTTTTTGAGAAGCTTGTTACATGCCATCCTTTTACACCAACAAATGTTTTCATCGGTTGACCATTCGGTAATTTAGGCATTGGAGCTACACCATAGTCAATCTTTGCTTTTTCAATCGCTTGAAATGCCCATGGACCGTTCATAATAGACGCTGCTTTTCCTTCATTAAATAATCCATCTGCAGCTGATCCGCCAGACTCACCGATAATTCCTTCTGGGAATAGTTTTTCTTTATACCATTTTTGAATAAATTCTGCACCTTGTACTGCACCGCTATTGTTTAATCCAATATCTGCAGGGTTTGGTTTACCATCTTTTTCACCAAATACATAACCACCCATACCAGCCATAAATGCATTCGCAAAGTAGAAGTTATCTCCTAATGCTAAAAATCCATATTTTCCGTTCTTTGTAAACTCTTTTGAAAAATTAAATAGTTCATCCATTGTTTCTGGTACTTTTGGCATTAATTTTTTATTATAAATGAATATAGGGGTTTCAATAGCTTTTGGTAAACCATATAGTTTCCCATCATATGTTTGTGCTTGTAATGATAAATCAGTAAACTTACTCTTAACAGAATCATCTACTTTTATTTCAGAAAGCAGTCCCTCTGTTGCTGCATTCCCAATTTGATCATGTGGCAATGTCACAACATCTGGTCCTGTACCAGCTGGACCGTCAAGGCGAAGTTTTTTTACTTGCTCTGTCATCTGAACTTCTACAACTTTTACTTTTACATTATATTTCTTTTCAAAACTTTTTACGGCTGGATCTAAACCAACAGCTTTTTTCTGGTCTTCCCAAACAAGAAGATCATAATCTTTCTTCTCCTTGCTCGCTTCTTTTTTTCCTGAATCTTTCGGACCACACGCGGATAACATTCCGATTGTCAAAGCTGAAACTGTTAATAAAGATAACGCTTTCTTCTTCATCCCTAACTACCTCCCAAATTATGTACATAATACCTTAAAAATGAAAACGTTTGCATATAATGGTTTAATAGAAGCACAAACAATTCTCTAATTTACGAAAACGTTTGCGCTATTTGTCTATCATTATACATTCTTTTATAGATTTTGCAAATATTATTTTTCAAAAAATTTACGTAACCAATCTTTATAGTCATTGACTTTACATAAAATGAGTACTACTCTTATAAGCAATATTAAAGTTATATAAAAAGCAATCGTTTGCGATATATCTTTATTTTTAAAAATAGTAAAGGGGGCTTTTTACATGTTAAAAGAAGCAATATACCATAGGCCAAAAGATAATTACGCATATGCTTACAATGAAAAAACACTTCATATTCGGTTACGTACGAAAAAAAACGATGTAGATGCAGTGTCCTTTATTTATGGGGATCCATATGAATGGCAGAATAAGAAGTGGCTCACAGCAAAAATGACAATGGAAAAGAGCGGTTCGACGGATTTATTCGATTATTGGTTTGTATCAATTGAACCGAAATTTAAGCGCTTACGATATGGATTCGAACTAAAAAGCAGTACGGAAACTACTATTTATACAGAAAGAGGATTTTTCTCTGAAGCACCTACCGACGACGTTGGCCATTACTTTTGCTTCCCATTTATACATGAAAAGGATGTTTTTTCCGCCCCTTCATGGGTAAAAGATACAGTGTGGTATCAAATTTTCCCAGAACGTTTTGCGAACGGAGATGCTACATGTAATCCTACGGACACTCTTTCTTGGGGTAGCACAGTGCCAACTGCAACAAATTTTTTCGGCGGAGATTTCGCTGGCATTATGCAACATCTTGATTATCTTGAAGCACTCGGTATTTCCGGGATTTACTTTACTCCAATCTTTACGGCACATTCGAATCATAAATACGACACAATTGACTATATGGAAATCGATCCTCAATTTGGAACGAAAGAAACGTTTCAAAAGCTTGTCGAAGCATGTCATCAACGCGGTATTAAAATTATGCTAGATGCTGTATTTAATCATAGTGGATACTTTTTTGATAAATTTCAAGATGTTCTTGAAAAAGAAGAACGCTCACCTTATAAAGATTGGTTTCATATTCATGAATTTCCAATTCAAACAGCACCTGTTCCTAATTATGATACATTCGCGTTTACACCCGATATGCCAAAACTAAATACTGCTCATCCAGATGTAAAAGAATACTTACTAGAAATAGGCCGTTATTGGGTACGAGAGTTCCACATAGACGGTTGGCGACTTGATGTTGCAAATGAAATCGATCATAGCTTTTGGAGGGAATTTCGCAGTGAAATAAAAGCAATTAATCCTGAAGTGTATATTTTAGGAGAAATTTGGCATGATGCACAACCATGGTTACAAGGAGATCAATTTGATGCTGTAATGAGTTACCCAGTTACAAACGCCCTCCTTTCTTACTTTGCACATGAAACGATTACAGCTAGTGAATTTATGGAACAAATTACATCATCTTTACATTCATATTCCATGAATATAAACGAAGCTGCTTTTCATCTATTAGATAGCCATGATACACCACGGATTTTAACAACCTGCAACGGTAATAAAGAAAAAGTGAAGTTACTTTATGTATTCCAACTCTCCTTCATCGGTTCGCCATGTATTTATTACGGTGATGAAATCGGAATGGAGGGCGGAATGGATCCAGGCTGCCGAGCATGCATGATTTGGGAAGAAGATAAACAAGATAGAGGGTTCTTTCAACATATACAAACACTAATTTCCCTACGAAAGCAATATAAAACCTTTAGTGGACACGGTTCATTTCAATGGATTGAGGCAAACGACAAACACAATTATATTTCTTATATAAAAACATACAAGAAAGAAACAATCTTTTTTGTTTTAAATCCAACAAATCATAAAGTTACAGCTTCTATCCCTTATGATATCGCTGGTAAAAAGATTACAAACTTATATACACAAGAAGAGTTTTCAGCTGAAACAAACTCACTACAAGTTACACTTCCACCATACGGATTTTCAATTTTGAAATGGTAAATCAGAAAAGCCTTGTTAAAAAAACAAGGCTTTTCTTTATTTATAATCGGCAATGTAACGACTGCAGACAACCATTCATTAGAAACTGAGATATGTTACATCCTGTAATTTACATATTATTATTTCAGTTTATACACCCTTGTTTCATAAGGCTGTAAAGCAATATTTTCAATTAATTCACTCTGCACATCATAATTGTGTATTAATAACTCTGAACTACTATGTGTTATCTCTTCTGGCAACTCAAATACACATGATTCCTCAGTAAAGTTTGCAATAACAAGTAATTTCTCATCTTTCCATGTTCTCACATAAGCAAAAATAGACGGATGTTCTTCTAAAATCAAGTCATATGTACCATATACAATGATTTCATGTTTTTTACGAAGCTCAATCAATTTCTTATAATAATAAAAAATTGATTGCGGGTCACGTAATGCTTGCCACGCATTGATATCTTTATAATTAGGATTTACTTGTAACCACGGCTTACCTGTTGTAAATCCCGCATGTTCGCTGTTTTCCCATTGCATTGGTGTCCGAGCATTATCGCGCCCTTTCGCATAAATAGATTGCATCACTTTTTCATGATCTTCACCACGTTCTATTACTTTTTCACGATACATATTCAGCGTTTCGATATCACGGTACTCATCAATTGAAGCAAATTGGACATTTGTCATTCCAATCTCTTCACCTTGATATATATAAGGAGTTCCTTTCATCATATGAAGTACTGTCGCTAACATTTTCGCTGACGAAATACGATAAGATTTATCGTTACCAAAGCGAGACACAACACGTGGCTGATCATGATTATTCCAATACAAACTATTCCATCCTGTATGCTCCAATGCCTTTTGCCACTTTGTTAAATTTTGCTTTAGTGTAAGGAGTGAGCATGGAAGCACATCCCATTTACCATTCTCTCCGGAATCTAAGTCCATATGTTCAAATTGAAATACCATCTGTAATTCCTGGCGCCCTTCAGCTGTATACAGTTTAGCTTCTTCCGTTGTTACACCCGGCATCTCACCAACTGTCATAATGTCATATTTAGACAGTACTTCTTGATTCATTTCATGTAAATACGTATGAATATTAGGTCCATTCATAAAGTATTGATGCCCTGATACATACCCTTCCGTTTCGGTATCAACAGATGGGAGCCCTTCTGTCTTTGAAATAAAATTAATGACATCCATACGGAAACCATCAATCCCTTTATCAAGCCAAAATTTCATCATCTCATAAATTTCTTTACGTACATGCTCATTATCCCAGTTTACATCCGGTTGCTTTTTTGAAAATAAATGTAAATAATATTCATCTGTCGTTTCATCATACTGCCAAGCCGATCCACTGAAAGCAGCTCCCCAATTATTCGGCTCTTTTCCATCTTTTCCTTTACGCCAAATATAGTAATCTCGATATGGATTATCTTTTGATTTTCGCGATTCAACAAACCAATGATGTTCATCTGAAGTATGATTAACAACTAAATCCATCATTAATTTCATATTACGTTTATGCATTTCACTTAACATTTCATCCCAATCATTCATCGTCCCAAATTCATCCATAATCTTACGATAATCACTAATATCATAACCATTATCATCGTTTGGAGATTCATAAACTGGTGATAACCAAATTACATCTATACCCAGTTCTTGCAAATAATCAAGCTTTGAAATAATTCCACGAAGATCACCAATTCCATCACCATTACTATCCATAAAGCTACGCGGATAAATTTGATATACAACACTTTCTTTCCACCACTGTTTCTCCATCATGCTACCCCATTTCATTATTTAATTGCAAAACAGGCGCAAACGTTTTCATTACTGAATGATAACAGATTTAAAAAAAAATGAAAACAGACTTACATTTTTTATCATCAAAAAATATAAACTTATTCCTCGATTAACACTAAATAAACAATAATTAAACTACACTTCTTTAAAAATATGAAAACGTTTTAATTTTTTTATTTATTTTTTTTATGCATTCGTATATAATAAATCCAAAGAAAACGTTTGCACACTTTTGCTAGGAGGAAAAGTCATGGCAGAATTAAAATTAGAAAATATTTACAAAATATACGATAACAATGTAACAGCAGTAACAGACTTTAATTTACACATACAGGATAAAGAATTTATTGTATTTGTCGGTCCATCCGGGTGCGGGAAATCAACAACATTACGAATGGTCGCTGGTTTAGAGGATATTTCAAAAGGTGAATTCTCAATTGATGGAAAAATAATGAATGATGTTCCTCCAAAAGATCGTGATATCGCAATGGTCTTTCAAAACTATGCACTTTATCCGCATATGAGTGTTTATGATAACATGGCATTCGGCTTAAAACTTCGTAAAATTCCAAAAGAAGAAATTGATCGCCGTGTGAAAGATGCAGCCCGTATTTTAGGACTAGAAGAATATTTAAATCGAAAACCAAAAGCATTATCTGGAGGGCAACGACAACGTGTTGCATTAGGACGTGCCATTGTTCGTGATGCAAAAGTTTTCTTAATGGATGAGCCATTATCAAATCTTGATGCAAAATTACGTGTAACAATGCGGTCAGAGATTTCTAAGCTTCATCAAAAACTAGGAACAACAACTATTTATGTAACACATGACCAAACAGAAGCTATGACAATGGCATCACGCCTTGTTGTTATGAAAGATGGGAAAATACAGCAGATTGGAACACCAAAAGAAGTATATGAAACACCCGAAAATATTTTCGTTGGCGGATTTATTGGCTCCCCTGCGATGAACTTTTTCCGTGGTCAGTTAACAGAAAATTACTTTGTAATAGATAATAAGATAAAAATTAAAGTATCTGAAGGAAAAATGAAACTGCTGAGTGAACAAGGCTATATTAACAAAGAAATTATTTTAGGAATTCGTCCAGAAGATATTCACGATGAACTCTTATTTTTAGAAGCTTCACAAGATACAACATTTACAACAAAAATTGATGTTGCCGAACTATTAGGTGCAGAATCTATTTTATATATGAAACTTGGAAATCAAGATTTTGCAGCACGTGTTGATGCGCGACATATGTTTGCTAACGGTGATCAAATCCAGCTTGCTTTCGATATGAATAAAGCACACTTCTTTGATGTAAAAACTGAAAATCGCATTCGCTAAATACAAAGAAACCGTCCATATTCATGGGCGGTTTTCCATTATAATACTACTTCTGCTGTATGAAATGATTGTTGTCTTGCTCCTATAACACCAGAAATCGGTAAATCTGTTAACATCATTTCTTCTTGCTGTTTCATAAAAGATGACGTCAATTGTTTTATTTCTATCCAGACGTCATTTATGCAAATCATAGTGGAATCGTTCTCTTTTTCATGAGAAAATATTGGATCTATTTTATATAATCCAGCATTATTAAACAACATATCAACTCTATTATAGACTTCAAGTGCAACTTCTAAAACATGTCGCCAATCACTTTGTTTACCCATATCGTGAGTAACAAAAATTGCATCTCCACCTAATTCTACAATTTCATCAACTGTTGCTTGTCCGCTTTCCTCATCAATATCCGTCACAATTACTTTGGCACCTTGCCTTGCCAACAAAAGAGCTGTGCTACGACCAATACCAATGCCACCACCTGTTACAACGACAATTTTTCCTGCTAGCTTCATCGTCATTACCCCTTCTGGTTAGTCTTACCGTCACAGTATACTCCTTTTTTCAAAGCATCCGCAAGCAGGAAAAGATAGATATATAAGATGTAATCGTTTACTTTTGAACTTTCTCTTTTTTCTTACTATTATACTGGTCAAAAGCTAGACCGACAAAAATAAGAATTCCCCAAAATAATAAACTTCCTCCCATCAGTTGCCTCCCCAAATATAAATTTATTACTCTTTATCATAAAAATATCATTTTCTTAATTTTCAGTCTAATTAAATAAAAAAAGCACGCCTTTTTGTGGCGCGCCATCAATATGGAGGGTACTATATAGGAGATGCCTGTCCTATATAAATTCTATTATACCAATTAAAAATATCGAATTTTGTAAAAATTTATACTTAGTAAAAATTTTTATTAAAAAAAGAGAAGCGGCTGCCTCTCTTTCTCTATACGACACTCATAACTTTTGTTTTTACTATAAGATCATGGAAACCGCTATTATCACTTCTAAACAGCATCATATATATATTACATATCACTGGAATCCCGAGAAATAAAATATTTGGTATTAACAATACAAAAAACCTCATTGTTAATATCCCTAACGTTAACTTTTCATTTGTAAGTGATACAAGCTTTGTACGGGTAAATTTTTTCCCTGGTGTATATCCATTCCAAATGAATGGTACAACAATAAAATAAAGCGCCATTAATAAGCATACAAGTCCAAGGTCATAACGGATGTCTCCTGAACTTACATTAAAACGATTCAAGATTGCTTTATAGTTTCCTGTTGTAATTGCGACAACAGCACCATACAGAACAGAAATGAAAAACATATCGATAATCGCAGCCCCGATGCGATTCATAACAATCGCTGGACGATGTATTTTCAGATTCATGTTGTGTCGTCTCCTTTTTTCTATCCTTTATTAACTGTTTCATCGTATCATGTCTAAAAACAGTTGTAAACAACTCATAAATTGGTGTTTTACTCTCTTTTCCTGTACAATATGTATCAATCACATTTCGGAAGGAGGAGCTCATATTGAAACGATTCATCATCTTCTGCTCTTTCATACTTTTAGCTAGTTGTTCAACAGATTCTAATCACTCTTATTACAGTGTTAGTGATGAATATGAGCTCATTAATGTTACCGGTGACGCACTAGAACTTTTCCCTAAATCAGACGCCTTGTATGCTTCTCAATATATTCCATCAAAAATTGTAGAAATCGCTTGGAACGACGCTTATATTTTAGCAAAGCAAATAGAACAAACAGATGATCCTAACAACCCTGACGCTTCTATTACCAATCAAGCAAAAGAAAATTATTGGATTATTGATTTAAAAAATAACCGCCGATTCGGCCCCTATACAAAAAAACAATTTGAAGAACAAAAACAAGAATTTCGTATCTCAGAACAACTGCAATTACAGAACGTGAAAACTTACCTTACAAAAGAAAAACAAGCATCTTAAAAAAGGTCAAATGTGTCATTTGACCTTTTTCTCATTATTTCCCTTATAAAACAACATTCCATAAACAATCGTTCCAAACATAATACAAAATAATAATATGAATGCCCGTTTAATTAATACAATATGCAATCGCAAAATGTCTTGAACATTCTCACCGTTATAGTATCCACAAACATAGAAAAAAACAAATATCAATATAAATATATAAATTTTATGTTTATAAAAATAATGTGCAATACTCATCCCGATTCCAAATAATACTCCGATATATACAATTTCATATAGAAGATGAATAAGTGATACTTGCTCGATTCGTTGTAACATATATAATAACCCTATTTGAAAACAAACCGCTAATATAACTCCGATCAACACCGTGAATCCCCTCACGGATTGTCTCCCCTTTCACTCTATTCACTTCATTATATTCACGAAGTGATAAAACGAATGGGGGGGTGTATTATATATAAATCCACTTTGACTTTTCAACATTTAGATTGCTATGCAGAAAAATAGATTCTGCTACTTTCTTTCTCTCTTTGTTTGAACTTCGCATAGACCCTGACCGCTTCTACGCATGGTCAGACGCTCTCGCCCACCTAAAAAGAAAAGTGTTTTATGTCATTTTTTTAACTTGGATTTATATAAGAAGATTTTCTATATCTTTCCAGCCGTATGCAATTTCTTCTACGTGTAATTCTTCAATTTGTTTCTTATCTACACAAGAGCCTTGTAATGCTTCATAAAAATATTTAGAAGGATTACTTGCCACTACCCAAACAAGCATAGAACAACAGCCATTCTCATATAAATCCGCGGCTACCGCTTTTATTAATTTTTTTCCAAGTTGATTACGCTGATATTCTTGTAAAATATATATCGCATATAACTCTCCATCATATTCATAACTACCCGTTCTTTCTTTCCCGCCATCTGCAAAACCGATAATTTTCCCATCAATTGTTTTAGCAACATAGACATGCGACTGCTGTTCCTTTAATATTTTTAGCCATAATGCCTCCCGTTTCTCATACGACTTTTTATCTAATACTTCTTTCGGCATAATACCATCATACGTTTCTCTCCAACTATCAACATGAACACGTGCGAGTTCCTGTGCATCATTTACATTTGCTTTAACAATATACATTTTTTCCTCTCCCTGCTAATCACTATGTACATATAAATTCTCTATACAACGACATATTCCCTCTCCTACTCTATAAATCCATATTCATTTCTCAACATATAATTCACCGCTATGCAGAATACATCATAACCTGTACTCGCTTGCTGTTCTCTTCGCTTTTACTTCGCATGTGGCAGGAAGATTCTATGCACTGCCAGATCATCTCATCCTCCCTAACAAGAAAGGGGTTTTTATGTCGTTTTTTTAACTTATATTTAACAACAAAAAAACCATTTCACTATTATAGTGAAATGGTAAATGTTTGCGGTTCTGCTATTTTTTCATGTGTGTCTCCTGCCGCCAATGTATCTGTTGTAAAAGAAACAGTTTTTACTTTTTCTTTAGGATCACTTAGTAAAAGTCCAATTAAGCCATCCCTTGTTTCACCTGGAATATAATCCTCTCTCGATACACTTTTTGTACCAACAAGCGTATCTTCCGCATATAAAAAGTTTTTCGTTGGTACATGAAATGGTTGTGTTTCATTTACAGTTACATCATTCATAGAAAAGAACTGCATCTCTTTGTCACCTGTGTTTTCAACCTTATATGTAATTTCAATATATTTAGCAGTATCACCAATATCTTGTCCACTTAATGATGCATACAATTCTGCCTCCGTTTGCTCCAATGTCTTACCTAAGCGGCGTTGCACTTCTTCTGGAGTTAATTTTGTATACATTTTTAGCATTTCTTTTGTTTCGGTTTCCATATTTGATAATGTAATCACTCTAACATTATCTACATAGATTTTCATTGTTCCAACTGTAAATGTTTCATTTACATGTTTGATTTGTTCTAATTTTAAAGTCCCCCAATTTTTTTGCTTAATCTCTTGCCCTACTTTTATTAGTTGTAAACCGCCATATTCATTCGTCTCAGGAATAGCCTGTTTCTTCGGCTGCTTCACTTTTTCTTGCTGGGCACACCCACTTAAAATTATAAGAATGCTACATAAAATATAAAATACATTCCTGATTTTCATCATCTTTCTCCTGTCATTACATTCTATGAAACTATCATTTCATATACTATTATACTATATATATCCATTTTAATTATTCCCCATATAATTGACTGCTATGCATGCCTATATAAATACAAATAAAAAAACGACATAAAACCATCATTCTCTGTATATCCCTTTTCCTTGCCTGTTGTTCGTTCACTACAATCGTTATCCTTTCATCCAAAGGTCACTTATATTATAGGAGAAAACGGAACCGGGAAATCCACATTATTAGAAGCAATTGCCACTGCGTGGGGATTCAATCCAGAGGGGGGGACGAAAAATTTTCGTTTTTCGACAAACGCGTCTCATTCTGACTTACATGAATATCTCACACTCATAAAAGGTTTACGAAAACCGAAGGATGGATTTTTTCTTCGTGCAGAATCTTTTTATAATGTTGCGTCTTATATTGATGAAATAGATGCCATTCACTCTTATGGAGGTACCTCCCTTCATGAACAATCTCATGGTGAATCATTTTTCTCTGTATTTATGAACCGCTTTTCTAGTAACGGACTATATATTTTAGATGAGCCCGAAGCCGCCCTATCACCGATGCGCCAACTTTCTATGTTAATTCGAATGCACGAACTCATTGATGAAGGCGCACAGTTCATTATAGCTACACATTCTCCGATTTTAATGGGATATCCTGATGCAACTATGTATTCCTTACATCAGGAGAAGATACAAGAAATTACATTAGAAGAAACTGAACATTATCAAACGATGAAACTCTTTTTTGAAGATCGTGAAAGACTATTCCATCATCTATTCCGTTCATAAACAAAACCAGCTAGTAGACACACTAGCTGGTTTTGTTATTATAATGCTTCTATAAATAAAGCTACTCCCATACCGCCACCGACACAAAGAGAAGCAATCCCTTTTTCCAATCCTCGTCTTCTTAATTCATGAATCAAGCTTACTGTAATACGTGCTCCTGTACACCCAATTGGATGACCAAGACCAATTCCACTGCCGTTTACATTTACTTTTTCACGATTTAAGCCTAATTCTTTCTCTACTGCTACATACTGTGCAGCAAATGCTTCATTAATTTCAAATAAATCCGCATCATTTACTGACCAATTTACATTTTGCAGTCCTTTTTGAATTGCCGGCACCGGCCCTATCCCCATAAATTTAGGATCTACACCTGCTACAGAGTATCCAACAATTCTCGCTAATGGTTGAAGCCCTTTTTCTTTCGCTTTTTCTTCACTCATTAAGACTAACGCTGCACTTCCGTCATTAATACCCGATGCGTTTCCTGCTGTTACTGTTCCATCCTTGCGAAAAGCTGCTTTTAAACCCGAAAGTTTTTCTAACGTAATATCTGCACGAGGATGTTCATCTTTGGAAACGACAATCTCTTTTCTCCGTTCCTTCTTCGTAATCGGAACAATTTGCTCATCAAAATAGCCCGCTTCGATTGCATGAAGAGCACGTTGATGACTTAACAACGCTACTTCATCTTGTTCTTCGCGAGAAATTTCATATTGTTCGGCAAGATTTTCCGCAGTTTCTCCCATCATAATATGATGGATTGGATCTTCTAGCACTTCCCACACCATATCACGGATTTCTCCATGTTGTAGTCGTTGTCCCCAGCGGTTCTCTTTTAATACATATGGACTAGAGCTCATCGCTTCTACTCCCCCTGCAACAACAACATCGCTTACACCTAATTGGATTTGCATTGCTGCTGAAATTAGCGCTTGCATACCTGAAGCACATTGACGCTGAATTGTATAACCAGTAACCGTATCAGGAAATCCGGCCATAAGAGCTGCTGTTCTTGCTGTATTTGCCTCATCTGTTCGCTGAATACAGTGACCTAAAATCACTTCATCTACTTCACTGGGCGACACACCGCCTCTTTTTACAGCTTCCTGTAATACAGGAACTATAAGTTCAGTTGGTTTTACATTTTTGAAAACTCCTCCAAATGTTCCAATCGGTGAACGAACTGCAGCTGTGACAACTACATTACGCATCGTGTACTTTCTCCTCTCTTATGTATCCTAGTGAATTTTGGATGAAATACCACAAGATGCATATCTATGTCTATTATATTAGGAAGTAACTAAAAAATCAAAATATTTAACAAAGTAAAAATAGAAAGATAATTCCCTTCCTATTCTGTCAATGCTATTAAAAATTTCCGAAAGATTTTTTCTGTTGTTATATTCAATTTCGGTAACTTATCAATTGGAAAATATCGTATATCCAATCCTTCTTCATCACATTGTATTTCACCGTACACACGATGCGCTTGAAATACGTTGATTACATTATAAATTTCGTCTCCATGCGGATAACGATAATATAAGTCTTGACCAGAGAGCACACCTAGAAACTGTAAAGATTCGACTTGTAAAGCTGTTTCTTCTCTTAATTCTCTCTCTGCGGTTTCTTCAATTGTTTCTCCTAACTCCATTGCTCCACCTGGCAATCCCCAATCATATGTATCAGAACGAAGTTGTAATAATACTTCATTCTTTTCATTTAAAACTATAATTGCTGATCCTACTATTATAAGTGGTTTTGTTCCAACTAATTTTCTTAATTCCTGTATATACCCCATTATGTAACTCCCCTTTCTTTCCCTCTCCTATAATAGCAAAATTCTTTCTTAATTTGTTTGATACCTATAAAATATTTCCCTACACAAAAAGAGACTAACTCACATTAGCCTCTTCATTGCTTATTATCTAGCCAATATGGCTTTCGTATTTTACGTCTTCAAATGCTCTTTCAATCTCTTCATCTCGGTAATGGACATATGTAAAACGTCCTAACTCTACTAAACGTGCAATTTCCCGCAATGCTTTTTCTTGTTCATACTTTTCTTTAATTGAGACGTGAACATAAAATTTCATAAGCGGATGTTCATACAACGCTTCGCCCACTTCCACATATACATTTTCTACCCCTTGTATAACTTGAACATAACTTGCAAATTGATAAACAGCTTCACGATCTGAAACAATTTTTAATGTATACATGTTTTTCCCCCCTTTTCTTTTACTATAACAAAAAATGGGTATATAAACGTGTCGAAGTTTGACTATTTTCTGACTTCTTTTCACCAATTTTCATCATACTATTCAGATGTCATAAAAACACAAACATAATTTATTATTAAAACTGCTCACAAATTCATGTGAATTTAATAAATTATTAGTAACTCATGCTATAACAGGATAAAAAACCGCTTTAAACGATAGTTCATTTGTCCATACACATTCTCTCTTTTCACATAAAGTATGGTATAGACATTTTCTGTAGTTATTAAAGGAGAGGATTCTGTTGTCTTATTATTATTATGATCGCTGCCGAAGAAGAATCCAGTATGATCAACCTGATCAATCTGATCAATCTGAATCACAAGAAGAACATACAAAGAAGCATACACATAATCATAACGTTGCTCAGATTTCAGATAGTGGAAATTCTCAGGTGAATTTAAACGTAGACTCTGATATAGATACTGATACAACTGCTACTAATCAGCAGTCTACTGATGTAGGACAGGGACAGGGACAGGAGCTGGCACAAGGTCAAGGTCAGGCACAAGGTCAAGGTCAATTGAATACAGATGTTACAAACCAATTATTAACGGCCCTGCTCCCATTTTTAACAAACGTTTTAAATAACGCTACTCAATCCTCGCAAAATAATCTAAATCAAAATAATCAAAATCTAAATCAAAATCAAAATCATAATCATAATCTAAATCATAATCTAAATCAAAATAATCAAAAAGGAATAGGCTACTAAACAGTAGCCTATTTTGGTAAGGAGGATTAATTATGATGCGGCGAAATAGCTCCAATATTTCAAACAGCGGAAACTCTAATGTGAATATAACCGTAAACGTCGATACAAGCTCTATTGCCTATGCCATGATGTGTTATTGGCATACGAGCGGGATGATTACGGATGAACAGTTCACCCATATGATAACTAATTTTAACAGTTTACTAAACAAAGAGGACGCTATCCTTCCGCAGCTCTTATCAAATAAAGAATATTCTCCGTACGTGATTCGGCAAAAAAACAATGTAAATACATTAAAAACATTTATCCCTCCTTTTTTTAATCGTTAAGTATATTTCGATAGAAAAATCCATAATATTTGAGGTGTCTCCTATGTATCCTTACATTAATATATGTATTTGCACTACTCCTGGATCTCATATTGACAACGACCGCATTGCTAGGGATATTGCAATTGCTGAATACATTTGGCATCCTATCATATTTAAAATTAAAGATGTCAGTGTTCTAGATGAACTATATCGTTTTCATGATGGTGAAATTAGTTACGTATCTTCGTTAAAATCACAACCAAAGTTGGCCTCTTTATTTGCTAAATGTTCTGAGCATGCGTCGCAATGCGATATTTATATTTGTTATATTGGCAGTGATTATTTTCAAGAACACTCTGTAATCGCTTGTGCCTATTCCATATCAATTCGTAATCAAATTAAAGGTTACATTGTATTAACAAACTCAGCTTCAGCTTCGAAGAACATATACACACTTGCCCACGAAATCGGTCACATTTTATTCACACGCCGCGTACAAGATAAGCTTACAAATGCTGATCCTGAATGTCCAAACGGCTCCGAGCACCATCCTTCTCCTACGAATCTTATGCACTACATCATTCCTACCCCTCATAAATCACAAATAGATTCCTTATTAACAAATACCCAAAGAGAATTATCTTTACAAAGCCCTTTATTGCGTAAAGAAAAAAAATAAACGCTGTAGTTACGTCTACTTTTTATCTTTAAAATAGAAACATAAAATAAGAAAAGCTATTCCCATTAACCCAGGAATTCCCCAATATAAATTTCTATCTCTTAATTGATCAAAAAGAAACGGCGCAAGAATCATAACAATTAATATAAACAATCCACTCCAACCAATAAAGCGAATATTAATAATAGCAGCCAAAACAAACAACGTGATTCCAATGATATATCGCAACTGCCCAGCAATTTCAAATAACGTTGTCCCGTACCATTCATTAGAAAACATAAGGGTAAGAGATAATAATATAGGTGTTATAGCCATAATCGTTAATACTATATTTCGGTTCCATTTATTATTTTGAAAAAGCATGTTTCGTGCAAATAACACATTACCTATAAGTATGAAACATACAATAAGCGGATAGCCAATGAAACTAATAACAGATACTTTGTAAGGCTCATTCAAATTTCGAAATAATAAATCTGGAATTGTCCAATATGCGGTTACACTCATAATGAAAGTTACCAACAAAGCAAAATTTCTCTTCCTATCTATGTCCATTTCTCTTGCTAATTCATCTGCATATTGCTTTGGAGAACCTCCGAAAATATCGATTACTGTTTTCCCTTGCTGTTCTCCTTCTATTAAATGAAGCTCGGCGTCTTCTAAAAAAGATTTTATATCTTCTTCTTTTATTCCCTTTACCGTTAAATACGCTCCTGTATCTTCTAGAAACTGCTGTGATTCCCTTGAAAGCACCTTACTCCCTCCCATCTTAACTATCTTTGCACAATGTTTTGACGTTTAGAATCCCACATCATAAGCAGTACTAAGCTTCCATACGACACAATCGGCTCTAAATTTCCCCATCCCGTATTATTAATTTTAAAATATTCAAATACAAACATGATAAAAAGCAAAACAAATAATGTAAGTACCCCCATCCAGCTATTTAAACGAAAATTAATTATTATAGCTGCTGCAAATAATAAAAAACCAAGAATATAACTTTGAGTCGAGGTTAAAGAGAAAAACGGTGTACCATACTGTTTATTAAGTAGCATTAATCCAACAAGTAAAACCATTGGAATGACAGCCGTTACTACATATATAATAGAAAACTCTCTCAATTTACTTTGAAAACTGGAGCTACGAAAAGCAAAAATCATCCCTGCTATCATCAAGAATAAAACGATAGGATAGCCAATTAAATTAATAAGTGATACAGTGAATGGTTTCCCTGCATTTCGAAATACAAGTTCTGGAATCAACCAATAAGCTGCTGTTGCAATCACGAAAGAAATAAGTAAATTCCAATTTTCTTTCTTATCAACTTCCATCTCTTTAGCCAATTCTTCCGCATATTCTTTCGGAGAATCCCCAAAAATATCTATTACCGTCTTTCCTTCTTTTTCTCCTTCTATTAAATGAAGCTCGGCATCTTCTATAAAGTTATTTACATCTTCTTCCTTTATTCCTTTTGTTAATAAATACACTTTCATATCAACTAAAAATTTTTCTCCTTCTTTAGAAACTTGCATGTGATTCCCCCCATTTTTGATTTCCTTTCATCACGTCAGCATTATCGTTTCCTTCCTTTTCCCTCCAACAAGCGCTGTATACTACTTTGCATTGCTTCCCACCGTTCCATGAAATCATCTAGTGCATCTTCACCTTTTTCTGTTAATGTGTAATATTTTCGCTTTGGACCAGATGGCGATTCCTTCATCGTACTTGTAATCAATCCTTCTTTTTGCATGCGAATTAATAGCGGATAAATACTTCCTTCACTTGCCATTGTAAAACCATACTGTGCCAGTTTTTCACTCATTTCATATCCGTATATTTCTCCTTCAGAAATAATAGCAAGTAAGCATCCTTCCAAAATACCTTTTAGCATTTGACTCGTCGACATCATTCAAATCCTTCCTCTATCTTGCTTTACAAGATAGATAAGTATAAGTATCTTGCTTTACAAAATAGTATAGCAAACAGTATTTTGCAAAGCAAGATAGTATGCGTATTTTTTCCAAAAGATTGCAGGATTTCCCACTCCGTTTCTATAAATAGAGCATTAGAGCTAACTATATTCATAGAGGAGATGGAATAAAACATGTTTAGAAATCGCGTTGTATTTTTAACAGGCGCTGCAAGTGGAATTGGATATGAAATGGGAAAGACCTTTGCAAAAGAGGGAGCAACTGTCATAATTACGGATCGGTTAGAGGTCCGAGTACAAGAGGCAGTGAAACAATTAGAGAACGAAGGGTATAAAGTATTTGGAATGCAATGTGATGTAACAGTAGAACGTGAGATTGAACAAGCTACTTCTGAAACTGTTACACGATTTGGTTCACTTGATGTATTAATTAACAATGCAGGTATGCAATACGTTTCTCCAATTGAAGATTTTCCAACTGAAAAGTTTGAAATGCTAATTAAAATTATGCAAATTGCACCGTTTATTGCAATAAAACACGCATTTCCTATTATGAAAAAACAACGATACGGTCGCGTTATTAATATCGCTTCTATTAATGGTCTCGTTGGCTTTGCAGGTAAATCTGCATATAATAGTGCCAAACACGGGGTAATCGGGCTTACAAAAGTCGCGGCACTAGAAGGAGCTGAGTATGGTATTACCGTAAATGCACTTTGTCCCGGCTATGTTGACACCCCTCTTGTTCGTAATCAACTTCAAGATTTAGCTACAACAAGAAATGTCCCGCTTGAACATGTGTTAGAAGATGTCATTTACCCGCTCGTACCGCAACAACGATTATTACATACAGAAGAAATTTCAAACTACGCCTTATTTTTAGCAAGTGAAAAAGCAAAAGGAGTTACAGGGCAAGCTGTTGTCATTGACGGTGGTTATACTGCACAGTAAATGACAACAAACTATGTTTCTTCTATATCAAATTTAAAAACGGATTGTGCCTATTCCACACAATCCGTTTCCGTTACATATATAAACTTTATTTTTTTAACACACAAATCGCAACCATGCAGAATACAACATGTCTGCTCCCTTTGTTTTAAACCTGGCATGTGGCAGGAGAAAGACCTGACCGCTCCTATGCACGGTCAGACACTCTCGCCCTCCCCTAAAAAAAGAGGTTTTTATATCGGTTTTTCAATTTGCATTTACATATTTTCTTTTGGAGATTCATACCTTTGCATTTGCTTTGGTAGCTTCTCAATTGCAACAATAACGTTATCTAACTTACTTTCAATTCTATGAAGCAAGTATAGCGTAACAACAATCGGAAAACCAACATTACCAATAACTGATATCCATTCCTCCATCGTTGTCTCCTCCCTTCTTATTATAAATAAACAGAGAGGAAAAAAAGTGGTAACTAAAAACAAATTAAATCATTTCAGCTGTTTTTTCTGTTAATTGCTTATATCCCACTTTGATTCCCCCTCAATATATCAGGGCTTTTCATCATAAGAAAAACCCCTTTCTACAACGAAAGAGGTTTGAAGATTTTCTTCTCCCCTCTTATCTACCAGAAAGTCTCTTTCTGTTGGAATTAGCACCGTGCCTTACTAGGCGCCAAGTCTTGCGCCCCATTTTACAATGGTATTACGGTCGGTTGCCGGGTTTCATCGGGCCAAATCCCTCCACCTGCTCTTGATAAGAGTATATATAGTTGTCTGAATTTTTCGTTTCCGATTCTGACTATACCAAGAATAAAATTTGTTTGTCAATACTTTTTTGTCGTGTACAATTCTGGGCGCCGATCAAAAAAAACAGGAATCCCTCTACGCACTTCAGAAACCCTTTTTATATCTAGCGTTCCATACAAAATCGTTTCTGTTTCATCAGCCTCAGTAACGATTTCTCCCCAAGGATCAATAATAAGAGAATGGCCTGCAAATACATTATTAGGATCACTCCCCGCTCGATTACATGCTACAACATAACATTGGTTTTCAATCGCCCTTGCTTGAAGCAATACTCGCCAATGTCCTAAACGAACAAGCGGCCACTCCGCTACAACAAATAATACCGTTGCTCCATGCGCAGTATGAACGCGCATCCATTCTGGAAAACGAATATCATAGCAAATTGTCCCTGCACACGGTATGTCCTCCAATAGAAAATGCCCCGTTTCATTTCCAGCAATCAAATATTTATGCTCATCCATCAGTTGAAACAAATGCACTTTACTATATTCAGACACAATTTTTCCGTTTCGATCACTAATATACATCGTATTCATAACACCATTCTCTGTTTGCTTAGCAATTGAACCGCCGACAATATTTACTCCATTTTGCTTACTCCACTTTGATAATAAACCTTTTGTATCATTCCCATCTAGATCAGCAATATCAGGAAGACGCTGTAAATCATAACCTGTTGTCCATAACTCCGGTAATACAATAACATCTGGATTTCCCTTCATCGCCTCGTTTATTTTTGTTTCAGCATGTTCTATATTTTTTGCAACATCGCCAAAAGTGATATTCATTTGTACACACGCAATTTTCATTACTCTTTTCCTTCTTCCTTTTTATTTTTTTCTTTACAAAAAGTTGGAAAGATTATATCATTTTTCACTATAATTGCAACAATTTTCAAAAGAGGTGGAAAGTATGAAACATTTTCAACCTTCCGAGATATTAACATCATTACCAACTCAATTTTTTGCTTCTCTTGTCGCAAAAGTAAATGGAGTAATGCAAGCTGGTCATGATGTTATTAACTTAGGACAAGGAAATCCAGATCAACCAACACCAGCACACATCGTATCAGCATTACAACGTGCAGCCGAACATCCTATTCATCATAAATATCCGCCATTTCGAGGACTTGAAAGTTTAAAAGAGGCTGTCGCTACATTTTATGAGCGTGAATACGGTGTACAATTAAACCCGAAAACAGAAGTAGCTGTTCTATTTGGCGGAAAAGCTGGCTTAGTTGAATTACCGCTTTGTTTTACGAACCCAGGTGATACAGTTCTTGTTCCTGATCCAGGTTATCCAGATTATTTGTCAGGGATAGCCTTAGCAAAAACAAAGATTGCTGCAATGCCACTGCTAGCAGAAAATCAATTTTTACCTGATTATTCAAAGATTGATACACAAACTGCCGAGCAAGCAAAATTAATGTTTTTAAACTATCCGAACAATCCAACTGGAGCCGTTGCAACAACAAAATTCTTTGAGGAAACTGTATCGTTTGCAAACAAACATAACATTTTAGTCTGTCATGATTTCGCATATGGAGCGATCGGTTTTGACGCTAAAAAGCCGATTAGTTTCTTACAAATCGATGGAGCAAAAAATGTTGGCATTGAAATTTATACGTTGTCAAAAACGTATAATATGGCAGGGTGGCGCATCGCATTTGCCGTTGGGAATGAAAGTGTTATTGAAACGATTAACGTATTACAAGATCATATGTATGTTAGTATTTTTGGTGCCATACAAGAAGCTGCTCAAAAAGCGTTATTAAGTCCGCAAACTTGTGTCGAGGAACTTATAGAACGCTATGAATCTCGAAGAAATGCTTTCATTACTGCTTGCCGTTCTATCGGCTGGAATGTCACCTCTCCAAAAGGTTCTTTTTTTGCATGGCTTCCCGTTCCAGATGGCTATACGTCAGAGGAGTTTGCTGATGTACTATTAAACAAGGCACACGTTGCTGTCGCTCCAGGCATCGGCTTCGGTAAACACGGAGAAGGTTTTGTTCGTGTTGGCTTATTACATTCAGAGGAACGTCTTCAAGAAGCGGTTCAGAGAATTGCAGAGTTAAAAATTTTCAAAAAAACATTGACAACGTAAAAGTTCTCTGTCAAAATTCAATTATCAAAAATTTTAAACATTTCCAAATACTTCTTATCAAGAGCTGGTGGAGGGACGAGCCCGATGAAACCCGGCAACCGATCTACTTTATGTAGGCACGGTGCTAATTCTCGCAGCGTAATGCTGACAGATAAGGAGCTGGTTGTAAAAAAACCTCTCCTTAGCTGAGAGGTTTTTTTTATTCAACTAGGAGGTTATGAAAATGAGCGGAATAACAGCAACATACTTCATTCATGATGATTCTCATAATTTAAGTAAAAAAGCAGAGCAAATTGCTCTTGGTTTAACAGTTGGTTCGTGGACACACTTACCACACTTATTACAAGAACAATTAAAGCGACATAAAGGTTCTGTCGTTAGCGTAGAAAAATTAGAAGATGATGAAAAAACAAACGTATATCTTGATAAAAAAGTAACACGCGGATTTATTAAAATTTATTATCCATCCGCTAACTTCACCAATGACTTACCAGCAGTATTCACAACTGTTTTCGGAAAACTATCCTTGGACGGAGAAATTAAATTAATTGATTTAGCATTTTCTGATGATATTAAAAAGTGCTTCCCTGGTCCTAAATTTGGTATCGATGAAATACGAAATAATTTAAATGTTCACAACCGCCCTCTTCTCATGAGTATTTTCAAAGGAATGATCGGCCGGAATATCGGTTATTTAAAAACACAACTTCGCGATCAAGCAAGCGGCGGTGTTGACATTGTAAAAGATGATGAAATTTTATTTGATAATCCGTTAACACCACTGTCCGAACGCATTCAGGCCGGAAAAGAAGTATTGCAATCTGTTTATGAAACATATGGGCATAAAACGTTATATGCCGTTAATCTTTCAGGACGGACTTATGATTTAAAAGAAAAGGCAAAACAAGCCGTTGCTGCTGGAGCTGATCTATTACTTTTCAACGTGTTCGCATATGGACTTGATGTGCTGCAAGCTTTAGCAGAAGACAATGATATCCCTATCCCAATTATGGCACATCCGGCAGTAAGCGGAACTTACATAGCATCTAAATTATATGGATTTTCTTCTTCTTTATTACTTGGCAAGCTTCTTCGCTATGCTGGTGCAGATTTCTCACTATTTCCATCACCGTATGGAAATGTCGCTTTAAAACAAGAAGAAGTACTTTATTTAGCCAAAGCACTTACAGATGAAAATGAACCATTTAAGCGTAGCTTTCCTGTCCCATCTGCTGGCATTCATCCAGGACTTGTTCCACTTCTCATTCATGACTTCGGTACGGAATGTGTCATTAATGCTGGCGGCGGTATTCACGGGCATCCATCCGGAGCACAGGGGGGCGGAAAAGCATTTCGAGCTGCTATCGATGCAGCATTAACCAACACGCCGTTTCATAAGAGTGAGGATTCTTATTTACAAGCTGCTTTGCGCCTGTGGGGCAATCCAACTAAAGAGGTGAAAGCATGAGCATTCAAATTTTTTGTGATTTCGATGGCACAATTACAAATAACGATAATATTGTTGCCATTATGCAAAAATTTGCACCACCTGAGGCAGAAACTATTAAACAACTAATTTTATCACAAGAACTTTCTATTCAAGAAGGTGTAGGAAAACTTTTTTCTCTATTACCTACAAGTCTACAAGATAAAATTACGGCTTTTATAAAAGAAACCGCCGTCATTCGTTCTGGTTTTATAGAATTTGTACATTTTTTGCAAAAAAATAATATCAAACTTTATATCATATCAGGAGGAATGGACTTTTTTGTTTATCCTCTTCTCGAAGGACTTATTGATTTTGAACATATTTACTGTAACAAAACTAATTTTTCCAATGACACAATTCAAGTAAATTGGCCGCATTCGTGTGATGAACATTGTAAAAATAAATGTGGTCTCTGTAAATCAACACTTATTCGCAATCTAAGTTCACAAACCGATTTTAAAATTGTAATCGGTGATTCTATTACAGATTTGCAAGCAGCAAAACTTGCTGATAAAGTATTTGCTCGTGATTTTTTAATCACTAAATGTATAGAACATCATATTCCTTATACACCATTTGAAACATTTCATGATATTCAAAACGAAGTAGAAAAATTGTTAGGAGTGAGAAAGTGAGGCAGCTCTTTCGTCAGTGGCAAGAACTGAGTGAACTGAAAAAAGAATTAACTGATCGAAATTGGTTTCCAGCAACAAGCGGTAATATTTCAATAAAAGTAAGTGATAATCCTCTTACCTTTCTCGTTACAGCAAGCGGAAGAGATAAAACAAAAACAACGCCGGACGACTTTTTGTTAGTTGATCAAAACGGTAATCCTGTTTTGGAAACTGATTTACGCCCTTCTGCCGAAACATTGCTGCACACTCACATTTATAATCTTACAAATGCTGCTTGTGTGTTGCACATTCATACAACTGATAACAATGTCATTACAAATGTATACGATCAAGAAGTCGTATTCAGTAATCAAGAAATTATTAAAGCACTCAACATTTGGGAAGAGGGCGCTTCTATTCGAATTCCAATTATCGAAAATTATGCGCATATTCCAACTTTAGGTGAACAATTTCGCAAGCATATTCACGAACATGTGGGAGCTGTTTTAATTCGTAATCACGGCATTACCGTATGGGGAAAAGATGGGTTTGATACAAAAAAAAGATTAGAAGCATACGAGTTTCTATTTCAGTTCCATATTAAACTTTTATCAATTAAAGGAGGCGTTCAACATGGCGCAAATACGTATTCATAATGTTAACACGCGTATTGAAAATGAAATAGAAGTACATCAGTTCTTACAAAATGAAGGTGTTTTGTATGAAAAATGGGATATTACAAAGCTCCCTGCTCATTTACATGAAAACTATACATTAACTGATGAAAATAAGAATGACATTTTAGAAGTGTTTGCGCTAGAAGTGACTGATATTTCTAAGCGTCGCGGCTATCAAGCTAGCGATGTCATTTCACTTTCTAGTGCAACACCTAATCTAGATGAATTGCTAGTAAACTTTAAACACGAACACCATCATACTGATGATGAAGTTCGCTTTATCGTCAGCGGACATGGCATTTTTACAATCCAAGGGAAAAATGGCTCGTTCTTTGACGTTGAACTTGAACCAGGAGATTTAATTTCGGTCCCTGAAAACACAAGGCATTATTTTTCTCTTCAAAACGATCGTCAAGTTGTCGCAATTCGTATTTTTGTAACAACTGAAGGTTGGGTTCCTATTTATCCCGCTATTCGTGGGCAGTAAGACCCCCACCTCTAGATTGGGAGAGAAGCAAAGAAGATAGGTGGGGGTATAACTGCCCGTAAAAGCCCGATTGGTTCAACTAACCACCAGTGGGGGATAAACCCTCCCCACTGATGGAAGTTTCACTTTATTAAGGTAGCATGTTGAATAAAGGGAATTGGTTCCCCTTTTCCTTCCTTTTATTCACTCTACATATATACATCCTCCTATGGACAGGTTTATCTCCTTTTATGAGATAAACCTTCTTTTTTGTCGAAATTTTTTTACAACTTTTTGAACATTTTATGAACATTTTATGAATTTTTTCTGAAAATTCTGTTTAAAATATGTTATAATACAAATAATAGTAAAAAAGAACGAAATTGTAAAAAGGAGGAAGGGAATACATGGAGTTAATTTTAGCAATTCTTTTTGGTGTCGTTTGCGGGGCTATACCTGCTGTCGTGGGAGCTATTATGGATGAGTTAGAAATTGGTATGATTGGTTTCGTCGCATCTACTGTAAGCGCTTTATTTTTCGGTTTATACGGTGCGGTTCCTGTTGGTATACTGTTTGCCTTCTATATATTACGTCATGCTCGCACAAAACGATTTACCCGAAACAGAATGGCTGAAGTGATTCCCTTTCCAATTGAAAAAGCACGCCGGGCAACAAGCCTTTCCTAAATAAAAAAGTCCTCATGTGAGGACTTTTTTATTTATTCTCTTCTAAAAAATGAAACAGCTCCTGTAAATGAAGCGCATCGTCTCCGTAGCTAACCGAAACATAAAATTTTCCGTCTACTTCTGCATTCATATATAAATCAATAAGTTCATGCTCATATTTTAGTGCCAAATAAAATTCCATCTCTTCTAGCATTTCTTTCGTTGTTCGAATAACATAACGACCTGTTGCATCTCTACCATATTCAAATAATGGTTCAAAGTTATATTTCTTTTTAAATGCAGCTAGTTGCTTATCATTAATAAGAGTCGTTTCTGTACACTGTACTGTGCGAATAATATGATCGAACTTTTCTAAACTCATACAATCACCCCTTTATGTACTGCTTATATAATGCTTGTGTACCGCTATTCTCTTCACCATTTTGCATCAATTGCTCATATAATTCTCTTGCAAGAGTTAAGCCAGGTGCAGATAGTCCAAGCTCTTCTGCTTCCGCTAAGGCAATGTTCATGTCTTTTATAAAGTGTTTCACGTAAAATCCTGGTTCAAAATCACCTTGTAACATACGAGGTGCTAAATTACTTAATGACCAGCTGCCTGCTGCGCCAGTAGAAATACTTTGTAACACTTTTTCTGGTTGTAATCCTGCTTTTTGTGCATAAGCAAGTGCTTCGCATACACCAAGCATATTGGATGCAATCGCAATTTGATTGCACATTTTTGTATGCTGACCACTGCCTGCTTTTCCTTGTAGCATAATATTTTTACCTAACAGTTCAAATAATGGTAGACATGCTTTATATGCTTCTTCATCTCCACCGATCATGATTGCAAGACGCCCTTCTTTTGCTCCAATATCTCCGCCCGATACAGGAGCATCTAATACATAAATCCCCTTGCTCTTTCCTTCTTCGTAAATACGTTTCGCCAAAGTTGGTGTGGATGTTGTAAAGTCAATCGTAATCGTTCCTTGTTTTGCGTGAGTAAGAATTCCATTTGCACCAAAGTATACTTCTTCTACATCATGCGGATATCCAACCATCGTCATTACGACATCAACTGTTCTTGCAATTTCCTTTGGAGAATCACACCAATGTGCACCTTCTTCAATTAAATCTGCAGTTTTTTCTTTTGTACGATTATATACGTACACCGTATAGCCTGCCTTTAGTAAATGACGCACCATACTTTTTCCCATAACACCAGTACCAACAAAACCAATAGAATTTGGTGGTAATAACTGCTTCATTTTTTCATCTCCTCTTTTTCTAACAAATCGCTCACAAGTTTGCGAAATTCGGTATTAAACTCATCATTTATTCCATTTTGCACATTTGAAAACACAGTGACAAGTAGTCTTTTGTCCCAATTAAAGTTATTAAATGTATTCCAGCCGGAAAGTACACCATGATTATGATAATAATCTGGATATATATAAAAGCTAAATGCATATTTTCTGTCTGTGGGTGGTGTTATCATTAATTTCAAACTTTCAGACGAAATAAGCTTAGTTGTCATTATTGCTTCGTCTAACTTTTGCATATCATGTACCGTGGTATACATCTCACCGCATCCATATAACCAGCTCATAATTAATTTTGGGGCTAATACAAGTTCATTTTCTTTCTTTTTATACCCTTTTGCAAAATTCACATCTCCTTCTGGTGTCTCTCCCATACCTGACTCTGTCATTCCAGCCGGAATAAAGATGTGCTCTGTAACGTATTGTGCTATAGATTGTCCCGAGCTTTTTTCTACAATATAAGCTAGCAACATATAATTATAGTCTGTATATAGCCAGCCTTGCCCCGGTTGAAAAGCAGTTGGTTGTTGTCCAAGCCACGTTACTAAATTCAGCCTAGATGCCGCATTCACTTTCCCTTTCCCGTGTTCAGGGAGTCCTGATGTATGCGTTAATAAATGATATAATGTAATATTTTTATTCGCAGGAAAAGATGGAATATATGTATGTACATTGTCCTGTATATTTAACTTCCCTTGTTCTTGCAACTGTAAAACCGATACAGCAACAGCAGTTTTTGTAATAGAACCAATTCGATATTTTGTTTGCGGTGTATTTTCAATTTGTTTTTGAACATCCGCATAGCCATACCCTTTATTTATGATTGTACGACCTTGATGGGAAACAAGGACTGATCCATTAAATTGTTTATCTTTTAGATACTGATCTAGTTTTTGGGTAACAGCGGTATAATCAATTTCTTTCTCTTTTTCTTTTTCTTTCGTTGTATTAGCAGGGGCAGTTGTTTTTATTGATTGTGCTTCTTTTTTAGCAGGTACTTTAAAAAAGAAGTAGCTTCCTACTAATAAAACAGAAAGTAAAAAAATAATTGTGCTCCATAACGTCTTCATTCCTAAAAATCCTCCATCGCATCTTATATATTTACTCCCCCCTCTTCCCCATTATCCGTTAATAAAAAAAAATCGCAACAATTTGTTGCGAAAAAATATTACATTTTTTCTTTTCGATATAAGCAAACTTGATTTTTCCCCTTCTTTTTTGCTTCATATAATGCAACATCTGCTCGATGCATTAACATTTCTTTTGTAATTCCATTTTCAAATGCAGCGACACCAAAACTTGCGGTTATCTTTGAAATTCCAGAAATTTTTTTTGTTTCAATAAAAAAACGAATCGATTCTGCAATCTGAAATGCTTCTTTTTCTGTCACTTGAGACAAAAAAAGAACAAATTCTTCTCCGCCCCATCTTGCAAAAACATGATGCGGCTGTAATTTTGCTGTCACAAGCTCCGTCAATTGTACCAATGCTAAATCTCCAAAATCATACCCATACGTGTCATTTACTTGTTTGAAATTATCCAGATCAAATAAAACGAGAGCAAATGATTGGTTCATTCTTAAAGCAGTTTCCCAACCTTCTGAAAATAGCCTTTGAAACTTCATTCTATTATAAATATTTGTCAGAGAATCAGTTGTTGCTAAACGTTCTTGCTCTTTATAGTCTTCTTCTAGCTCTGTAATATCTGTACATGTCGCGATGAATCGTGATACATCATTAGGTAACGGAGCAATACGTAACAAGAATACTCTTCCTTCTCCAACCTCATTATACATTTTAATTTTTCTTGCGTGCGTTAAGCAATCATCAATCCACATTGTATTATTTTCCGCAATGTAATAGCCATTCTCCTGAGCAAAATATTCTGCAAATGTCATATGCTGCTCATGATATGACATAAGATCTTCATATCCGAAAAAACGCAAAAAATTCGTATTACAATCTATAATTTCATCATCTTCTAAAATAAGGAATAAATCATTCTGAAAATCAAATATCATTTGAAGTAACTCTTGCTGTAACATGACTTGTTTTACTAATGATAACTCATACATACTCTTTTGCACTTCAGCAAGTACAGATTGCGGCGTAATTGGAGGTAATACAATGTTTCGTATACCAAGTTTAATAAGGTCAACAAATTGAGGTGTTACTTCTTCACTCCATACAATGATAAACGATATATCTGAAGTGAAGAGTTCTTTTACAAAATCAACTTGAGAGGCTTGCGAGATGTATATAATGACAATTTGCGGCTGGACTTTATCAATCAATATTTTTCCTTCTTCAAAACTGTGTGCCAAAAACAGGCACTTTGGCTTTAACATTGCAATTGTCTGTTGTTCATTATGCCCTTCTTCAATATACAATACATTCATATCAAGATCCTGTAATACATTTTGAAAGACTGTATGTTCCAATAAAAAACGTAGAATGTGCACCATTAGGCTTTCACTCACTTTATTTATCCCATTCTTACACCCTACTACAGAGCTACTCTTAACAACTTAATTTGTTCAACAAACCATCACATGGCAGTTTCTCGTTATATAAACCCATTAAAATACTGTTTCATCTTTTTATTGTATGTCAACAATAAATAAGACGTCTGTGCGAATATCTTCTATTATCCATATCTTTTTTAAAAGACTTGACAATAGAAATGCATATGTTATATCCTTTTACAGTATCAACTTACAAAATGTAAGTAAAGAACATTTTTTCATTCGAAATGATTTACAATTAGAAACGAAGCTTGGAGGAACTATTATGACAAAGCAAGATTTCTTTACTGTTTTATACGAACGTACATCTAATCGTGCTTTCAACCCTGAAAAAGAAATTTCTAAAGAGGAACTAAATGATATTTTAAAAGCTGCTGGCCAAGCACCATCAGCATGGAATCTACAACATTGGAAATTCCTTGTATTCCAAGGAGAAGATGTACAACGTCGTTTACATCCAATCGCATATAAGCAACAACAAATTCTCGATGCCTCTGCAGTTGTTGCTATATTAGGCGACCTAGAAGCATATAAAAGTGTTGATTCTGTATACGGTTCACTTGTAGAACAAGGACTTATGCAGGAAGAAGCAAAAAATCGTTTAGCTCAAAATATTGAAAGTGCATATCAACGTGAACAATACCCGCGTGACGCAGCGTTCTCAAACGCATCTTTAGCAGCAATGCAGCTTATGCTTGCAGCAAAAGCAACTGGTTGGGATACATGTGCAATCGGAGGATTCAATCCACAAGCATTAATGGAGGAGTTTAACGTTTCTACTCGTTACATTCCAATTATGTTAATTACAATTGGTGAATCTACCTTAGCAGGGCACCCAGCACCACGCATGAGCGTAGAACAAGTAACAGAATGGGCAAAATAAAAACCTCCATAAGTGGAGGTTTTTTTCATCCCTCACGAATGGAACCTCTCAACAACTTTAAATATGACAACAGTTATTATCCCTCTATATAAATCCATTTTATTTTTTTGACATATACATCACAGCTATGCAGAATACAACATAACCGCTACTGGCTTTCTCCTCTTGTCTGAAACCTCGCGTGTGACAAGAAAAGGCCTGACCGCTGCTATACACGGACAGATGCTCTCGTCCTTCTCTAAAAGAAAGGAAGGGTTTATGTCATTTTTTTACTTTCTCATATCTATCTTCTTCACTTCTCTAAATATTAAAAGCAGATTACTATCTAGGAATGGTAGAGTGTAATCTAAAGGTGCTTTTTTGTTACAATTGTGATACAATAGTAACAAATTGATAACAAGTGAGGGATTTGCGTTGAATTTATATGGAAGCTTTATCGCCATATTGTGCTACATGGTCACAGTACTGCTTCTGTACTTCGTTGGGGATATGACAAATATTGCGATGCTACAGTTTTCAAAAGAAACAACGCTTCAATCAGAAATTAGTCAGTATGCCTCTCGCTCTTTTGCACCATTACTATTAGCACTTCCTGTATATATTATTGTTTTATATAAAAGCAAAAAAATATAAAGACTGCCTTGATGAAAAAGAGGCAGTCTTTTTTCTATACATATCCGCTTTTTGTCCAAACTCTCATTTCCATATTCTCATATGTTATAAGAGAAATAACAGCATTTTACCTAAAGTATTTATTCCTTTCCTAAAAAATAGGAAAAAATCTAAAAAAATTCTTCATTATGTCCAAACAATGCATGTACCTAAAGCATATCTTATTAATGTGAAGGGGGTGAGAATTATGTTCGGAGGATGTTTTGGATTTGATGACTGCGATCGCCGTAGCGATCGCCGTAGCCATAGACGCGACGACCGCCGTAGTGATGGTAATAGAAATCGTTTATGCAATGTTCTTAGAAACCTTTCTATCGGCACTCAAATTGCTCTATTAACAATTAGAGATAACGGTTCTTTCAATAACGTTGTATTTGAAGGCTTCTCAAATGGCGTAGCACTTTTCTCAGGAGGAGACATTACAGGTTCAGGTTTATTACGTGTTTGCCCACACGACGTTGTAGCGATCGTTTTCTAATAAAAGTCAGTACTTTCCAGGAAAGCTATTGCTTTCCTGGTTTTATTTATTCAACTACTCACGAAGAAATGAATTGCACAAAAAAACTGGGACCGATTTCAAATCAGTCCCAGGTTTTTTTCATTAAATACTTTTTACAAGTTCAACTACTTCTTCAGCAGTTGACATGTTTAAAGCTTTTTGTGCTAATTCTTCCATTTGTACTTTTGAAAGCTTGCGAATTTGTGTTCTCGCTGGAAGAATAGATGTTGCGCTCATACTAAATTCATCTAATCCTAAT
Source organism: Bacillus multifaciens (assembly GCF_030756675.1). Taxonomy (GTDB): domain Bacteria; phylum Bacillota; class Bacilli; order Bacillales; family Bacillaceae_G; genus Bacillus_A; species Bacillus_A multifaciens. Next base: position 49,036 of record NZ_JAVBXD010000001.1, read on the forward strand.
CCAACTAACAATGGAATTGCTAGGGCATCTCCTGCCATTTCACCGCACATACCAGCCCATTTTCCTTCTTTATGAGCTGCATCAATAACCATTTTTACAAGGCGTAAAATCGCCGGATTATATGGTTGATATAGGTATGCTACGCGTTCATTCATACGATCCGCTGCCATTGTGTATTGAATTAAATCATTCGTTCCGATAGAGAAGAAATCTACTTCTTTTGCAAATTGGTCAGCTAATACCGCTGAAGCAGGAATTTCAACCATCATACCTACTTCAATAGCGTCTGAAACAACTACATTAGCTTGTACAAGTTTCTCTTTCTCTTCTAATAAAACTGCTTTTGCTTGACGGAATTCATCAAGAGTTGCAATCATCGGGAACATAATTTTTAAGTTACCGTATACACTTGCACGAAGCAAAGCACGAAGTTGTGTACGGAAGATATCCTGTTCTTCTAAGCATAAACGAATTGCACGGTAACCTAAGAACGGGTTCATTTCTTTTGGTAAATGTAAGTATGGAAGTTCTTTATCGCCACCAATGTCAAGTGTACGAACGACAACTGGTTGACCTTCTCCTACACCCTCAAGAACAGCTTTGTATGCTTCAAATTGTTCTTCTTCTGTTGGAAGATTGTCACGGCCCATATATAAGAATTCTGTACGATATAAGCCAACGCCTTCACCGCCGTTATCAATAACACCTTTTACATCTTTCGGTGTACCGATATTTGCCACAAGCTCTACATGGTGATTATCAGCTGTAACTGTCGCTTCATTCTTTAATTTTGCCCACTCTGCTTTTTGTTCTTCAAATTGTGCTTTCTTTTCTTCATAAGCACGAAGAGTTTCTTCAGATGGGTTTACAATTACTTCTCCGTCTAAACCGTCGATAATTACGATATCGCCGTTTTGGATTTGTTCCATAACAACTTTTGTACCAACAACAGCTGGTATTTCCATAGAGCGAGCCATAATTGCAGAGTGAGATGTACGTCCACCAATATCAGTTGTAAAACCTTTTGCATATTGGCGGTTTAACTGAGCTGTATCAGATGGTGTTAAATCTTCTGCAATAATGATTACTTCTTCAGAAATTGTGCTAGGGTTTGAGAAGTTAATTCCAAGTAGATGTGCAATAACACGCTTTGTCACATCACGAATATCAGCTGCACGTTCTTTCATATATTCGTTATCCATGCTCTCAAACATAGTAATGAACATTGATGCAACTTCATCCATCGCAAAGTCAGCGTTTACTTTCTCGTTTTTCACTTTATCTTTTACTGGGTTTACTAGTTCTGGATCATTTAATACTAATAAATGTGCTTCAAAGATAGCCGCTTTATCAGCACCAAGCTCAGCAAAAGCATGATTTTTAATTGCTTCTAATTCAGATTTTGATTTCTCAAGCGCAGCTTCTAAGCGTGCGATTTCCGCAGCTTCATCCAAAATCGTTTTCTTTACAAGGTTAAATTCAGGATTTTCTAAACGGAATGCCTTTGCAATGGCAATACCACTTGATGCAGCAATCCCTTTAATGTTAAGAGTCATTATTCCCCTAATCCTTCGTTTTTCATAGTTTCTTCGATAGCTGCTACTGCTTGAGCTGCATCATCACCATTTGCAGTAATTTTGATTTCTGCGCCTTGTTGAATACCTAAAGACATAACACCCATAATTGATTTTAAGTTTACAGTTTTGCCATTATACTCTAAGTTAATATCTGCACCAAATTTGCTTGCAGTGTTCACAAGTAAAGTTGCTGGACGAGCATGAATTCCAGAATCGCTAGTTACTTTAAAGATTTTTTCCATAATGATCTATCTCCTTTAATCACAATATATTTTAAGTTGTATAGACGTGAGTATCACATCATCTTTATTTTATAAAATAGGCGATGAGCGGTCAACTACATCGCCTATTTTTATTATCAACATTTTGTGTCTAAATTTTTAATGGATGTCAATAACGCTTGTTTCACCTGTCTTAACATTACCTTGCTTTTTGATTTCAACTTGTTGTCCTTCTTGTAAGTTTGTGAAAACAATTGGCGTAATAATAGAAGGTGCATTTTCTTTTACAAACGCTATATCTACTTTTAATAACGGCTGGCCTTGTGTTACTTTGTCTCCTTGAGAAACTAACGCTTCAAAGCCTTCTCCATTTAGTTTCACTGTATCAATACCGAAGTGAATTAAAATTTCTTTTCCGCCTTCTGATTGAATACCGATTGCATGTTTTGTTGGGAATACGTTCACAATTTCACCATTTACAGGAGATACTACTGTTCCTTCTGTTGGTTCAATTGCAAAACCATCACCCATCATTTTCCCAGAGAATACTTGATCTGGCACTTCAGTAATTGATAAAATTTTACCTTCAATTGGAATCGCAATTACTTCATTTGTATCTTTTTGTACAGGTTCTTCTACTTTCGCAGGTGCTTGTTTTTCAACATGTACTGCACGGCCTGCCATAATATCTTGAATTTGTGATTTTAAAGTATCTGATTTTGGGCCGAAGATTGCTTGAATATTGTTACCAACTTCAAGAACACCTGCTGCTCCAAGCTCTTTTAAACGATCTTTGTTTACATCCTTTTGTTCCTTTACTTGCACGCGTAAACGTGTAATACAAGCATCTAAAGAAGCGATGTTTTCTTTTCCACCAAGTGCTACTAAAATCTCACCTGGAAGCTCGCCTGCTTCTACTTTTCCTGCTCCGTCATTTTCTTCAACTACTTCACGACCTGGTGTTTTTAAATTCCATTTACGAATTGCGAAGCGGAATCCGAAGTAGTATATCACTGCTAGTACAAGACCAACAATAATTACCCACCACCATGCTGTACGGTTTGGTAATACACCGAATAAGATAAAGTCAATTAAACCACCAGAGAATGTCATCCCGATTTTAACGTTTAAAATTTGCATAGTCATAAATGATAAACCAGCAAATACTGCGTGAATTCCAAATAGTACAGGTGCTACGAATAAGAATGAGAACTCAATCGGTTCTGTAATACCAGTTAAGAAAGATGTTAACGCAGCAGAAGCTAAAATACCAGCTGCCAATTTTTTATTTTCTGGACGTGCTTCATGGTACATCGCTAACGCTGCTGCCGGAAGACCGAACATCATGAACGGGAACTTACCAGTTGTAAATGTACCAGCTGTTAACTCCACACCATCTTTTAATTGTGCCATGAAAATCTTTTGGTCACCGTGAATAATTTCACCTGCAGCATTTGTATATTGACCAAACTCAAACCAGAATGGCGCATAGAAAATATGATGTAATCCAAATGGAATTAAAGAACGTTCAATTAGACCGAATATAAATGCTGCTAATGTTTTATTTGTATCAATCATGTGATGCGAGAATGAATTTAAACCACCTTGAATTGTCGGCCAAATAAAGCACATTACAATCCCTAAAATTAAAGAGAATGTTGCTGTTGCAATTGGTACGAAACGTTTACCAGCAAAGAATCCTAAGTATGATGGTAATTCAATATTAAAGTATTTATTATAACAATATGCTGCTAATATCCCTACAAGAATACCACCAAACACTCCCGTTTGAAGTGTTGGAATGCCTAATACATTTGCATAAGATGGATCTGCAAAACCAGTTTTAATTGGATCTCCAGCTTTGCTTGTTACTTGAACTAACTTGTCTACTCCTAAGAATACGCTCATCGTTTTGTTCATAATCAAATATCCAACGAATGCTGCTAATCCAGCTACTCCGTCTCCATTTGCTAACCCGATGGCAACCCCTACTGCGAATAATAGTGCAAGGTTTGCGAAAATAATGTCACCAGATTGTTCCATAATTTTTGCAACTAGAACAAACCAATCTGCTTTTAACGCTGGGATATGATTTGTTAACTGAGGGTTTTGGAATGCATTACCAAATCCAAGTAAAATCCCTGCAGCCGGTAAGATTGCAACTGGTAACATAAGCGCTTTACCGACTTTTTGAAGAACACCAAAGATCTTCTTAAACATAAATACCCTTCCTCTCTTAATATAATAGATACTTTCGACAAACGCCAAAAGGCATGAGAAAAAAAGATAGAACGATAGCTATACAAAGGGTAGTATGTCCCTTTCTTTAGCTTACATTCCTAACTTTCTTCACTCATGCCTGATCGAATCAGTAACACGTGTCAAAAATAGGTATACATAATAAGTTCACAAATTAAAGCAAACGTTTTCTTTGTGTACTGTTATTCATTTGTCGAATTTAGTAGAACTTTGTATAACTGATTATACATAACAATTGTAAGCGATTCAATAGTTTTTTTTTAACGTTTACATTTCCGACAAAATTTAAACTTGTTCAACCTTTATTAAGCGCTGCAAGTGCATCGTTAAATAAACCGTTTCTGCCTCATACACAGAAAGTTGTAATTGTTTTTGCATAACTTTTACAAGTTTCCAGGCTAAATTATAGCACTCTGGAAATTCAGTTTTTAATAAATCTGCAAAATTTTGTGATTCTTCCACTTTCTCACCATTCTTTACTCGTTCGATTGCAAATTGTAGATGACGAACAAGACGTAAATAATGAATGCTCTCTTTGTCTAACTCGATTTGTAAGTTTGTTTCAATTAAAGAAACAAGGTGGGCAATTAATTTAGAATTTTGATTAACAGAAGATAATTCAGAGTTTGTAACAGAGCTATAAATATGCAGTGCAATAAATCCAATCTCTCCTTCAGGAAGATGAATATTTAAGCGGGAATTAATTAATTCTACAACTTCTTCTGCAATTTTATATTCTTTTGGATACAACACTTTTGTTTCCACTAAAAATGGATTATCAACTGTAAACCCTTGCTTTAGTCGCTTTATTGCAAAAGCAATATGATCCGTTAAAGCAATATGAATATGCTCATTTAACGGTGTTTCTACTCGATCTTGAATATAAAACATAAGATCGTTCATTAATCCAATCAATTTCTCACTCACATGCGGAACAAGAAGTTTGTATTGTTCGCGCTCACGTTCGTTCGTTAACACAAACATTTTCTCAATTTGTTCTACTTGCAACATCTCTTTTGCTTTTTTCCCAAATCCAATTCCTTTTCCAATGACAACAACTTCTTCATGTTCTGGATGAGCAGCAATAATAACATTATTATTTAAAACTTTTTTAATTTCGAGACAATTATCCATACAACACCACCCCCGCGCGTAAAACGTCTACTTTCATGTTACAGAACAATCTTATTTTTCGTCAATGTCAAACATCTGCCATTTTAGAAATGTCATTTTTTAGACATCAATGTACGAGATGCGTATAATGTAATGGCATACGTCTAATCGAAAGGAGAAATAGTATGATTAAAATGTTTATAAGCGATATTGATGGCACAATGATGCAACACGGAGGTGTAATCGATACCCAAGATGTAGATGCACTCCGTAGCCTTGCTGACCAAAATATAATTCTTTGTTTCGCATCCGGAAGACTTGATAATGAGATTGCCGATTTAATGAATAAAGTTGATATCAACTTTCATCGGATTAGTGTGAATGGAGTATTTGTGTATACACACGAAAATAAACAATTATTATCTGCAACATTTGATTCTACTATTTTACCCGAACTGTTGTCTATAACAAACAAAGAACCTTTCTTTCGTTATGTAAGTGATGAATATAATTATTACATTGAGGAAAAAACACCATTTATTCATGAACTCGAAAAGCAGGTAAAGATGACTTCCGTTGAAGAACCAAACTTGCTCGAAAAAATTGATACAACAATTTTCCCAAATAAAATTTCAGTCGGTGGTACAAAAGAAAATTTAATTATTCTTCAAAAACAAATTGAGGAAAACTTCAAAGAAAAAGTAAGCACTTTTATTTCTGCCGAGCAATGTTTAGATGTAATGCCCCCTAACATTAGCAAAGGTTCTGCTATTTCTGTTTTATTAAACGAGTTTAATATTCAATCTAATGAAATAGCTTGCATTGGTGATTCTTATAATGATATTCCTATGTTTGCTTTAACACCTCATAGCTTTGCAATGGCTGGTGCAGACGCTGAAGTTAGACAGCATGCATCACATACCGTTCCCTCTGTCAAAGATGCAATTGAATATGTTCTTCGTTATAATGAAGAACAAAAAAATACGACTCCCTCCTTATAAGGATGAGTCGTATTTTTATTTCTACTACTTTTACTTATTGCGTGAAATATTCGTAATAAATTTATAACGATCTCCTCTGTAAATACACTTCACATATTCCAGCGGCAAGTCATCTTCTGCATATGACCATTGCCTCATTACAAGCACTGGTGCTTTCTTCGGAATATGAAGATGCTCTGCCTCTTCGTCTGTTGCAATAGACGCTTCAATAGATTGCGTAGCACGAACTAACTTAAAACCCAGTCTTTTTTCTAAGTGCTCATACAATGATTGCTGCAAAATTTCTTCATTTATATCTTTTACAAGAGATGGTGACAAATACGTTGTTTCAAACGCAATTGGCTCTTCATCAGCTAAGCGGATACGCCTTACTTCGTATACCGATTCTCCCTCTTGAATTCTAAGCCTATCTGCTATTTTAGCAGTAGCTGGAACAAGGTGAAAGCTTAATAACGCACTACTCGGGTTCATTCCACGAGAGAGCATATCCTCTGTAAAGCCTGTCAAGCCTTGCAACTTTTGTTCAACTTTCGGAAGTTGTACAAAAGTGCCAATTCCACGCTTTCGATATAAATAACCTTGTTCAACTAAGTTATTAATCGCCTGTCTGATTGTCATTCGACTTACTTCAAACTTATCACATAATTCATTTTCAGATGGAATTTTATCTCCCGGCTTCCATTCACCGTATTCAATTAGTTGCTTCACCCACTCTTGAATCTGATAATAGATCGGAAATGGTGAATACTTGTCGATGTTCATCAGCAATCGCCTCACTGCATAAAGATAGAGCTTCTTGATCTGCGATTACGGTTACATTCGGATGCCGTTGTAAAACTGTAGCCGGACACCCTTCGCTTACTTCCCCTTGTAGCATTTCCTTAATTGCTTCTGCTTTTTTCAAGCCAGAAGCGACAAGTAAAATTCGCTTAGCTTTCAAAATGCTACCAATCCCCATTGTAATAGCATGTGTTGGCACACCTTCTTCTTTTTCGAAGAAACGACGGTTTGCTTGACGGGTAGATTCTGTTAACTTCACAATGTTCGTTACAGAATCAAAAGATGTTCCCGGCTCATTAAATCCGATGTGACCGTTTTCACCGATTCCAAGAATTTGTAAATCAATTGGATTGGCATCAATAATACTTTCATAACGCTTACATTCCTCTTGTAAATCGCCTGCCATTCCATTTGGTACATAAGTTTCTTTAAACGGAAGATGATTAAACAACTGTTCTTGCATAAAATAATGATAGCTGTTTTTGTCATCAAGTGGTAAATTTACGTACTCATCTAAGTTTACAGTGGTTACACGGCTTGTATCAAGTTTATTTTTTCTCATTAATGTATAAACTCCTAATGGAGAGCTTCCCGTAGCCATTCCTAACACTGGATTTTCTTTTGATTTTACAATTTTTTCAATTACTTTATAACCTGCTTCTGCTAATTCCTCTGGCGTTTTCACAACAACGATATTCATTTATTTCCCCTCTTTCATATGAATTCCTAATCGAACTGTATCTTGTACATATAAATCCTCAGACATAATAACAAAATCTGCATCTTTTCCGGTTTCTAAAGCTCCCTTGTTTACTAAACCAAATTCCTCCGCTTGGTTAACTGATGTCATCAGAACAGCTTCTTCAATGGAACATCCAGTAAACGCTATTACGTTGCGCAATGCTTCGTCCATTTTCAAAATACTACCTGCTAATGTGCCATCTTCTAATCGTGCACTACCATCTTTTACGATAACTGGTTGACCGCCCAGTTCATATAATCCATCTTCTAAACCTTTTGCACGCATCGCATCTGTAATCACGCTCATTTTTTGCGGACCTTTTAATTTATAGGCTAATTTCACCATATCCGGATGAATATGAATGCCATCTGTAATCACTTCGACCATTACATCTGGATTTAACAACACATGACCAACTGCACCTGGTTCACGATGATGCAAACCACGCATTTGATTGTAAAGATGTGTTGCATGTGAAATGTTTCTACCAGTTAATTGTTCATTTGTTGCATCTGTATGTCCCATCGTACCGATAACACCTGTTTCTGCAAGATATTGTTCAAACTCACGCGCGCCTCCTTCTTCAGGAGCATATGTTACGAGTTTAATTAAATTCCCACTTGCTTTTTGCCATTGTTTAAATTGCTCAATATTTGCAGGGACAATGTATTCCAGCGGCTGTGCACCTGCACGTTTTTTTGAAACGTATGGGCCTTCTAAATGAATATATGCGAAATGAGCCCCTTTTTCCTTTGCTTCTTTTGCAGCATTCAACGCCGCTTCAATTGCTTCAGGAGACTGTGTCATTGTTGTTGGAAAGAAAGTTGTAACCCCTTCTTGTAGCATCTGTTTACCGAGAGTTACTAATCCATCGCTATTTGCATCCATTGCATCAATATCGTATCCACCATGAATATGAACGTCAATCATGCCTGGAATGACTATATTCCCTTTTATATCATGAATCGTTTCATTTTCCTGTGGTACATACTGAGCCATCAATCCCAGATTTTGAATTTGATCAGTGTAACGAATAAAACCTCTTTCTAAAATTTCACGACCTGTATAAATTTTGGCATTGATGACAACTTGCGTTTTCATTTTCATCGATCCTTTCTCATGTAATCCCTACTTGTATTATTACCCATTTATCTATCTCCATCATAATATACACACGAGTAGTTGTCTATACATTTAGAGTGAGTTTATAGTATTTAGGACTATTTATTCAAAAGGATGAATTTATAATAGATGAAGAAGTCGATAATTACTTTATTTATTTTTGTAACTAAATTCAAATTTCAGAACTATTTTAGCAGCATATACCGTCTGTTGAAAATGCTTTATAAAAAGACTTTCAACAGACGGTATATCATACAATGAAACTGGCCCGTAACTACATTTGTAAAAATACATTGTATTATAATGAAATGAATATCAAGAAGAAATAATGTTACTGTATATAAAGTTAAAATGAATTATACTTACGCTATTTTAGCAATGGTAAAGGCAGCTTATGCTGAATAGTAATGTTCTCACCATCTGTTTCAATTTCAACATCACTTTTTATTGTAGTATGCACAGTGACACCATGCCGATTTAAACGTTTCATCACACTTCGATGGGGATGACCGTACGGATTTTTTTTGTCATATGAAATAATAGCAAATTGCGGCGCAACAGCCGTTATAAACTGTTCACTCGTTGATGTATATGACCCGTGATGACCAACTTTTAATACATCCGCATGAACATCATATTTCCTTATAATGTCTTCCTCAGTGTGTGTATCAGCATCCCCCATAAATAAAAAATCAGCCTTACCATAACGAATTTTCAATACAATAGATGACTCATTATTTTCTCGTTTTGCTTTACCATCATTTAATACTTGAATTGCAATATGAGGATCCAGGGGAATATACTGTCCTTCTTTTACACGTAAAAATGGAACTCCTCTTTTTTTAATGCTTCTTATATACGTATGATATGTAAACGAACTATATAATTTCCCGCTATCTAACACAAGCGCAACTGGCATTTGTTCAATAATTGGAATTAATCCTCCGATATGATCCATGTCAGGATGTGTACCGATGACAACATCTAGACGTTTAATTCCTTTTCTCATTAATTTATCAATAATAGGTTCCCCAGCTTCATGCGGTCCACCATCAATTAAAATTGTTTTCCCGTTCGGTAAAGAAATAATCGTTGCGTCTCCTTGTCCAACTCTTAAAAAACTTACCGTCATCTTACCTAAATGCGTACGCTGACTCGAAAAGGAGGAAGCCGTATGTATAGAAGCATACTGACGCGTAAGGGATGTACTATTTAAAGTTATACATAATATTGCTGCAAATAGAAAAAGAGCGATACGCACATCTTTCATACACCTTCTCCTTTTTCTATTTAGTATGACGCAGCTTGGATTTCATATACAAAAAAGCTTGGCAAAATGCCAAGCTTTTACTTCGAAATTTCTTGTAAAGAACCAAAGAATAAATCCGCTTCATTCATTCCTTCACCGTCTTCTGATAGAGAAGGTAGTTCATCTAATGTTTGTAATGCAAATGTATCTAAAAATTCTTTTGTTGTGCCGTATAAAATAGGACGTCCCGGCCCTTCTGCACGTCCTACTTCTTTAATTAACAAATGAGACACAAGCGTTTGCAGAGCCCTGTCTGTTTTTACACCGCGAACCTCTTCAATTTCTGTTCTTGTAATTGGCTGACGATAGGCAATAATCGCTAACGTTTCTAATGCTGCTTGCGATAAAGATGCAGCTGTTGGTGCATCCATCAATTTTTGATAATACGGGGCATGCTCTTTTTTCGTTGTAAAACGATACACTTTTGCAAATTGAACAATTTGTAAACCTCGGTTCAATTGTTCATATTCTTCCTGCAGCTCTTCTACAAGCTTTATGACATCTTTCACTTTTTCTTCTAATACTTTTGCAATTTGTTCTGGGTAGATTCCTTCATCTCCTGCTACAAATAACAGACCCTCTATAACAGCCTTTTGTTCTTGTCTATCCAACGATAAAAGCTCCTTTCTCACATTCTCTGTATCCATATACGTCATAAAGACCGAACAGCAAAATATTGCGTTCGGTCAAAGATTACAGCTATTGTTTCTTTAAAAAGATTTCATCAAAATTACGCTCTTGCTCAATAACAATTTTCTGATGTTTCATGAGTTCCAAAATTGCTAAAAATGTAACAACAACCATATCTCGATTATCATCTACAAATAAATCATAGAAACTTTGGCGCCCTCCTGCAAGTTCCAATTGCTTTAAAACATCGCCCATTCTTTGTTCAATGGGGATTTCCTGCCTAGTAACTGTAGCTGTTACTGGCCGCTGTATTTTCTTTCGGCGCATGAGCTTTTGAAACGCTGCTAGCATATCATATAACGTAACGTCAATCGGCAGCTTTTCAGCCTCTTCTTTTTGAAACATCATATAATCAAGAGGAGGCCGTGTATATAACTGCGCTCGTTCTTGTTCTTTTTCTTTTAATTGAGTAGCAACTTGTTTATATTTCTTATACTCAATTAAGCGTTCCATTAACTCTTGCCGAGGATCTTCGATAAACTCTTCACTGCTATCCTCTACATCTTCTTCATACTTTGGAAGTAACATTTTGCTTTTAATTTGTAATAGCGTCGCAGCCATAACTAAATATTCACTTGCAATATCAAGCTGCAATTCCTTCATCGTATGGATATATGATAAATACTGTTCTGTAATTTCCTTTACAGGAATGTTATATATATCAATTTCATAACGATTAATTAAATGTAATAGTAAATCTAAAGGGCCTTCAAATGCCTCAACTTTAAAATTATATTGCACAACTCATCCCACCACAATTTTTCTGTAACACCCTAAGTATAGTGCATACTCATACACTATCCAACCTTTTTCAAAAAATTAATTAAAAATAGACGTATACCTAGGCCACAATGCCCATCCCCTTCATATGATGACAGTGTAATGAGTACATTGTAGGAGGTTACAAACTATGGGTCATGTTACCGGAGGTTTCCACGGCGGGTTTGCTCTACTAGTTGTGTTGTTTATTTTATTAATTATTGTCGGCGCAGCTTGTTTCTGCTAACTGACATAAAGCGACTAGAGCACTCTCTAGTCGCTTTATATTTATGCTACAATATATAAATCCAAATTAAAAAACCGACATAAAACCATTCTTTTTCGGTGGGCGAGAGCATCTAACCATGCATAGAAGCAGTCAGGGCCTTTTTCTGCCACATCAAAATGGATTCATATATATGCACACTACTTAGAATAGGAGTGAAAAACATGTATCACGGAGCATACATACAGTTTTTAATTCATTTTCATAGTGATTATGATTACTTTGAATGTCACGAAGTTTTAGAAGAACATTGGAAAACAAAACCACGCGGAGAGCGGGAACAGCATTGGGTTGGACTTATCCAAATTGCCGTCGCTTTATATCACCATAGACGCTGTAATTGGAACGGCGCCAAAAAAATGATGAAAAGTGCGCTATTCATTTTACAAAATGAAAAACAGCATATAGAGGCATTAGGTTTAAACCATTCAAAACTACTATTGCTTCTTGAAGAGCGATTGCACATCATACAAAATCATGAGTCTTATACAACACTATTTCTCCCGTTTGCTGATTCAAATTTAGAAAACATATGTATACATTTATGCAAAACAAAAGGATTTCTTTGGAAAGATACTTCTTTCACACCAAGCGAAGACATTATTCATAAACACTCCCGCCGCAATCGTGAAGATGTAATTGCCGAACGAAATATGCAATTAAAAAAGAAAAAGCAGGGATAATGTAATCTCTGCTTTTATTAATACACGTTCTGTTCAAATTCTTTGCATTTTTTACAAAAACTAGATGTTTGGTCATTTCCGCATACCGTAATATTCGGCATCATAATTTGTAATTCTTGCACCATTTTTGTTCCAATTCCAGCATGACGATGTGAAGGATTCACACTAATATGTTGAATTTCTAATACATCCTCTGCTTGTTTTACCGTCCCAATAATCCCAACAATCGCTTCATCTTCTTTCCATAAGTAAAGCTGCCAATTATCATTTTGTTCATAATCCTTCATCGTCGCTTGCAATCGCTTTATATCTTTTTCCATTGGCATAAAAGAAAGAAGTCCCATTGCAATTTTTTCATAACTTTTTTTAAAACGAATTAACATGAAATTTATCCCTTCTTACAAAAGTTACAAATCATATCCCCTTAATCAGCATGTTCATATCATGTCTATTTTACAACATTTCTAACCTACTGAGAAGGCTTGCCTAAAAACAACTTTATTATCATACAAAGACGTACATAGGAAGTCAAATGTTGATATTTTGTTTATATTATGCTAACGGCATTGTATGGTTCGTACCCATATAAAGTGAAACTTTAATCAGTGGTTTTTTTCATCCTCCACTGATTATCAGCCCTCACCAATTGGGCTTTTACGGACAATATTTAAAGAAAAGGGAGGAAGCAAGTAGCGATCACTTCTGTATAATAACAGCTTATATGTTAACAAATTCAAATGACACAAAAGATACACAAATTCTTTTTTAAATAAAAAAAGAGAGAGCATTTTGCCCTCTCTTTACATTTTACTCTTCCCAAACTTTAACTTCTTTCATAACATCGCCTTGACGCATATTTAATACTGTTTCGATGCCGCTTGTTGCTTTTCCGAATACAGTATGAACACCATCTAAATGCGGTTGTGGTTCATGTACAACAAAGAACTGGCTTCCTCCAGTATTTCTTCCAGCGTGCGCCATAGAAAGTGCACCTACTGTATGCTTGTGAGGGTTACCATCTGTTTCACATGGGATTGAATAGCCTGGTCCGCCAGTTCCGTTTCCAATTGGGCAACCCCCTTGAGATACGAAACCAGGAATAACGCGGTGGAATGTTAATCCATCATAAAAGCCTTCATTAGCTAATTTTCTAAAGTTTTCTACTGTTTTTGGTGCTTCTTCTGCGAAAAATTCTAATTCGATTTTTTCACCATTTTCCATTAATATGTATCCTAAAGTTTTCATGTATAATAAGCTCCTTTCAACAATCTCAGCCTTATATTACCACAATCACTGTAATAAACAAAAATATTATTGTGAAAACCTTGATAAAATCCGACAATCCTGCTATTTCTTTCTAAAATCAATCTAAAGACGGATGACAAATATAAAAAATATACTATAATTACTTTGTTGCCCGAAAATTTCAGAAAGAGAAAGGGAGCGATTTTTCGTGAAAACGAAATTGTTAGCACTGCTATTAGCTGTTATGGTCTTTTTGATTCCAACAGCTTCATATGCAGACATTATTGAGGGAGAGTCTATTGTTACATTAGGAGAAAATTTATCAGAACAACAAAAACAACAGCTTCTCCAAGAAATGAAAGCGCCAAAAGATGCGCAAATTATTACGGTATCAAATGCGGAAGAACATAAATATTTAGATGGGGTTGTACCAAACGCTCAAATCGGCACGAAAGCAATTTCTTCTTCTATGATTACGTATACAAAAAAAGGATCTGGTCTTGTTGTACAAGCGCATAATATCAATTGGGTAACAGATGCAATGTATACAAACGCATTAATTACAGCAGGTGTAAAAGATGCGAATATTTACATTACAGCACCATTTAAAGTATCAGGAACTGCCGCTTTAACAGGCTTAATGAAAGCTTACGAGACAGCAGCGAAAAAAGAAATTCCAGAAGAAGTTAAAAAAGTAGCTAATGAAGAAATGGTTCAAACAGCAAAACTTGGTGACCAAATCGGAAATGACAAAGCTGTACAACTTGTTGCAAAAGTTAAAGAAGAGATTGCAAAAGAGCAACCAAAAACAACAGAAGATTTACGCTCACTCATTAAAAAGATTGCAGATCAGCTTGGAATTACATTAACTGATGAACAACTTGATAATTTAGTAGCACTCTTTGACAAAATGAAAAACTTAAACATTGATTGGAATCAGGTTAGTACCCAATTAAATAAAGCAAAAGAACACGTGTCAGCGTTCCTAGGTTCTGAAGAAGGTCAAGGCTTTTTAGATAAATTAAAAGGCGTATTCTCTAGTTTTATTGATTTTATAAAATCACTATTTAAGTAATAAAAAGCTCGTTATTAACGAGCTTTTTTCTTATGCTAACAATGGTAGTTTCATAATCGCTTCTTCTACAGAACGAACAACATAACTTGCTTTTTCTTTTACATATGGATGAGCGTGATGCAGTGTAAAAGAATGCGGCGTCACAGAAAACATGGAAACATCATTAAAAGAATCCCCGATACACGCTACTTCATGTGCTTCTACTTGTAAATGTTCCATTAAAAGCTGCAGTGCACTTCCCTTACTAATCCCAATTGGCATAATATCCACGTATTTTTTTCCTGAAATCACGACTTCCGCCTTGCCTTGAAACTCGTTTCGTAACTCTTGATCTAACATGGTAATTTTCTCTTCTTCTCCATAAACAAATAATTTTTCCGGATGAATAGTTTGTCCGAACTCTTTCTCTAATGCCTCTACTTCTGTGATTTCTCCTTGAATATATTCTTCAAACATACAATGATGTTCATTTTTCTTTTTTGTATATCGCTGCTCCTTCGCACATACAATATCCGCCATCTTTTTTTCATGTATATATTTATATATTTCCCGGGCAACCTCACCATCAAAAGTTGATTCGTTTAATATTTCTCCTTCTTTCGTTAATAAAACGGCGCCATTTAATCCTGTTGTATAATAAGGGAAAGCGAATTGTTTCACAACAGCATGAATGCGGTGGGTAAAACGACCAGAAGCAAAACAAATATTCGTACCTTTCTCCGCTAGCCAGCATAATGCTTTTTCATCGTCACGGTGAATCCGATTCACGTTATAAACGAGCGTGTCATCTAAATCGCTAACAAATAACTTAATCATGTAATCTCCCCTTCCATACATCATATTTACTTCTAGTGTACAAAAGAAATGTTATGTTTTTGTTAAAACCAGATAAATTTAAAACAAAAATGAGCAGAATTGATTCTTCTGCTCATTTTTGCCTCTTTATATTTTGAGGATGGACGATGCTAGGACGTACCTTCAAACTAGAAATAGATGGGCGAATTAAAATTTTCACCAATGCTTCCCAATCAAATGGAAGAAACGGCCAAAGATATGGCGTTTGTAAACTTCTAATGGATGCTAAAAATAAAATTAACACTGTCATTCCAATAACAAATCCTATTTCTTGAAATAAGGCAGTACATACAATTAGGAATAATTTACCGATTTTATTCCCTAATCCTAATTCATAACTTGGCGTTGCATAAGATCCAATCATAGAAATGGCAGTATATAAAATGACTTCTGGTACAAATAGACCGACATTAATTGCAATTTGACCAATTAATATAGCCGAAATTAACCCAGCTGCTGATGACAGCGGCGTTGGTGTATGGATTGATGCCATCCTCAGAAATTCCAGCCCTACTTCTGCTAAAATAATCTGCAAAGCAATTGGTATATTAGTCACTTTATTCGGTCCAATAAACGCTAACTTTTCTGGTAATAAAGCCGGATCCAGTACAAACGCAAGCCAAAGTGGCAATAAGAACAGAGAAAATACAACACCCAGAAAACGAACCCAGCGTAAAAATGTTCCAACAGCAGGATTTTGCCGAAACTCCTCTGCATGCTGTAAATGATGAAAATATGTTGTCGGTGTAATAATTGCGCTAGGAGAAGTATCTGTTAAGAGTAAAACATGTCCTTCTAACAAATGATTCGCAGCGACGTCTGGTCTTTCTGTATATCGAATAAGCGGAAAAGGGTTGTACCCTTGTTTCACAAGAAACTCCTCAATTGTTTTATCTGCCATTGTTACACCGTCGATTTGAATATTTTCTATCTCTTGCTTTATTATTTTCACCAAATCAGGATTCGCAATATCTTGTATATATGCGATACAAAGATCTGTTTGTGACCGCTCTCCCACCCGGATAATTTCGTGTCGTAAACGAGGATCACGAATACGTCTCCGAATAAGAGCTGTGTTTACAATAATATTTTCAACAAATCCATCGCGTGCACCTCTAACAACTTTCTCTGTATCTGGCTCTGTTGGAGTTCGTCCTGGATAGCTCCGAACATCGATTACAAACGCTTCTGTTTCTCCCTCCACAAAAATAACGATTAAGCCTGATAGAACTTGCAATATGACATCATCCATCGTCTTTACTTTACTTACTTGCTGATGAATCAGACGATTTTCTAACAACTTTACCATACCTTCTCCATACCTTTGTATTTCATTCGTATCAATAGCCTCTTCGAGAATGTGTATGATATAGTTCGTATCACATAAACCATTTACAAACAAAACACCAATTTCTCTATCTAAAATATGAAATTTACGAATTCCCACATCAAAGGTAACGCCAAGTCCAACTGTTTGCTTTAAATAATTTTCATTGTCGCTTAAAAATGAAGAAATTGGTATATTAGTCTTTTTTGTGTTGGTCATAAAACCCACTCCTTTCTAAAATTAATTGAATTGCTTGTTTTGTAATTGGCGACCCACGTTTCCAGTCATCATTGCCGTACATTTTCCCAATATCACCGATTCCAACAATAATAGGAACATGCAATTCATCTAAACAGTAAACGGTATCACCGTTAATTCTTCCTATTTCAATATCCGCCAATCCAAATTTATCAACGCCATATTCAGTTAATCGTCCTTCTCGATCGACACTTACATCCACACGTGCCCATTCCCAATGATGCGTATTAGAGGCAACAGCTAACACACCAATCACATCGACTTGTTTATTCATTGCCACATATTTTAATGCTTTTTCTCCTGATCCTTCCCCAATATATCCACTATCATCAAACATAACAAAAACAGGGTCATGTGGTGTTTGCATGATAAGCTCAACAATCTTTCTCCCTGTTAATTTCGTTGGATTACTTTGCGATGCCGAAATGCATCGTCCACCAAACTCCTTTGCCAGTAACTCGATTGTTCGCTGCGCATATTCATCTCCGTCTGTCACCAAAATAACCCTTCTTCTCATCTTATTTATCCTTTCGGTTTAAAAATAAGTGCTGCTAAAAATGAAAACAAAATCGCTGCTGAAATTCCAACAGATGTTAACTTAAACATTCCCATTCCAATCCCAAGATAACCATACTTTTCTGCTGCTTCCATCGCACCATGCAATAAAGAATGACCAAAACTTGTAATTGGGACAGTCGCTCCCGCTCCTGCAAACTGAATCAGTTTGTCATAGATGCCAAAACCATCTAATATAGCACCAACTACTACGAAAATTGCCATCACATGTGCAGGTGTTAATTTCGCAAAATCTAACAGAAGTTGTCCGACAACACAAATCGCCCCTCCAACTAAAAACGCATATATAAATTCCACATATTACACCCCTTTTATTCTTTCAAATACGACACCGTGTGCAATCGTTGGAATCGATTCTTTTTGTTGAATCATGATCGGATTTAGCAAAGCACCTGTTGCCACGACAAAAATCCGCCCCAAATTCCCCTTGTTCATTTCTTTCATTAAATGTCCATATGTTACTACTGCGGAACAAGCACAGCCACTTCCTCCCGCAAATACTTGCTGGTCATCCCTATAAATCATTAAACCGCAATCATTATAAACATTCCCTAAATCATAGCCTTCATCTAACAAAAGCTGCCGCGCAATTGGTGTTCCAACTCCTGATAAATCACCCGTCACAATTAAATCGTAATCTGCTGCGCTTCTGTTTAAATCTTCAAAGTGCTGCCCAATTGTATGAGCTGCAGCAGGGGCCATTGCAGACCCCATATCAAACGGATCTGTTATACCTAAATCTTGAACTTTTCCAATGGTTGCTGATGTAACTTTAATTGAACTTCTTTCCCGACTAATTAAAGCTGTACCAGCTCCTGTAACAGTAAATGTCGCTGTAGTTGGCTTTTGTCCTCCATACTCTGTTGGATAACGAAATTGCCTTTCAGCTGTGGCATTATGACTACTGACTGTTGCTAACACACGATTTGCAAATCCCCCATCAATAAATGCTGCGCCAACAGCTAGCGTCTCCATTGAAGTGGAACACGCTCCAAACATGCCTAAAAATGGAATCGAAAGCTCTCTAGCAACATAATTTGCTGTAACTGTTTGATTTAATAAATCTCCAGCTAAAAATAAGTCGATATCAGATGCTTGCATCTTTTCTTTTCGCAATGCTTGTTGAATCGACTCTCTCATTAACCTTCTTTCCGCTAATTCCCAGCTCTCTTCTCCGCAATGCAAATCATCATATGTAATATCAAAACTATCTCCAAGCGGCCCCTTTGCCTCATCCGGTCCAACAGCCGTTCCCGTCGCATTCACATATATATCGTTTTGAAATAACCACGTTTGCTTCCCAGTTAATCTCATCTACCTTCTCCTTTACTTACATAAGCTGAAACTTCCATCATTGGAGGAGCTTCCATGTATACCGAATGAGACCTACAACATACGCCCCAACAACCCCAAATACAATTACACTACCCGCAATTTTGAACATATTTGTGGCAATCCCAAGAACAATTCCTTCACTGCGATGCTCCATTGCTGCACTCACCATTGAATTCGCAAATCCAGTTACTGGGATTGCTGCCCCGGCTCCCGCAAATTGTCCAAGTTTATCGTATACACCAAGTCCTGTTAAAATAGCCGACAGTAATATTAGTGTTGTGATTGCCGGATTTCCCGCATTTTTCTCCGTAAAATCAAAGTAGTGTATATACACCTTCATCAAAGCTTCACCTAATGTACAAATAAGCCCTCCCACAACAAAAGCCTTCAGACAATTCATCATATAGTTAGGTTTTGGATGATACTCTTTCACGTTATTCGTATAATTATCTTTTAACTTATGCTGTGCCACTGACATGCCTCCTATTTCACAAAATAAATCCAATGAAATAAAGATCCTACCACCTTTCCAAGAACAAGTGCGATAAGAAGAATAACAATTTTCCCATCAACCCCAACACGTTTCGCTAATATTGGAAGTACATTCAGTACTTCTGTTAAAGCAGCAGCCAGCATTCCGATAAACGTGCCGCATAACAACCCAAGGAGCAAAAGCCAATACGGTGAAGCCAGCAATGTAACATCGCGTAGACTACACCACGTACCGCTTAATGCCCCGCTCACAACAGCCCACTCATAAGATTGCACACGATGACCACTTTTCGTTAACTGAGCGAGTCTTGGAATCATACCTAATACAGTTAAAAATGCAACATAGCCTCCTCCAACAGCAATTCCACCAGCAAATCCAATAAAAATTACTCCAATATATTCAATCATTTTGAATGTTCTTTATCATTTCTTTGTTTTCATTCATCATTACATATTGATCGAGAGATTGCTGGTATTGGAACATTTCAACTTCTAATGGGCTTGGCTCCTCATTAATACGCTTTTGAAATACGTGATTAAAAAAAAGAATCATTCCAAGTCCAAGCCCTAACGAATATGGGATTTGAAATAAAAGTGGCTTTTTGTTACTTTCTCCTGTAATCATGTAATACAAACGTTGATGCACTTGCTGCATACTAACATCTTCGTGAAAATAAATAATCGCAAGAGCCGCCCCGACAAACAGTAATAACCACACCATTCCAAAGAAAAATGGATTTACTTGTTTTTTTTCATATACAATTTCAACAATCGTTTGCGCTGAACCGAGCAAATTAATTTCTAAACTGCTAGAATACTGCCGAATACTCTGAATCACTTTCATCACATCAATTACAACATGCGTTTTATCTTTCTTTGTGATTTTGTATATAACCTGTCGTTTTATCTGATCTACAATTCGTGACTCTCCAACTACTTGTGCAACGTCACCAATTTTAATCTCATAAGCAGGCGACACTTGTAGACGATTCCTCATCTTTACATATATCGTTTGCTCCACTCCAATCACCTCTTAACTATTCCTCGTAGTTGTAGTATGGATATTGGAAATTTTTCTAATACAACTTTTTTTAAATAAAAAAACGAATAGACTATTCGCCTATTCGTTCCTTCATTTGCTTTAATATTTTCTTTTCCAGCCTTGATACTTGCACTTGAGAAATCCCTAAACGCTCCGCTACTTCCGATTGTGTCTGGTCTTTATAATACCGCAAATAAACAATCAATCGTTCGCGCTCATCTAATTCACGGATTGCTTCTTTTAACGCAATCTTATCAAACCACTTTGTTTCAGAGCGATCCGCAATTT
This sequence comes from Bacillus multifaciens, assembly GCF_030756675.1. Lineage (GTDB taxonomy): Bacteria > Bacillota > Bacilli > Bacillales > Bacillaceae_G > Bacillus_A > Bacillus_A multifaciens. Next base: position 70,071 of record NZ_JAVBXD010000001.1, read on the forward strand.
GGTCTAAAATAGTAATAGGATCACCATCATTTTCATACACCGTTTCATGTATCGACGATGGTGTTCGACTTGCTTCTTGCGCCATTACAACTTCTTCTGGCGTTAGTTCTAGCGCCTCTGCTATTTCGGTAATTGTCGGTGTACGGCCATACTTTTTTGATAATTCATCTTTCATTTTACGAATTTTATTTCCCGTTTCTTTTAACGAACGACTTACTTTCACTGTTCCATCATCACGTAAAAAACGTTGAATTTCTCCAATAATCATTGGAACTGCATATGTTGAAAACTTTACATCAAAAGATAAATCAAATTTGTCAACAGACTTTAGCAACCCAATACAGCCAATTTGAAACAAATCCTCCGGCTCGTAACCGCGATTTAAAAAACGTTGTACAACAGACCAAACAAGCCTCATATTATTTTGTATAATTAAATCTCTCGCTCCTTGATCGCCTTGTTGACTTCTTTTAATTAATTCTTTTAATTCCTGATCCTTTAACTGCCCTTTTCCTTTTTCACTTCTGACCTCTATGTCCATAGGCAATTCTCCTTAATTGCATAGAGCGTTACTTTTTGATAGATGCTTCGTCAAATGGATCGTTGTCCCGAAAGATTCATTAGAAATAACCTCTACTTCGTCCATAAAATTTTCCATAATGGTAAATCCCATTCCAGAACGCTCTAATTCGGGTTTAGTTGTAAAAAGGGGTTGCCTTGCTTCATCTAAATCTAGAATTCCAATCCCTTCATCACGAATTGTTAACTTTACCATATCATCTTCCAAAATAACCATAATATAGACAATGCCATCTGGATTTCCTTCATATCCGTGAATAATGGCATTCGTTACTGCCTCAGACACGACGGTCTTCACTTCCGTTAACTCTTCCATCGTTGGATCCAGCTGTGCAATAAAAGCTGCAACTGTAACACGAGCAAACGATTCATTTTGACTTAATGCAGAAAATTGAAGGTTCATTTCATTTCTCATCTATGCCACCCCCAATGTCGCGAGCGCATGCGCTTCATCTTCTTCTAACCGAATAATTTTAAATAGCCCTGACATCTCAAATAAGCGTTTTACAGCAGGAGAAATTGCACAAACAACCATTTCGCCGCCTAAGCTTTTGACATGTTTATATCTTCCTAATACAACACCAAGACCAGAACTATCCATAAATGCTAATTGCTCTAAATTTAAAATAATATGATGAACATGATGCGTCTCAATCATATCAGTTACTTTCGCTCGCAACTCTTCAGCAGTATGATGATCTAGTTCGCCTGCTAAACGAACACATAAGACGTCACGCTTTACTTCTAAATGGATGGAAAGACTCACTCTATTTCCTCCTTACATTCAAAATTCGCGTATACACGCAAAATATATAAGAAGTTTTCTCTAAAATAACTGTAGAATCCTTCCACCTGACAAAAGAAGTACTATTTCGTCATAAAATGAACCTTCTCTACAAATCCAAATTAAAAAACCGACATACAACCATTCTTTTTCAGCGGACGAGAGCATCTGGCCATGCATAGCCGCAACCATCTCTCACTATCGCATCACAGTAAAATTACTAAAAGAGAAAGCGGCAACTATATTGCCGCTATTTCGATGTCGAAAACATCCCAAAACTTCGTTTAAATAACTCCCACCAGCTCGCTGCTGCAACATCTTCTTTTGCAACAATTGTTTGTTTGAGTAGCACTTCATTCCCTTTTTTGATAACAAGTGTACCTAAGGCATCTCCTTTTTTAATTGGAGCTTTCACCTTCTCCTCAGCAACTACTTCTTTTTTAATATTCTTCATTGTTTCTCCTTTTTTCATTAGAAGGGAAACATTTTCAGAAGCTACTAAGTCGACTGTTTCTTTTTTGCCTTTTCCTACTTTTACCGTTTGAATTTTTTCACCTCTTGTAAACATCTTTTTCGTCATATATTGACTAAATGCATAATCAAGAAGCTTTGTTACTTCCGCATTTCGTTCCTTTGATGTTGGAGAGCCCATAATAACAGAAATGACACGCATCCCGTTTCGTTCTGCAGATGCGGTTAAACAATATTTTGCTTCTGTTGTAAATCCTGTTTTTACACCGTCAACACCTGGGTAGAAACGAACAAGCTTATTTGTATTTACAAGCCAAAACTTCTTATCCGTATCTTCTCGTAAATAATCTTCATATTTCCCTGTATATTTACGGATTAATGGGTATTTCATCAATTCTTTTGCCATAACGGCCATGTCATATGCCGTTGAATAATGATCCTTTGCTGGAAGACCTGTTGGATTTTGAAAATGAGTATTTTTTAGTCCTAAATCTTTTGCTTTTTTATTCATCCTATCTACAAATCCTTCTTCTGATCCAGCAATGTGTTCAGCAACGGCAACTGATGCGTCATTTCCAGATGCAATGGCAATGCCTTTTAACATTTCATCGACTGACATTTCTTCACCAGGTTCAAGGAAAATTTGTGAACCTCCCATAGAAGCAGCGTGTTCACTCGTTCTCACTTTATCTGTCAGTTTTAATTTTCCTTTTTCGATTTGTTCCATAATGAGTAACATGGTCATAATTTTTGTCATACTAGCAGGTGGCAACTTTTCATTGGGATTTTTGTCAAACAAAACTTTCCCTGTATCCTGCTCAATCACAATTGCTGACGATGCTTGTTCCGCTAGTTTTGGTTTTGTTTCCGCTTCCGCTTCTTTTTTCTCAGACTGTGCAAAACCAACTGGAACAGCGGAAAGCAATAACATGAAACAAACAAGTATTCCTATTAATCGCTTCATGACTAACCCTCCATTCTATATCACACCTATTTTTTCCAAACGAAGGGGTTTTATACCATAATTTTCTAAAAATATGATTGACAAATGATAATGTACTATATATTGTATTAAGTGTATTACACCTATTAGTACACTCATACTTTTTATTAGAAAGGAGACTTTGCTCTTGCACATTCAACTAGATCCAAGAAGCAACACTCCGATATGGGAACAAATTGTTCATAATGTTAAAGAGTTAATTCTAAGAGGGATGCTCGAATCTAGCGATAAACTCCCTTCCGTTCGTGAACTTGCCTCTTCACTTGTAATTAATCCGAACACAGTGAGTAAGGCTTATCAAGAATTAGAACGACAAGGAATTATCGAAACGCTGCGCGGCAAAGGAACATTCGTCTCGCAATCCATTACTCCCGCACAAGATGAAAGGAAAATCGCTATGGTAGAAAAACAATTCCATCAATTGTTACTAGAAGCTTCGTATCTTGGTATTTCAAAAGAAAAAATTCATGATTGGATTGATTCATACTATAAAGAGCTAGGAGGAAACACTCATGTTAAAAGTGACGAACGTAAAGAAAACAATTGATAATCAAACGATATTAGAAGATGTTTCATTTACTTTAAAAAAAGGGAGCATTGCCGGATTACTCGGCAGAAACGGAGCTGGAAAAACAACATTATTACGGACACTCGTTGGAATCTTAAATCCAGATGAAGGAACTGTTACCTATAACGAAGTTGACGTGCACAAACACCCTGAAGTGAAACAAACAGTTGTATTTGTTCCAGACTCTACAAATGTATTAAGCGGATATACGGTAAAAGAAATCGTAAAATTCTATAAAGTAGTCTATCATAATTTCAATGCAGACTATTTCTATGAATTACTAGAGCGTTTTAACTTACCAGACAAACGCATTCGCAGCTACTCCCGCGGAATGAAAGCATTACTAGCAATGATCTTAGCCTTTTCTACCGGTGTAGAATACATAATTTTAGATGAGCCAACAAACGGACTGGATCCAATTGTAAAAAGACAAATCCTGCAATTTTTAATTGAAGAAGTAGCAGAACGCGAAATTACCATTCTCATCTCGACGCATCACTTAGATGAAATCGAAAAAATCGCAGACACAATCATCATTTTAAAAGATCATACAATCGCATCTGTCACAGCTTTAGACGATACAAAATCACGTTATGCCAAAATTCAAGTCGCTTATGAACGTTCACTCCCACAAAAACTAGAAAACTTAAGCAACGTGAAAGTATTACAGCAAACCGGAAAAGTATACACTGTTTTAATCGAAGACAACGTAGCAACTACGTTAGAAAAATTCCATAAAGAACAGCCGCTCTTATTAGAAGAATTGCCAATGTCACTTGAGGATGTATTCGTTACGGCTTTTGAGGAGGGGTCACATGTTTCATAAATCGCTATGGATGCGGACGTTTAAACAGGGGAAATATGTACTGCTACTCTTTTGGTTAAGTAGTTTATATATACTTCCTTATGCCTATTATAGTGCTGCACAATCAGAGCTGAGGCAGTCAAAAATGAAATGGGATCATATATATTATTATTCCTATCATTTTCAATTAGATGAACCTGTCCTGATACAAGGCATTATGCTCATCGCACTCGCTTGTGTTTTAATTGGTTGGGAGCGCAACAATCAATCAGCCGATTTTCTTTTCTCTATGCCTTTTAAGCGAAAAGATATTTTTCTAACAAAATGGTTGTTTGGTGTTTTTAATATTATAATCGTGAATTGTGTTTGCTGGATTAGTATGTGGGGAATTAAAAAAGTATCTTTTCATAACGCTTATCAAGATTTTAGTCCATTTCATACTTATTTTATCTACCTAACAATTGTACTAATTGCTATTTATACATTCTCTTTATTCATCGGAACAATTACTGGAAATATTTTCTCACAAGGCACTTTAACTGCGGTCATTTTATATCTTCCGTATGGTTTAATTTTACTGATATCTGGATTTGTTTTTGTTCATACTGGAGGGGCAACCGAGGATCGATATAAAACCGAGAGTAAAACTGAATATTACTTAGAACAAGTAAGCATTATTGCACCGTTCCATGAATTTTACATTAGTTACAACTACTATCCTGAAGAGAAATTCGACCAGAACGGGAAAATCTCAGAAGTACCTAGCAAAAATCCTATGGAGAAAACATCAATTCCACCTGTGTGGAAATTGCTGAATCCATTCGTTTATATCATTCTATTTTTACCATTAGCAATCATTTTATATACACGCTCTCCTAATGAACATAACGGGAAAATTCTATTGTTTCCACAGCTACAGAAATGGTTCATTGGCTGTACTGTCCTTTGCTTTGCATTACTTGCAGGACGAATATTTGGAATAGGTGCTTTATGGATTTACTATATAACGTTTTTAGGAGCAGGAATGGTTAGTTATATGATTTTAACTCGCTTGCTGAAATGGAAGTTTTCTTTTGGTGGAAGATAACGATATTTTTAATCAAGAAGCGAGCACATATAAATAGAGGTGAATTACATGTTCCATAAAGCATTATGGATGCGAAACTGGAAGCAAGGGAAATATAAAATCTTTTAAAGGAGCGATCCTATGTTTCAAAAAGCACTATGGCTTCAAACATACAAGCAAAGTAAATATATCGTATGGTTATTTTGGCTCGTTAACTTCTATATACTATCGTGCAGATATTATTTGGCATCTGTAAAACAACTAAATTATTTCCACGATAATATGAAATGGAATTATCGTTTTCATTACAACTATATTTTCCCTGAAGAAACTATAGTAATACAAGGGGCACTTGTTATTATTTTAGGTTGTGTAATCATTGGCTGGGAGCGTCACAATCAATCGATCGAACTCCTTTGGTCAATGCCATTCAAACGAACACATATCTTTCTTACAAAATGGCTTTTTGGTGTTTGTAATATTATAAGCGTTCTAGTATTAAACTGGGGAATTTTCGCCATTTTGAAAAAAACAACTTTTCATAATAAATATCAAATATTTTCACCGTTTCACTATTACTTTCTATACGCAGCAATCGTACTCGTTGCAATCTATACGCTAACACTATGTATTGGAACAATCGCTGGAAATATTGTATCACAAGGTCTTTTAACTACAATTGTTCTTATTTTACCGTTCGTATTGTCTCTTTTGATTGCTGGATTCATTTCTGTTCATACGAATCATTCGTATGCGAAAACTTACGAACGAGAGAATGCATATATGAATAATGTTGAAAAACTTACGGTATTTTCACCGATGATGCATTTTAAAATTCATTTTAATTACGCTCCGCAGTATGCCGGTACAGATGATAAAACAAGCAAACAAATCAATGAACCTAACTATAGTTCTATTCCGTCTCTCTGGACATTAATAAGCCCAATCCTATATACATTAATTTTATTACCATTAAGTACGTACTTATACGCTCGGTCACCTAACGAACAAAATGGAAAAATACTACTTTTTCCGAAGCTACAAAAGTTCTTTATCATTTGTACGGTAACATGCTTTGCCTTACTGGGTGCTCGTTTACTAGGAGGAATCAATTCGTTGGCAAGCTATTACATCGGTTTTCTAGGCACGGGGGGTATCACTTATCTCATTCTATCTCGCCTACTAAAATGGAGATTTTCTTTAGTAGGAAGATAAGAATATTACTTCAACCAATAATAAACCGAGGTGAATTGTATGTTCCATAAAGCACTATGGTTGCGAAACTGGAAACAAGGAAAATATGTCATCGTATTATTCTGGCTCAGTACCTTATATCTCTTACCATATGGATATTATAGAGACGCACTGTACAGAACTAAGTATTTACGTGAAACGACGGATACGTACTATTCTTATCATTTGAGCGGAGATCATCCTACATTTTTCCCTGGCCTGCTTTTAATTGGATTAGCGGTCATATTAATAGGCTGGGAGCGTCATAATCAAACAAATGATTTCTTATGGTCTATGCCATTTAAACGTTCACATTTATTTTCATCAAAATGGTTATTCGGTACGATCCATATCGTAAGTGCACTTAGCGTAAACTGGTTCCTTATGTATATCATCTATAAAACTACGATACACGCCGATTATCAATCATTTACACCGTTTCATCTATACTTTATTTATACAAGCATGACTTTAATTGCAGTTTATACATTAGCCCTTTTTATCGGAAGCATTACAGGAAATATTGTTTCACAAGGAGCGCTAAGTTACATTTTATTGATTTTCCCGATTTACATTTCTCAACTTGCGTTTCCGTTCATTGCATTACATGTTGATTTATCAGAAAAAGAATATGACAAGGTCTATCGTAAAAGTTCCATGTATATAGAAAATACAAGCACATTATCCCCTCTTATGCATTTTAATATTAACTATAATTATCAACCGCAAGGAGAAGCTATAAAAGATGAATATGGAGATGTACATGCGGGACCTGCTTATCATCATATTCCGTCTGCATGGACACTACTAAGTCCGGCTATTTATATACTTATTTGTCTGCCTCTAGGAGCCTATTTGTATGCACGTTCACCAAATGAACAGAATGGAAAGATATTGCTATATCAAAAACTTCATGTCTATTTTTCAATATGTACTTCCATTTGTTTCGGACTTCTTGGCAGCGAAGTATTCATTGATGGCAGTGAATCTACCCCATTTCACTATATGTATTTTATCGGGTGTGGCATTTTGACATATGCTATTTTACAGTGGGTATTAAAACATAAACTTTCTTTATATACAAGATAGCCTCCTAGTCAGGAGGCTATTTTCAGAGTGTCGAAAAACAAACTTGTCTCTATACACTTCCCTCTCTTCCCTCCTCTTTACAATTGAAAGAGGAGTTTTCATATGTATTATATAGAACAGAAGAAGAAAAGACGGTCTACAATGTGATCCCCCTTTATAGTAAAATATAGTAGTGTGTAAGACTGAATTTTTAGATATTTTAACTTGAACTAATATAATGCTGAGCGTGGAAAAAGCAGATCAGGGGGGAGACTTACATGAGATACATTGAAAGGGATACATTGTGGAAACTTATAGAGGTATCAAGGGGGAAACATCCGGCAACAGTTTGGGTTACAGGAGGAATTGTGTTAAATGTATACACAGGAGAGCTAGAAAGAAACGATATCGTTTTGTATGAAGACCGTATTGCTTATGTTGGAATGCGGGAACCACAAATTGATGAGAAAACACAAATTATAGATGCATCCAGCTTCACGTTAGTTCCAGGATACATCGAACCTCATGCACATCCGTATCAGTATTATAATCCTACGTCATTTGGAGAATTCGCTTTAAGTTTAGGTACAACGACTTTAGTGAATGATAATCTAATATTTTATTTAAATGCCGATCCGAAAGGCTTTGAATATTTAATGGACTACAGCAGTCATTTGCCTATCAAAAATTATTGGTGGGCAAGGATGGATCCACAAAGTAACCACCCGGATATGTTAGCGAAATTCACGACTGAGCGCTTGGTCAGTTTGCTTCGTCATAAGCAGATTATACAAGCTGGTGAATTGACAGCTTGGCCTGCCGCCCTGGCTGGTGATGAAACAATATTAGAAGGAATAGCAGAAGCGCGGAGGCTCGGCAAAAGAATTGAAGGGCATAACCCAGGAGCTTCTAGTGAAACCTTAAATGCTTTGGCAGCACTCGGTGTTACGGCTTGTCATGAAGCTATCAATGGAGAAGAAGTAATTAGAAGACTTCGTTTAGGTATGTATGCAACTTTGCGTCACTCCTCCATACGCCCTGATTTGCCAGGCCTAATTAAGGATTTACAAGAGCTCGGCTTTGATTTTTCTTCCGCTTCAAGACTTATGTTAACAACAGATGGCTCTATGCCCCCATTTCTTCAGCATGGGCTAATGGACTATCTTATTAAGATTTGTCTCGATAATGGCGTCCCTTTCCATGCCGCTTATCGGATGGCCACTTTAAACCCTGCAACGTATTATGGATTGGATCAAGAAATCGGCGGAATCGCTCCAGGACGAATCGCAGATATTTTATTTCTCGAGGATATAAGCAAGCCTTCTCCGATCAAGGTGATAGCAAACGGGCAGCTAGTTGTGACAAACAGACAGCTCTTGAACCCGTTTCCTGTATGTGATTGGCAGCAATTACAATTTGAGCCCATGCACATAGAATGGCGCGTTCAGCCGGAATGGCTTGATATGACTGCTGAGCATCCAGAAGTCCCTGTAATAGAAATGCTTAATGCGGTCATTACGAAACCAAGTCTAGAGGCATTGCCATTAAAGCAAGGTATTATTGACTTGGAAGCGAGAGAAGGATATTGTTATGTCAGTCTTATTGATCAAAAGGGGAAGTGGGTTACTAACGGCATATTAAAAGGGTTTGCCGATCACCTAGATGCTCTAGCGACAACCTATACAGCATCTCAAGATATCGTTGTTATAGGGCAAAAGAAAGAGATTATGATACAGGCTGTAAATCAGCTACTCGCTCAAGGCGGCGGTACCATATTAATGGAGGGGGAGGAAACCTTATTCAATTTGGAATTACCGCTTGGAGGGAAAATGAGCAAGTTACCCATGTATGAACTGATTTCAAAAACGATCAGACTTGTACAACTTCTGAAAGAGAGAGGACACCAGCATATCGATCCATTATATACGATGTTCTTTTTGACATCGACCCATTTACCAGCGGTACGCTTAACAGCTGAAGGAGTATATTCTATTAAAGAGAATGCGGTTGTTTCTTCCGTTAAGAGAGTGAAAAGTGACTATTTTATAAGATAAACAATGTGAAAATAGCCTCCTAGGAGGCTATTTTACATTCTTCCGTTTTTCACTATAGTTCTTCTCCTCATCTGTTCCGAATCCATTACCATTTGCCAAAATTTGATCTGTCGGTGCAACAATACTTTCAGCAATTTTCCAGTCTCCATACTCTCGAACAAATACTTGTAAAAAGTAGTTCGTTCCATTCATTTGATATATGTTTTCTTTTTTCACATCATACTGCACAGCCAAATAGTACACTTGTACATTTTCTTTTCCGAATTTTGATACATATTGAGAAACTCTCGGCATATAAATTGAAGCTTTCGTTAGCGACATTTGTTTTATACCGACGAGAGATGAATGCTTTATATTATATAAAGTATCTTGATGATGAATACGATCATTATGATGAAATAATACAGACGTTTGCATCGAACGTATCCATAATTTTGAATATAAAACAGGTTTATGATTTGAGATATATTCCAGTTCTTTTTGGACAATTTGATTTGGTGACGCTGCACGTATCTCAGTGCCGTAACATAATAAACATATACCGATAATTCCAAGCGAAACCATACGCTTCATTGTTTGCCTCCTATTTCATATACGTAAAGTATAGGAATTTCAGGCTATTTTTATGCAACGTATCCATCCTGCATGATGAAGCCATAAAAAATAGAAAAGCACAAATTGCTTTTCTATTTTTATATGACTCTATCGAAGAGATCTAACGCCATTTCAATTTCCTGGTCGCTCCAGTCCTGAAACTTCTCTCTATAATATTCTTTTCGAACATTTTCCAGTTTTTCAGCAACTTCTCGCCCGCTATCTGTAATTTCTAAATACACAATGCGTCTGTCTGAATTCGATCGTTTTCTCATTACAAGTCCCTTACGCGCAAGACGATCTGTAACTGCTGTAATATGACTAGATGTAACATTCACTTCACTTGCAATTTGCGATGCCATTTGTGGACTTTTCCAATATAACGCACGTAGTACAGAAAATTCATTCCATGGCATATATTCAGAAAAAAGTTCATTAATATCACTTTGTAATAAGCGTAGCATTTTTCGAAAGGAAGTAGATAAGTTTAAAATTAGCGCTTCTCGTTTTTCGTTCACTGTTCTCGATCCTTTTTTATAATATTTACACATTATTATAATGCATGAATACCATAATTGTATATATTTTCTTTCTACTTAGATTTTCTGCTCTATTTTTAAATTTAAGGAAAAAATGGACTTCCTTCTTTCATATAAATAAAGAAAGGAAGGTGAACAATCATGCAAATGGGCATGCCCCCCTATTCACACGAGTTACGTAATGGCAAGGAAGCAACGATTACTGTACAAGGTGAAGGCATTGTGAAAGCAAAACCGGATGTTGTCGTGCTCACAATCGGTGTTCGTACTGAAGATCAAAATATAAAACAGGCGCAAGCAGAAAACGCTGCTCTTTCCGCTAATTTACTTGCTTCTTTAAAACAACTTGGAATTACAGAACAAAATATTAAAACACTTTCTTACACGATTACACCACAGTATGAATACGTAAACGAAAAGCCTGTCTTGCGAGGTTATCAAGTTGAACATTTATATGAGGTTATTGTACTCAATGTCCAAAAAGCAGGCGAAGTATTTGAAGCAGCCGTAGCAAACGGAGCAAATGTTGCCAGAGGACTCGTATTTCGCGTTTCTGCACCGAATGCTTATTACAAACAAGCATTAGTACTCGCTGTGCAAAACGCACAAGAAAAAGCAAGGACAATCGCTAGTACATATAATCTAAATATAAATCCCGTTCCTTTGTCTCTCGTTGAAGAGTCTTCTCATATGCCGCGGGAATTTGTTGCTTATTCAGCTGTTCATAGCGGCGCTCCCCCTATTCAATCAGGCGAAATAGAAATCATTTCAACTGTACGTGCCGTTTTTACCTATATGTAATTATATATCTAGCAAAAAAGAAAACGTTCTCATTTAATTGTTGTAAAAAACATTTGTTTTGATATAATAATAGACGGTGAACCTTACATAAGGATATCACGGGTGGGAGAGGGATATGAAAAAGAAGGTTTAACATGAAAGGAATTCTTGAGAAAACATTTAAATTAGACTTACATCAAACGTCACCAAAACAAGAAGTGCTCGCTGGTGTAACATCATTTTTCACGATTGTTTATATTATGATTGTGAATGCATCCATTTTATCAGATGCCGGCATTCCTCTTGAAGCAGGAATTTTAGCAACAGTATTCAGCTCATTTGTCGGATGTCTATTGATGGCATTTTGGGCAAATGCACCGGCGATTCTTGTACCAGGTATGGGAGTAAATGCGTTCTTTACGTACACAGCTGTGCATACGCTTGGTTTAAGTTGGCAAGAAGCATTAGCAGCAGTATTTGTCGCTGGTATTATTTTTACAATTGCCGCATTTACACCAATTGCTCGCACACTTTCTGCTGCAATCCCACAATCGTTAAAAGAAGCGATAACTGTTGGTATCGGACTCTTTTTAACATTTATCGGTTTGCAAAAAGGCGGCCTTGTCGTCGCGAATTCGAATACTGCTGTTGCATTAGGAAAACTAAGTAGTCCAGTTGTTCTAGCAACACTGCTTACTCTTATCGTTGCTTTAGTTTTATTTATTCGTAACGTACGTGGAAACTTTTTGTGGACGATTGCAATTGGAACGGGAATCTCTTGGTTATTTGGTATTGTAGATACAAGTCAAGTTGGTAATAGCTCATTTTCATTTGCTAACTACGGTGATGTTTTTGGTGCAATGTCGTTCGGAAAACTGACTTCTTTACCATTTTTAATCGCAACGTTCTCATTGAGTATGGTACTCATTTTTGAAAACATGGGACTTTTGCACGGTTTATTAGAAGATCAGCGTAAATTCCCTCGTGCTTATCAAGCAAATGCAATTTCAGCGATGACATGCGGTCTATTCGGCACAAGTCCAACTGTTTCTACAGTAGAAAGTGCTGCTGGTATTACAGCGGGCGGTAAGACAGGTCTGACGTCTATCGTCACTGGCGGATTATTCTTTGCCTCATTATTTGCTTTACCGTTTGTAAAATTGATTCCAGATAGCGCAATCGCTCCAATCTTAATTATTATTGGCGGTTTAATGATTACAAACATTCAACAAATTCCTCTGAACGATTTTTCAGAAGGATTTCCAGCGTTTTTAATCATTGTTATGATTCCGCTCACATATAGCATTGCTGATGGTATTGCTTTTGGATTCATTGCATATCCAATCTTAAAAGTAGCACTTGGTCAACATAAACAAGTTGCAAAACCGCTTTATGTTATCACATGTCTCTTCTTAGCCATGTTTGTGTTACATGCCATTGGCTAAAGAAAAAACGCCGGGAATTCCCGGCGTTTTATTATTTAAACCAACCCTTCTTATAAAACCAGACCATCATGCCGCCACCTATAAAGGCCATTATGGCTAAACAAATATAATAGCCATACTCCCACTTTAATTCTGGCATATGATCAAAGTTCATTCCATATACCCCAACAATAAATGTTAATGGCATGAAAATAGTTGAAAAAACCGTTAATGTCTTCATGATGTTATTCATATGATGAGAGTTAAGCGAAAAGTAGCTATCGCGAATATCAGCTGTCAGCTCTCGGCTTGCTTCAATCATTTCGGCAAGCTTTAAAAGATGATCATGAATATCTTTAAAATAAATTTCATGTTCATTTACACCATAAAAGCGCGTTGAATTTAAAATACGATACAATAAATCACGCATTGGTACAATTGTTCGTCGTAATTTTGATAAATCAGAGCGAATATCAAATACCTCTTCTAATACAACACCAGCGGTATCTCCCGTTAAATTATCATCAATGGCATTTAAATGATCTTCAATATAATATACAGGAGCAAAATAATCATCGACAATTTGGTCAATAATCATATGGGTCACATGAAGAGTGCTTCTCTTTATGCGCTGTTTTTCCCCAAGTTTATTCCACGCCCGTTCAATCGCCTTATTATGTGAAAAGTGAAAAGATACAACAAACTGATCACTAACGAATAAATCAATTTCATGCGGCTCTAATCCCTCTTCACTAAAAGCATGAAGAACTAAAAAATTATACCCTTCATAAAAATCCACTTTCGGCCTCTGCACGTACTCCAAACAATCTTCAATCGCAAGGGGATGGAATTTAAAATAATCTTGTAAAATATATGTATACTCTTCTTTCGTCGGTTTACATAAATCCAGCCAAAACCATACGATATCTTCTCGCTTCGTTTCTTCTAATGACACGTCATATAATACTTCATTTTCTTTTGTTACTGCACAAATTCTTATCATAATTTCACCCATTATTATTATATGCAAAAAAAGCTAAGGAGAAAACTCCCTAGCTTTTTTATCTCATAATTCGTGGACAAATTGTCACTTTATTTCTCAACGATGCCGTGTACTAACTTCGGTGCATCTAGATGATTTGCAGACACTTTCATGTTTTCATAAATTTTTTGTTTTACATCTTCTACATTTTCACGGTTTGCGTAAATTGTTACAAGTGATTCGCCTTTCTTCACGCTATCGCCAACTTTTTTACGAAGCATAAGACCAACTGCTAAATCAATTTCAGATTCTTTCGTTGCGCGTCCTGCACCAAGAAGCATCGCTGCTGTACCAATTTCATCTGCGACAATTTCAGATATATAGCCATCTTCTTTTGCTTCTACTTCAATCATATATCGCGCTTGCGGAAGTTTCGTTGGATCATCCACAACTGAAGCATCGCCGCCTTGTGCTGCTAAAAATGTTTTAAACGCTTCTAGTGCTTTGCCATTGTTCATCACTTCAATTAGCTTTTCACGTGCATCCTCTAAAGAAGAAGCTTGTCCAGCTAAGTATACCATTTGACTTCCAAGTGTTAAACATAACTCTTCTAAGTCTTTTGGTCCTTTTCCTTGCAATGTATCAATTGCTTCCTTCACTTCTAAAGCGTTACCGATTGCCTCACCAAGTGGCTGACTCATATCAGAAATAACAGCCATTGTTTTACGTCCAACATTGTTCCCAATACGAACCATCGCTTCTGCTAATTGCTTCGCATCCTCATCCGTTTTCATAAATGCCCCCGCACCTGTTTTTACATCAAGAACGATTGCATCCGCACCAGCTGCAATTTTTTTACTCATAATAGAGCTGGCAATTAACGGGATAGAGTTTACCGTTGCCGTCACATCACGAAGTGCATATAACTTTTTGTCAGCAGGCGTTAAATTACCACTTTGTCCGATAACAGCAATTTTATTTTCGTTTACAAGACGAATAAATTCCTCGTTTTCAATTTCTACATGGAATCCTGGAACTGCTTCTAATTTATCAATTGTACCACCTGTATGCCCAAGGCCACGCCCAGACATTTTCGCAACTGGTACACCTAAAGCAGCTACTAATGGACCTAATACAAGTGTAGTTGTATCACCAACACCACCTGTTGAATGCTTATCTACTTTTACACCTTCAATCGCTGATAAATCAATTGTATCACCGCTATTTACCATTGCCATCGTTAAATCAGCACGTTCCTGCTCATTCATATCTTGGAAGAAAATTGCCATTGCAAGTGAACTCATTTGGTAATCTGGAATATCACCATTTGTATACCCTTCAATGATAAAATTAATTTCTTCTGTCGTTAATGCTTTGCCATCACGTTTTTTCGCAATTAGGTCCACCATTCTCATTGTAAACTCATCCTTTCATTTGTTTTACAATTTCTTTTACAAGTGCTAAGAAGTTTGCTTTTACACGCTCTGTTGTTTCAATTACTTCCTCATGATTAAGCGGCTGATCTAAAATACCCGCTGCCATATTTGAAATACAAGAAATACCAAGTACTTTCATACCAGCATGACGTGCTACGACAACTTCTGGCACAGTTGACATTCCGACAGCATCGCCGCCAACTGTACGGATCATACGAATTTCTGCAGGTGTTTCATATACAGGACCTGTCATCCCAGCGTATACGCCTTCTTGTACTTTAATATTTAAATCAGCTGCAACTTGTTTCGCCATTGCACGAAGATCTTTACTATAAGATTCAGACATATCAGGGAAACGTACTCCCATTTCAGAATCATTTGGTCCGATTAATGGATTATAGCCCATGAAATTAATGTGATCTGAAATTAGCATTAAATCACCTGGTTCAAATGATGTATTTACACCACCAGCTGCGTTTGTAACCACAACTGTTTCTACACCTAATTCTTTCATAACACGAACTGGGAATGTTACTTTTTGCATATCGTATCCTTCATAGTAGTGGAAGCGACCTTGCATTGCTACAACTGTAACTCCTTGAAGTGTACCGAATACCAATTGACCGGCATGACCTTCAACTGTAGATACAGGAAACTCAGGAATTTCATTATAAGGTACTGCTACTGCATTTTCGATTTCATCCGCTAATACACCTAAACCTGAACCAAGGATTAGTCCTACTGTTGGTCTTTCTGAAAATTTACCTTTTAAATATGATGCAGATTTTGAAATTAATTCACGATTCATTTTATATTCCTCCTATTTACCTAGCTCGTTTAAGAAACTTTTTCCGTATTTTGGCATTGTTACATTGAAGTTTTCGGCAACTGTTGCACCGATATCAGCAAATGTTTGACGAAGTGGCAATTCTTGTCCACCATTTTTCATACTTGGGCTATACGCTAATAATGGTACATATTCACGCGTATGGTCTGTACCGTAGTGAATTGGGTCATTACCATGGTCAGCTGTAATAAGTAATAAGTCGTCTTCTTGTAACTTTTCAAACACTTCAGTAAGGCGTGCATCATATTCCTGCAACGCTTCTCCATATCCTTGAGGATCACGACGATGACCGAATAGCGCATCAAAGTCAACTAGATTTAAAAAGCTTAAACCAGTAAAGTCCATGTTCAATGTATCTACAAGTTTATCCATGCCATCCATGTTGGATTTTGTACGAAGAGACTCTGTTACACCTTCTCCATCATAAATGTCAGAAATTTTGCCAATTGCAATTACATCATAGTTAGTATCTTTTAATTCGTTCATAACTGTGCGACCAAATGGTTTTAAAGCGTAGTCATGACGGTTCGGTGTACGTGTAAAGTTTCCTGGCTCCCCAACGAATGGACGAGCAATCACACGGCCAACCATATATTTTTCATCAAGTGTTAACTCACGTGCAATTTTACAAATGTTATATAATTCTTCAAGTGGTACAACTTCTTCATGAGCAGCAATTTGCAGTACGCTATCAGCAGATGTATACACGATTAATGCGCCTGTTTCCATATGCTCCTGTCCAAGCTCATCGAGAATTCCTGTTCCAGAAGCTGGTTTATTCCCAATGATTTTACGTCCTGTTCTCGCTTCTAGCTCATCCAGTAATTCTTTCGGGAATCCTTCTGGGAACACTTGGAACGGCGTATCAATGTATAAGCCCATGATCTCCCAGTGTCCTGTCATTGTATCCTTACCCATAGATTTTTCTTGCATTTTTGTATAATATGCAAGCGGCTTCTCTACTTTTGAAATCCCTTTCATTTCACGGATATTTCCAAGACCTAAATTCATCATGTTTGGCATTTGTAATCCATTCATATGCTCTGCAATATGACCTAATGTGTCAGACCCTTTATCGCCATATTTCTCAGCATCTGGTGCTTCTCCAATTCCTACGGAGTCCATTACGATAAGGAAAATACGTTTATATTTGCTCACAACTGTAACCTCCTATATATGCTACTAATGTAGTATGTTCAAATCGCTGTAAAAACTTCCTTCTTCTTCTAAGTCAGATGTCAGACATCTCCTACAGCTACTATAACATGTTTACGCTTTCTTTTTAAGAAATTTTTATCACATTTCATATTTTATACACATTTCATTGTAATCTATTCTGCACAGAAGTGCTAATAAAACCGCTATATTTCTCAATATATATAAATCCATTTTGATTTCTCAACATCTAAGTCGCTGCTATGGAGAGAAAACGGAACCTACACTTGCTTTCTCCCTTTGTTTTAAACCTTGCGCGTGGCAGGAAAAGGCACTGACCACTACTATACATAGCCAGTCCCTCTCGACCATTTAAAAAAACGCTTTTCTATCGGTTTTTCATAGAGTGACTGAATATATGAATCCATTTTGATTTTCCGACATATAGATTGCTGCTATGCAGAAAAAAAGGAGCTTCCACTCGCTTTCTCCCTTTGTTTTCACTTCGCATGTGGCAGGAAAAGGCACTGACCGCTTCTATGCATGGACAGATGCTCTCGCCCACCTAAAAAAGATGGTTTTATGTCGGTTTTTAACTTGGATTTATATAGTTACCAATAATAAATAAAAACAGCTCTTTCAAAGAGCTGTTCCTTACTTCACTTCAACCGTTTCTTCTTTATGGTCATGAAGATCACCTTTGCGTACATGAACCTTCATTTTATATGTGCCTGCTTCTTTAAATGTATGAGTGCTTGTATATTCACCTTTGTTCCCTTCTTTTGCTGGAACAAACTCGTGCTTTTCAGCACCATCTTTCCAAATTTCAAGTTGAACTACCGCACCAGTTAATGCTTCTTCTTTTTGTTTTACATGTACCTTCATTGTAGATTCTGTATTTGCTTTTACACCATCTGCCATAAGATGAATCATTGTCTCACTTTTATGATCACCATGACCTGCTTCATGACTATCATGAGCTTTCTTTTCGTCTGTTACTTTTGCATTTCCAACCGCTACTTTTACTTCTGGCATCACATGCATATCACGTGCATTTGTATGTGCAATAATATGGTAAACACCTTCAGATGGGAATGTTTTATCGATTGTATAAACGCCGTTTCCTTTATGCTTCGCGTTTAGCATTTCTTTTTTCTCTTCGCCATCTTTCCAAATTTCAAATTTCACATCATCTGCATCTGTTACTTTTTCTTTCCCTTGTGTAACAATTGCTTGTACTTCTACTTTTTCATTCGGCTTTATTGTTTCAGGGTTTGTTTTCACTTCAACTTTTACTTCTTCAAGCTGTTTATCTGTTTTCGCTTTCTCGTCTGATTTCGTATTACAACCAGCTAAAGCTAGCATGGCGATAAATAATGTAATTAAAAGTTTCTTCATTATAACTTCCTCCTTCATTCTATATTAGTATAGAGGACATATGCGTTCATATTCTAGCCTTCTGCTGAAAACAATGTACGAAATGTTTGTGAAGTTTTTGTGAAGTTTCTTCTCATAATAGCAAAAGGACATGAAAACTCATGCCCTTGGGTGGAACTGTTTATATACATCTTTTAATCTAGTTTTTGAAACATGTGTATAAATTTGTGTTGTTGAAATATCAGCATGGCCAAGCATTTCTTGTACCGCTCTTAAATCTGCCCCATTTTCTAATAAATGCGTTGCAAAGGAATGACGCAATGTATGCGGTGTAAGTTCTTTTTGAATATTTGCTTCTTTTGCAAGTCTCTTTAAAATTTTCCAAAATCCTTGGCGTGATAAACGATTTCCATGATGATTTAAAAAGAGTGCTTCGGCCGTCTTCTTCCCTAATAGTTCCGGCCTTCCTTTTTCAATATAACGCTGAATCGCTTCTGCCGCTAAGCTGCCAAGAGGAATAATTCTCTCTTTATTTCCCTTTCCAACGCAACGAACAAAACCCATTGTTAAATGTACATCAGCTATGTTCAATTCAATTAGCTCAGAAACACGTAATCCTGTTGCATATAATAACTCTAGCATAGCCTTATCACGGATTCCGAAGGCACTCGTTGCTTTTGGCGTTTGTAATAATGCTTCTACCTCATCAATAGATAACACTTTCGGTAATTTACGCTCAGCTTGAGGCGTTTCAATATGTACAGATGGATCATGTTCTACTACACGTTCACGTAATAAAAATTGATGAAACGATCGTACAGATGCAATGTGACGCGCCAGCGTTTTCGAAGATTTATCATTCTCTTTTAGATGATGCAAAAAGTTTACAATATGCATTCGCGTTACATCATGAAACGATGTAACCCTCTCTACTTTTTGTAAATACTTCATATAACTTTTTAAATCGCGTTCATATGATACAACTGTATTTTTAGCTAATCCTTTTTCAACAACCATATAATGAATAAAATCTTGTAATTGATCTTCCAATCTCCTCTACTCCCCATTTTCATAGAAAAAAATCATTCTGTTTACAAAAGCATCTTTCGCTGGTTCTTCTGTTCCAGATACTTTTTCTACCATTTCTTCTTTCGGTTTTTCATAACGATGATAACTTTCATATTCTTCATTTATCCATAGTATAGCGAAATAAAACAAAATGGTACAACTGGTAAACAATAAAAATACTTTCATACCATCAAAAATAACTTTTATTGCTCGGCTCATTGTAAATTCCTCCAAAATATATGTTATTACAACATATGCCAAGCTTTTCATCATTTATACCTAATGATAAATAAAAAACCTCTTCCTAATTAAATAGGAAAAGGTTAATTTTCTTCTGTTAATTTTTCTTGACAATTTTCACAAATACCGTGGAACGTTAAACGATGGTCCTTTACTTTAAAGCGCCACTCTTGTTCTACTCTTTTTTCTACTTCGCCAAGTAAATCTTCTTGAATTTCTTCTACTGCACCGCATTCCGTACAAATTAAATGATGATGAAAACGTGATGCTCCCTCTTGGCGTAAGTCATAGCGCGAAACACCGTCACCGAAATTAATCTTGTCGACAATCTTTAACTCGGATAATAACTCCAAAGTCCGATAGACGGTTGCAAGTCCGATCTCTGGCGACTTTTCTTTTACAAGGAGGTAAACATCTTCCGCGCTTAAATGGTCTTCTTCATTTTCTAGCAGCACGCGAACCGTTGCTTCACGTTGTGGTGTTAACTTATAACTTGCTGCATGTAATTGCTTCTTAATTCGATCAATTCTCTCTTCCATTCGGTACTACTCCCTCCCTCGCCACTCTTACCCCATTATATCAGAAGAAGGGCAACTGTCAAAACAAAAATAATCAAAATTACTTGATAATAATTCTCAAAGTATAATTATTTTTTATTAATAGTATCCATGACTTGCTTCATAAAAGTTGGCGATGCATACGCTTCAATCCCTGAAGCAACTGCTAACACCACACCGATAATAAGAAAAAAGCAAGTGTAGCGCATAAAAAGTGGTAGCAATGGCTCATTTACTTTCCGAATAAATTGATGACGAATCATCCGCAATGAAAAGCTAGCTGCAATCGTCGTCATAATAAGAAACGTCGGTATGATAATCACATTTTGTGGAAGCACAGCCACAAATGCTAATAATAGGCCGTTCCATCCGAGTTGACTCACTAAAAATCCTACTGTAAACCCAACAACGACTCCTTTTAAAAATAATAAAATAAAAATAAGTGGTAAGCCGATGATGGAAATACCTAAAATCCAAATAAAGCCAATATATTTCAGTTGCGATAAGTAACTTTCTCGAAACATCTCTCCTGCATTTGCAAATTGCCCTTTGGAAACTTGTCCAAAAAAACGACTCAAATAAAAGTACAAATCTTGCTTTTGACTTACTTGTAAACTATTCACAAGAATGGCTCCAAAAATAACCCCCATTAATAAAAGAACTGCTACAAATACATAAAGTGAAGCATGTTCTTGTACATGATATGTTACACGATCTTGCCAAGATGATTTCCTTAACATATTACGTCCCTCCGTCCTTTCTCTTACTAGAATGTATGAGAGAAAGAAAAAAGTATGACGAATTAACATTGAAATTCCACGCCACTTTGCTAAACTTAAAAGAAGAGAATAGGAGGGATTTCGTTTGAAACAACTATTATTAGATTTTCCAACATTATTTCAGACTGAGCGCTTACAAGTGCGGAAACCGTTCCCAGGTGATGGAGCGGAAGTTTACGAAGCAATCCAAGCATCTTTAGAAGAATTGCAGCCATGGATGACGATTACACACGAAACTGAAGAAACAGCAGAAGCAGCAGTTAGAGCGGCACATGGAAAGTTTTTACTTCGTGAAACATTACCGTTCCATCTATACGAGAAAACATCAGGTACTTTCATCGGTGCACTCACTCTTCACCCAGAAAATTGGGATATCCCAAAGTTTTCTATTAGCTTTTGGCTACATAGCTCTTATACAAAACAAGGCTATATGACAGAAGCATTAAAAGGAGCTGTTCAATTCGCTTTCGATAAACTGGGAGCGAAACGTCTTGAAATTCGCTGTGATGCGAATAATACAAACGCACGATTAGTTGCAGAGCGCCTAGAGTTTATTCTAGAAGGTACGCTCGAAAATGATTTCCTTGCTCCTGATGGTAGTTTATGTGATACGTGTGTATACGCAAAAATACAATAAAAATAAACACTCGCATAAAGCGAGTGTTTATTTTTTCAGTTGTAAATATTGAATTGCAAACATTGTCTTTGCATCATGAATACGTTGCTCTTTTATTAGTTGCAATGCTTCTTCTAATGATACTTCCATTAACTCAACGAACTCATCTTCATCAAGATCCGCTTTATCTTCTTTCTTCTTCAAGCCAGTTGCTTCATATACGTACACAATTTCATCTGCAAACCCTGGTGAAGTGTAGAATGACGTAATGAGCTCCATATTATCACATATGTACCCGGTTTCCTCTTCTAATTCACGAATTGCTGTTACTTCAGGTTTTTCTCCCGGTTCCAACTTTCCAGCAGGAATTTCTATAAGCGTTTTTTCCATCGCTTTACGATACTGTTCAACTAACACAATTTTCTCATCATCTGTAATAGCAATAATCGCTACCGCACCAGGATGCTTCACAATTTCACGTTTACTCGTCTCACCATTTGGCAATACTACTTCATCAACACGAACTTTAATGATTCTTCCATCAAAAATAGGCTCAGTCGCAACCGTTCTTTCTTCAAGATTACTCACAAGACTTCATCTCCCTGTTCTATTTCCTAATCTTTCTTCATACATTCTATCACATTGAAAGGAGCGAAACGAAAATGAAAGTGTATATTTTACCAAATCGAGTAACGTTAGTCGGAAAAGCTTGGGAAATTCGTCATATGCTAAAGCAATATGAACAACGTTATAAAACTGTTCATAATTGGATTACAAATACACAAAAGTAAAGTGTTTGTGTAACTCCTTACGCTTTCGTACAATAACAGTAAGGAGGAGAATTATGAAAACACGCCAATTAGGAAATTCAGATTTATATGTAAGTGAAATTGGACTTGGGTGCATGTCACTTGGAACAAATGAAACAGAAGCCATTCAAATTATTCATGAAGCGTTAGATTTAGGCATTAACTTTTTGGATACGGCCGATTTATACAATTATGGATTAAATGAAGAGTTTGTCGGAAAAGCATTACAAGGAAAACGAGAACAAGTTGTCCTTGCCACAAAAGTTGGGAACCGCTGGACAGAAGAAAAAAATGGTTGGTCTTGGGATCCTTCTAAGGCATATATAAAAGAGGAAGTAAAAGAAAGCCTGCGCCGATTAAAAACAGATTATATCGATTTATATCAGCTGCACGGCGGAACAATTGAGGATCATATCGACGAGGTCATTGAAACATTTGAAGAACTAAAACAAGAAGGATTCATTCGTCATTACGGTATTTCTTCCATCCGCCCTAATGTCATTCGCCAATATGCAGAGCGCTCTAATATTGTAAGTATTTTAATGGAATATAACATGTTCAATCGCCGCCCAGAAGAATGGTTCCCATTCTTGCAAGAGCACAATATTAGCGTTATTGCTCGCGGCCCACTTTCAAAAGGCTTATTAACTCATAACAATGACCAAAAATTAGCTAAGATGAAAGAAAAATGCTATCTCTCTTACAACTTTGATGAAGTAAAACACGCTGTATCTTGTATTAAAGAAATAACAGATGAACGCTCTCTAACAGAAACCGCGCTTCAATATTGCCTGCATACTTCGGCAATTGCAGCTCTCATTCCAGGTGCTAGCTCAATTGACCAATTACGCGAAAACGTAAAAGCCGGCACTACAAATTCATTAACAGACGAGCAATACGAACGTATTCAAGCACTTTTAAAATTGGATACATATGAATCTCATCGTTGAAAAAGCTACCGAAAATCGGTAGCTTTTTACATCGTATCATATTTCTCTGGATTCGTGCCTGAACGCTTATTACAATCTAATGTATCAATTTGGCGCACTTCTTCTTCTGTTAATGAAAAATCGAAAATATGAAAATTCTCTGCAATACGAGACGGTGTAACAGATTTCGGAATAGTTACAACACCGCTTTGAATATCCCAGCGCAAAATAACTTGAGCAGGTGTTTTTCCATATTTCTTAGCAATTTCTTGAATCACAGGATGTTCAAACACCTCTCCGCCTCGCATAAGCGGACTCCATGCTTCCATTTGAATTTGTTCTTGCAGGCAAAAGTTACGAAGTTCAAATTGTGCCAACATTGGATGAAGCTCAACTTGGTTCACCATCGGTTTAATGTGACAATTTGCTAATAAGTGTTCTAAATGATGAATATGAAAGTTTGACACACCGATCGCACGCACTTTACCTTCTTCATACAATTTTTCTAAAGCACGATATGTATCTACATACTTCCCACGTATCGGCCAATGAATTAAATATAAATCAACATAATCCATCTGTAATTTTTTTAAACTTGTATCGAAAGCTTTTAGCGTCGTTTCATACCCTTGTTCATCGTTCCATACTTTCGTTGTAATAAACAGCTCTTCGCGAGCAATTCCGAATTCACGAATCGCTTCTCCGACACCGCTTTCATTTTCGTAAATAGCAGCTGTATCAATAGAACGGTATCCGATCTCAAGTGCAGTCTTCACCGCTCGTTTTACTTCCTCTCCCTCTTTCGCTTTATATACTCCTAAACCAAGCATTGGCATTTTTACGCCGTTATGAAGTGTTGTTGTTGGGATACGCATAAAAACTCCTCCTTTCCTCCATTTCACCAAGAAAAAAATAAAAAGTCAAAAGAAAAGCGGTTTGTTCACATAATCTTGTTATGTTAAAAATTAGAAGGAAATATACAAATTGAAAAACGGCATAAAAACCCTCTTTCTTTTTAGGGAGGCGAGAGCATCTGGCCATGCATAGAAGCGGTCAGTGCCTGTTTCTGCCACATGCGATGTTTTCAAACAAAGAGAGTAAGCGAGTGCAGGTTATGATGTATTCTGCGTAGCAGCGACTTCTTTGTTGAAAAAATTTAAATGGATTTATATATATAAATACGAATTAAAAAACCAACATAAAACCATCTTTTTTTAGGTGGGCGAGAGCATCTGGCCATGCATAGAAGCGGTCAGTGCCTCTTCCTTCCACATGTGAAGTGAAAACAAAGGGAGAAAGCGAGTGGAAGCTCCTTTTTTTCTGCATAGCAGCAATCTATATGTCGGAAAATCAAAATGAATTCATATAGATGTTACTTTGATCAAATATGTACTAACAACCGTTGATAAATTGATAAACTTTAAAAGCATGTTATTAAACGTTAGCAAAATAACGTGTAGCATGACTTGTTTTAGTAGACTTCTTTTTTAATCATTATTTCCTTCTCTTCTTTATACCATTTGCGAAGTTGATTAATGTAAGCCTGGTGATATCTATTATGATCTGCTATATGCCAAATGCCCCATCGGATAGTTGCAGTTACTCCATTCTCATACTCAACTATTTTATTCAATTGGTTGTCAGTTAACTGAAAGCAAATAGACTTAAACATGTTAAATACCTCATCATAATCAGAGAGAATCCTTTCTAAGGAAACTCCATAAATCAATGGGATTTCATTGTTTTTATCTAACATAGGTCCGTACTTATCTTCAAGAAGTTCCGGTACTGGTTCACCTTTAATTCTAAAAACCCAGTTAAGGTCCACATATTCCAAATGCCTTATTAATTGTGCTGTACTGTTATATTTCTGATTGGGCCCTTTATAATCTAGTTCCTCCTGTGACATACCTGCAACAATAGATTTTAACCGCTTATAATTACCATCTACAGCAGAATAAAGCATACCTACAATAGGCTCCATTGAGGATTCACCTTTTAAATCTAAAATCATTTATCTCCACCTCACTCGAAATTAAAGCTTTCACCCTACAATAATACAATTCAATTTTAGCAATATTATTGTTACTTGTTCAATTTAAATACCCATTTAGTGCCATAAGAAAAAACAAAATCCCTTCACACCTTCTTAAAGGGATTGTTAAAAATTTTACGATACGCAGAAAAAATACTTTCAGACTCGAATTATTTCCAAATATAGCTATTTTTCGAATTAAAATGGTTCATCACCATAACATGTGGTTGATTTTTCTGAGATGAATTCATTTTAGTACACGGAACGGAGAGTGGTGACTCCTGCGGGAAATAGCGAGGAAAGTGAGACCCCGCAGGCTTGCCGAGGAGGCTCGCTCTCGCCCCGCGGAAAGCATCCACTCGGAGTGCAGTGTACGCAACCACGACTTTTGGTGATGAACCATTAAACTCTCAATCTTTTGTTTCAAGCCAATACCAAAGCATCTGGTTATGTATAAATCACTCAGTGTCCTTCCCCACTTTTTCCAAAGCGTAATTCCTTGCTTTCTCCATCCTTTTACCTTACAGTGTAAGCGTAAAATAAAATACACAAAGTAGAGGTCAAACGATGAAAGCTCTTATATTTAACACATTTGGAGAACCAGAAGTATTACAATATAAAGAAATCCCAAATCCTGTTATTGGACCTAATGAAATTCTTGTAAAAATGAAAGCGATTGGTTTAAACTTTGCTGATGTTTATAGAAGAAAAGGTAATTACCACCTTGCCGGTAAACCACCGTATATTTTAGGCTACGAAGGCGCTGGAATTGTCGAAATGGTAGGAAGTAATGTTACCACAATCAAGCAAGGAGACTCTATCGCATTTGCAGATGTTCCTTATGCAAATGCAGAGCTTGTAGCAGTTCCAGTAGAGAAAGCAATTCCACTTCCTAATCATATTTCACATGAAACAGCTGCGTCTATTTTACTACAAGGTTTAACAGCTCACTATTTAACCCGAGATAGCTATGTGGTAAAAGAAGGAGATATCGTACTCGTACACGCTGCTGCCGGTGGTGTTGGCCAGCTTCTTGTACAAATTATAAAATTACTAGGCGGTAAAGTGATTGCACTTACTTCTTCTATTCAAAAAGCAAAAGCTGCCGAAGCTGTTGGCGCAGACTGGACCTTTTTGTATGAGGATAATTGGAAACAGAAAGTCATGCATGCGACGAACGGAAAAGGTGTCGATGTCGTATATGAATCTGTTGGTTCTACGTTGATGGATAGCTTTGAGGCAACACGTATTGGAGGGACCGTTGTGTTTTACGGAATGGCAGGAGGCGATCCAGCGCCTGTAGACCCGCGCATGCTTATGGATACATCTAAAACGCTAACCGGCGGAGATTTATGGAATGTACTCACGTCTCATAAAGAACGCGTTCGTCGTTCTAATGAGCTATTCACGTGGATTCAACAAGGAAAGATCAAGTTATCTACGCCAACTACATTTTCATTAAGCGAAGGCGCAAAAGCACACCATTATTTAGAAAGTAGAAAAAGCACAGGGAAAATTTTATTACTCCCATAAAACAATGATAAAAATAACGTGCCACATCTATATGGCACGTTATTTTTTCTTCATCCATTCTATCGCCCTTTGTTCCCTCTCACGAACAAATGCATCTTTTCCTTCAATATACCGCTCTATATCGTATGTACATTGTTTCGCAAGCTCTTGCTTTAACGTTGCATACGCCTCCGCTTCTTCACAATGCTCCATCATGTAATCGCGAAATGAAAGGTGACGTATAATCTCTTGATTCCCTGTTTCATATACATGTAAATGATAGCTTCGCTTTTCTTCTGTACCGTGCATGTAGAAACGACGTCCTGAAATACCATTTTCACCTTTTGGTGTATAACCCAGTTTTTGGAATATGTCATTCCAACTATCCACTTTGTCAATATTCGTAACTTCCATAATCATATCAATAATCGGTTTTGCCACTAATCCAGGTACAGATGTACTGCCAATATGATGAACTTTCACATGTTCTGGCATTGCTTCCTTTAAACGTTTCGCTTCTTCCTGAAACTTTTCTGCCCAGTGATTTTCATAGGGAACTACTTCCACTTTTCTCATGCCCATCCCCCTTATATTCGTTTCTTACTTAAAGTCTTTCCATGACAAGCTACTTTCACCTAATAATTCTTCAAATGATTTATTTTTTTCACGTTCACGCTGTTCTTTACGCTTTCTCTCTAACTCCATTTCTTGTTTCTGTTCCTCTTGCTCTTTTAATTCTTTCTGTTTACTTTTTAGTTGCTTCATTAGAGCTTCGTTCAATTGATCTCCAATTGTTAGTGTTTCCTTTTCCACCTTCATTGCGCTTTGTTTCTGTGTTTGCTTTTGTTTTTTCTTTGCCATAATTAAATCACCTTTTACTTTTTTCTTTATTATATTAGAAAGTGTAATTTAGCAGCAACTAAAAGAGCGGTATCACTATTCAGTTTCACAAATCCTTGCTCTAATGAATGTATAAATACAACCTACCTTTTCCTCCACATGAAAATAAAATGAAAAGCAAGTGCAGAGCATTTTTTATTCTACATAGCTACACTTATATGTTAAAAAGTAAAAATAGATTTATATAGTTAACCGCTTACAATTTATTATTTATTTTCTATATAAAAATAAAAAGATATTTTATGAATTTTCATAAAATATTAAACTTTATATAGATTGTTTCCTCATAATCTATTAAAATTATGTCGTATAATGTCAGATTTACATAAAAGGGGAGAAACAAAAAACATGTGGAAAAAAATTATACCTGCAGTTGCTGTTTTAAGTACCGTTACATTCTCAAGTGTATTTGCAGCACAACCAACTTCTACACCAGCACAAGAAAATCGTTATATCGATGTTCAAATGCTGGGCATTAATGACTTCCATGGTCAATTAGACACAGTGAAAAAAATCAATAACAAGGAAGCTGGCGGTGCCGATTATTTAGCAGCATACTTACGTGATCGCGAAAAACAAAATCCAAATACGCTACTTGTTCATGCTGGAGATGCAGTTGGAGCAAGTCCACCAGTTTCAGCTTTATTACAAGATGAACCAACAATTGAGATCTTCAATGACCTAGGCTTTGATGTTGGAACAATTGGAAACCACGAATTTGATGAAGGTGTAGACGAAATGCGTCGCCTTATTTATGGCGGTTATCATGAGAAGACTGGCAACTTTAAAGGTGCTCAGTTCCCTTACGTTGCAGCCAATGTTTATAACAAAACAACTGGCCGTTTATTTTTACCGCCATTTACAGTAAAAATGGTACAAGGCGTTCCAGTTGGTTTTATTGGGGTTGTTACAACAGAAACACCAAACGTCGTTATTCCGAAAATGGTTGAAAATGTACAGTTCACAGATGAAGTAGAGGCAATTAACAAATCTGCACAGCAATTAAAGCGATTAGGCGTAAAATCGATTGTTGTATTGGCACATAATCCGGGTACAACGGATGATAAAGGTATTACAGATGGAGATCTCGTTCGCTTAGCTCAAAATACCGATCCAGAAGTAGATGTCATTTTTGGCGGTCATAACCATGCATATGTAAACGGCACTGTAAACGGAAAACTTCTTGTACAAGCTTATTCGTATGGCATGGCTTTTGCAGATGTTGATTTAAAAATTGATAAGAAAACAAAAGATATCGTAGAGAAAAAGGCTGAGATTGTTACAACGTTCCACGACGGCATTCAACCAGATTCACAAATTAAGAAAAAAATGGAACAGTATGAAGAAAAAGTCGCTCCTCTTGTGAGTGAAGTTGTTGGCAAATCTGCAACTGCTTTAGATAGAACACAATCACCTGCCGGAGAATCTACGCTTGGTAACTTAATAGCTGATGCACAGCGCAGTGCGATGAATGGACAAATTGCCATTATGAATCCTGGTGGTATTCGCAACGATTTAGATGCTGGAGATATTACGTGGGGAGAATTATATGGCATTCAACCTTTTGGCAATCAATTAATAAAGTCAACATTGACTGGAAAAGATATTCGTGACATTTTAAATCAGCAGTGGCAAAAAGATAAAACACGTATGCTCCAAATTTCTGGTATCACATATAAATGGGATGATAGTAAAGCAGTTGGAGAAAAAGTCATTGATGTGCACTTAACAAATGGTGAAGCGCTTGTTGATTCCCAAACATATACTGTCGTAGCAAATGCCTTTTTAGCTTCTGGCGGGGATGGTTTCGTTTCATTTAGAAATGGGAAAAATGCAGAAACAGGACCAAATGATTTAGATGCACTAGTAGATTATGTGAAACAAGCAAAATCTCCAATTGAAGCAAAAATTGAAGGTCGTATTCAAAAAATAAACTAGGCATTATAGAATACAAATTTTGAATCTTTTACAAATCTCACCATCTATATAAATCCAAATTAAAAAAACGACATAAAACCATCTTTTTTTAGATGGGCAAGAGCATCTGTCCATGCATAGAAGCGGGCAGGGCCTTTTCCTGCCACATGCGAAGTTCAAACAAAGGGAGAAAGCGCGTGGAATCTCCTTTTTGTCTGCATAGCAGCAATCTAGTATGTCAGAAAATCAAAATGGGTTCATATATAATTAGTGGAATAAAAGCGGGAAATCCCGCTTTTATTCTTTTTTACGATATTTTTTTAAATATTCTTCCAGCGCAATTTCAACAACTTTAGACTTGTGCACACCATGTCTAATAGAAAAACAGTCTAGCTGTTCTAATGTTTGTTTTGAAAGAGAGAACGTACGTCTTTTTTTCTCTCCTGTTTGGGCAGAAGTAATACATATTCCATACTCCTGTTTTTGCAACAATTTATAAATATTTTGCAATTGCTCGTAAATGAGACGTTGATAATCTATTTTTTCCTGTTGTATGCTCACAGCTTCTGTTAATTGCAAATGACGAGGCTCTTCTCCCTCCCCAACAAACTTCCTTTTTTTATGCTCACTATCATATTCATATCCGAGCAATCGTAATTTTTTTGATAGTGTATACGGACTCATTTCTAGTCGTTTTGCAACAATTGCAATCGATTCATGATTATTTAAACGATCAATAATTTCACCAATCTCCACCTCTTCCCTCCTCTCTCTTATACATAACTTAAAACTTCTATCTTTAAGCATTTTGCTTCTCATTCATGCGA
The DNA here is from genome assembly GCF_030756675.1 of Bacillus multifaciens. Lineage (GTDB taxonomy): Bacteria > Bacillota > Bacilli > Bacillales > Bacillaceae_G > Bacillus_A > Bacillus_A multifaciens. The sequence goes on from NZ_JAVBXD010000001.1 coordinate 101,025, forward strand.
GATAAAGTTATTATGTTAGGATACAATGATTTCTTATTTGTATATTTAGTATATGTTGCCAAATCGACACCGTTCACTATATTGTACTTAAAAGGAGGTCTCTCTCATGTTCAGTCGCAGCTGCACTCCCCCTTTTTACGATAAAAATAAACAACTTATTCCAAATAGCATTGCTACAATTGAAAATATGCTTATAAACAACCGCAAACAATCGTTGCTTATTCGTGGCCAAGATCTCAAACAACCTCTTTTATTATGTTTACATGGTGGACCAGGCATGGCTCATATTGGCTTTGCACGCCATTTCCAAGCAGAACTCGAGAAACATTTTATTGTTGTCAACTGGGATCAACGAGGAGCAGGAAAATCCTTTTCATGGCGAGATTTCAAAGAGCCCCTAAAAATTGAACAATTTATTTTGGATACACATAAACTAATTGACTATCTGCTAAACAAGTTTCAAAAAAAGAAGTTATTTCTTCTCGGGCACTCTTGGGGTAGCATCATTGGATTATCTGCTGCGCAGCAATCTCCCCAATCCATCGAAGCCTATATTGGAGTTGGCCAAATTGTGCACATGAAGCAAAATGAGAAATTACTTTTTAAACATTTAATTCGATCCGCAAAGAAGCACAGACATGAGCGAGCACTCGCTTCTTTAAAAAAGCTTGGAAAACCACCATTTCTAGATAAAAAGCGACTGCTTATTCAAAGGAAATGGCTTGGTATCTTTGGCGGCGCTATTCAAAATGGAACATTTTTTTCGTTCATTCGAAAAGGATTGTTATCATCTGAATACACATGGATAGATTGGATAAAATTTTTTAGCGGAAATATAAAATCCGGAGAATTATGGAGAGAAATGTTAACAGTTGATTTCTTTTCACAAATTCCAAGCGTTTCGTTTCCTGTCTATTTTTGCTCTGGACGCTACGACTATCAAACACCTTATGCACTTGTACAACAATATTGCGATGTTTTGAACGCTCCTATCAAAAAAATGATTTGGTTTCCTGACTCAGCCCATTCTCCACACTTTGAAGAACATGAACGTTTTGCAGAAACGTTACTCGAAATTAAACAAGAACACTTCTTACTACACCCGTGATTTCTATATTTCATGAAAAAGATTGTGCACTGCATGAAGCATGCTTCTTGTTCAAGGTGCAACTTCTGTCAATCGGACTCTTGCTGCCTACAAAGAGCAAAATAGAAAAAGGTGCGTAAAAACACGCACCTTTCATTTTGTTGATCCTCTTTCAACCAGGACGAAATCCAAATTCATTATCTCATGGTTATCTTCTACCTTTTTTATTTTTGCAATTAATTTCTGGATAGCGGCCTTCCCTATACTTGTTATTGGCTGAGCAATTGTCGTTAAAGACGGTGTAGACCACTCTCCTTGCACGGCTCCATTCAAACTAATAACTTGCAAATACTCTGGAATAGAGATATGTAATTTTTGCGCAGCACGGATAAAATCAATTCCGGTGGTATCACTACAAGTGACGATGCCATCTATATATGGATGTTTTTGCAATACCTCCGTAGCTATTTGTTCTGAATCGGCCTCACTTCTATACATTTCGATCACTCGATAAGATATGTTTTTCTCCCAAACTGCATCTAAAAAACCTGAGAAATGTTCCTCCATCGCTTCATGGCTTGATCCTTCATGAATATACGCAAGAAAATGGCAACCTTTCTCTTCTAGTAACGAAACAGCTTGTATTGCTCCATTATAGTACTGCGAAGCCCTTTCCTCGCTTGAATCAATAATTACAAATGGAACTGATACTCTTTCTTTTTGTAATCCTTCATATACATCACGTGTCATAAGAATACCGGCAATATTATTTTGTTCCAATACATCCATATAACCACTCTTATGTTTCACATTACATATAACGATTTGATACCCTTCTTTGTATGCTTCTTCTTCAATAACCGTAAGCAAGGATAAGCATGCTGGATCTTGTATGTTAGATACAAGTAAAGCAATCATGGTGGAAGACTTTTTAAATAACGCTTTGGCCACCGCATTTGGTTTATACTGCAACTCCTCAATTGCTTTCTTCACTTGTTTGACCGTGTCCTCATGTACATATCCTTTTTCATTTAACACTCGTGAAACTGTTGCGACTGAAACTCCCGCCAACTTTGCAACATCGCGAATCGTTGCCACCTCTTCACCCCTCAACATGGAAATGGTTTACAATTTCACCGTAAAACAAATTGAATGATACGTCAAGAATATTATTTTATATTTCTGAAAATTGTTACATAAAAAAAGAAGTGCTTACACAGCACTTCTTCCCTCTTTTAATTGTTTGTCTTTTATCGCAAATGTTTTCTTCAACATCGGCGGTGTAATCATTGTTGTTAAAATAACAACAATCACAATTGCTGTAAAGTAGTCTTTTGCTAATAGTCCTGACGCAAGACCTTGTCCAGCAATAATTAGCGCTACTTCACCACGGGAAACCATTCCAGAACCAATGATTGTAGAAGACTGTAAATCAAAGCCTGTCATACGCGCTCCAAGACCACAACCAATTAATTTCGTTAACACAGCAATTACTGTTAAAATAACAATAAACCAAACTTTATCTCCAATTCCTGCAAACGTAATATTCATCCCAATACTTACAAAGAAAATAGGAACAAACATTGCATAAGCAATTGGTTCAACTTTCTTCTCAACTTCATGTTTATAATTTGTTTGAGAGATAGCAATCCCTGCCGCAAACGCTCCGATAATGCCTGCTATTCCTAATAATTCTCCGAAATATGCAAAAGAAAAACAAATAATAAGAGCTGTACTTATTATAGATTCTGATACGCGAAGCGGAGAAAGCCAGCGCATAATCATCGGTACGCCCTTCCATCCGATTAGGATAATAGCTGCAAAGAAGACAACTTTTTTCAAGATAACCATCGTTAAATTTACATCATCTGCACCTAAGAAGCTCATTGCAAATGCAAGTAAAATAACAACAAGAATATCATCAAACACAGCTGCACCGAGCATTGTTGTACTTTCACGTGTCTTCATTTTCCCTAAATCTCGAAGCGTTTGCACAGAGATACTAACGCTAGTTGCACAAAGAAGTAAGCCTAAAAATACTGCATTTGCTTGCTCCATTCCCATAATAAGGCCCGCAACATAACCACCTAAGAACGGCATAATAATTCCACCAACTGCTACTGCGAAAGAAGAATTGCGGTTTTCATTCAATTCTTTTAAGTCCGTTTCTAAACCGGCCATAAACATGAGAAGAATAACCCCAACTTCACTTAATTGCTTTAGTAAATCCGTATTATCAATTAATCCTAGTACTGCTGGACCAATTATAATACCTACAATAAGTTTTCCAAGTACAGACGGCTGTCCTAGCCTAACACTTAAGTCACCCGCAAGCTTTGTACTTAGCAAAATTACTGCTAATTGAAAGAAAAATATCATCTCATCTCTCCTTTTCCTATTTTACTCATTAGAATAATTATAATTATATATGATTTATACTAGTCTGTGAAATTATCAAATTCGTATCTTTCCTTAATAATTATGCTTATTTCCTTCCAATAATTTCTTGTTAGAAAAAAACTTCCTATTTATAAAACATAAATATTTTTCTGATTGAAACCCCTTATTAATCTTACAAAAAAAAATTTCAAACTGAATTTTATGTAAAATTATACCCCTATCATAGTCCATATTCCCCGCTATATTTCAAATCTCGCCGCTCTCACCTTTTCATCTCGTTATGATACAATGTAATTATCATATGTACTGTAAACTTGGAGGATAGAGTATGAAAGCATTTTGGACAACAGTATTAACGATAATCGGTACTCTTATTGGAATTGGCATTTTCTTTACGAATAAAGTCATGTATTTAAAGAGAAAAACAGAAGAAGAAATTTTAGAACGTGAAACAAAACAACATTTTCGCTTTGAGGATTTTGAAGCTCTACAAAAAGAAGAAGTATACCTCTCTTCTCAATTTGGTTATAACATTCATGGTTACTTTATTCCTGCTAACAATTCAAATAAGTTCATGATTTTTTGTCACGGCGTCACCGTCAACAAAATAAATTCTATAAAATATGCAAATTTATTTTTAAACAGGGGATTCAACGTATTTATTTATGATCATCGTCGTCATGGCCAAACAGGAGGCAAAACAACAAGTTATGGCTATTATGAAAAACACGATCTAAAGACGGTAGTAGATTGGCTCAAACAGCGATTTGGTTCAAATATTACACTTGGTATCCACGGTGAATCAATGGGAGCAGCAACGTTATTACAATATGCAGGCATGGTTGAGGACGGAGCTGATTTTTACATTGCTGACTGTCCATTCTCTGATTTTTACGAACAACTTCATTATCGTTTAAAGGTTGAGTTTCATTTACCAAAATGGCCACTTTTACCAATGGCTAATGCATTTTTAAAAGTGCGTGATGGCTATACAATTCGTGAGGTTTCTCCAATTGATTGTGTGAAAAACATTAAAAATCCTGTATTGTTCATCCACAGTAAAGATGATGATTACATTTTATCCAATATGACACAATCATTATATGAAGCAAAAGAAGGCGCAAAAGAACTCTTTATTGCCGAAAAAGGCGCTCATGCTTGTTCTTATGCAGAAAATAGAGAAGAATACGAAGCGGCAGTTGATCAATTTTTAACAACATACGTAAACGAAACAAAAAACAGGCTTGCGTAAGCCTGTTTTTATTTTAGTGAAATAACAATTGGTTTATCTTTAGCAAAAGAAGGAGCAAATAATAATTCAGATACCGTCTCTTCTTTAGGTATTTCGAATATAACGCTTGATTGCAATGAATCGTATGATTTTACTCTGCTATCATGCAATATACTTGTATTCCCTTTCGTTTGAACAACTCCATATATTTTTCCCGTCTCTGAAATAACATTAAACTGAGCTGGCTTAACAATAATGCTTTTATTTCTACTGTTCTTTAATGAAAAGTCTACAACAAGAAGCGTGTAATTATTTTTTGCAGTCCATACATCATAATGCGGTACACGACTTACATTTTTAATAACAAAATCTATTTGATGAGCGGATAAAATGCCTTTTACACTTGATCGATTAGCCTGATCTTCTCTATCGCATCCAGCTATACAAAAGGAAATGATAATACTTATTATAAACAATCGTTTCCACAACAACTACCACCTTCTTTGCTGTTTCTATCGGTTGTATGTTGCACACATTGTATGTTTTTATGCATTAGAAACTACACACAAAAAGGCTAATTCATCTCCATATGAATTAGCCTTTTTCCTACCTTAACCAACAGCAAAAGTTTTATTACATTTACAATGGCCTATTACGCCAATACATCTGTAACTTGATCCATATTTTCAGAAATCCACTTTACGGCTTCATCAAGTGATGGAAACTCTGTTGTTTGAAATGTTACTTCATCTTGTAATAACCATACATCCTTTACTTCCTGTTGCACACCGGCAATTGACCAATGAAGTAAACTGTAGGGATGATTATCATTTAAAAACGATACCCACGTTCGCTCTGTTGCAATATTTTGTAATGTACGTAATTGTTTATTCATGTTTATGTTCACCTTACTATTTTTTCAGTATATAGCTTATTATATCATACCTTTCGAGAGGACTCCCACCTCTAAACATATGTGAAGGTGGTGAGGTGAATCGAAAAAAATATTTTATGTTCAAAAACAACAGAAACATACGTTCTTGTTTTGGTGTAATATCTTTAACAAGGAGGTGAAAAATGACAACGGAAAATCAAATACATTATAAAACTCTTCAGATTTGGATTAAAAAAGGACATCGTATGTATTCTTATTTTCAAGAATCTTGCCAAAACGCTAAAAATATGTACAATACGACAAGTGTATACAGGTTTGACACAAGATAAGGAATTGCAACCTTTACAAAGAGAAGTCTTAGATACAATTGTTAAAAACATGGGGAAGATGAATGATACACAACTTCTTGCCTATCAAAAGAAATTGGAAAAAGAGAAAACAAAACCAAAAGAAAAACAAAAAGAAGTGAAATGTAATTTGTTTTCAGAACCAACTACAGAAAATCCTTATGTAGATTACAATTTTCTAGATGCATTATTTAAAGCGATGATTCAGAAGGATTATCGTGCTTTGCCTACACAATCTAGTCAATCAATCATGAAAAATGTATTCCAAAATTGGAAGTCTTTTTTTGCAAGTTTAAAAAATTATAAAAAGAATCCCGACAAATATACCGGAAAACCTAGAATTCCAAAGTATATTCGTTCTTCTGAAAAGGAAATCTTGTATACAAAGCAAATACGATAGGCATTCAAGTTGTTGTAACTGAGGAATCTTACACATCAAAAGCAAGTTTTCTAGATCATGACTTTATTCCAACGTATGGAACAAATGACCAAAATGCAACTTTTTCAGGAAAACGAATGAAGCGTGGTATGTATCGTTCTGCAAAAGGAATCGGAATTAACGCAGATGTAAACGCTGCGGCTAATATTTTACGAAAAGTAGTCCCGAATGCATGGACAAACGGGATAGAGGGGTTAGGCGTGGAACAGCTCGCTAGTGTGTTAACTCCACTGACGTTAATCGTCCGTTAGGTCGAAACGTTAGAAACCCCCACTTCAAGCTTTGCTAAGTGGGGGAGTATTCATTTTCTCACAAAAAGCATTGTTTCTAAACATTGTCAAGTCATTCTAGTAAGTATATGATAAGCATATGCGTTTGGTGAGGAGGTGTAACAATGGGGAAAGTACAAATTAAAGTAAATGATAACGGTTCGTTCCGCATTACAGGGGATGTGGAACTAATCGATGCGGAAGGAAATGTCTTTCCAGCAAAACCGGCATTTTCGATATGCCGCTGCGGGTTATCCAAAAATATGCCGTATTGCGATGGTTCGCATAAAGGACAATTTGAATCTGTTGTACGTGCACCGAAAGAATAGCACACTACGCGCACAAGAACATGTGCGCGTGTTTTTTACATCCTGCCCATATAAAATCCTACAAAAGCACTGCCAATCCCTATTACATAACTCATAACAAAATATAAGAACGCCTTTTGCCCTTCTCGTTTATGTATTAATTGTATCATTTCCAGTTGATATGTCGAAAATGTCGTAAATGCCCCCATAAATCCTGTGCCACATAATAATATCCACATTTTAGCTACTCCAGTACCGTATAACAGACCGAGTAAAAACGAACCGATTATATTTATAAAAAATGTTCCGTACGGAAAAGAATCCCCATATTTTTCTTTCGCTATCGTACTAATATAAAAACGAGCAATTGCACCGAAAAAGCCACCGATACTGACAAGTAAAATATTCATACATTTCCTTCTTTCCTTACACTGCGTTCATATAGTTTATTTCCAGCATAAAATCCGCCAAAAGAGAAAAGCAATCCTCCTATCATACTTGCGCCCATATAAAAAAAAGCCACACTAAACGCTTCATGCTGTAATAGCTTCAGCGTATCTACGCTAAACGTCGAGAACGTTGTATAGGAACCAATTATCCCTGTACCAATCGCACTTATCATAAGCGGTGATACTTGTTTCATTTGAAAGATAGACATCGTTAAAAATGCTAATAAAAAACTTCCACTCATATTAGCTAACCATGTTGCGAATGGAAAACCAGTAAAAGATGTTGTTTCAAAGAGCAATCCTACTCCATAGCGAGCTAAAGCTCCAATAACGCCACCTATGCCTACAGCAATATATTTCATACTTTCACCTCATTTTAGACACTACAAAAAAGTCTTTTCTACACTAGTATAACAAATTCATTTTCTCCACCAATACAAGATTTAAGAACCCCTTTATTTTCATACAATTCTTTACATTTAAATATTTTTTTTATAGCCTTTTGTCTTTTTTATGCTATAATGTGAGCAAACAGCATCCTTCGGGGTCGGGTGAAATTCCCAACCGGCGGTGATGAAGTGCACACTTCTAAGTCCGTGACCCGTTTTCAAATCGAAAACGGTGGATCTAGTGAGACTCTAGAGCCGACAGTATAGTCTGGATGGGAGAAGGATATGTTTTCTAGTACGTATAATAGGATACTACGTTTATTTCAGCATGCGCATTTGTACTGTTTATTTTTAAACATGCATATGTTTTCTTTCATATATCATTCTTTTCTTTGCTGAAATCATACAATAACACTAGCATGTAAAAAAATAGATAGTTGCTAAGCTTCTTTTCTATGCAAACTTATCAATCAACGCTAGGTTTATTCAGTATACTCTCGTATCCTTCTTACATTTCTAGAAACATCGTCTCTCTCACCCCAAGGATTCTATCCTTGGGGTTTTTTGATTTTTTTAGGAGAGGTGAGTTTATGACAGATCAAGAATATATGGCACTTGCTTTGCAATTAGCAAAACATACAGCTGGGCAAACAAGTCCTAATCCTATGGTTGGTGCTGTTGTTGTAAAAGATGGGAATATCATTGGAGTGGGAGCCCATTTACGAGCAGGAACTGAACATGCTGAAGTTCACGCTCTTCGCATGGCTGGTGAAAATGCCCACGGTGCAACAGTTTATGTAACGCTAGAACCATGCAGTCATCACGGAAAAACGCCTCCTTGCTGTGATTTGCTCATTGCAAAGAACGTAAAACGAGTCGTTGTTGCAGTACTCGATAGCAACCCACTCGTTTCAGGTCAAGGTGTCAAGCGATTACAGGAAGCTGGAATTGATGTAACAATTGGTGTACTGGAAAAAGAATCAAAAGAATTAAATCGTTACTTTTTCCACTACATGCAAGCAAAGCGGCCATTTGTCACATTAAAAACAGCAATGAGTTTAGATGGAAAAATCGCTACTCGTACAGGAGAAAGTAAATGGATTACCGGCGGGGAAGCACGAGCTGATGTACACCGCTATCGTCATACACACGATGCCATTCTCGTCGGTGTAAATACAATTATTACCGATAACCCGCATTTAACAACGCGAATTGTAAATGGTGGACAAAATCCGATTCGCATCGTACTTGATACACATTTACGAACCCCGCTTTCATCACATGTAATTACAGATAGCGAGGCGCCAACATGGGTTATCGTTGGAAATAACGTTTCAAAAGAGAAAATCGCAAAATTTCAATCAGATATGGTATCTGTTTTGCAAATGAAGACGAATCATATTGAAATAAACGAACTGCTCGATCTTCTCGGAGAAAAAAATATTCTTTCTCTCTTTGTAGAAGGCGGACAAACAGTTCATGCAAGTTTCTTAGAAGCAAAATGTTTTCAGGAGCTGATTACTTATATTAATCCAAAGCTAATTGGTGGTAAAGAAGCCCCAACATGTTTTGGTGGAAATGGTTTTACACAACTAAAAGATGCACTCGCGCTGCACATTCAATCGATGGAACAAATTGGTGATGATATAAAAGTAATTGCCACTCCAAGAAAAGAGGTGCCTTATGTTTACAGGAATTGTTGAGGAACTCGGAACAATCGCTAATATGCAGCAAACTGGCGAAGCTATGAAACTGACAATTTCGGCAGAGACCATTTTGGCAGACGTAAACTTAGGTGACAGCATTGCTGTAAACGGGATTTGTTTAACTGTCACCTCTTTTACCCCCACTTCTTTTACCGTTGATGTCATGCCCGAGACGATGCGAGCAACGTCTCTCCAATCACTTAGCCGCGGCTCGGCAGTCAATTTAGAGCGTGCTATGAGTGCAAATGGCCGCTTCGGTGGGCATTTTGTAACAGGACACATTGACGGCATTGGAACAATTATCGATAAAAAACGAAGCTATAACGCCGTATATTACAAAATACAATTACCAAATGAATTGCTTCGTTATTGTTTACAAAAAGGGTCTGTTGCCATTGATGGTACAAGTCTCACAATCTTTGGAGTTGATGAATCTTCCATCACAATCTCTCTCATTCCACACACATTAAGTCAGTCAGTAATCGGTACAAAAACTGCTGGCGATATTGTGAACATTGAGTGCGATATGATTGGAAAATATATTGAACGTTTTATTACACAGCCAACATCTAAAAAGAGCTCAATTACAGAAAACTTTTTACAAGACAATGGGTTTCTATAAGGGAGGAAATGAAATGTTTCATCGAATTGAAGAAGCGCTAGAAGATTTAAAGCAAGGAAAAGTTGTTATCGTCTGCGATGATGAAAATAGAGAAAATGAAGGGGATTTTATTTCTTTAGCCGAGTATATTACCCCAGAAACAATCAACTTCATGATTACACATGGGCGCGGTCTTGTATGTGTCCCAATTACAGAAGAATATGCCAATCGTTTAGAATTAGGACCTATGGTTTCACAAAATACAGATTCACACGGTACAGCTTTTACCGTTAGCGTTGATCACATTTCGACGACAACTGGTATTAGTGCTCATGAACGTGCGGCAACTGTACGTGAACTATTAAATCATGAAGCGAAAGCAAGTGATTTTAAGCGCCCTGGACATATCTTCCCTTTAATCGCAAAAGCGGGCGGTGTTCTTCGCCGCGCCGGGCATACAGAAGCTGCTGTAGATTTAGCGAAATTATGCGGCGCAGAGCCAGCAGGCGTTATTTGTGAAATTATAAATGAAGATGGAACGATGGCACGAGTGCCTGATTTATTAGAAATTGCCAAACAATTTAATCTAAAAATGATTACAATCGAAGACTTAATTGCGTATCGCCGTCATCATGAAACGTTAGTGCAGCGCGAAGTCGAAATTACACTACCAACTGACTTTGGTACATTTCAGGCAATTGGTTATTCCAATTCTCTAGATAATCAAGAACATATCGCTCTTATAAAAGGCGATGTTTCTACAGGCGAACCAGCGCTTGTGCGTGTCCATTCTGAATGCTTAACTGGCGATGTATTTGGATCTTGCCGCTGCGACTGTGGTCCGCAGCTTCATGCAGCGCTCGCTCAAATTGAACGAGAAGGAAAAGGGGTTCTTCTATACATGCGTCAAGAAGGACGAGGCATTGGACTGCTTAATAAATTACGAGCATATAAACTGCAAGAAGAAGGTTACGATACTGTAGAGGCAAATGAAAAACTTGGCTTTGCAGCTGATCTTCGTGATTACGGAATTGGCGCACAAATTTTAAAAGATTTAGGATTACAACAGCTTCGTCTTTTAACAAATAATCCACGTAAAATCGCAGGCTTACAAGGTTATGATTTAGAAGTTGTAGAACGTGTGCCGCTCCAAATGCCGGCAAAAGAAGAAAATAAAGCATATTTACACACGAAATCAACAAAATTAGGTCATTTATTAACTTTGTAGTTATATAGCTTTATAAATGTAAATTGAAAATGCACATTTAAACCCTTTCTTTTTTGGGTGGGCGAGAGCGTCTGGCCGCGTATAGGAGCGGTCAGGGCCTTTTCCTGCCACTTGCCATGTTTGAAACAAATGGAACAGGCAAGTAGCGGGCATGTTAGATTCTGCATAACAGCAATTTGTTTATTAAAAAATCAAAATAAATTTAAATAGATTAAGGGAGAGATACATGATGGTATTCGAAGGTCATTTAGTTGGTACAGGATTAAAAGTAGGTATTGTTGTTGGTCGTTTTAACGAATTTATTACAAGCAAACTATTAGGCGGCGCATTAGACGGTTTAAAACGTCACGGAGTAGAAGAAAATAACATTGATGTCGCATGGGTCCCTGGTGCATTTGAAATTCCGTTAATCGCAAAGAAAATGGCAAACAGCGGAAAATACGATGCTGTTATTACACTTGGAACAGTGATTCGCGGCGCAACAACGCATTATGATTATGTTTGTAATGAAGTGGCAAAAGGCGTAGCTTCCCTTTCATTACAAACAGAAATTCCTGTTATCTTTGGCGTCTTAACAACAGAAACGATTGAACAAGCAATCGAACGTGCTGGTACAAAAGCTGGCAATAAAGGCTGGGAATCTGCAGTTGCAGCGATTGAAATGGCAAACCTATCCCGCCAGTGGGCATAAAGTGAAACTTTAATCAGTGGGGGTTTTCTTCATCCCCCACTGATTATCAGCCCTCACCAATCGGGCTCTTATGGCTAGTTTGATTTTCTTTCAGCTCTTACTTCTTACCAGCCGTTTGAGCGGGATGAAATGAAACTACCCATTAATGCGAAAAAAACGATTACATTTCAAGTATAAAATAAAGAGAGGCTTCTGCCTCTTTTTATTTTTCCGTTTTTCTTTCCCTCTGTCCTTCTTGTAAAATTTGCAGTTCTTGCCGCACTTCTTTTAGTTTTTTCCCTTCTGTTTCGATTCCAAAGTACGCAGCTTGGTGCCGAAAATGCTGTTCGACCCTCTTTTGGAAATCTTTCTGTTCAGGATTTTCAACAATTTTTACTGGATCTGCACTAACCGCCTTTAATAAAATAAGAAAGCTCATCACTGCTAATATATATTTATGCATGCGAATCCCCCAAATCACGATTAAATTCTCTCTTACTATGCACAATTGCAGAATGGGCAATTCGAACACATATTATGTCATCTTTTTACAAACCCAATGATTCCAACGCTTATATACGCTTTATTACATTTTATTTACAAAAAAAGAAAGCTCCTTCATAGAGAGCTTTCTTCTCAAGTTATCATTAGGTTTATCCCGCTATTTGCGGGCAGTAAGACCCCCACTGATGGAAGTTTCACTTTATAATGCACATTCCTCAATTTCAAATTCTAAATCTTCAATCATTCCCCAGTCTGCTGTTGGCTCTTGGCCAGCAGTTGTTAAATAATCACCAACGAAGATTGAGTTTGCCGCAAATAAACCAAGAGGTTGAACAGCTCGTAAATTAATTTCACGTCCGCCAGAAATACGAATTTCTTTTGACGGATTCACAAAGCGCATCATCGCTAATACTCTCAAGCACTGCATTGGTGTTAATTCTTTTTGTCCTTCTAACGGTGTTCCCTTTACAGAAACAAGGAAGTTACATGGAATAGAATCCGCATCTAAACGCTTTAATTCAAATGCAATCTCTACGCGTTGTTCCTCCGTTTCACCCATTCCGAAAATAGCACCAGAACACGGTGATATACCTGCATGCTTCGCTTTTTCAACCGTATCAACACGATCGTCATACGTATGAGTTGAGCAAATGCTTTCGTAATTATCTACATGCGTATTTAAATTATGATTGTAACGATGCACGCCAGCTTCTGCAAGACGTTCTGCTTGATCTTCATTTAAGAATCCTAAACAACAACAAATCTTTAAATCAGTCGTTTCGCGGATTTCCTTTACCGCTCCAATAACATGATCTACCTCTTTATTAGTTGGGCGACGGCCAGAAGCTACGATACAATATGTGCCCGCCTTACGACGAATGGCTTCATGTGCACCTTCAACAATCTTCTCTTGTGTTAACCAAGCATATTTATCAATCGGAGCTTCGGATATGATTGATTGAGAACAATACCCACAATCTTCTGGACATAAACCTGACTTCGTATTAATAATCATATTTAGTTTTACTTTTTTCCCGAAGTAATGATGACGAATGACATACGCCGCATTCATAATTTCTAAAACTTCTTCGTCATTTGCTTGTAAAATACTTAGTGCCTCTTCTTTCGTTACATCTCTTCCCTCTAATACTTCAAATGCGATTTGCTTCCAATCTGTTTTCGTTTGTACATGTTTCATTTCTTCTCTTCCCCTCTTTTTTCATATAAGAAAATAAAGCATGATATGTTGCTGCAATTCGTTCACCTTCTGTAAAATCCCGTTCGTATATGCGAAGCATACTGCGAAAGACAGAAGGACTTTGACAATAAGATTCTTCATTGCTATTCGTTGCTCCAACTTTACGAATCGATTGTAAAAATTCACGAACTGCAGCAAACGTTTCTATGTAACATGTTTCAGTAATCTGTATATCCCCTGTTATTCTTTTACATAATTGTTGCAGCTGTAATCCTGTAAAAAATCTTTGCCCAACAGTTGTAACATCCTCTATTGCATACGCTGTTTTCGCACGCTGAAATGATGTATGAAGCTCATGAAACGTTTCATTTCCAAATGTCGAAAACAACAGCACGCCATCTTCACGTAAATTTTTATATAAATGTACTAACGTAGCTGATAAATCATTTAACCATTGAAAGGTTGCATTGGAGATTATTACATCGTATTGTTCCTGAAGTGTAATACGTTCAATGTCTTCACATTGAAATGTAACAGACTCTACATTACACCTTGTTTTTGCTTTCACAATCATACTTTCTGCAAAATCAACGGCTGTAATCGTTGCCTTCGGAAAGAATGTTGCTAGTTGCTCCGTTACATAACCTGTGCCGCAGCCAAGTTCTAAAATATGAATTTGTGCCGATTCGTCGTAATGTTCTTTCATATGAGCAAGCAGCTGATCTGCCATCTTTTTTTGAACAGTTGCATATTGATCATAAGATACAGCAGCTTGATTAAATCGCTTTTGTAACAACGTCTTGTTAATCATTTTGCTCTATCCCCTTTACAAACTGTATCATTTCTTGTGCACATCGCTTTGCTTGTGTAAAACAAAGTGCATGTCCAGCATCTTCTATAATCGTGAGTGATGCGTTTATTTTTCCTTGTATATACTCCGCCGCAGAGAGAGGACAAATCACATCATCTTTCCCATGAAGAAGTAATACTGGCACATCTATTTGCAATAACTGTTCTCTAACATCTGTTTCCATTAAATAATGGAGCCCACATTGCAAAGAATGACTCGAATCACCTTGAAATTGTTCAGCTATCTTCAGAAATGCCCTGTCTTGTCCGCTTTCCTGCTCCGCCCTGGAAAACATACTTACATAAAACCGTTTCAACGTATCATCTTTTTGTTTCAAAAGATTTCGGTTCATTCGGTCGACAAAAGAGTGTTTCCAGCCATGTATGTAATCGGATTCTGTTGTAAATTTCGCTGTTCCTCCTAGTAACACAATCCCTTTCGTTTGCAATAAATGGTGCACTTGAAGAGCGGCCAATGCCCCAAGTGACCAGCCAACTAAAATTACTTCTTTATCTTGCGCTACCTCTATAATTCGGCGTTGAAAGCCCTGCTCATCTTCAAGATTGCGCCAATGAACGACATGCACGGGAAAATCATGTAAATACGGAAGGAATGCTTCCCAAACCTGTTCTTCCATACCCCACCCAGGAATAAGAATAAGACTAGGTCGCGTCATGAAATCACCCCTTCTTCTTTTCCAATTTGTATAATTTGCTGCGTTGCCCATTGTAAATCATCATTCGTATGATGAGCTGTTACGGCAAAGCGGATGCGGGAACTATGCTGCGGAACAGTAGGCGGCCGAATCGCAATTGCCGCTATTCCTGCTTCTTGCAATTTCATGCTAAAACGGAGCACTGCTTCATTAGAACCTCCGATAACCGGAACAATATGCGTCGTGCTGTCTCCAATATGAAAACCAGCTTCTTGCAGAGTTGTTCGAAAATATCGGCCATTTTCTATTAATCTATAACGATCTGTTTCATCTTTTCTCACAATGTCAATTGCTTTCCCAATTGCTCCAAGCGTTCCTGGAGGTAAAGCGGTTGTAAAAATAAAACTGCGCATCGTATTGATCAAATACTCGATACAAACAGTACTTCCAGTAATATACGCACCATAACAGCCCATTGCTTTACTAAATGTACCCATGTGAATATCGATTGACTTAGCTAATTGGGGATGCTCATGAGCAAGACCCGCTCCGTTTTTCCCGTATATTCCGCCAGCATGTGCCTCATCAACCATAAGAAGCGCTCCGTATTTTTCTTTCAGCATCACTAAATCTTTTAAATGAGCTCTATCTCCATCCATGCTAAAAATGGTATCCGTCACAATAAGTTTTCGTTTTTCTACCTTTGCAGATTTCAGTAATTGCTCTAAATGTTCTAAATCATTATGACGATAGCGCTTATGCTCGGCACCGCTTAATACGATACCATCTACAATACTGGCGTGATTCAGCCTATCGCTAAACACAATGTCATGACGACTTACAAGTGAAGAAATTGCTCCGATATTTGCCGTGTAACCGCTATTCACAATTAGTGCTTTTTCAGTTTCTTTCCAAGCACATATATGCTGTTCGATTTCTTCATATAACGGATAGTTCCCTACAACAAGACGGGATGCCGTCCCTCCGGTCCCATACTTTTTTGTCGCTTCTATTGCTGCTTCTTTTAATCGTTCATCACCAGCTAATCCTAAGTAATTGTTTGAAGCTAAATTTAATAATCTCTTTCCATTTCGAACGAGCCACGCTTGTTCGGCGTGCTCCGTTGCAAATAATTTTCGGTGCTGTGATGTTTCAATAAAACTCGATAACCTAGACTGAAAATGAGTTTCCCACACTGGATTCATTGCGTAAAAGCTCCTCTAACCTTGAGATTGCAATACTCTCTTCTGCTGCTTGTAATAGTTCATTTCTTGTAAATTCTTCACGAAGCGCAGGCAGCAATCCAATAACCGGTACGCCGCTTAATTCTTCTATCATTTCTTTATTTTCTAGCACTCTTTCTTTTTCATGTTCTCGGCATCCAGATAAAATGATCCCCGCAACTGATAAGCCGTGTGCTTTTGCATAAGAAATTGTTAAAATCGTATGATTCACTGTCCCAAGTGTTGGCCTTGCTACAATAAGCAATGGTAATTGCAATTGTTTAGCAAAATCGGCAACGAGGGCATCGTCTGTGTAGGGAACTACGAGTCCACCAGCACCTTCTACAAGTAAAGAGTCAAATTGTTTCGATAATTCTTCGTAATGACTAGTAATATCTGATAATAACACTTTCCTTCCCGCCCGCTTCATTGCTAAGCGAGGTGCAAGCGGTTCTTGAACTGAGTATGGACAAATCTCTTCGCATGATATTGTTACACCAGCAGCTGCTTTCAACCGAGCAGCATCTCCTTCTGGATGTGAGGAAAGATGACCACTTTGCAATGGTTTATAGACACCAATATTATACCCGCGCTCGCGAAGCACACCTGCTAATGCACCTGTTACAACCGTTTTTCCTACTTCCGTATCAGTTGCTGTCACAAAGAAACCACTCATCATTCTCCCTCCGTTACCTCTTGAATGGCTTGCTGTAAAATCACAATCATATCATCCAATTCTTCTATTGTAGAAGCAAGCGGCGGCATAAAGACAACAACATTTCCTAGTGGGCGAAGAATCATTCCTAAATCACGTGCTCTTTTGCAAACCTTCACCCCAACTCGTTCCTGCCAAGAATACGCTTCCTTCGTTTCTTTATTTTGCACAAGCTCAATACCAATCATAAAGCCGCGCTGACGAATATCTCCTACATGCTTAAACCCATGCAAAACTTCTAAGCGTTTTGCGATGTATTCCGATTTATGACTAACAGCTTCTATAAGATTAGTCGTTTCGAATAATTTCAAATTTGCAAGTGCTACTGCACAGCCTAGTGGATTCCCTGTATAACTATGACCATGAAAAAACGTTTTTTGTTCCTCATAATCACCTAAAAATGCTCGATAAACTTCATCTGTCGTTACGGTAATGGCAACTGGTAAATATCCACCTGTTAGCCCCTTTCCGGCAGTTAAAATATCCGGCGTAATTCCCTCATGCTCGCAAGCAAACATTTTTCCTGTTCTGCCAAATCCCGTTGCTACTTCATCTGTAATAAGAAGAACATTGTATGCTGTGCAAAGCTCTCTTAATCCTTTTAGATAACCATCTGGCATAGTAATAATCCCGCTCGCCCCCTGGACAAGTGGTTCAACAATAACAGCTGCTACTTCTTCGTGATTGCCTCGCAATAAATCTTCCATTTCTTCTAAATGCTTTTTTACAATCATTTGCCCATCTTCCCCATAAGGAGAACGATATGTATACGGATATGGTACTTTTAACGTATCAAATAAAAGCGTACTATACACTTGGTGAAACATATCAATCGCCCCGACAGATACCGCTCCAATTGTGTCGCCATGATACGCTTCTTTCATCGTTATAAATTTCTTCTTTTTCGCCTTTCCTTTATGCTGCCAATATTGAAAGGCCATTTTAATTGCAATTTCAACTGATGTCGCACCAGAATCAGAATAGAAAACTTTCTTCAGTCCATTCGGTACAATTTCAATAATTTTTTCGGCTAATAAAATACTTGGTACATTCGCGATACCTAGCAATGTAGAGTGTGCAACTTTATTCAATTGCTCACGAATCGCATCATCTAACTCTTGAACATGGTGACCATGAACATTAAGCCAAATAGAAGATACACCGTCCCAATAGCCTTTCCCATTCACATCATACAATTTTCTTCCTTCTCCCCGTTCAATAATGACAGGATCATCTTCCAAATAATCTTTCATTTGAGTAAAAGGATGCCACACATACTCTTTATTTTTTTGAGCTAATTCCTCATATGTAAGTTCCATGCTCCTCACAGTCATGATTGCCACCTCTAATGTTAACTTATTTTATTTAAAGGTTAACATTAAAAAACAAATACTGTCAATTCTTTTTCATAGAATCCTATTCTAAAAAAAGAACGACTTATCCTATGATAAGTCGCCCTATTTTTCATGCTGAATTTTACCAATTTCTTGAATCAATTGTTCGTCTGTTTTACCTTCTACTTCAATCCCAAGCTCTTTTGCATGCTCTCGAAGAAGCTCTTGGCGCTTTTCAGAACGCACTGCACCTATTTCTTTTTGAATCTGTTCTTTTGTTTTTCCTTCTGTAGAAATCCCGAATTTATCTGCTGTTTTTTTCATTTTTTCTTCTTCATCTTGTCTTACTGTTTCTTTTGGCTTTTCAACACTTTTCTTTACTGAATTAGGAGATGACGCAAATGCTGTATAAATTCCAGCACCACCAATGACTGTAAACAACATTGAAATAATTATGATTTTTATCTTCATATTTCGCCTCCTTAAATTCATTATAACGAACAAATAGATAATTTGTACCCTATTTCTCTATCATACAACTTTAAAAATAATTGTTGCAGGGGCGTTAACTTTTTGCTCGGTGAACAATACTTATCAATCATCTTACCGAGTCAAGCATTTGCAGAAAAATACGATGAGCTACCTGCCATATACCGTTTTCTGTTTACTTTGTCCACTCATCACTTTATTTGTCGGATTCACAGGATTTGGCCTATCACGGGAGAAAGAATATAAAGAAAAGTCCGCTGCCTTAGCAGTGGACTTTATTCTTTATTATTTATTTAATTTCTTTCTTCTAAATAATGCTATTGCACCTGCACCAATAAACGCAAGACCTGCGCCTAATGTCGTAAACACATTCGCTCCTGTGTTTGGCAAGTTGTTGTCTGTTTTCGCTTGCTCTTTACTTGAATCTGTTGCCTCTGGCTTCTCTGCACTGTTTTTATTATCTTCTGTTGTTTTCGGCTGGTCTCCGCCATTGTTATTATCTGTTGGCGTTTTCGGTTGATCCGTTCCATTATCGCCGCCATTTGGCTTCTCTCCACCAGTTGGTTCATCTTTTTTCGTTAAATCCATTGCATATTTGGCAAATTCATTTTCTGATGGGCCAACGTAAGAAATTTTGCCGTCTTTTGTTATATATTTTTTGGCATTTGGAGAAGAATCGAATGTAACATTCAATTTCTCACCAGCAATTGGTTTAAATGACCAGTTTTTATCTGCTGTCGGGTTAATTGTTTTTATTTGTTTCATATATTCTACAATAATTTGACGAGTTTCATCAGGAGATTGTAAAAGTACTTCCCCATTACTTACGCCTGGGAATGTTTTACTGCTACCACGATAGTTATTCGTTGCTACAACAAACTCTTGACTATCCGTCACTGGCTTTCCGTCAAACGTTAAGTTCACAATACGGTTTGCACCTTCATTTACAACTTTTCCATCTTTGTCATATTTAGCAGGCTGCGTTACATCAATTTCATATTTCACGCCGTCTAATACGTCAAAATTGTATGTTGGATAGTTAATATTGACTAATTTTTGCTCATCTTTGTTCTTTGAATCAATTTGATTAAATTGACCTGCAGACATTTCTAACCAATCTTTCAACTGAACCCCGTTTACTTTCACTGCATATAATGTGTTTGGATATACGTATAAGTCCGCAACGTTTTTAATTGCAAGCGTCCCCGCCGGAATATCTGTATAATATGTAGCGCCGTTACGTCCGCCTGCTTTAAACGGTGCACCTGCTGATAAAATTGGCAGCCCTTCAAATTTCGTACCCTTCATCTTCTGCTCTGTGTACCACTTTTGTGCATTCGTTACAATTTGAACAGATGGATCATCTTGTACAAGCGCAAAGTAACTATTAATTGGCGCTGTCGTTTCACCAACTGGTGTATTTACATATTTAATTGTTCTTTCATGATCATCCTTTATCTCGTCTACTAATTTTTGGTCTGATTCTACTAAAGCATTTCCTTTACTATCTGCAATTGGACGAACAGTAGGGTTCGATTTATCTTTTTGTACTTCCCATTTTCCGTTCACTTGCTTTAATTCCATATCAATCATACCTAAATTATTTCCGAAAACACCTGGCATTACAACAGGAACATCTTTATACTTGTCCGTTACTACTGCATGAGAATGCCCCATCAGCACTGCGTCAACACCAGGAACTTCTGTTGCTAAATAATAGGATGAATTCTCCATCCCAGAATTGTAACCGCTTTTATCAACACCCGAATGAGCTAACGCAACGATAACATCTGCGCCTTCTGCTTGCATTTTCGGCACCATTTCTTTTGCTGTTTCTACAATATCTTTTGCTATTACTTTTCCTTCTAAATTCGCTTTATCCCATCCCATAATTTGCGGTGGTACAAAGCCCATAACTCCAATTTTTATTTTCTGCGTTTGTCCAGCTTCATCTTCTACTTCTTTTTCAAAAACATAATATGGTTTGAAATAATTTTCACCAGTTTTTGCATCATATACATTCGAGTTAATTACAGGAAACTTTGTTTCGCTAGTCACTTTTTTTAAATAATCTAAACCGTAGTTAAATTCATGATTTCCAAGAGAGATGACGTCATACTTCATTAAATTCATCATACGATATAACGGATGCACATAGCTTGGATCTTCTTTTTTTATTTTATTTGCTACATAATCGCCAAGCGGCGTCCCTTGCAGTGCATCTCCATCATCAAATAAAACAGAGTTTTTTACCTCTCCACGTGCTTGATTAACAAGAGTTGCTGTTTGAACTAATCCTACCTTATTATCTGTTTTTGTTTGATAATAATCATAGTTCATTAAGTTTACGTGAATATCAGATGTTTCTAGTATTCTTAGTTTTACAGCACTTTCCTCTGCATATGCAGGCGTAGCCCATACTTGCGGAGCAATAACACCCAATGCAAGTGTAGCACCAGTCAACGTTTTTGTTGATTTCTTCACAAAAAATCCCCCCTATAGCATAATCCCCAGTTATAAAATATACGATGGGATCAATGTCCCTACTTCTTAATCATCCAAATTGCCAAGACGTTAGTTGTCCTACTTCTGTTGCAATTTGGATAAATTTACCCATCTGGAATTTATCATAACGAACAGTCGTTACAATCGTCAACAAATTTTGACGTTCTTCTACAAATTTTCTGTAAAAGCATTGTAAAATTTTCGTGAAGACGTAATATTTCTTCCATTGCTTCTCATCATGAATATGATACAATAACCATTTATAAGGAGGATAACATAATGAAAAAACTTCTTTTACCTACAGTTTGTCTCCTCCTTCTTATCATTACACTTTTGTATTGTGACAAGAATAATGAGACAAATATTCAAAAAGAATCCCCAGCAACAACCGTTCCGCACTGGATTGATACACAAACTGATGCGACGCTTCATCATCTTGTCCTAGGTGATTCTCTTGCCAAAGGTTACGGGTCTACACAAGGCGGATATGTACAAGTTGCTTCTCATACATTAGAAACACAATTACAAAAACAAATTATAGTCGATAATCTTGCAATAAATGGCTTAACAACAGACCGGTTACTGCAAATGATACAAACCGACGAAATGAGGAAAAAAATAAAAGAAGCTAACATGATTACAATTAGTATTGGCGGGAATAACGTTTTACACATAAAGCGAGACGTCGGTGTTATTGAAGGAATGAAATTATTAAATGAAGAAAAAGATCATTTTGAACAAGATTTACAAAACATCGTAAAAACGATTCGTGCCGCTAATCCTAACGCACTCATCATTTTATCTGAACTCTATAACCCATTAAAACTGGATGATTCCATTGCTTCTTACGCAAATGTTTTCTTAGACAATTGGAACAAAACAATATATTCGATTTCAAAAGAAAACCAACCTTCACTCGTCTTACCAATTCGCAAATTATTACCAAATGATCAAAAAGACTTACTGTATGATCAAGTTCATCCAAATGACAAAGGATATGAAATAATTGCAGAATCATTTGCAAAACAAGTGTTGTCATATAAAGTGAAACTTCCGTAAGTAAGTGGGTTTCTTACTTATGGTTAGTTGAACCAATCGGGCCCTTACAGGCGGTTCTCCCTCCCAATTTTACACAAGCTACCGCCTGTTTGGGCGGGATAAAGTGAAACTTCCATAAGTAGACGGGTTTTCTACTTATGGTTAGTTGAACTAATCGGGCCCTTACAGGCGGTTCTTCTTCCTGATTTCACACAAAAATCATTCTATTTTTATAACATTATGTTTTTTTGTTACAATAAGAACAGAAGGGGGCCTGTTATATGGATTCACGTGAGTGGGAACGCATCGTTGATCATCTTCTTTCGCTAGTACCTCTTTTTTATCGCAAGTTTATGCTTCCTGGAGAGTTCTCTTCTCAGCGACACATGCCACCATCACATACGCAGGTGTTATTGTTATTGCATGAGCGAGATACATTAGCAGTTTCAGAAATCGGCAAACGATTAGCTATTTCAAGGCCGAATATGACACCATTGCTAAATAAACTCATTCAAGAAGATCTTGTAGAGCGCCATTATAGCGAAAAAGATCGACGGGTTATTTTAATGTCTCTTACAGCCGAAGGAAAATCATTAGTCAATCAATACAAACAATTCCTTTTAAAAAAGCTAAAAGAAAATTTACAAACATTATCAGCAAGCGATCGGGAGCAGTTAACCCATTCCTTGCAAACAATCCAAAATTTAATTATGAAAGCAAATATATAAAGCTGCTTCTAAAGAGAAGCAGCTTTATCCCGCATTAACGGGCAGTAAGACCCCCACCTCAAGAGGAAGAGAGAAGCGAAGAAGATAGGTGGGGGATGAAGCTCCCCGCTGATGGAAGTTTCACTTTATGATTCATAATAGTTTCCATAATATACATTTGAATACGGCCAAGTAGTTAAATACGGCTTACTTTCTTGTGATGGTTGAACAGTCTGTCTTACGTAAGAAACAGGATAATATACAACCTGCGGGTAATACCTAGGGTCATAATAAGAAAAAAACATCAGCTTTCCTCCTTTTTAGAAGCATATTCAAAAAGGAAATTTGATGTGCATTCATTATAGTTGTGCAATTGGTCTTTTTATTTGTCTCTTTCTTTTCGTCAATCGTAATTTACGGTTTTTCTCGTATAAATAGTACATAACAAAATAAGCAATTATTCCAAGTCCAATTCCTAAAATTGTCATGCCTATTATTACATATACTTCACTTTGTAACAGACTTCTTAAGATTGTTAACCCATTACTTGAAAAAATGTCTCCTATTGTATAATGGTGAAGCGGTATTTTTTTTACATGAAAAGGATAAATGAGTTTTCCGAGTGCATGCGCGAAAGGAATTAAAATAACAGGTAAAAATGTTAATTTCCCAATAATATTACCGATCACAGCTGCTGGAAATGAACCTTTCAGTAATCGAACAAGAGGATAAAAAATAAGGTATACGAGCGAAGCCGTATGAATAACTAACATCTCCATTCCAAACCCCACAGCAAATCCTCGTGATACAATTTTTGCGCCTTCTGGTGCACGCAATAATCTATAATAATTTAACTTCATTCCCCGCCAAATACGCTGAAAGAATGAATATGTTTTCTTATTTACTCGCATCGACATCATCTCTCTTATATTTTTCTGTTGCTTACTATTATAAAGTATATAAAGAGAAAATGCGAAATCTAGATAAGACATTTCGAATCGAAAACAACCTTCTATTATGAAGAAGGTTGTTCATCTTGTAATAAACTGACTAATAATGATTTTTGTACATGCAGGCGATTTCCAGCTTGTTGAAACACAATTGATTGTGGACCATCAATGATTTCTGCGGTGACTTCTTCTTCGCGATGAGCTGGTAGACAGTGTAAGAATCGATAAGTTGATTTCGCTTCTTGGACAAGTTGCTCATTCACTTGATATGGCTGAAACAGTTTATATTTCTCTTTATTATCTTCTTGCCCCATACTCATCCAAACATCTGTATAAATAAAATCTGCTTCTTTGACAGCCTCTTTTGCATTATATGTAATTTCAATTGTAGTTCCTGTTTCCTTCGCAATTTCAATTGCACGTTTCACAATTTCTTCATTTGCTTCATATCCTAAAGGCGTTGCAACTGTAATGTTCATACCTACTTTTGCACTTGCAAGGAGCAGTGAATGACAAACATTATTTCCATCACCAACGTAAGCAAGCTTAATATTTTTAAATGTCTTCACTTCTTCATAAATCGTCATTAAATCTGCTAATGCTTGACACGGATGGTGATCATCTGTTAACCCATTAATAATGGGAATTGTCGCTTCCTTTGCTAATTCTTCTACTTCCGCATGTGAAAATGTTCGGATCATAATTCCATCTATATATTGTGATAGCACTTTTGCCGTATCCGCTATACTTTCTCCTCTTCCAAGTTGCAGTTCTTTTCCGTTTAAAAACATACCATACCCTCCAAGCTGAATCATTCCAGCTTCAAAAGATACACGTGTACGAGTAGAGTGTTTATCAAAGATTAATCCTAAAATTTTTCCGTTTAAGAGTGGCAACGTTTTTTCTTTTTTTACATACATCGCAAACTCAATAATTGCAATGATTTCTTCTTGTGATAATTCTTCTAATGTTAAAATATCCTTTGTTTGCAGTTTTGGTACAGAAACTGTTTGCATATAAATTCCCCCTCTATTTTAGCAGTGCTTGTTTACATACATGATTCATCATATGCACCGCTTCATCTATTTCTGCTTTCGTTACAATAAGCGGCGGTAATATTCGCAGTACATTTGGTCCAGCTTGCAAAACGAGAAGGCCTTCTTTCTCTAACGCCGCTACCATCGCACTAACTTCCCCTTTGCATACAACCCCAATCATGAGTCCTTTCCCGCGAATATCAATAATCCACTCCTTATCCTGCAGATCTTCTTGTAATTTCCGTAAAAAATACGTTCCTTTTTCTTGTACTTCTTGCAAGAAAGAAGGTTGTGAAACAATTTGTAATACTTCTTTTGCAGCTGCCATCGCAATAAAATTCCCGCCAAACGTCGAACCGTGTGTTCCTGGAGTGAAAACAGATCCTAACTCTTCTTTACCAAGCATCGCTCCAATCGGAATACCATTTCCAAGTGCTTTTGCAACCGTGACAATATCAGGTGAAATACCCATTTGTTCATACGCAAATAACGTCCCTGTTCTTCCAATTCCGGTCTGGACTTCATCTACAATGAAAAGTGCACCGTTTGCATGACACAACTTCTCAATTTCACGTAAAAATGGAACATCTGCTGGAAAAACACCGCCTTCCCCCTGTACAACTTCCACCATAACCGCTGCAATTTCTTCATTCACCGCTTCTTGAAACGCAGCAATATCATTAAAAGGGAGGTGTAGAAAACTTGGAAGAAGTGGTCCAAACCCATCATGAATTTTAGATTGCCCTGTTGCACTCATCGTCGCAAAAGTTCGTCCGTGAAATGATTGTTTACACGTAATCACAACGGATTTCTTTGTATACTTACGGGCTAACTTCAGCGCTGCCTCATTTGCTTCCGCTCCGCTATTACAAAAAAATGCATAGTATAACTCTCGATCCTTTGTTAATAACTTAGCAACTTCTTCTTGTACAGTATGTGGAAATAAATTAGAAATGTGCCATATCGTTTGTAATTGCTCTTCTACAGCATTTACCACTGCTGGATGACAATGCCCTAAATTACATACCGCAATGCCAGAAGTAAAATCTAAATATTGCTTTCCTTGTTTATCTGTAACCTTTGTACCGCTTCCGTTCACAATTTCAATATTTCGTCTACTGTATGTTGGAAAAACATGCTGTCCCACTACCTCTCCCCCCTTTTGTTACTATTGTTCCAATCCACTCTCCTTTATCTGTCAAAAAACTTTGTGTACCATTCACAATTACAACATCCTTTACTCCTAGTTCTAATGATGCTAGTGCAGCTTTCACTTTCGGAATCATTCCACCAGTAATCGTTCCCATATCTATAAGTTCAAGAAGCTGCTGTTTATTTGCTTTCTCAATGAGCTTTTCCTTATTTATAACGCCATCTACATCTGTAATAAAAATTAATTTTTTCGCATTGATGGCTGTCGCAATCGCCGCTGCTGCTGTATCTGCATTCACGTTATATAGCTGTCCATCCATTACTCCAACGGGTGCAACAACGGGAATAAACTGATTTGCTAACAAACACTGTAATATTGTTGTTCGAACAAATTTTACTTCACCGACAAAACCAAATTGTGCTTCTAGCGGAGCGACTTGCAATAATCCCCCATCACAACCAGATAGTCCAATCGCTTCAAGTTTTTGTTCATTTAATTTTGAAACAAATGTCTTATTTGTACTGCCGCATAACACCATTTGTACAATCTTCATTACCTCTGCTGTTGTCACACGTAATCCATCTTTCTTTTCAATTGGAATGCTTAATTTCCTTAGCATCGCATCAATTTCAGGCCCGCCGCCATGAACAACAATCACATCATACATTTGCGCAATTTGTTTCATACATTGAAAAAATGTTTCACCTAAACGATCCAACATACTGCCGCCGCATTTTATTACAATACGTTCTCTCATCTCTTCTCTCCTTATGTACGATAGCAAGCATTAATCTTTATATATTCATAACTTAAGTCGCATCCCCATGCTCTTCCGCTCGACTTTCCTAGATGTAGATATACATCAATAATAAGCTCTTCTTGTTGTAACATTTGTTTCATCTCTTCTTCTGAAAAATATTGAGGTTCACTATCCTTCAATACTGCAATCGACTGAATATAAATATTAACCGCACTCGGTTCAATCACAATGCCGCTTTGTCCGATTGTGCTAATAATACGGCCCCAATTTGCATCCTCACCATATGCAGCTGCCTTCACAAGATTGGAACCGACAATTTGCTTCGCAATCATATTTGCCTCTTCTACAGTTCGCGAACCATGCACATTTACTTCAATTAACTTTGTCGCTCCCTCTCCATCTTTTGCAATTTGCTTTGCTAAATCTTCACATACCTTTTCAAGTACAAATAAAAACTTCTCCCATTCAGGATGTTTTTCGCATATTGCAGTTGTATTGGATAACCCACTAGCCATCACAAGTACCATATCATTTGTAGACGTATCTCCATCGACTGTAATTTGATTAAATGTATGATTTGTAATTTGGGATAAAGCTCTTTGTAATGTTTCACTTTCTATATTCACATCAGTCGTAATAAACCCGAGCATCGTTGCCATATTTGGATGAATCATCCCCGAGCCTTTCGCAGCTCCGGCAATAGCAACCTCTTTCCCATCAATTGAAAACTTGTAACATGATTGTTTCGCAACTAAATCTGTCGTCAAAATTGCTTCATAAAACGATGTCGCAATCTCTACTTCTGTTGATGGTTGTAACGAAGAAATACCACTTCGTACTTTCTCCATTGGTAGAAGCTCTCCGATAACTCCTGTAGACGCTACCGCAACGTCATTCTCCTCAACATGAAACTGCTTAGCTGCTAATGCACGCATTTCATATGCATCCTGCAGTCCTTTTGCACCTGTGCAAGAATTCGCATTTGCACTATTCACAACAATAGCCTGTAATTTTTGCTTAGCAGCAATACTTTCTTTCGTAACAATAAGAGGAGCTGCTTGAAATTGATTTTTCGTATAAACAGCCCCGCAGCTCGCCGGTACTTCACATACGATTGCTCCCATATCTTTTTTCTCTTTTCTTAACCCTGCATGAATCCCAATCGCGGCAAATCCTTTTGGTGTTACAATTGAACCGTTTTCTATCTTCGTACATATTACTGTTTCAATCATGTTTTCTCCCCCCTACGGATATAACGGCATAAAGTGTAAATTCTCCGTCTCTTCCACCCCTGCTAATATATTTGCATTTTGCACAGCCTGCCCAGCTGCACCCTTCATTACATTATCAATAACTGCTACAATCGTAATTCGGCCTGTTCGTTTATCATAAGCCGTTCCGATGTCACAAAAGTTAGATCCCCTTACTTCTTTCGGACTTGGAAAAACTCCCTTTTCTCGTATTCTTACAAACGGTGAATGAAAATAACTTTCCTCATAAAGCTGCTGAAGCACATCAGCCGTTATTTCCTGTTTCGCCTTTGCATAGAGCGTGACCATAATCCCTCTCGTAATCGGAATCAGATGTGTACTAAACGTGATTGGTTTCATGTTCTCATCCCATTCTCGCAACATTTGCTCAATTTCCGGGATATGCTGATGTTCATTTACTTTATAAATGTATAAATTATCGTGAATTTCCGGAAAGTGCGTCATACTTGTCGGTGTCTTCCCTGCCCCAGATACTCCTGATTTCGCATCAATAATAAGTGAATCCACTTCAATGATTCCGTTTTTTACTAATGGAGCTGCCGCAAGCAAAGTGGCAGTTGCATAACATCCTGGATTCGCAATTAAATTTGCAGTTGCGATCTCGCTTTTTTTCCATTCCGTTAATCCGTACACTGCTTGTTGTAATACTTCTTCTTTTGCAGCTGTTTTTTTATACCACTCTTCATAGATAAACGGCTCTCGAATTCGAAAATCTCCTGATAAATCAATAACTCTTACACCAGCGTCTAGTAAACTCGGCGTCAAATTTGCTGACACCCCAGCCGGTGTTGCTAAAAACACAAAATCCGCTTCTTTCGCAATCTCTTCAACATCTACCTCTGCTAATGTATGAGAAACAAAAGTAGATAAATGAGGATAAGGGATTGTCATCACTTCTCCAATTTGCGAAAAAGAATGAACTGATGTCACTGTAAAGCTTCGGTGATGTGTTAATAACCGTAAAAGCTCAAGTCCTCCGTATCCAGTCGCCCCAATAATTGCCGCTTTCATAATTCCTCCTCATTACCTTTTAGATTTAAATACGATTATAGTATTGTATATTTATAGAGTCAACTAAATATTTATAAATTTAACACTACAAAAAAACCTTATTTTTAAAGTTATTTTACTAATAAAACTTTAAGACAAATGAATTTTTATACACAAATCAACAATGTAGAGATTTTCTTTTCTTATTCAAGTACAATGAAAACAATACATATACACATATAGGTGAGAAAAATCATGAATGAAAAATTAATTAAAAAAATGATTACAAAAAGTTTTCAACAATATCAATGTACGCCAACTTCACAAGAAGACTATGAAACGCTCATAGAACGTATTCAAAATATGTTTTCTAACCATGCGGAGATTGATTTATATGAGGCTGTAGAAGATGTCGTGTATGAGTATATTACGTTATCGTAAACATTGAGAAACTTATAACATGTTAAAGGAATATAAAGCATGAAAAGGAGATTATAAAAAATGAAAAAAGTTTTTATTCTTCTCGGATTACTTACTTTCTTTTTAGCAGCTTGCCAAAATAACACCATAAATTTCACAGGCATTTATCCTCATGTTCATGTAACAAAAGTAGAAGTAACGAAGGGCAATGGAGAAAATACAATTATTACAAATCAAGCACATATCGATGAATGGATCAATCGCATGCAGTCTATTACATTTACACCAGAAGAAAACCAAGAAAAAAAAGTCGGATATTTATATTCCGTAAAGATGTATAACAAAGACGGAAAAGTAGGCAGTTTCACGACTTCTGAAATTAACGGATATTATTACAAAGAAAATACTGAATTAGTATCAGCCATAGAAGATTTAATCAACAAAAAATAGGAGATTCTCTTTTTGAGAATCTCCTATTTTTTACTTAATGATTTTCCAGCAACACGTTCAAATAAACCAGGAAACAAGGAAAAAATAATCGGCCCTAAATTCATCCACTTCGGTAAATTTACTTCACGCTTTTTCATTTCGATTGCTTTTACAATTTGCTGCGCTACATAGTTTGGTTTTAATATGTAACGTTCGACACTTTTTACGTATGTACCAGATTCATCAGCTATCGTATGAAAGTTTGTATCAATTGGACCTGGATTAATTGCTGTTACAGTAATGTTTGTATTCGCCAGCTCCATGCGCAAACTATTTGTAAACCCTAATACTGCATGCTTTGTTGCTGCATATGCACTTGATTTCGGCGTTGCAATTTTTCCTGCTAGTGAAGCGATATTCACAATATGTCCACTATTTCGTTCAATCATATAAGGTAAAACTGCTTTCGTGCACGCTACTAAGCCGAATACATTTACATCAAACATATCCTTTACTTCTTGCACAGATGCCTCGACAAACGTTTTAAACACACCAAAACCAGCATTATTGACTAATATATCAATCTGTCCTATATCCTGAAGTATTTGTGTAAAAACACGCTTCACTTCGGCTTCATTACTAACATCCAAAATATAATAATGACAAGAAGTACGATATGTGGTTTCAATTTTTTGTTTGAGCTCTCGTAACTTTTCTTCTGTGCGAGCGATTAGTACAGGGATTGCCCCCTGCTCCGCTACTTGCATCGCTAACTCTTCCCCAATTCCACTTGAAGCTCCTGTTATGACGATTACTTTATCTTGTAAACGCCTATTCATGGCTGTCACCTACTTTGCATAGTAAATCCACTTCTCTGATGACTTATCAATCATCACCTGTTGATTATATGCTAAAAAGTCTAATTGTCCAACCGTTTCAGAGATTGTAAGCGGTAACTGCTTTTCATATAGCACAGGAAATAGTTTGACGCATACTTCAAATGCTGTCATCGGTTGTTCCTTTAATAAATTTAACACTTTAAAGGCACGTGCCTCTTGTTTTTGGAGACGCTCATTTACTAATTTTTTCACATCAGTAACATCTTCTCCGTGCCCAGGTAAAACACGTGAAATATTCATACTAGCTAAGCGCTTTAATGTTTCATTATACTGCAGCATCGGCTTCGCTCGTTCTGTTTCTCCTTCATATGGCGGTTCTAAAATTGGATTAGAGGAAATATGCCCAATTAAGGCATCACCACCAATTAACAATCCATCCTTTTCACGATATAAAGAAATATGTGTAGAAGCATGACCTGGTGTTTCAATTACCGTAAATTCCGGCAACGAAGCAATGCGATCTCCTTCCCTTACAGTATGTGTAAGCGAACGTTTACAGGAGTAAATCATTGTTTTCGTTAACGATGCACTTTTCTTTAAAAATGTTTCTGGAACTCCAAATTGTTTAGATTCATCTAAAAAGAATTGTTGATATCGCTTTAGAAATTGCGGATCTTGTGTAATCCACGGTTCATTCCACGGATGGCCCACAATATTTGTTTGATTAGGGAATATATCCAATAATCCACAATGATCGGCATGGTGGTGTGTCAGCACAACTGTTTCAATATCTTCTATCTTATATCCTAATGCATTTAATTGCTTCTCTAATGCTAGTCTTGCTTCTTCTGTATTCGTTCCTGTATCAATTAATGTAAGTGTTTCTCCCTCTACTAAAAAAATATTAACGATTTCTACCGCAAATGGAACAGGAATTTCAAGTCTATGAATAACTGTCATACTTATACGCCCCCTCTGTTTCTCCGTTTCAAAAAATGAATCTTCCTTCAGTTTACATCTAACACAATAATTTGTCATTATTTTCAGATAAAAAGAAGGAATTTTCTACGAAGAGCCGAATGTATGTAAATTTATAAAAGTTATTCTCATATGCATAGTAAAAGGGGGACACATCATGTCATTACAAAAAATCGCTTTTGTCGGTGCCGGCTCAATTGCCGAAGCTACAATTGCTGGATTATTACAAGCCCAAGTTGTAAAAGGAGAACAAATCACTGTAAGTAATCACTCTAATAAAAGAAGACTGCAAGAATTGCACCACCGATACGGTGTACATGGTACACATGATAAAAAAGAGCTGATTGCTCACGCTGATATTATATTTTTAGCAATGAAACCAAAAGATGTTGTGGAAGCTCTTACTCCATTACGAGATTATATTACGAGTAATCAACTAATCATTTCATTATTAGCCGGTGTATCCACGACATCCATTGTCAATTTACTGAAAAAAAATGTTCCTATTATTAGAGCAATGCCAAATACATCATCAGCAATTTTAAAATCTGCTACCGCCATTTCTCCTTCTGTTCATGCAAAAGAAGAACATATATTGCTTGCAAAAACGCTTTTTGAAACAATTGGTGTTGTATCTGTTGTAGAAGAAAAGCATATGCATGCTGTCACCGCTTTATCAGGAAGTGGTCCAGCTTATATTTATTACGTTGTAGAAGCAATGGAAAACGCAGCAAAACAAATCGGCTTAGAGGAAACTGTTGCAAAATCACTTATTCTCCAAACAATGATTGGCGCGGCAGAGATGTTAAAAACAAACGAAAAGCACCCTTCTATATTAAGAAAAGAAATTACATCGCCAGGAGGAACGACAGAAGCTGGCATTGAAGTGTTGAAAAGCTTTCAATTTCAAGAAGC
Organism: Bacillus multifaciens; assembly: GCF_030756675.1. GTDB lineage: Bacteria > Bacillota > Bacilli > Bacillales > Bacillaceae_G > Bacillus_A > Bacillus_A multifaciens. The sequence continues at coordinate 134,004 of NZ_JAVBXD010000001.1, forward strand.
ATTGATTCAATGTATTACAGAAGCAACAAAGCGTTCTCGCGAGCTTGGTGAAACGTTAGAGAAGTTTGTAAATGAACAATAAAAAAACCTTGCTGCGTAAGCAAGGTTTTTCTCTTATTCACTTTTCTTCCCAAAAATTTCTTCCTGTAAACGACGTCCTGTCGGCGTTGCTGCAAGACCGCCTTCTGCTGTTTCACGAAGCGCACTTGGCATCGTTTGTCCGATGCGATACATCGCTTCAATAACTTCATCACAGGGAATGATACTCGTTACACCAGCTAATGATAAATCAGCTGCAATCATCGCATTTGATGCACCAGCTGCGTTCCGTTTTACACAAGGTACTTCTACAAGTCCTGCAACAGGATCGCATACTAATCCAAGCATATTTTTAAGTGCAATACTCATCGCTGTTGCTGCCTGCTTTTGTGTACCGCCAGCCATTTCAACAGCAGCTGCTGCCGCCATTCCACTTGCTGAACCAACTTCCGCTTGGCACCCACCGGCTGCACCAGCAATACAAGCATTGTTTGCTACAACCATACCAAATGCACCAGCTGTAAATAGAAATTCAATCATTTCTTCGCGCGTTGGATTTAATTTTTCTTTTAGTGCAAATAACACACCTGGTACCGTTCCTGCTGAACCAGCTGTTGGCGTCGCACAAATAATTCCCATCGCAGCATTTACTTCATTCGTTGCAACAGCTTTACTTACCGCATCTAAAATTGTATCCCCTGATAAACCTTTTCCACTTTTCATATACGCTTGTACTTTCACTGCATCTCCACCAGTAAGTCCAGTTGGAGATTTTACACCTTGAATTCCGCGCTCAACTGCTTTTTCCATTACAACTAAGTTTTTTTCCATTCCAGCAATTACTGCTTCACGAGAAAGGTTTCTTGTTTCCATTTCACATTGAATCATAATCTCTGCGATTTTTACATTTTTCTCTTCTGCTTGTGCAACTAGTTCCGCTACATTCCGAAACATGTTGTGTCCCCCCTGCTATTAATCCATAATTGTTACTTGACAAATATTTTGCTGCGCTTTAATTTCATCGATAATTTTATCTGCTAACAACTCATCCGTTTCAATAACCATTAACGCTTTTCTTCCTTTTTCCTTACGTGAAACACTCATCATACTAATATTAATTTCGTGCTTCGCAAGTATAGATGTAACAGAAGCAATTGTTCCGAAACGGTCATTATTTACAATTAGAAGCGCGGGACTTGTACCTGTTAATTGCAAATCAAATCCATTGAGCTCCACAACTTCAATTTTCCCGCCGCCGATTGAACAAGCAACAACTTCAATTTCATCCTCACCTTTATACAAACGAAGTTTCGCTGTATTTGGATGGACCGCTTGCGCTTCTTCTTCAATAAATGTAACGTCAATTCCGCGCCCCTGTGCAATTTCAAGTGCTTGAGGAATGCGAGGGTCATCCGTTTCAAATCCTAATATTCCCCCCACAAGTGCTACATCGGTGCCATGACCTCGATATGTTTTCGCAAACGAACCATATAACGAAATAATAATTTTCTCTGGTTCATGACGAAACAGCTGACGAGCAACTTGCCCCATTCTTGCTGCACCTGCTGTATGCGAACTAGATGGTCCAATCATAACCGGACCGATAATATCAAAAACTGAACGATATTTCATAACAGTTCCCCCTAAATCTTCATTATGAAAAAAGTTACTTACTAATAATCTATTAAGTTGATGCTTTCTTTGTTTTTCTATTTGTACTAATAAATTTATAGAATTCATTCAACAAACTATATAAATACGAATTAAAAAACCGACATAAAACCATCTTTTTATAGGTGGGCGAGAGCATCTGTCCATGCATAGAAGCGGTCAGTGCCTTTTCCTGCCACATGCCATGTGTGAAACAAAAAGAGCGGGTCAGTAGCGGACATGTTGTATCCCGCATAACCACAATCTATATGTCGAAAAATTAAAATGGATTCATATAATATACACACCATCAGCTATCATAATATATAAGTGCTCTCTTGTCACTTTTTGATTTACTACATTTTTTTACAAAAACATACAAAGTGTAAATTTATACTGTACAAATACAATGAATACGCTTTCATTATATCTCTTTTTTTGCAGAATTTAAATTTTTTAATATTTCAAATTAAGGACATTTTTTCGGTTTTACGAGAATAAAAAAAGAATGACAGATGTAGGCGATATCTCTGTCATTCTTTTCCCTTACCTTGATACAGGAAAACGTTTCAAATCCGCTGCAATCTCCGTATTTGGAAATACTTGTTGTGCTTCTTCGAGAAGTATTTTCCACGCTTCTCCTTGATAACGAGAACTAATGTGAGTTAAAATCATTTGTTTTACATTTGCTTGCACAGCAATATTTGCTGCTTGTTCTGTTGTAGAATGATAATAATCATGAGCTTGCTGTGAATCTTCTGCACCAAACGTTGCTTCATGTACTAACACATCAGCATCTTGGGCTAATTGAATACTCGCTTCGCAATAACGCGTATCTCCTAAAATTGTAATAATTCGGCCCTTTTGGGGTGGCCCGATATAATCCTTCCCGCAAAGTACGCGTCCATCTTCAAGCTCTACCGTTTCCCCATCTTTTAATCGCTTAAAGAGTGGCCCTGGTTTAACCCCTTCATCTAACAATTTATCTATAAGAAGATGCCCTGGAATATCTTTTTCTACAATGCGATAGCCAAAACATTCAATACCGTGCGACAATCGCTTCGTTTCCACAAGAAATTGTTTATCTTCAAATACAGTACCCTCTTCAGTAATTTCAATAATCTCAAGTGGGTATTTCACATGTGTTGTACTTACTGCCAAGGCAACTTCAATAAACTGTTTAATCCCTTTTGGTCCATATACAGTTAACGGAGTTGTTCCTCCTTGAAAAGAGCGGCTTCCTAACAAACCAGGTAATCCAAAAATGTGATCCCCATGTAAATGTGTAATAAATATTTTTTCAATGCGACGCGGACGCACTGATGTGTGTAAAATTTGATGCTGCGTTGCCTCGCCGCAATCAAATAACCACGTTGCACCTCTCTCTTCCAATAATTGCAAAGCTATCGCTGATACGTTTCTTCCCTTTGCAGGAACACCAGCTCCTGTTCCTAAAAACACAAATTCCACGTTGCATCCTCCAAGCATTTCATAATCTCTATTGTTATCTTACGGAATATAAGCAAAAATGGCAAATGAACCCCGTATAAAACGAAAGCTAACATCCAGTCGTGTCTTGTAGTAAAATGATATTATCATTTATAGAAGGTGGCTAAAACAATGAAAGAAGCATTTCGTTTGCAAACTGACTTCTCCTCTTCTTTTGATCGTTGGGTAAGTTTATTCATTTCTGAAACACCATCAGAATTGCATTGGTCCACATTAAAAGAGTTAATTCATGAATATATAGCATTGCATACCGTTCAAACCGTACCAGAATATATTCCTTCTTCCATCACATATTACGCACAGCGCATTTCTACTCCAACCAATACAGACATTGTAATTTACGAAAGTTCTTCTATTTAAAACATAAAAAGGTATCGGAAAGAGTAATATAAATGATTAACATAAGTTGCCATCATAAATCCATATAAATATCAACAATATAAACCATAGGGAACGGCGTTAATGATCTATCCCTAATTTTTTCTACAAGGAGTCGAAAATGAATATTTTAAATTGGTTGACATCATTATTCAATTTTGGAAGAGGCACGCAGCGAGTGTTTCAATTGTTTGGAATTAGACGGAATAATAGAAATTGGATTTGGATTTCTTTACTAGGTATAGGAACAGTTTTTGGGTTAGCAGCAAGCCGAAAGTTCAATATGATGAGATCATTCCAGCTGTTATTCCGGGGCCTGCAAAATAGGGCAATCATGCCAACAAATTTAAATTTGGCGAATATGGAAATTGCTAATGAAATAACTCCAAATAACAAAAAAAAATACTAATATAACTGATATTAGCCAAACACAAATAAAAAATTTATTATATTTCTTAAAAAGAACAAATATAAAACAAAATCTCGCAGAAGATACAACCTGCGCGATTTTGTTTTATATAAATACATTTTAATTTCCCGACATATAAGTCGCTGCTATGCAGAATATAATATGACCTGTACTTGCTTTCTCCCTTTGTTTTAAACCTCGCATGTGGCAGGAAAAGGCCCTGACCGCTTCTATGCACGGCCAGATGCTCTCATCCTCCCCTAAAAGGAAATGAGCTTTCATGTAAATTTATTCTCTAATTTTTGTTGAAACGTTCTCTCCTGTTGCCGAAATACTTGACTACCATGCTGAATAATCTTCGTTCCATATTTATTATTTAATTGCTCCATCACACTCAATAGCGGTTCTGCCTTCGCATCTTCTTCAAATGAAAATAAATCAAGCTGCTTAATCGCCTCTGTTTTCCATTCTAATTCACAAGCAGTAATTCCGAGTAATCGAACAGGATCACCATCCCAATGTTTTTTCCATAATCGTATTGTCGCCTGAAAAATATCGCGCCATTCCCAAATTGCATTGTCTAACATTTTACTGCGTGTAATCGTTCGGCGATTATAGTATTTAATTGTAATTTGAATATTATATGCAACAAGGGTACGTTTTTGTAATCTTCGGCTAACAGATTGAGACAAGCGCTCTAACGTACCTAACAACTCTTGCTCTTCATCTACATCTTTTGGCAGCGTTATAGAATTTCCGATCGTTTTATACTGCCCCATTTGACTTGGATCAACTTCTCTATTATCGATACCATTTGCACGTTTTTGTAAATCCAATCCATGATTTCCAATTACAGAACGAATAATAGGAGCTGTTCCAGTAGCTAAATCCCCTATCGTATGTATATGTACATCTTGTAATTTTTCTGCTGTTTTCTTTCCAATTCCATGCATTTTTTCAACTGGAAGCGGCCAAAGCTGCTTTTGTATATCACGTTTACGAAGTACTGTAATACCTAGTGGCTTTTTCATATCAGAGGCTGTTTTGGCTAGAAATAAGTTGGGAGCAATTCCAATACTGCACGGAAGCTGTAATTCTGTAAGTAATGTTTGTTGAATCATTTGAGCAATTTCTAGCGGCGAACCGAGCCCATAACAATCCGTTATATCTATATATCCTTCATCAATTGAGACTGGTTGAATTTTTTCTGTAAACCGTGCCAGAATTTGAAACAATGCAAAAGAAGCCTCCCGATATAACTCAAAGTTTGGATGCTTAACAATAAGTTCTGGGCATAGCCGCTTCGCTTCCCAAACAGGCATTGTTGCACGTACTCCCTTCGCTCTTGCTTCATAACTACACGTTACAATAATGCCTTTACGGTCTTTCGCATTACCAGCTATCGCTAATGGTTTTCCTTGCAACGATGCATCACGTGCAATTTCAACAGATGCATAAAAACAATTCATATCAACATGCAAAATGACACGGCCATTTTTCGGATACATTTCACGCATCTTTCTCACCACCAAAGGAACGTTTGTTCTTTATTTTATCAAAAAACTTGTGAAAAAATCAATATTTGAAAGGATGGAATCGTTACTATATAGAAGTATGTCCACATACGAAATCCAAGGGGGAGGTAAAAAGAAGAAATGACTACACATCTAAAACCACTTTATCTAATTTTACTAGTTATTTTCTTTTTGTTGCTCATCTATTTCCTACTTCCAATCATAGGCATTGATGCTTATGGGCTTCTTTCGTCTCTACTGTCATTTTCGACTTTGTACATTCTTCCATGGATCTTTCTGTACTGGTTTATTCGCCTTGTGAAGGCAGTAGAATCAAAATAGCTAACACTTTTAAGGAGAGAAGAAAATGAATGAAACATTTGATAGCAAACATTTTAGACTCGAAAAAATTCGTAACGGGATATATGCAGCAATTGCAAAAGAAGGTGGCGGTGCTGCAGCAAATGCTGGTTTTATTGATTTAGGGGATACAACTATTGTTTTTGATACATTTAATACACAACAAGCTTCTGAAGATTTAAAATATGCAGCAGAAACGATAACAAATAAGCCCGTTACGTGGGTAATAAATAGTCATTGGCACGGAGACCACATTCGGGGGAACCAAACGTTTAAGGAAAGTACCATTATTTCAAGTCAAATGACATACGACAAAATGAAAACTGCTCATCCATCACGAATCAATAAACAAAAAAATGATATTCATGGTCTAAAAAATTATATTCAATCTTTACAGGATCAATTAACGCAAACTTATGATATGAACTTAGAACATCAAATTAATTTTTTAAGTGAACTAGAAATCTCATTACCTACACTAGAGTTAGTACTACCACAACAAACATTTATAGATGAAGTCATCTTCCATGGAACGAAGCGCAGTGCAAAGCTTTTCACATTAGGCGACGGACATTCCCATTGCGATGCTATGCTGTATATTCCAGAAGATAAAGTAATATTCATGGGTGATTTATTATTTGTTGATTGCCACCCTACATTTTTTGAAGAATCAAATCCGCAAAATTGGATTCATATTTTAAAAGAGGTTGAAAGAATGGATATTGATATAGCCATACCAGGTCATGGCTCAGTAGGTACAAAGATTAATTTCTTACAAGTAATCGATTATATACATAACTTAACTGCAATTGCACAAAAAAACAACGAGATTGAAACGATTCAATTGCCTAACAGCTATCTAAATTGGCCATCTCCGCAAATATTTCACCAAAATGTAAAAACACTAAAAGAGCTATTGCATTGTTAAGCTATATAAATCCAAATAAAAAATCAACATAACCCCTTCCTTTCTTTTAGGCGGGCGAGAGCATCTGGCCATGCATAGAAGTAAAATGTACCCTATAGAGTAGACACTAAAAAAGTCTCTCTCTGTATGGTACATTTTTGTATAATTAAGAAATACAAAACTTGAAAATAAAACATGGAGACGGAGAACAAATGAGCAAAAAGATTTTTACAGAAAAAGAAATGCAGTTACTATCATCTAATAAATATGTAAAATCAGTTAGACCAAAGGGAATTACTTATACAGATGAATTTAAACGTTTATTTATCATAGAGAAAGAAAAAGGCAAGTTTCCAAGACAAATCTTTGAAGAGTGTAGCTTTGATGTTGAAATTCTGGGAATGGATAGAATTAAGGCTGCTAGTAAGAGATGGAAAAAGGCTTACGATGAAAACGGGATAAGTGGTTTACGTGACAGAAGAGCTGATAGTTTAGGTCGATTTATGGCAAAGGATCTTACTCTAGAGAAGAAAAATGCTCTTCTGGAAGCACAAATTAATTTATTAAAAGCAGAAAATGAACTATTAAAAAAGATTCGATTTGCAGAAAGGAGGATGAACAAGTAATTCTCATCCCTTCCCAGAAATATATCCTAATTCGCTCGGTGATTGAAAAATATCAATTAAAGCATATGGTGAGTTACTTGTGTAAAATAGCGGAAGTTTCAAGAAGTGGTTATTATAATTATTTCTCAATGAAGTCACAAAAACAAAGAAAGAGAAAAGATGAAGAAGATGAAACTACAAAAGAGATCATCTTAAAGGCATTACATTTCAAAAAGCGAAGAAAAGGGGCACGCCAAATCAAAATGACTTTGGAGAGTCAATTTAAGGTTGTCTACAATTTGAAACGTATCAGAAGAATCATGAGAAAGTACGACATTATTTGTCCTATTAGAAAGGCTAATCCATATAAAAGAATAATGAAAGCTACAAAAGAACATCGAGTTGTTCCAAACTTATTAAACCGCCAATTTAAGCAAGGTGTGCCTGGAAAAACACTTCTAACTGATATAACATATTTATTTTACGGTAAAGGGAAAAAAGCTTATTTATCAACGATTATGGACAGTTCCACCAATGAAATAGTAGCTTATAATGTTTCAAATCGTCTGACCATTGACTTAGCAACAGACACCCTTTTAAGGTTAAAGAAAAACAGAAAGTTCAAGAAGACAAAAGATGCCTTAATTCACTCAGATCAAGGAGTTCACTATACACACCCAAGCTTCCAAAAGTTAGTAAAAAAACTAGGGCTACTTCAATCCATGTCAAGAAAGGGGAACTGTTGGGATAACGCTCCTCAAGAATCATTCTTTGGACATTTTAAAGACGAAGCCTTTATTAAATCCTGTACAAGCCTAGCTGAACTAAAACATGAAATAAAGCAATATATGAAATATTACAATCACGACAGATGCCAATGGAATTTAAAAAAGATGAGCCCTATTCAATTCAGGAATCATCTTCTTAAAACTGCCTAGGCTTTTTTTAAAATGTCCTTTACAAAGGGTACACTTTAAAGCGGTCAGGGCCTTTTTCTGCCACATGCAAGGTTTAAAACAAAAGGAGAAAGCAAGTAGCGATCATGTTGTATTCTGCATAACAGTGACTTATCTGTTGAAAAATTAAAATGGATTTATTTAAAAACGCATGGGGAATTTCCCCATGCGTTTCAACTTAGCCTCTTCTTTGATTATTTCGCTACTTCTTCAATAATCGCAACAACCATCTCTGCTGTTTTCACTAGTTCTTCAACAGGAATTTTTTCGTTTGTTGTATGAATTTCTTCATATCCAACTGCTAAGTTTACTGTTGGAATACCATGACCCGCAATTACGTTTGCATCGCTGCCGCCACCGCTTTGGTGAAGAGATGGTGTACGACCGATTTTTTCAGCAGCACGTTTTGCAACTTCTACAACGTGATCGCCATCAGCAAATTTAAATCCTGGGTACATTACTTTTACTTCTACTTCTGCTTCCCCGCCCATTTCTTTCGCTGTAGATTCAAATGCTTCTTTCATTTTGCGAACTTGCTCTTGCATTTTTTCGTCTACTAAAGAACGTGCTTCAGCAAAGATTTCTACATAGTCACAAACGATATTTGTTTGTGTACCACCTTCAAAACGACCGATATTCGCAGTTGTTTCAGAATCAATGCGGCCAAGTGGCATTTTTGCGATAGATTTTGCTGCAATTGTAATTGCAGATACACCTTTTTCTGGTGCTACACCAGCGTGAGCTGTTTTCCCGCGAATAATTGCATTTACTTTCGCTTGTGTTGGTGCTGCAACAACGATTTCTCCAACTTTTCCATCGCTGTCTAATGCATAACCATATTTCGCTGTAATGCGTTCACGATCTAATGCTTTTGCACCAACAAGACCTGATTCTTCACCAACTGTAATGATGAATTCTATTTTTCCGTGCGCAATGTTTTTCTCTTTTAACACGCGAATTGCTTCAAACATAGATGCAAGTCCAGCTTTATCATCAGCACCTAAAATTGTTGTACCGTCAGATACGATATAACCATCTTGAATAGAAGGCTTAATTCCTTTACCTGGAACAACTGTATCCATATGAGAAGTAAAGTAGATTGTATCTACGCCTTCTTTTGTTGCTGGTAATGTACAAACTAAGTTACCAGCACCGTGACCAGTCTCACCCATTGTATCATCTTCAAATACTTCAACGCCTAAAGAAGAGAATTTTTCTTTTAACACTTTGCAAATTTCAGCTTCGTATTTTGTTTCAGAGTCTACTTGCACAAGTTCCATAAATTCATTCACTAAACGTTCTTGATTAATCATGAGAATGCGCCTCCTGCGTTATGTATGTAACAATGACTATTATAACAGAATTCTGTAAAAGTTTCGAAGGAGAAGATATATAAAGTGAAATTTTGATTAGTTGAAACTTTTCCTTGCTAATTATACAATTCAAACTTTACAGGTTAAGCCCCGTGTATAAAAACTCTTTTTTTAAGTGGGCGAGAGTACCTGACTATGCATAGTAGCGGTTAGGGCCTTTTTCTGCCACGTATGAGGGTAAAAACGAAAGAAGGAAGCAAGTGCAGGTCATGTTATATTGCTACATAGCAACGACTTATAAAGAAAAGCGGAGCCGACTGTTTAGGCCCGTTGGCTAAGGTTCTTTCACACAGAAGGTATTTTTTACCTTCTCGTGTGGAAGGTTCTTAGACATGAGGGCTTAGGAGGCAGAGCTAGACAAAGATGTTGAAAAACTAAAACGGATGTATGTAGAAAATGTCTCATAATAGACCCTTGTACCAAATTTCATTTGTATATACAATAAGATTGAGGAGATTCGCAAGGAGGATCTAAAGATGAGTAAAAAAATGCAAAAAATTATGGTTTATGTCATGTTAATTTCAATGCTTGTTACAACATTACTTACTGGTATAAGCATGTTTTGGTAAAAAAAAGGGGGGAGATGTTCTCTCCCTTTTATGTTGCCATAATAATAAGTCCTGCAATACTAAACGCAATTCCCATTCCAAGTGAAAGAACAAAGTTTGGATATTGCCGCTCATTATAAGCACTTAATGCAAAAGTAAAATTAAGAAGAGCAATAGAAAAGACCGCTAATGAAAATGGACATATATTAAAAGTTGCCAATATGAAAGTAATAAGTGCAAGAGCACCAATGAAGAACTGAATGTATGGTAATCTATGATTCATATACATAACAGCAACTCCTTTTCACATAATCTTTATTTATATATTCACGAATAGTACTAGTTCTCCTAATGGAAATTTCATTTTTTGTTATCCTCATTAACGCATGTTATATGTACACATGTCAAGACAAGATATAATATAACAAAAAGCCAACATATCCTGCTGGCTTTCTTCGTAAGCAATTGCACCCTTTTCTTTCGCAAGCTGCTCAAATGATTTTTTTGATTTCACAATCCATACTTTTGTTCCAATGGGAATACGATCGTACAAATACTCTACATCTTTTTTATGCATTCGAATGCATCCTTGTGAAACGTACTTGCCAATGGAGCTTGGCTGATTTGTCCCGTGTATCCCATATTTACTACCATCAGTACCCCTGGCATTAAAACCTATCCATCTTGAACCGAGCGGATTTTCCGGTGAACCACCTGGAATATTCTTCGCAATATAATACGGATTTTTTGCCTTCATCACAACATCAAATGTACCTTCTGGCGTTAAATCATTCGTTTTACCTGTTGCAACTGGAAATGTATTTTGTATCTTTCCATCTTGAATATATGCAAGTCGGTTCGTTTGTTTATTAACGATAATAAGCGGATCGCCAACACGCGGATTATCACCTAGCGGCCAAAGAGGCGATAGGGAAATAAATAATATGAATGAAAGAAGATATGACATACCTCATTCCGTCCTTCTTATATTAATTCTTTAATGTTATATTTCCCTATAAATCGACTTTTAATGAGTAAAAATTGCTCTATTTCATAAACGAGCTGAACGAGCTTAGCACGCGTTTCAAATTCTTCTCGTGTTTCTGGAAGCGGCATTTCTCGAAAGATTTCTCGCATCTCTTGAAGCTGTCTTAATGATATAACCCCTGTACTTTCTGGGCGAATGCCATTCCCGACATTTTCAATTACATCCGCCACCATACCCGCTTGTTCATATGACCAAGATAATGAAGCAACTAGCGGCATAACTCTTTCTAAAATTTCGAACTGTTGCTGGCGCATTTGAAAATAACGATAGTAATAATCATCTTCACGCATAAACCGATTTTCCAGCTTTATAAAAGATACTTCTTTTGCCCTCTCAAGTAATGTTTCCGTTTCAATTAGCTCTTTTCCATTCCACACACTTTCACGATTTCTTAAATAGGTAGCCATTTCAAATAGAATCGTCTTAAAATTAGATTCCACTTTTTGTTGATACTCTTTTAGCTCACCTTCAACGCTTGGCATGTACAAATTAATTAGCAAAGCAACACTAATTCCAACCGTTAAAATCGCAATCTCATTTCCAACAATGGGCCATGTAATTTTTTGCAGTGAATATAAATGAAAAACAATAACAGAGCTTGTAACAATCCCCTCTTGAATCTTAAGCATTACTGCACTTGGAATAAACAGAAGTAATAAAATTCCAAGTGCTAACGGTGTATAGCCTATCGATTCAAAAATAAAAAATGCAAACAACATAGAAAGTAAACAAGCTACAAAGCGATGAATAGATACTTCTAATGATTTTCTTTTTGTATTTTGTACACATAAAATGACAAGAATGCCGGCTGTGCTACTAAATTCCAAATGAAGTAATTGAGCAATCCACACAGCCAAGGCGGTTCCAGCTGCTGTTTTCACTGTTCGATATCCAATTTTAAACATGTTAACGCTCCTATTATGTACGATCTATTTTCAATTTAAGTATAAAGAAAAGGATGACACAATGTCATCCTTTTTCCCTTATTATTCACGTAACGTTTACATGTTACAACATTTTTTGCAAAAATTCTTGGGCACGTTTGCTTTCCGGCGCTGTAAAAAATTGTTCTGGCTTCGTATCTTCTACTAGTTTCCCGTCATCTAAAAAAAGAACCCGATCGGCTACTTCTTTAGCAAAACCCATTTCGTGCGTAACGATTGCCATTGTCATTCCTGTCGTTGCAAGAGATTTCATAACCTCTAATACTTCTTTCACCATCTCTGGATCTAGTGCTGAGGTCGGTTCATCAAATAGCATAACGTCCGGTTCCATTGCTAATGCTCTCGCAATTGCAACACGCTGTTTTTGTCCACCTGAAAGGCGATTTGGATAAGCATCCTTTTTCTCAAGTAATCCCACTTTTTCTAATAATTCTTCAGCTTTTTTTACTGCCTCTTCCTTCGCAGTACCTTTTACAGTAAGAGGAGCATACGTAATATTTTCTAGCACTGTCATATGAGGAAATAAGTGGAAATGCTGAAACACCATTCCAACATGCTGACGAACTTCCATAATGTTTGTATTTGGATTCGTTACATCCTGATCACCAATACAAATTTGTCCGCCCGTTGGTATTTCTAGTAAATTCATGCAACGTAAAAATGTTGATTTCCCTGAACCGGACGGCCCAATAATTGCTACGACTTCGCCTTGTCCAATTGTTGTTGTGATCCCTTTTAATACTTCGTTATTTCCAAATGATTTGTGAAGGTCATTAATTTTAATCACTTTTCTTCATTCTCCCTTCAACCGCTTTCCCAATGAATGTAAGAATAATAACAAGAATGTAATAAATCATACCGACAAATAATAGCGGTTCAAAATAAGACAATGTCTCGCCGCCAACAATATACGCACGGCGCATTAAATCTGTTGCACCGATTACAGTAACTACTGCGGACTCTTTCGTTAATGTAACAAATTCATTTACTAATGCAGGTAAAATATTTTTTAATGCTTGCGGTAAAATAATATTTCGCATCATTTTTCCATATGGAATACCAAGTGCCATTGCCGCTTCTGTTTGTCCTTTATCAACTGCTTGAATTCCAGCACGAATCACTTCTGACATGTATGCGCCTGAATTTAAGCTAAATGCTAACACAGCTGCTAAAAATGCTGAAATATCATATCCTGTAATTTGCGGAAGACCGTAATAAATAAGCATTAACTGTAGTACAAGCGGTGTACCGCGGAAAAGAGATGTATAAAAATCAGCAATTATACTCAAAACTTTTATTCTAGCAATTTTACAAAGCGCTAATAACGTCCCTAGCGCAAAACCAAGCAAAGAAGCGACAGCTACAATCTTTAATGTTACTTCTAAACCTTTTAATATATATGGTATTGAAGGCGTTATTTGCGAAAAATCCAAGTTCATCCTAAGTCAGTCCTCCCTAGAAGATGGAAAGGCGGCTTATTTCTCGCCGCCAAACCATTTCTTCACTAATTTATCCATTTCTCCATTTTCTTTCATTTTCTTAATTACTTTATTAAACTCCGCTGTCTTATCACTATTTTTCGGAAGCGCAATTGCTGAACCAGCTTCATCTGCAGCTTCTGGAATTTCCACACTCTTTAACTCTTTATTTTTTTCTAAATATCCTTTTGCTACTGTATCTTCTAAAATAATTGCATCAAAACGTCCTGCTTGAATTTCTTGAATGAGTTCTGGTACACGGTCACGTCCTTCAGATTGGAACGCTACTTGTTTTTGCAAATCTTTCGCCTTTTCTTCTTGGATAGATCCTGTTTGTACTCCTACTTTTTTTCCTTTTAGATCTTGTAATGTTTTAATATTTGAACCTTCTTTAGAAATGATTACATTTTTAGCAACAAAATAAATATCTGTAAAATCTGCATTTTTCTTACGCTCTGCTGTCGGCGTCATTCCCGCCATGACAAAGTCAACTTTTCCAGCCTCTAATGATGCTAACAACCCACCAAAGTCCATATCTTTGACTTTCACTTTATAGCCTAGTTCTTTACTAATATAATTCATAACATCGATATCGAAACCGATAACATCTTCACTCTTTTTTGCATCTACATATTCATACGGTTTGTAATCTGCAGACGTTCCCATAACTAACACTTTCTTTTTATTATCATTCCCTGCATTTCCACCCTTACTACAAGCAGTGAATATACTCATGATTAAAATAAGTGCAAGTGAAACTGATAAAAATTTCTTCATTACTTTTCCTCCTAGTTAATGTATATTTAATTATTTTATAGAATTTTTATTCGATGAATGTATTGTAGCAATAAATTTATTTTTATGCAATAAATAAAATAAAAATAAATTTATTTTTCTTTATACAACGTAAATAAACAAATATATACTGCATATTTATTTGCATAAATAACTCATATTATACATAAAAAAGAACCGTTAAGATTACATTCTTAACGGTTCTAAAAACGTATATTACATTTCCTCACAATGTTCTTCAAAGTACGATTGTAATTTAGCAATAACTTGCATTGCCTCATGGCCTTCAATCTCATGACGCTCAACCATCGTTACGATTTTTCCATCTTTCAATAGTGCAAACGATGGAGAAGATGGTGGATATCCTTCAAAATATTCACGAGCACGTGCTGTTGCCTCTTTATCTTGACCTGCAAATACAGTAACAAGATGATTTGGACGTTTATCATAATGAATAGAATGAGCTGCTGCTGGACGAGCAATCCCCCCTGCACAGCCGCATACAGAGTTTATCATTACAAGTGTTGTGCCTTTCTTTTGCAATGCTTCATCTACAGCTTCTGGCGTTGTTAATTCTGTATAACCAGCTGCTACGATTTCTTCGCGAGCTTGACGAACAACGTCATTCATAAAAAAGTTGAAGTTAATCAAAGCTTTCCCTCCTCACATATCTCTAACTGTATCTTACCAATAACCATTTCAAAAATACAAGTAAACTTACTTGCTTTGTAGCCATAATTCACTAAAAAACGTCTTCGAGACCTCGCTCGAAGACGTTTTCCTTAATGACCACGATGCTTCTGTTTCGCTTTTTGCACTTTTAAGGCACGCTTTTTCCGCTTTTCTATTTCCCGCATTTCTTTCGATTGCACTTGCTTCTCTTTTTTATGCACTTCATACGACAACTGAATCGCTTCTTGTGCTTTCGTAAATTTTGAAGTGTTTAATTCTCTTGCTGCTTGTCGAATCATGCGTTTTACATTTTTCGGACGTTTTTGCTGTTTAACCTTTACTCCGCATTTTGCAAAGCGATTAAAATACGGTAACAACGTATCATTTACAAACAAAAACACTTCTTCATCAGACGGTTCAGTACCAAAAATGTGCCGTACTGCATACAACTTCCCATTTTTTTCTTGTTCAATCATTCCTACAAAATACTGACCGTCATGATATACTGTCAATTTCACTGACAGTCCCTCCTTTACAAACATATTCAGAAATGCTGGACATCCCGGAGGGGAAGGTTATTGACATAAAGTGAAACTTCCATAAGTAGAAGTTTTTCCATCCCTAACTGATGGTTAGTTGAACCAATCGGCTCTTACGGGAAGTTATCCCCTCTTTGCTTTCTCTGAATTTTGAGGTAGGGGGTTACTGCCCGTTAGTAGCGGGATTAAAAAAATTATGCGTCCGGACTACCAACCGGAACTGTAATTTCGCATCTCTATCACCATTATATTACAATTTTAACTTATTTTGAATCATTTCTACATATACTTCAATCATTCTTTTATGCGATCCTACAATATACTCTGGTAATTCTGTAATCGGAAAAAACTTTAATTGTATTGCTTCCTCTTTGTTTACAGTAGGTTCTCCTTCATATTCATGCGTATAATAGGCAGTCGTTACTGCTTGAAACTCGTCACCGTTTGCTAGTTTCACAAAATGTTTTGCACCTGAGAACACATTAATGAGCTGCAAATTCTTCACGCGAATGCTGGTCTCTTCATACACTTCACGGTATGCAGTTTCTTCCGGTGATTCCCGCAGCTCCATTAATCCACCAGGAAGTCCCCATTTCCCATGCGGTTCTTGTCTTTGTTGTAATAATACTTCTCCATCTTTATTCAATACAAGAACAACTGAACCCACTAAAATTAAAGGGCGATGCCCAACTATTTTCCGTAATTCCTCCACATATCCCATTTCAACAAACCTTTCTTTTTATTTGCTTGTCCACACCATTGTATCATATGTATAAAATGGAAAAATGCTCATTTTTTTACTTTTTAAGCAAAATATTTATTTGTCCCTTTTCATCTACTGTCGCTAATTGAATGGATTGAATCGGTACTTCCTGCTGCAACTCTGCTCTTACCCACTCTTCCGTTTTTTCTAATAAAGAAAGAACATCCTTTTGAATCTTTCCGTTCTTCACAAGAATAAATGTAATAGGTGATTGTTCTGCATATACTTTCATATCTTTTCGAGATACTTTTTCATACGCTGCGTACTGAAACACAGAAACAACTCCACTCGCTTCCCATAAGGCTAGTTTGACAGTTTGAATATCTGTAATACCTTGCAATCTCAGCTCAGAAAATAAATACTCTACTGTAATCCGCGCTTTCTTTAAATTATTAAACTGAATAGAACCATTATGTATAAGAATAATGGGAGCAGGTTCTAAAAAACGTCTCCATCGATCCCATTTTAATGTCAAAATGGAACTTACGATATGAAGTACAACAAGAATAAACGTTGTAATCATAGAACCAAGAAGACCTACTTTTTCATCAGACAATGCATTCGATAGATTTCCCCCTAACAATAGCACGAGAACAAGATCTAAAAAACGAAGCTGGGCAATAGAGCGTTGTCCCATCGCTTTTGCAACAATAATTAAAAAAACATATGCCAATATAGCACGGAACATCCACTCCAAACTCGACAGATGCTTTGCCCCTTCAAACATGTGCATATGCATAATAGACGGCACCCCTTACTAAAAGTAATCCTTTTAGTTTGCGTTTATCTATACTGTCTATGTAAAAAACATTATAAGGTTTCAACTGTAACTCAAATATATTAAAGGGGATAAAACAACATATAAAAACCTCTTTTTTAAATGGGTGAGTGCAGCTGGCCATGCATAGAAGCGGTCAGGTCCTATTCCTCCCACCTCCAGCGTGAAAAACAAAAGGAGGACGCGAAGATGGGTTATGTTGTATTCTGCATGCAGCGACTTATATAGAGAAAAATTAAAGTGAATTTGTATACAAAAAAAGCCCGCCAATTGGCGAGCTTTTTTATCATTAATATACAGAAGTATTATCTGCAGATGTATTTTCAAGAATTTCTTTTACGCGTCCTAAGAACTTACCGCAAATGAATCCATCTAATACGCGGTGATCAAGAGATAGGCATAGGTTAACCATATCACGTGCACCGAACATACCGTTATCCATAATTACTGGACGTTTCACGATAGATTCCACTTGTAAAATTGCCGCTTGTGGATAGTTAATAATACCCATAGATTGAACAGAACCAAATGACCCTGTGTTATTAATCGTAAACGTTCCACCTTGCATTTCGTCAGCTTTTAACGATTTCGTACGTACTTTCGTTGCAAGCTCAGTAATTTCACGAGCGATACCTTTAATTGTTTTCTCATCAGCATGCTTAATAACTGGAACGAATAATTCATCGTCAGTTGCAACTGCAATAGAAAGATTAATATCTTTCTTCTGAACAATTTTATCGCCAGCCCACATAGAATTAATTTGTGGGTATTCTTTTAAAGCTTGTGCAACAGCTTTTACGAAGAAGGCAAAGAATGTTAAATTAAAGCCTTCACGCTTTTTAAATTCACCTTTAATTGAATTACGGTATGAAACAAGATCTGTTACATCCACTTCAATCATCATCCAAGCATGCGGTGCTTCATGCTTACTGCGTAGCATATTTGCAGCAATCGCTTTACGAACACCAGTCACTGGAATTTCAATATCACCAGGCATTGTCGGTACAGATACCGGTTTTGCCGCTTCTGTTTTAGGTGCTGGCGCAGCTTTTGGTGCTGCTGGTGCTTCTTGTGTAATTGGTGCAGCTGCAGCTTCCTTCTGTGCACCTGCTTGTGGAATATTTCCAGATTCAACTAATGTTAAAATATCTTTGCGTGTAATACGACCATTTGCTCCTGTACCTACTACTGCATCTAGGTCAATATTATGTTCACCTGCAAGTTTTAATACAGCTGGTGAAAAACGCGGTTTACCATCGGTTGGTTGCTTTGCTTTCGGTGCTGATGCCGGTGCAGCTACCTCTGTTTTTGACACCTCTTCTGTTTTCTCTTCTACAGCTGTTGCAGCTACTTCATTTGCACCTTCAACTTGAATCATACAAATCACTTCACCGACAGCTAGTGTCTCACCTTCGCCAGCGATTAATTCCGTAACAACCCCGCTGAAAGAGGAAGGTACTTCTGCGTTTACTTTATCTGTCATTACTTCTGCAAGCGGATCATACTTATTTACGTGATCACCAACAGAAACAAGCCATTTACTAATTGTACCCTCTGTTACACTCTCCCCAAGCTGAGGCATTGTAATTTTTTCTACAGCCATGTATAGTCCCCCCGATTAAAATTCCGCAAGTTCGCGCATTGCTTTTTCCACTTTATCTGGATTCACCATAAAGAATTTCTCCATTGTTGGTGCATATGGCATTGCTGGAACGTCTGGACCTGCAAGACGAGCAATTGGTGCATCAAGATCAAATAAGCAATTTTCTGCGATAATTGCCGCTACTTCACTCATAATGCTTCCTTCTTTATTATCTTCCGTTACAAGAAGAACTTTACCTGTTTTTGAAGCTGCTTCAATAATTGCTTCCTTATCCAAAGGATATACAGTACGTAAATCAAGAACGTGAGCAGAGATGCCATCTTGTGCTAATTTTTCAGCAGCTTGAAGAGCAAAGTGAACACATAATCCGTATGTGATAACAGTAATATCGTCACCTTCACGTTTTACGTCTGCTTTTCCAATTGGTAATACATAATCATCTTCCGGCACTTCACCTTTAATTAAGCGATATGCACGTTTATGTTCAAAGAACAATACCGGATCTTCATCACGAATTGCTGCTTTTAATAAACCTTTTGCATCATACGGTGTAGAAGGAATTACAATTTTTAAACCAGGTTGGTTCGCAAAAAGCGCTTCTACAGATTGTGAATGATACAGCGCACCATGAACACCGCCGCCAAATGGTGCACGGATTGTTACCGGGCAAGTCCAATCATTGTTAGAGCGATAACGGATTTTTGCTGCTTCGGAAACAATTTGGTTCACTGCTGGCATAATGAAGTCCGCAAATTGCATTTCTGCAATTGGGCGCATTCCATACATCGCTGCACCGATTGCTACCCCAGCAATTGCCGATTCTGCAAGTGGTGTATCAAGCGCACGCATTTCACCAAATTGATCATATAATCCAGTTGTCGCTTTAAAAACGCCGCCTTTTTTACCAACGTCTTCTCCTAATACAAATACTTTCTTATCGCGTTCCATTTCCTCGCGCATTGCTAATGTAATCGCGTCAATATAAGACATTACAGCCATGAAACGTTCCCCCTTATTCCGCGTATACGTGCTTTAATGCAGACTCTGGATCTGCATACGGAGCATTTTCTGCATATTCTGTTGCTTCGTTTACGATATGCATTACGTCATCTAACATTTGTTTTTCAAATTCCTCTGTTAAAATACCTACTTCTCTTAAGTAATTTGCAAATGTATAGATTGGATCTTTTTTCTTTGCTTCTTCTACTTCTTCTCGGTCACGGTATACACGATCATCGTCATCACTAGAGTGTGCTGTTAAACGATAAGATACCGTTTCAATTAATGTTGGACCTTCACCACGGCGTCCGCGATCTGCTGCTTCTTTTACAGCTTTATATACTTCAAGCGGGTCATTTCCGTCTACTGTGTATCCTGGCATACCATAACCAATTGCACGGTCAGATACATTTTTACATGCTAATTGTTTTTCAACAGGGATAGAGATTGCATATTTGTTATTTTCACACATGAAAATAACAGGTAATTTGTGTACTCCTGCAAAGTTCGCACCTTCATGGAAATCACCTTGGTTAGAAGAACCTTCACCAAATGTAACAAATGTTACTAAATCTTTTCCTTCCATTTGTCCTGCTAACGCAATACCTACTGCATGTGGTACTTGCGTTGTAACTGGTGAAGAACCTGTTACGATGCGATTTTTCTTTTGTCCAAAATGTCCAGGCATTTGACGTCCGCCAGAGTTTGGATCTTCTGCTTTAGCAAATCCAGATAACATAAGCTCTTTTGCTGTCATACCAAATGCTAACACGACACCCATATCACGATAATATGGCAGTGCATAGTCTTTCTCACGATCAAGTGCAAATGCTGCTCCTACTTGTGCAGCTTCTTGTCCTTGACAAGAAATTACAAAAGGAATTTTCCCTGCACGGTTTAATAACCACATACGCTCGTCAATTTTACGTGCAAGTAACATCGTGCGATACATTTCTAATACTTGCTCATCGCTTAAACCAAGCTCTTCATGGCGTTTTGCTTTTACTTCAGCCATATTAACACCCTCCTAAATCCTTTTTACCCCGCTCTATTATAAAGCAAGAACGATACACTATCCATTCCTAATGGTTCAATTTTACCCGTGTAACGCTTTTCCATCCACTGCTAACGCAGCTTCACCAATTGCTTCTGATAATGATGGATGTGGATGAATTGTATGTGCAACTTCCCATGGCGTTGCGTCTAACACTCTTGCAAGACCTGCTTCTGAGATCATATCTGTTACATGTGGTCCAATCATATGAACACCAAGAATATCATTTGTTTCTTCATCAACAACAAGTTTTACAAAACCATCAGATTCTCCATATACAAGCGCCTTACCGATTGCACGGAACGAGAATTTACCTACTTTTAATTTGTAGCCTTTTTCTTTTGCTTCTTGCTCTGTTAAACCGACAGAAGCAACTTCCGGGCTGCTATATACACATTTAGATACCATAGAATAATCAATTGGCATCGGTTCTTTTCTAGCAATGTGTTCAACCGCTACAATCCCTTCATGAGAAGCAACATGTGCAAGCTGCAAGCCACCGATTACATCACCAATCGCATAAATGTGTGATTCTTTCGTTTGATAATATTCATTCGTTTGAATATAACCTTTTTCAACAACGATATCTGTATTTTCTAAGCCGATATTTTGTGTGTTTGCTTGTCTTCCAACAGATACAAGCATTTTTTCAGCTTTAAATTCTTTATTTTCACCATTCAGTTCAGCTTGAATCGTTACACCGTTATCTTTTACTAAAGTTTCTGGTAACACTTTTGCACCAGTTACAACTTTAATACCTTTTTTCTTAAGTAAACGTTGCATTTCCTTAGAAACATCTTGATCTTCAAGCGGTAGAACATGTTTTGCATATTCAAGTACAGTTACTTCCACGCCGAAATCAGCAAGCATAGATGCCCACTCAATACCAATTACGCCGCCGCCAACAATAATGATAGATTTAGGAAGCGTTTCCATTTTTAGGGCATGATCAGATGACATTACATATTCACCATCAAGTTCAAGTCCTGGTAAAGAATTTGGGCGTGATCCTGTTGCAACGATTACATTTTTCGGAATAAGCATTTCATTCTCTTCTCCGCTCGCTAATTCAACAGAAATCGTTCCTGGCATCGGTGAAAAAATAGATGGGCCAAGAATACGACCAATTCCTTCATATACATCGATTTTCCCTTGCTTCATTAAATGCTGAACACCTTTATGAAGTTGGCTAACAATTTTCTCTTTACGTTCTTGTACTTTTGCAAAATTTAATTCTACATTGCTCGTTACAACGCCGAATTCTTCACCTTTTTTTGCAGTTGCAAACACTTCAGCACTACGAAGTAGCGCTTTACTAGGAATACATCCTTTGTGTAAGCAAGTACCACCTAGGTTTTCTTTTTCAACAAGCGCTGTTGTTAATCCTAATTGTGATGCACGAATAGCAGCCACATATCCGCCTGTACCACCGCCAACGATGACTAAATCGTATTCTTTTGCCATATCACTCAACCCCTAGCTACTGTTTCTTTTTCACGTACAGCATACTCTTTTGCAGTTTCTTCATCACGAAGTACACGAAGTGCACCTTCTGCTAATGCTTGTAATTCATCTTCACCCGGATGCACAATGACATCTGCAATCCAATGAACGCGTTCTTTAATTTCATCAACAAGAATTTTACTATATGCAAGCCCGCCCGTTAAAACAACAGCATCTACTTTACCATGAAGAACTGCACTTGCCGCGCCGATCTCTTTTGCAACTTGATATGCCATTGCCGTATAAACAAGCGTCGCTTCCGGATCGCCTTGTTCTACCATTTTCTCTACTTTAATTGCATCATTTGTACCAAGTAAGCTTACTAAGCCACCTTGCCCAACGATTTTTTTCATCATTTCATCACGGTAATATTCACCAGAGAAACACATTTCCACAAGCTGGCCTACTGGAACCGTTCCTGCACGCTCTGGGCTGAATGGTCCTTCTCCATTTAAACCGTTATTTACATCAATAACTTTTCCTTCTTTATGAGAACCAACCGAAATACCGCCGCCCATATGTGCAATGATTAAATTCAAATCTTCATATTTACGATCGAGCTCTTTTGCAACTTTACGAGCTACTGCTTTTTGGTTTAGCGCATGAAAAATACTTCTTCGCTCCATGCCAGCTATCCCGCTAATACGAGCAATATCTTCCATTTCATCTACAACTACTGGATCAACAATAAACGCTGGAATGTTAAGTCCAGAAGCAATTTCATATGCTAAAATTCCACCTAAATTAGAAGCATGATGACCACTATAACCATTCTTCAAATCTTCTAGCATCGCTTCGTTTACCGTATACGTACCGCCTTCAATCGGACGAAGTAGTCCGCCGCGACCACATACAGCATTTAACTTAGAAATATTAATGCCATGAGAATGAAGTACTTCTAAAATAGTTTGTTTACGAAATTCATATTGATCAATAATACGCTTATATTTCCCAATCTGTTCTTCGTCATGACGAATTGTTTCTTCTAAAACAGGTCTTTCATTATCAAAAACACCAATCTTCGTAGATGTGCTACCAGGATTAATGACAAGAATTCGATTCACGGACAAGGCTGCTCCCTCCATCATTTATTTAGAAAGACAGTAGCAACTGCTAATTGAAGTCGCTACTGCTTTCACATTAATTTTTTTATAAATTAGCGACGGCTTAAAATGTTATGGCCGTTAGTTAAAAATGTGCTGCGTGTATTTTTTAAGCTTGCGATGCGCTCTTCAGCAAGACGATCTGCTGCTACATATGTTGGCACACCATCACGTTTTGAAATTGAGATTACTTTTTCAATTGTGTCATAAATTGCTTCTACACGTTTTAATGCACGCTCTCTATTGTATCCATATAACTCGTCCGCTACGTTAATTACGCCGCCCGCATTAATAACATAGTCTGGTGCATATACGATACCCATTTCATGAACGATATCACCGTGACGATCTTCTTTTAATTGGTTATTTGCAGAACCAGCAATTACTTTCGCTTTTAATTGTGGAATTGTTTCGTCGTTTACTGTTGCTCCTAGTGCACATGGTGCATAGATGTCACATTCTACACCGTAAATTTCATTTGGCTCAACAGCAGTTGCACCAAACTCTTCTACAGCACGTTGTACAGCTTCTTTATTAATATCTGTAACGATTAATTTTGCACCTTCTGCATGTAGGTGTTTGCATAGGTGATAAGCTACATTCCCTACACCTTGAACAGAAATTACTTTACCTTCTAAGCTATCTGTACCAAACGCTTCTTTTGCAGCTGCTTTCATACCAACGTATACGCCGTAAGCAGTTACTGGAGATGGGTTACCAGAAGAACCGAATGAAGGTGAAATACCTGTTACGAAATCTGTTTCTTCATGAATAATATCCATATCATCTACAGTTGTACCAACATCTTCAGCTGTGATGTAACGACCATTTAATCCTTGAATGTAACGTCCTAATGCACGGAACATTGCTTCGCTCTTATCTTTGCGTGGATCGCCGATAATAACTGTTTTTGCACCGCCTAAGTTTAAACCAGCTGCTGCGTTTTTATATGTCATACCTTTTGCAAGACGTAGAGCATCTTCAATCGCAGCTTCTTCAGAATCATATGTCCACATTCTTGTTCCACCAAGAGCTGGTCCAAGAGTTGTGTCATGAATTGCAATAATTGCTTTTAATCCTGATTCTTTATCTTGACAGAACACAACTTGCTCGTAATCGTAAGTTTCTAAGTATTTGAAGATTTCTAATGTCATTGTAATTTCCCCCTTGATATGTTTACCATTTTCAATTTTAGTCCGTTATACCGGATTCATTTCCTTAATCATTAATGAAAATAAAACATGTATTGCAAGAAAGTTTATTTAGAAGCAGTCGCAACTGCCAATGCTAATGAATACACTTTTGTTTCTGCTGAATCTGCACGAGATGTTAACACAATTGGTGCTTTTGCTCCAGCGATAATCGCTCCCACTTTTGCATCTGCAAAATATACAAGCGATTTATATAATACATTTCCAGCTTCAATTGTTGGGACGAGTAAAATATCTGCTTTACCAGCGACATCACTTTGAATTCCTTTATGCTCTGCTGCAATTTGTGAAACAGCATTATCTAAAGCAAGCGGTCCGTCAACGATACAATTTTTAATTTGACCCCGGCGATTCATTTGCGTTAACATCGCTGCATCAATCGTTGCTTGCATTGCAGGATTTACAACTTCTACAGCAGCAATTGGAGCTACTTTCGGTACTTCTACTCCTATTGCCCGGGCAACTTCAACTGCATTTTGCGCAATCGCCGCTTTTTGCTGTACATCCGGAGCAATATTCATCGCTGCATCCGTTACGATGATAAAGCGATCGTAATTCGGTACTTCAAAAGCTGCAACGTGTGATAACACACCGCCTTTACGAAGACCCCACTCTTTATTTAATACTGCTTTCAGAATGTTAGCCGTTGGAATGTTGCCTTTCATAAGTACATCCGCTTCTCCACCTCTTACAGCTTTTACTGCTAATTCAGCAGCTTCTGTGCTAGATGTAGTAGAAATTACTTCAATATGTTCTGAAGGCCCTAATCCATGCTCTTGTAACATACTTATAATTGTTTCTTGATTTCCATATAGACGAAATTGAGCTAACTGTAATTGTACAGCCTTTGTAACGGCTTCAATTACTTCATGATCTTCAGCTACTGCAACAGCAACTGTTTTTTTCGGTTGCTTTGCTGCTTGATCAATTAAAGTTTGTAACTTCATATTTTGTAATCAACCCTTCCTCGTCGTCCCTCGCTTATATATTAAAGCAAATATCGTGCCAACTTTTTATTTCCGTTTAAATATTTTTGAAAACGCCTTCAAAACGTAGAAAAATCAACATTTTGTTACTACACAAAAAATTCTGTCTATTATCGTCGCATTGCACATACCACGCAAAATATTGCGTGGTATGAAAATTATTGCATGCTATTTTTTGCACACTCGTACTTTTCTAGCTTATAATACAAATTCCGAACCGAAATCCCTAGCGCTTGTGCTGTTTTTGTTTTATTTCCATTAAATCTAGACAAACACTCATGAATAATATTCCCCTCAAATTCAGCCACTAAATCCTCAAGAGGCCTTTCTTCTAATTCAGGAAGTAAATTACTCCCTATAAGTTCATGTTGATCCTCATGATGTAACGGCGGTAAATGATGAACATCAATATACATCTCGTTATAATTCATAAAAATAATTGCTCGCCCTAAAATGTTTTCAAGCTCACGAACATTCCCCGGCCAATCATACGTTTGTAAATACTGCACCGCCGATTCCGTTAACCCCTCAACATTACGTCCATAATCTTGATTAATCTTTTGAATTAATCGCTCAGCAATTTCACCAATATCTTCTTTACGCTGACCAAGTGATGGAATATGAATCGGAATTTTATTTAACCGATAATATAAATCTTCTCGAAAATCACCATCTAAAATTGCCTTTTCTAAATTTACATGCGTTGCAGCAATAACTCGAACATTCATTGGAATTGGCTTCGTACCTCCAACTCTCACGATTTCCTTTTCTTGCAACACACGAAGTAACTTCGCTTGTGTATTCGCAGACAATTCTCCAATTTCATCTAAGAAAATACTCCCATTGTTCGCTTCTTCAAAAAAACCACGTTTCCCCCCGCGGCGCGCTCCAGAAAACGCACCTTCTTCATAACCAAACAGTTCACTCTCCAATAACGATTCAGAAATTGCTGCACAGTTTACCCGAACAAACTTATTGTACTTCCGATTGCTCCCATTATGAATAGCGTGCGCAAACAATTCCTTTCCAGTTCCTGACTCCCCCCGAAGCAGTACCGTCGCCGGCGTATTCGCCCCTAGTTTTGCTTGCTCAACCGCTGCCACAATTCCTTCTGACGTTCCAACAATATCTTCAAATGAATACTTTGCTTCTAACGTACGAATAATTTGTCTTGCTCGATTTAATTCATCTGTTAATTTTTGAATCTCGGATACATCGCGAATTACCCCGACACTTCCCTTTAAAATCCCATCAACAATAACCGGCGCTACATTTACAATAACATCTCTCTTTTTTTGCCCAATCTTCATATGAATACCACGTACTGCCCGGCGCGTCCGCAGCACCTTCATATGCATACTTTCTCCTTCTACAATATCTGTTGTCGCTGGCTTACCAATAATATCTTCTTCTGAAAGACCTGTTAATTTTGTATAAGCTGGATTTATAACAAGCCCTCGCCCTT
This sequence comes from Bacillus multifaciens, assembly GCF_030756675.1. Classification (GTDB taxonomy): domain Bacteria; phylum Bacillota; class Bacilli; order Bacillales; family Bacillaceae_G; genus Bacillus_A; species Bacillus_A multifaciens. The sequence continues at coordinate 161,193 of NZ_JAVBXD010000001.1, forward strand.
GTTCATCAACAACAGAAATTGCTTCTTCAGAAGAATGGATAATCGCTTCTAGCAATGTTTGAATTTCCTTTAAATCCGTTACTTCTTCGGCCAAATTTACAATTTCAGTAATATCTTTAAAAACCGCAAACGCCCCTTGTACCTCTCCAATTTCATTTAAAATCGGAATACGCGTTGAAATAATTTTTTTCCCATTATCTAATGTTAATTCTTGATTAATCTCAATTTGTTTCGTACGAATAATCCGAAGCAACTTACTTGTTGGAATCACTTCTAAAATATATTTATTAACAACTTCTTCTCTTTTGTATCCCGTCATCCGTTCCGCACTTTTATTGAACAATAATACATGCCCTTCTTGATCAACAACAATCATACCATCATGCGTCGAATTTAAAATAAGATCTCGCTGCTGCGTTTGATCTCTTAATTTCCCAATCAACATTTCTTTTTCATGCGCAAGCTTTACAACAATATTCGCAACATTCCCCGGGACAAGCAGTACATCCTCTTTTTTCTTCGCTAAAACCTTTTCGTACACACTATAATCATCTGTCATATCAAAGATGACATCAACATCCTCACATATAAACACTTCCCAGTTACTCCCGGTAGAAATATAAAGGCTCTTTGCAAGTTGAATCCCTTTTGCCTTTTCATCAATATCCACAATTGCAACTACTTCAAATATATTCGATTTTTGCAGCAGACCTAGAATTGCACTCCCCCCAGCACCCGCTCCAATAATTAACGCTTTTTGTTTCATATGCTACCAATCCTCCCGCAGCATCTCTGCAAAATTTTTCACACCTCTATCTTACTTCTTCCAAAACCTCTTGACAAACGGACACGAATTGTAACATCATTTTGTATATACTAAATTGTCTGAAAAGGAGTCTTCCTTATGCAACGTTATCTCGCTCTCCTATTAGCAGTTCTCCCTATCTCGCTAGCTGTAGTAGGCATTAAACTGATGAGAGATACTGTCTTTGGTATTCTTTGCTCTCCAATCCCTGCATTGTGGTTACAATTTTTAATTGGAGTACTCTGTTTTGCAATTGGCTTTTACATCTTTGGTGGCTTCGTTTTATATCGCGACCGAAAACGCAATAAAGTACAAGCTCGATTTCGAAAGTAAATCGAAATTTCCATCAGTGGGGATCCACCACTTCTCCCCTTATCTTCTCTTTCAATCCCAAGGAGGGGACTTACTGCAAATAGCGGGATAAAAAAATGAGTCCCTTCATATAGAAAGGACTCATTTTGCACCTTGCAAGATCATTTTTACCCGCTCTGGATAGTCTGTAATAATAGCTGTCACATTCATCTTCAAAAACTTTCTTATCGCTTCCTCATCATTAATTGTATACGGACGCACAAATACACCATTTGCCATCGTTAATTCTACAATTCCATCCGAAATATACCGATAGTTTGGATGGATAGCACTCGCCCCCATCTTTTTCGCATAAGCCCACGGGCTATGCAAGCCTTCCTTGTATAAAATCGCCGTCTCAATATCAGGAGCCATCATATGACACTTTTTCATACTATGATGATTAAAGGAAGATAGAATCACTCGCTCCTCCAGACTATATTTTCGAATAAGAGTAATTACCTCTTCTTCTAAACCATGGTACGGCACCTTATTATTCTTAAATTCAATATTAAGAAAAAGGTTGTTTGTTTTCAGCCACTCTAACACTTCTCCCAACAAAGGAATGGACTGCACACCGACCTTATCATAAAATGTATAACTCGCATCTAGCGCACGTAAATCTGTATATAAAAAATTTCGAACAGCACCTTTTCCATTCGTCGTTCGATTTACCGTCTCATCATGAATAACAACAATTTTGTTATCTTTTGTGAACTGCACATCTAATTCAATCCCATCAGCCCCAAATTTCTCCGCCGCGCGAAAAGAAACCATCGTATTTTCCGGATACGTCCCTGCAGCTCCGCGGTGCCCAAAAATAAGCGTCATCTTCTCACCTCAAATTTCATTTCACTGTAAAAGTTATCCAAAAATCGTTGCAACTTGTAAATTTAGCAATGTTTTTTTCAACTGGCATTTACATAATTATATGAGCACTACTATCGTTGTCTCTACACTAAGGCTTATTTCACTTTATGTTATACTATATGAATCCATTTTAATTTTTCGACATATGGACTGCGGCTACACCGAAGAGCCTGTACCCGCTTTCACTCTTTGTTTCGAAAAGACACTGACCGCTTCTATACATGGTCAGATGCTCTCACCCACCGAAAAAGAATAATTTTATGTCGTTTTTTAATTTGGATTTATATACCAAAAAAGGAGGTACTTCTATGAGACCATTACAACTTTCACCAGAGACAGCTATTAAGTTATCTAAAGCTCTCGGCGTTCCACTTGAACAACTTATGCATATGCCTCAGCATATTTTAATTCAAAAACTTGTTGAATTAGAAAAACAAAATCAAGAGAAAGAATAGGCAGTCCTGTTATGTACAGGGCTTTTCTTATAAGATCCGAAGCTACTTACATATATAACCTTCCATTCATTACGACAATGACCTATAACACTTAAGTATTCTATCCTTGGACTGTTATTTATAGAAAAACTCGTATATGGACTATTGTTTTTTCCACCTTTACGATACCCACCTAAAATATGTTCTGTAACAGTGACCTGTCTTCCTTTAGACATTCCCTCTTTGTTAGATGGTACAAGATTCCCCCCACCTCATTAATATAAGACTTTTTATCCCTTTCACATTCCTTGCAGAACGTAAAAAACCATTAGAACGAAGCTAATTTTTCTAGACTAGCAACCAGGTCAATACTTTGGTGATTAGTATTTCTTTTAATTCCCCTTCTAAATACGTAGCAAACAACTTCAATGTTTGGTCATATGACCGAATTGTTTTCATACTTAAATGCTTTGCATCACAATAGAGTAAAAAGTTTTCAACATTCATCTGAAAGTTATTCATACAACAAAAACCTTCTAGCTATTGGAATAAAAATTTCAATAGCTAGAAGGTTTTTAATTTAACCGGTGATTAACTCGCCTTATGTTCAAGCCTTAACTTATCCGCAACCATCGCAATAAATTCTGAATTCGTCGGCTTTGCTTTTGACATAGATACTGTATAGCCGAATAAAGAAGAAATGGATTCGATATTCCCGCGGCTCCACGCAACTTCAATCGCATGACGAATTGCACGTTCCACACGGCTCGCTGTTGTATTATATTTCTTTGCAATGTCTGGATATAGTACTTTTGTAATTGATCCAAGCAGTTCAATGTCGTTATAGACCATAGAAATCGCTTCGCGCAAATACATATATCCTTTAATATGAGCTGGTACGCCAATTTCATGAATGATACTCGTAATGCTTGCATCTAAATTTTTCGGTTTTCCATCAGACGTTGTTACAGAACGAAAAGCCGATAGCGGTCGTTTAATGGTAGAGCTTGATTTTCCGCTAACTTGACGAATATGACTTGTTAAATTTTCCATATCAAATGGTTTTAAGATAAAATATGACGCCCCCAAATCAACAGCTTTTTTCGTCACATCCTCTTGTCCAAATGCTGTTAACATAATAACATTCGGCTGTTTAAAACGATCAATATGACGCATTTTTTCTAGTACTGCGAGACCATCTAAATGTGGCATAATAATATCGAGAACAAGTACATCCGGTTGTCTCTCTTTTAATAAATTTAAACACTCTTGACCATTATACGCTATCCCAATCACTTCCATATCATCCTGAGCAGCAACATAACTCTCTAACATCGATACAAGTTCTTTATTATCATCCACGAGACACACTTTAATTTTCTCCACACCTTTTCCTCCCTACTAATGGTTTCTCCCGGCATAAAGTATTACCTTCTAGGCTACATGAATTGTTCGACAATTATGTGAAAATCCCCTTTAAAACTTTCTTAAATTCCGAAAAAATCACAAAAAAACATTTTTATCGTCCATTTCTTAGTGTTCTTTTACATATTCCATCATATGATTACAGCTGAATATACATACTCTACTTTTATTTTACAACAAAAAACACCCGTTGCGAAACTTTTGTAACATTTCAACGGCTTTACAAGAAAAATTATTATCAATAATGAGATTTCTTCTTCTCTCTTCCACATTTAAAGGTAACAAAAAAAACAAGCTGAATACAAGTTCAGCTTGCTTTTTTCTGATCTGTATAAATATTAATCCCTGCTTCATGTAGCATCCACTCAATATGAACACCATATCCAGATGTAGGATCATTGACGAATACGTGTGTTACAGCCCCAACTAATTTTCCATCTTGTACAATAGGACTACCACTCATGCCTTGGACGATTCCACCTGTCTTTTCTAACAAGCGTTTATCTGTAATCTTTACAACCATTCCTTTTGTGGCAGGAAATTTTTGCGGAACTGTACTCATAATTTCTATATCGAACGATTCCACTTTGTCTTGATCAATAACTGTCAAAATTTTCGCAGGCCCTTCTTTCACTTGATGAGAAAGGGCAATCGGAAGCGATTCATCCATAATCCCATTTTTCATTTCTGTATTTAATTTACCAAAAATACCAAAGGGACTATTCGTTGTAATATTACCAATAACTTCATGATCTGGTGAAAATCTTGCTAATTTTTCACCAGGATCTCCATTGCTACCACGTTCAATAGATGTTACTGTCGAACGAACAATTTGTCCATCTTCAACTTGAATTGGTTTTTTCGTATCGTTATCAGAAATTACATGACCAAGCGCACCGTATTTCATTGATTCTGGATGAATAAATGTCATTGTTCCAATACCTGCAGCTGAGTCGCGAATGTATAATCCAATTCGATACGACTGTTCTCCACCATCTTTTTGCGGAGTTAATTTTGTTCGAATATATTTTCCATCTCTTAACAAAACAAGATTAAGCGATTCTCCCGTTTTCCCGCTGTTATGAATAAATGGTGCAATATCACTCATTCGTTCAATTGTCTTGCCATTTATTTCAGTAATCATATCCCCTACTTGTACACCTGCAAGCTCACCTGGAGATACTTTTCCTTTTTCTGTTTGAATTAAATGGTGTCCTACAACAAGTACCCCTTTTGCATTTAATTTCACACCAATTGATTGCCCGCCCGGAATTACTTTAAAATCTTTCAGCACTTTCACATTTACTTTTTTCACAGGTAATCCTGCAAGCTCATAAACCATATCAGCTTCACCGCTTTGATGCGCATTTACTGAAATGTTTTTTTCACTAGCACGCCCAGAAGCAATCGTAAATATCGTTTCATCAGTTGATTTTGTTTGAAATACAGGCAAAGAAGATACTTTTGAATCTTGATTTTGAAATATAACAAGTTGCTTTGGAAATGAAATAAACTCACGAATCGGTTTATAACACCCGATAAAAACAAGTGAAACAAGGAGACAGATCCCTATGATTTTTCGAAATTGCTCTAATTTCAATCTTTTCACTCTCCTCGCTCCTAACCCACATTCAGCCAAGCGGCTTCATTATTTAATGTCTCCTTGCTATCATCTCTTTATAACCGGAAGAATTAAGAAATCATTGTTGTTAACAAAAAAGCTACCCATTATTGGATAGCTTCTGCTGCTTGTTTAAAACGATGCGCCTGTGAGAGCAACTCTCTTGCATGCTCTGTCGTTAAGTCCGTAATTTCCACACCAGAAATCATACGAGCAATTTCTGTTACTTTTTCATTTTGACTGAGTACAGTAACAGATGTAACTGTGCGTTCATTCGCAATTTGTTTACGAATAAATAAATGAGCATCTGCCATGGATGCGACTTGTGGTAAATGCGTAATACATAACACTTGCGAATTGACAGAAACACGATAAATTTTTTCTGCAATCGCCTGCGCAACACGCCCGCTTACCCCAGTGTCTACCTCATCGAAAATAACAGAGGCAACTCCTTGATGTTTAGAGAAAATACTCTTTAACGCTAAAATAATACGGGATAATTCCCCTCCCGAAGCTACTTTAGAAAGTGGCTTTAACGGTTCTCCTGGATTCGTGGAAATATAAAATTCTACATTGTCATACCCAACTTGCGTCATTTTGACAGGAGCTCCCTCAACAAGAGGATCGTCAATTGTTCCTTCTTTTTTCTTTATCATTACTTCAAATTTTGTTTTTTCCATGTATAGCTCTTTTAATTCTTGATGAATAGCCGTTGTTAATCGATTCGCAAGATTATGGCGCATATCACTTAGTAACGTCGCCTCTTTCACTATAAGCTGTTCGATTTCTTTTAGTTTCTTTTTCGTCGTTTCAATGTGTACATCTTTATTTTCAATCGTAAATATCTCTTTTTCAATTTCATCCGCATACGCTAAAATCTCTTCTACAGTATTTCCATATTTGCGCTTTAACATACGAATTTCATTTAAACGTGTTTCAATTTCATCTAAACGATTGGGATCATATTCCATCATATCTAACTTTTCGCGGAGCTGATAAGCTACTTCTTCTAATAAATAATAACTATTGGCAATCGCATCGTAGTTCTCTTGATATGCAGTATCCAAATCCGTAATACTCTCCATTTGATTCATTGCATTTCGAACATGATCTAAACCAGAACGTTCTTCTGTTAAAGAACGATATGAATCCCCCAATGCCTTATAAATCTTTTCGAAGTTTGAAATCTTCAATCGTTCTTCTAATAAATTTTGCTCTTCATCTATTTTCAAATCCGCATTTCGAATCTCTTCATGTTGAAATTGAATTAAATCTAGACGATGCGCCATTTGTTGTTCATTCTCTGTTAAAGAGTTCAATTGTTTTTTTAATTGCTCATATTCCCTATACCCATTTTGATACTTTTCTAACTGAACTAAAATATGATCTCCCTCAAAATGATCCAGCATAAATAAATGACGATCTTCATTCATCAAATCCTGCGTTTCATGCTGCCCATGAATATCAACAAGTGTTTTTCCAATTTCCTTTAACGTACTTAATGTAACAAGCTTTCCATTGACGCGGCATACACTTTTTCCATTCACAGAGATATCTCGTTTTAAAATAATCATGCCATCTTCAATTTCAATATCAAGTTCTTCCGCTTTCATAACACAAGGATGCTGTTCATCTTCAATATAAAATAAACCTTCAATTTCAGCTTTATCTGTCCCATAGCGTACAAATTCCGCTGAGCCGCGTCCCCCAACAAGAAGACTAATCGCATCAATAATGATGGATTTCCCTGCGCCCGTTTCACCACTTAAAACCGTGAGCCCTTTTTGAAAAGAAATGTTTAATGATTCTATAATAGCAAAGTTTCTAATCGATAATTCCGATAACAATGCCCCATTCACCTCGTTATTTCATTCACACTCCGCACGGGAGGCTTAAACTATTCACATATACATTCTTCCATTACTTCTTTTTGATGAAGAATATGTTATGTAACCTGCTTCATTGTACCAAACATTTGTTTTTACGGTCAATGTAACAATAATGACATTCCTATCTAGAAATTCACAATTTCACATGCTATTCTGAGATTTTTATGCCTCTATAACAAAAATATCTTGTCTACTTTTTACTCTTTTGAGTAAAAAAGCAAACAAGATTCTTTTTTGTTACAGCATATTTAAAAAGCGATTCGATACAACCCCTGTATCTTCAGGTGTACGACAAATAATTAAACACGTATCATCACCGCAAATTGTGCCAATGATTTCATCCCATTCTAAATGATCAATCAGCGCACCGAGAGCATGTGCATTACCCGGCAATGTCTTTAACACAAGCATATGCCCAGCTGTATCTAATTTAACAAACGAATCAACAAGATTGCGTTTTAATTTTTGAAGTGGGTTAAAACGTTGATCAGCTGGTAAGCTATATTTATAGCGTCCATCATGAAGCGGTACCTTTACTAAATGTAATTCTTTAATATCTCGCGATACCGTCGCTTGTGTTACATTAAAACCTTCATTACGTAAAATATCCACTAGCTCGTCTTGTGTTTCAATTTCTTTATTTGCTATAATTTCTCGAATTTTAATATGGCGCTGCCCTTTATTCATATTTTTGCACCTCGCACTATCTCTTACCGTAGTTTTACCATAGTTATACTTCACTTATTTATGTTAACGCATAATCGGCTACTTGTACATAATTGTTTTTACAATCGTTATACAATTCTAACTTTCTATATGAGCAAAAAGAGGAACAACAATTGTTATTCCTCTTTTCCTTTTTGCTTCAAGGCTTCGTGAGCTTCCGTCACAACTTCCTCCGCTCGAACCGGAGATTGATTTTCCCCTTGTTCACGCTCACCATACCATTTTAAATGTATTAAAAATTCAATGTTTCCATCTCCACCTGTAATTGGAGAAAATGTTAAGTTTTGAACATCGTACCCTTCTGCTAGCGCAAAATCGACAATCATTTCTATAACTGCTTCATGTACTTTACGGTCTCGAACAATTCCCTTTTTCCCGACTTGCTCCCGTCCAGCTTCAAATTGCGGCTTAATAAGCGCTGCAACATCCCCACCAGGTGTTAACATCGTTTTCAATACAGGTAAAATTAATTTTAAAGATATAAATGATACATCAATGCTTGCGAATTGTGGTAAGCCTTTCTGCAAATCAGCAGGTGTTACATAACGAAAATTCGTCCGTTCCATTACGACAACACGCTCGTCCTGTCTTAATTTCCATGCAAGTTGGTTGTACCCTACATCTAAAGCGTATGATAGCTTTGCACCATTTTGCAAAGCACAATCCGTAAATCCACCCGTTGATGAACCAATATCCAGCATAACCTTATCTTGCAAATCTATATGAAACGTCTCTAACGCCTTTTCTAACTTATATCCACCACGGCTTACATAGCGCATTACTTGTCCTTTTAATGTTAGCTCTGTATCTTGCGGTATTTTTTCACCAGGTTTATCTAAACGCATCTCATTTGCATATACAAGACCTGCCATAACGGCACGCTTTGCTTTTTCTCTTGTTTCAACAAGTCCTCGTTCTACTAATAGTACATCTACTCGTTCTTTTTTTCCGCTCATTTGTTACGCCCTTTTTTGTTTTAATGGAATCATTGTACAAATACGTTCAACAACATCTTCTGTTGTTAAACCAATTTCTTCAAGAAGCTTAGAAACGCTACCGTGTTCGATGAAATGATCTGGAATACCCATACACTCAATTAGCGCATTATGATATCCATGTTCACTAGCAAACTCTAACACACCAGAACCAAATCCTCCAATTAAGCACGCCTCTTCAATTGTTAAAATCGGCATATTCTTTCCTAATAGTTCATGCAAGTATGCTTCGTCCATCGGCTTAATAAAACGAGCATTTACAACCTTTACAGAAATCCCTTTCTTTTCAAGTGACTCTGCTGCTTCCATGGCCATCGGAATTGTCGTACCAAATGTTAGAATCGCCGCTTGTGATCCTTCGCGAAGTGTTTCCCATGTACCGATCGGAATTTCTTTAAACTCTTCATCCATAGGCACACCAAGTCCATTTCCACGTGCGAAACGAAGTGCAATTGGTCCATCTTCGTAATTGATTGCTGTATATACCATATGTTGACCTTCATTTTCATCTTTCGGCATCATCAAAACAATATTTGGAAGATGACGTAAAAATGCAATATCAAATATACCTTGATGTGTTTCTCCGTCAGCTCCTACTAATCCCGCTCGATCAATCCCAAAAAAGACATTTAAATTTTGACGACATACGTCGTGAACAACTTGATCATAAGCGCGTTGTAAAAATGTAGAATAGATCGCTAAAAACGGCTTCATGCCCTGCGTTGCTAAACCAGCTGCCATTGTTACCGCATGTTGTTCAGCAATCCCTACATCAAACATACGATTCGGAAATTCTTTTGCGAATTTTTCAAGCTTTGATCCAACCGGCATTGCTGGCGTCACAGCAACGATACGCTGATCATTCTTCGCTAATTTACGAACTGCTTCACTAACAACTGAACTCCATGCCGGTGCAGCTTCTTTCGGCTTCACAAAATCACCAGACTCAATTTTGTACGGTCCTGTACCATGCCAAGTTCCAATTACATCACTTTCAGCTGGCTTATAGCCTTTTCCTTTTTTCGTAATGACATGAACAAGAACAGGGCCTTTCGTTTTCTTGGCGTATTGAAGATTTTCAAATAAACTTTCATAATCATGCCCATCAACAGGCCCTAAATAGGTGAAGCCTAATTCTTCAAAAAACACACCCGAAACAAGTAAATATTTCAAGCTATCTTTTACTTTTTCGGCAGTTGCAGCTACTTTACCACCGACAGCTGGAATTTTCTTTAATAAGTACTCTAGCTCATCTTTTACCCACTGATATTTCCCTGCTGTACGTAAACGTCCAAGTACGTTATGCAATGCACCAACGTTTGGTGCAATCGACATTTCATTATCATTTAAAATAACTGTCATATCTGTTTGTTCATGTCCAATATGATTAAGCGCTTCAAGCGCCATGCCACCTGTTAATGCACCATCACCAATAATAGGAACAATGTACTCTTTCGTTTTCTTTAAGTCACGAGCAAGCGCCATTCCCATGGCAGCAGATAAGGAAGTAGAGCTATGTCCTGTTTCCCATACATCATGTTCACTTTCACAACGCTTCGGAAAACCACATAAACCCTTATATTGTCTTAATGTGCCAAATTCCTTTGCACGCCCCGTTAAAATTTTATGTACATAGGATTGATGTCCTACATCCCATAAAAATTTATCTCTTGGACTATCGAATACTTTATGCAAAGCAATTGTGAGTTCTACTACACCTAGATTTGGAGCAATATGTCCACCTGTTTGAGAAAGCTCTTCAATCAAAAACTTTCGAATATCTTCGCTTAATGCTTCTAGTTCGCTTATAGACATATCCTTCAAAAAACTAGGATTTTGAATTTGCGTCAGATCCACCAGGATCACTCACTTTCGTTTCATAATCTGTCATCTTGTCAACTACTATACATCCGTAAAATATAGTTGCACTTAATTGTATTACAAAAATCAAGCATATTCTTTATTTTATCCCGCTATTCGTGGGCAGTAAGACCCCCACTGATGGAAGTTTCACTTTATACGATGAAAAAAGAGCCGCTAACACAAAGTGATAACGGCAATGTAATCTACGTATATTTTTGCCAAAAAAAGAAAAGAAAAACCTTTGTCTACATTTATACCATAAAATCTTAAATGGCTCAACAAATGAAAACATTCTTATACTAGTGGTTGCGCTTTGCAATTAAATCACAAATTACTAACAAATATTCATCTTGTAATTGTAAAGAAGAAATAGCCTCTTTTGCTTTCGTAATTGTTTCTTCTAAAATTTGCTTCGCTTCCTCTACTGTAAATAACGTTGTATATGTACTTTTTTCATTTGTCATATCGCTTCCGACCGGTTTCCCAATCTCTTCTTCTATTCCTTCTACATCTAGAATATCATCACGAATTTGAAAAGCAAGTCCGACATACTTCGCAAAGGCAAGTAGTTTTTCTTGTTGCATAGCCGTAGCTCCTGATAATAACGCGCCAGCTAATACGGCAAATTCTAATAAACGTCCGGTTTTATTCTTATGAATATATTCTAACTCACGAAGGTTTAATTGCTTTCCTTCCGCTTCCATATCCGCAACTTGTCCACCAACCATTCCTTCTGGTCCTGCTGCTTTAGCGAGTTCTAGTGCGATGCGTAGTTTTGTTTCAGAAGTAATTTCTTTATTGTCTTGCTCTGTTACAACTTGGAATGCATACGTTAACAACCCGTCACCAGCTAGTACTGCCATCGCCTCACCAAACACTTTATGATTTGTTGGTTTCCCGCGGCGTAAGTCATCATCATCCATACAAGGTAAATCATCATGAATTAAAGAATATGTATGAATCATTTCTAATGCGCAAGCTGTACCTATCCCTAATTCTCTATCTTTTCCAAACGCTTGCAGCGTCGCAAATAAAAGTAACGGACGGAGACGCTTTCCGCCCGCTTCTAATGAATACATCATGGCCTCACGAAGTACCCTTGGACATTGTAAGGCATTTGCGTAACGCACAAGATTTTCTTCTACTAATGCTTTACTTTCTTTCATAAAAGCATCAAAAGTTAAATGCGTCATTATACTTCCTCTCCTAAAGTAGAAAACGGACGCAGTTCACCATTTTCACCAAGTATGACAGCCATTTGTTCTTGCACATCTTTTAATTTTTCATCGCACAGTTTAGAAAGTTCCATACCTTCTTTGAAATACGAAATTGCTTCTTCAAGCGGAACATCACCTTGTTCGAGCTTGGAAACAATTTGTTCAAGCTTTGCAATCGCCTCTTCAAAGCTCACTTTATTTTCCATCGCCTAGTTCACGCTCCTCTATTCCCCATACATTACAGTCTAGTACACCATCTTGAATATGCACTGTAACTTCATCTCCAAGCTCAATTTCTTTTATGCTTTTTAGGACCTGTTTCTCATTATTATAAACAAGACCGTAGCCTCGCATCATCACTCTAAGCGGACTTAACGTTTCTAACTTCTCTATCGCTCTTGTAAAAGCAAACTCTTTTCCTTGCAATAGAGACTGCATTTCACGTTGCAATTGCTTTTGCAATGTGTCTAACGTAAGCTTCGTTTGTTCAATTTTTTGCGCGGGATGATGCTTACCTAAATAAAATGACAATTGTTGAAGTTGATTCGTCTTCTTTTCTATGTATCGCTCTTTCGTTTGTATCAACTTATCAATTGTACGATCCAATTGTTCTTCCTTTTGCTCATACAATTGCTTTGGATAGCGAAACGCATATGATTTTTGTAATGCTTGCAAATGTTCCTGCTTAGAGTTCAACATCTCACGCATCACTCGCGTCAAGCGAAGTGTACGCTGCATCACTTTTTCTTCTAATTCAAGAATGTGAGGAACTGCCAGTTCAGCTGCCGCTGTTGGCGTTGGAGCTCTTAAGTCCGCAACAAAATCTGCAATTGTAAAATCTGTTTCATGGCCCACAGCAGAAATGATTGGGATTTGACTCGCAAAAATTGCCCGGGCTACTGTTTCTTCATTAAACGCCCATAGTTCTTCTATTGAGCCTCCGCCGCGCCCAACAATTAACACATCGATAGCATGCATTTCATTCGCCTTTTCGATAGCTTGTACAATTGAGGGAGCTGCAAACTCCCCTTGTACTAGTACTGGAAATACAATTACTTTTCCAATCGGATAACGGCGGGCAATTGTCGTCATAATATCACGAATTGCCGCACCCGTTGGTGAGGTTATCACACCAATTGTTGTTGGATAAGCAGGAATTGTTCGTTTATATACTTGTGAGAACAGCCCTTCTTCTTCTAAACGAGTTTTTAATTGCTCATACGCTAAATGAAGATTCCCTACTCCATCTGGCTGCATATCTTGAATATAGATTTGGTATGAACCACTTGCTTCATAAACAGATATTTTACCTTTTACAAGTACTTTCATCCCGTCTTCTGGTCTGAACTTTATATTGCGATTATGACTCGCAAACATAACCGCAGCAATTCTTGCATTTTCATCTTTTAATGTGAAATACATATGACCGCGGCTATGATATTTAAAATTTGAAATTTCTCCTTTTAACCAAACAGACTGTAGATGAGGGTCATACTCTATTTTAGTTTTCATATAACGAGTTAACGCTGTAACGGTTAAATATTGCTTTTCCATCTCTCTCACCTCATAGCCGCCATGCAATTATTTACAAACAACACCTGCGCGCTGTGCAGATAATACTGTATTTTCTAATAGCATTGTAATCGTCATTGGGCCTACACCTTTCGGTACTGGTGTAATGTGACTTGCAACGTTTAAGACATCGTCGAAATCAACATCACCGCATAGTTTTCCTGTTTCTAAACGGTTTACTCCGACATCAATTACAACTGCGCCTTCTTTTACGTAATCAGCTGTTACCATTTTCGCTCTTCCAACTGCAACAATTAAAATATCCGCTAACTTCGTTAATTCTTTTATATTCGCTGTTTTTGAATGACAATACGTCACTGTTGCATTCTCATTTAAAAACAGTTGTCCTACTGGTTTTCCAACAATATTACTTCGTCCGATAACAACAACGTGTTTCCCTGTAATATCAAGGTTTGTTTCTTTTACTAGTTCTAAAATACCGTGCGGCGTACATGGAAGGAACGTATCTTGTCCTGTCATCATACGACCAATACTAATTGGGTGGAAACCATCCACATCTTTCTCAGGAGAAATTTTTTCAATGATAGCTTTCTCTTCAATATGGTTTGGCAACGGTAATTGCACTAAAATACCATGAATACGATCATCATTATTTAAACGGTCAATTTCCGCTAATAAACGATCTTGTGTAATGGAATCTGGAAATGTAATTAACTCAGAATAAATCCCAACTTGTTCGCAGCCTTTTTCTTTCCCTTTTACATACGAATGAGAAGCCGGATCGTCCCCGACTAAAATAACAGCTAGCCCTGGTACAATTCCTTGTTTTTTTAGTTCTGCAACTTTCTCTTTTAACTGTGCTCTCTTTTTCTCTGCTACTTCATTTCCTTTGATGATTACTGCTACCATATCAAAATTCCCCCTTTAAAAATGACAAAGCTACTTTTTCTCCCGCTCTAACGGGCAGTATAGCTTCCACATTAACATTCTAAAAATGAAAGAATAAAGATGAAAGATAACTGCCCGTAAAAGCTCAATCAGTAAGAGCTTTCTTAAGCTATGATGAAACTTCCACGCCCAAGAAAGTTTTACTGTATGCTAGATAAAACGCCGTTAATAAAACGACGAGATTCCTCATCCCCATATGCTTTTGCAATTTCAATTGCCTCATTAATAGTTACGTTATGTGGAATATCTTCCATGTACTTCATTTCATACACAGCAATTCGTAAAATACTGCGGTCAACAATGCTAATGCGTTCTAATTTCCACTTTTTTAAATTTTGACGAATGAGCTCATCAATTGCTTCTTTATGCTCCACACATCCGCAGACAAGTGCTTCTAAAAATTCATTTGTATTTTCGCCTTCTTCAAGTGTGTTTTCTACTGCTGCTTTCGGATTGTAGTCTCCTGTAATATCCATTTGATAGAGTGCCTGCATCGCTCTTTCTCTAGCCGTCCTACGTTTCATTGTAACTCTCCTTTGTGCTTCAAGTCTTTCTTATGTTTTGTTATATTATTATAATTTATAAGCCATCGAATTACTTATTCTTTATAATTTTTGCCCAGCTTTCAATCTTATAATACAATGATAATACCACAATTTATCGTTTCATACACGAGTTCCCTAACGGAAAAATAATAAAAAGATTAACTTCAAGTTCCATATCATACCACAATGTACGTTATTTCCAAAAACACAAGTTTACATTTATTATTTTTTCATTTTTTTAAATAATATAATATCTTTCTGTTTAAACATGAAGAATACAGACGATAAAAAAGGTGCCTGAATTACAAGGCACCTTTTTCAGTATTACACTGGCTCGATTTCTGTCTTTGGTGTCTCAAATGTTACACCAACGATATGAACGTTTATTTCTTTCGGTTCAAGGCCTGTCATTGTAAACAGCGCTTGACGAATATTATCTTGAATGTTTTGTGCAACAACTGGAATTGCTACACCAAAGTACATTAATACGTATACATCAACGATAATATCATCATTTGCTAATTCTACTTTTACGCCTTTTCCATGATTTTTCTTTCCTAACTTCTCAACAACATCCGTTGCAAAGTTACCACGCATTGCTGCTACACCTTCTACTTCAGAAGCAGCAATACCTGCGATTACTTCAATTACTTCCGGTGCGATTTCTACTTTCCCAAGAGTTGTATCTTGTCCCATGTCTAACATATGTTCAGCCATGAAAAAAACCTCCTTTAAATGTATCAGTGCGCCGTTAAATCATGCTGTTCTAAAAACTTCGTATTAAATTCACCTTGTACAAATTCAGGGTGGTCAAGAAGTTGTAAATGAAACGGGATCGTCGTATGTACACCCTCAATGACGAATTCACTTAACGCTCGTTTCATTTTCGCAATTGCTTCTTCACGTGTTTTCCCATAAACAATAAGCTTTGCAACCATCGAATCGTAATAAGGCGGAATCGTATACCCAGGATATACAGCTGAATCGACGCGAATACCGAATCCTCCTGGCGGTAAATACATTTCTACCTTTCCTGGAGATGGCATAAAGTTTTTGGCAGGGTTTTCCGCATTAATTCGGCACTCAATTGCCCAACCGTTAAATTGTACTTCTTCTTGCTGTAGTGATAACTGCTCTCCTGATGCGACACGAATTTGCTCTTTAATAAGGTCTACTCCTGTTACCATTTCAGTTACAGGATGCTCAACTTGAATTCGCGTATTCATTTCCATGAAATAGAAATTTTTCGTTTTATATTCGTAAATAAACTCAACTGTGCCAGCGCCTGTATAATCTACTGCTGCTGCTGCTTTTACTGCTGCTGCTCCCATTTGTTGACGGATAGTAGCATCTAAAGCTGGAGATGGTGACTCTTCTAACAATTTTTGCAAACGACGCTGAATTGTACAATCACGCTCTCCTAAATGAATGACGTTACCATGATTATCTGCCATCACTTGAATTTCTACATGACGGAAATCTTCAACATACTTTTCTAAGTATACACCAGGGTTTCCAAAAGCGGTACTTGCTTCTTGCTGTGTAATTTGAATTCCTTTTACAAGCTCTTCTTCTGTACGTGCAACGCGAATTCCCTTTCCGCCGCCGCCCGCTGTTGCTTTAATAATAACAGGATATCCAATATTCTCCGCAAGTGCTACTGCTTCTTCGATATTTTTAATAATGCCTTGTGAACCCGGTACAATCGGAACCCCTGCTTCCTTCATTGTATCACGTGCAACGTCTTTTGTGCCCATTTTTGAAATAGCTTCTGGACTTGGACCGATAAAAATCAAGTTACATTCACGGCAAAGCTCTGCAAAATCAGCATTTTCAGCTAAAAATCCATATCCAGGGTGAATTGCATCACAACCTGTTAATTTTGCAACGCTAATAATATTTGTTAAGTTTAAATAACTTTCCTTTGATACGGTTGGACCAACGCAGTATGCTTCATCCGCAATTTGTACATGAAGCGCTTCTTTATCTGCTTCAGAATAAATTGCAACTGTTTCAATATTCATTTCTTTGCAAGCACGAATAATTCGTACCGCAATTTCCCCACGGTTCGCAATTAATACTTTTTTAATCATGATTCCAGACTCCCTTATTATGCTTTTACAAGAAATAGCGGTTGTCCATATTCAACAAGCTGACCGTTATTCACAAGAATTTCAACGATTTCTCCATTCACTTCCGCTTCAATTTCATTAAAGAGTTTCATTGCTTCTACGATACAAACAATTTTCCCTTCTGTTACGCGATCTCCTACATTTACATATGCCGAGGCATCTGGTGATGGAGATGCATAGAACGTTCCAACCATCGGAGAAGTAATTTTTAATAAGTTCTCATCTTGTAATGCTTGTTTCTCTTCTTGCTTTGGAGCTTCAACTTGAGCTGGTGCAGCAACTACTTCTTGCGCTACAGCTTGTACAGCTTTTTGCACTGCTGTGGCAGGCTGTACAGCAATTACTTCATTACCACGTTTTTTCATCTTAATTGTCGTACCATCTTTTTTGTATTCGAATTCATCAATATTAGAATCATCAATTAACTTAATTAACTCACGAACTTCTTGAATTTTAAACATGTAAAATCCACTCCTATATACTTGTTTTTCCTGTTGTAACAGCTCAAATCATTAATCAGTAATACGACTTACTTAATGAGCTAAAACAGTCCATCATAAATTTCTTCTCGTACTGTTAATGAAAAACTACTATGAAGTTTCATACTATATAAATACAAGTTGAAAAACCTATATAAAGACCACTTTTTTAATTAGGCAAGAGCACCTGGCCATGCATAGAGGCGGTCAGATCCCTTTCCTGCCACGTGCAATATGAAAACAAAGAGAAAAGACAAGTGCTGGTTACTTTTGTTTTACATTACAGTGACTTATTATGTTGGAAAATCAAAATGTATTTATATATATACTCATCTTACGATAAATATTTTTAACATTCCAATTTTATTTCCTCTGTATGATGTATGAAAATTCCTGTGAAAATAACAGTATGCCATTTTACTACCTAGTAATAATACCAAGTTTCACTCAAAATTGGCAAGACCACTTCCTAAAAAATACCCTCATCCCCTTCATTTATATGAATCCATTCTGATTTTTTAACACACAAATCGTAACTATGCAGAATATAACATGACCGCTCCTATGCGCGGCCAGACGCTCTCGCCCTCCCCTAAAAAAAGGGGGGATGTTGATTTTCAATTTACATTTATATAAATCCATATTGTTTTTTCAACATATAGGTCGTGGCTATGCAGAACAAAACATGACCTTCTCTCGCTTACTCCCTTTGTTTTAAATCTAGCGCGTGGCAGGAAAAAGCCCTGACCGCTTCTATGCACGGCCAGACGCTCTCGCCCCTCGAAAAAGAAAAGGGTTTTTATTTTCATTTATTTATATTTTTTACTAAATACTTGAAGTTTATTTACATCCACTTCATATTCCCTTCATATAAAAATAGTATCGTAAAAATAGAATCATACACAGTGAGGTGTGAGATATGAACATTTGGCTTATTCTCTTTCTACCAGCTGTTATTATTTGGGGCGCAGCACTCTGTATTCATATGAAATGCGGACAAAGTAACCGCCGTCGTCAAGAACCAATGATTTTTCATTCACAACAAATTTCTCCTATTAAAACAACAGAAGCGGAACTACAATTGCTTGATGAACTTCTAGTAGATAAAAAAAGCTATCGAAAAAATCGATAGCTTTTTACTTTGCTATTTCATATCGAACATCTGCCATTAAACCCGTCTCACTTTTTACAAGCTGTATAATTTTATTTGCTTCTTTTGCGGAAAGTTTTGCTGCTTTTACTGTTACTTTAATATCAGTTCCATCTTTACGTACAAGCGTATCTTTATAGCCGCCTTCTGATTTAATTAAGGTTTCCAATAACGTTTCTTTTGCCGCTAAATCAGTCAATGCATCAAATTCATTTTTTGCTTTATTTCTCTCTTCAGCAGAAGCGTTTGTTGAGTTCATTACGTCTTGTAATTTTTCTTTCACTTCACTGCGCTGATCCTCCATTTTTAAACGAAGTGCTGTGAAACTATCATCACTTGCAGAATGACTCGTTACTTTCCCTTCTTTTTTACCTGTTTCTTTTTTACTAGTTTCCTTTTCAGATCCTTGCTTCTCCTTTGTTCCCTCTCCTAACGATGTTGCCACTTCCCTAGTTTTATTATCTGGCGTCATCACATAGTAAACCGAAAGTACAATAACCAAACTTAGCATTGTTAATAACCAAACTGTTTGTTTTTTTAACACTTTATTTCCTCCCTAATTCTTTTTTGGTAAGACAGCTACACGGTGACTTGGAACTTCTAACATTCGCGTAACAGCTTCTATCACCATCTGTTTCACTTGTAAATTATCCACTCCTCTCGCTACAACAAGAATACCGCGAACTTTCGGCTTATCTTCTCGGAGCACAATCGGAGCTTCTTTATCACCTTGGCGTACAATCACTGTTTTTTTATCAGTCGATTCATCTTCAACTTTGCGCTTTCCACCTTCTTTATCTGTTTCATCTGTCGTTTGCGATCGCTTCACTGTATTTTTATCAAGTATTTTTTCTTCTGATGAATCGAGATTAACTTCAATTGTTACATCTTTTACACCTACAACACTTTCTAATGCTTCTTTTAATTGCTGTTCATATTCTTTTTCATATTTATCAATAATAGATTTACTATCGCTATTCTTTTGTCCAAATGTCGGTACATCATTTACTTGTTCAGTTTGCGATTTGAGAACAGGTACTTCTGGTTTTTTTACCTGGAAAAAGTTACTAGAAAACATAAGAATAATCCCAAGTACGAGTAAAATGATTAAAAATTTTGCAGATATTTTTTTCTCTTTCTCGTCTTTTTCGTTTCCTTTAAAAAAGTTGCGCAGAAATTGAAATTTATTATTCATTTCCTTTCCCTATCCCCCCTTCCATCTGAACCTTAATTTTGTTCTCTTCTAATTGCCATTTGTTTGAGAAAAATTGTTTCATTTCGGCTGCATTTTGTTCTGACGTCTTTTGAGGTTCTTTCGCATTAACTTCTACTTTTTGGATCGTTTCAATAGCTCCTTTTCGACTTCGTTCATTTGCCTGAAGCGATACAACAACAGACTGAATATCCTGCTGGGATTTCACTTCCTTTTTGTCTTCTGGTACTTTTATCTGTAAACTCGTAACGGCCATACCATATTGTTCTTCTAGTTCTTTTCCAACTTGTTTTTTCATTTGGACAGCCATCTGTTCTAAAATATATGCACGTTGTGAGGCTTGTATTTCTTTTTTCTTTTCATTAATTTGATTTTCTATTGATCCATTTGCTATATACTTGTCCTGACTAGCATTAGCAATCACATCTTGAATATCTGTTTGAAATAATTTAAATAAGGGGGTTAAGATGAGAACGACTAGAAGCAAACTTACAACAAATTTGACATACTTTTGTAAATTTGAATTAGGAAGTAACATATGAAGCATCGTTGCTAATAAGAGAAACACAATTATATTTCGAATCCACTCTACGACAAATTGCAACCTTCTCAACTCCTAACGCATCATTAACGTAATATTTCCAGCTGCGATAACAATCGTGATACTTAGAAAAAACATAAATGATACAATAGCCAGACAAGCAAACACGTATATAATACTTCTTCCGATAATATCCAGGCATTGAATAATTGTTCCTCCACCAACAGGTTGCAGCACTGCTGCCGCAAATTTATAAATGAATGCAATGCAGAAAATTTGAATCGCAGGAAAAGCAACGATAAGTAATAAAATGACAACCCCAACAATCCCTACTGTATTTTTTAATAAAGCCGATGCACTAAGTACAGTGTCTGCTGCTTCAGTAAACATTCGGCCGACAACTGGGATAAAGTTCCCCGTTACAAACTTTGCTGTTTTCACAGCAATTCCATCTGCAACCGCCGTTGTCGTCCCCTGCACTGAAAGCACTCCAAGAAAGATTGTTAAAAAAATCCCAATGATGCTAACGCTAACATTTTGCAGCATCTTGGACAATTTTGTAACTTTATATTGATCGCTCATTGTACTGACAATACTTAAAATTGTAGCAAGGAGCAGAAGCGGTAAAACGATATAATTCATAAGCATCCCGCTTGTATTCATAAGAAAAACAATAATTGGATGAAAGAAAGAAACAGATACAACACCGCCTCCTGTCGCAATAAGCGCCAACAAAATTGGAAGGAGTGCTAAAATGAAATCGATCATTGTTTGAATGGTGTCTCTTGTGTACGTCATAACAACGTAGAAACTGTTTAAAGCAAAGACGATAAGTACCATATATACAACAGCATCCGCTATTTTCCCGACGCTGCTTTTTGCAAAAGCAGATTGAAGCGACTGCAAAAGCGCACTGAAAATAGTAAGCATAATGAGTGTCCCAAGCAGCTTTCCGTTCGCTACTAATTCATGAAATAAATACTTTAGTAATCCAATCATCCACTCTTTAATCGAAAACTCTTTTTCCCCTTTAACAAACTCCGTAAAACTTCCTTTTTGGCTTTCCGGTAAATATCCGCCGTACTTCGCAACAAGGTCATCCCAATATTTCTTTACATCCTCTATCCCAAGCTTTCCTAGCTGTTCATCTACGACATTTTGTTCTACAGGAGAAGCTTGTACGATAATTGGAAAAGAAAAAAAGAGGAAAAAAGCAAATAAAAGCTTTATTCCAAATGGGCGCACAATTCATCCCTCCTTTATCCGGTTGGTAAAAAACCGAGAATCGTTTCAATTACAACCGTTAATATCGGAATCGCCATCACTAAAATTAAAATTTTTCCCGCTAATTCAATTTTTGAAGCGATTGCTCCTTGCCCTGCATCTTTCGTAATTTGTGCACCGAATTCTGCAATATAAGCAATCCCAATAATTTTCAGCAGCGTTTCCACATACACATTGCTCACTTTCGCTTCATTTGCAATACGCTCAATCATCGTTAAAATAGAATGAATTTGATCAATTACAAGTAAAAACATAACGCTACTAACAAATACAACAAACAATGAAGTTACACTCGATTTATGCTGATTCAATACTGCAGCCAAAAAAGTCGCTACGAGCCCTAGCCCTACAATTTGTAATATTTCGATTCGAATCGCCCCCTTTACTGAAAAAGAAAGACGCTTTTAATCTTGTCAAATAAATTGTTAATTAAAAAGGCAACTTGGAATAAAATTACGATAAAGCCAACGAGAATCACCCAGTTGGCAATATCTTCCCGCTTTAGTTCTTTCAGCACAGTATGAATGAAGGCTAATATAATACCAATTCCAGCAATTTGAAAGATTAATCCAACGTCAATCGACATCACCTTTCCCCCTTACAACAGTAAAATTACGATAAGTAAGCCTGCTAATACTCCTAAACTTTTCATCATCTTTTCGTACTGAATTTGCATTTCCTTTGCTTCTCCTTCTTCTCTCTCTAAATGTGTAATACATAAGCGAATATGCTTTTGCTGTGACTCACGATCATGTTGCCCTAGCGTTTCTCCAAATTGCTGTAAAATCTCATATTCTGTTTGCTTTAATGCTGTAAGTTTCCAATTTTCTTGTAAACTATCCATCCACGCTTCCCGAACCGTCTGCTCTCCTCTTTCTAATCGTTCATGAAAACTATGAAACAACCAGTTCAAAGGCTTTGGCATTTGTTTTACAAGACGTGCCGCCGCCTCTGACAACGGGGTATGTCCATACATAATTTCCGCCTCAAGTGATTGCAGCGCTGCCTTTAACAGCCGTAATTGACGAGGACGTTCACTATATTTCTTCGCATATGAAAAGCCAAAAAATGTTGATACAGCCACAATAAGTGCCGCACCAAAAAATTTAATCATACGCTCAGCACCTTCTCTCCGCGGCGAATTGATTTTCCGCTGCCATCCTTCATATTCATAATCGTTCCTGGTCCTTTTATTTTGGAAAGCTCGATAAAGCGTTCAAATACGCCAAGTTCTATAATTTTTCTTAACGAAGGTCGTTTCAGTACATCTTCATATCCTTGTCCATGCACACTCGTAAACAATTGAACACCAGCATGAACAGCTTCCATAATTGCTTCACTATCTTCTGGCCGGCCAATTTCGTCAACAATTAATATATCGGGGCTCATCGAGCGAATCATCATCATCATACCTTCTGCTTTTGGGCATGCATCTAGTACATCCACTCTTGTTCCAAACTCATATTGCGGCACACCTTTCACGCACCCCGCAATTTCTGATCTTTCATCTACAATACCAACTTTAGAAGATGGAATCTGTTGCCTCGGAACACCTGCACTCATAAGGCGTGCTACATCACGCAGCAATGTTGTTTTTCCTGTTTGCGGCGGACCGATAATCATTGTATTCAGCCAATGCTTCTCATATAAATATGGTATAAGCGGATCAGCAATCCCCTTTTTTTGCCGAGCAATTCGGACATTAAATGACGCCACATCTCGAATCATTTTCACTGCGCCCTTTTCCATAATGACTTTGCCCGCTAAACCAACGCGATGTCCTCCGCGCAGTGTAACATACCCTCGCTTTAACTCTTCTTCCATCGTATAAAGTGAATATTGACTCAGCTTATTCAGCAAATAGGCTGCGTCTTCTCTCGTCACAATATAGTTATAAAAATGCACTTCTCCGCGCGCAATACATTCAAGCGGCCTTCCGATCCGAATTCGTATTTCTTCCAATCCGTCACATTCTTTATAATCTTGTATAAAATGTTCGATCTGCTTTGGCAACATCTCTAATACTTCTTTCATAGCTCTCTCCCCATCACATCGCTATTTCAATACCGCAATAAAAATACAGCCAATTCCAAGCGCCAAAAAAAATAATTTCAAAAAAGAAATTTCATTCGTAACGCTCGCAATTCCAATTGACATCGTTACAATTAAAACCGTTGGGCCAACAAATGCAAGCATGCCATTTACAAACAAAGCTTTTTTGGCATCATTGAAATACAACATAAGCAAAGCGGCGAAAATTTCCATACTTCCCGAGAAAATTCGAAGAAGCGCCATTACGAGCACAGACGTTTCAAATGCCGCTAGCCACTGTTTCATCCTCTCACCTTCTCTCGTTATCCTTACACCGTCCTAACAGCACACATATATCCTGTTAAACAAGATGAAAGAGTACGTTTGTACAACCATATGCACAGGTTGTCTATTTCAGAAGTGAAAAAGGAATTTTTTAATCATCAAATAAAATAAAGTTATTTTTTGTAAAAATATGTTATATTTAAACAAAAAGGAGAACTTTATGAAGATTCTAAAAACAATACTTACACTTATTATAGAAGTGGCTATTATTTTCTTATTTGCCAAATTTGTTAATTGGACATTTATGGAAAGTTTCTTTTTAGGAAGTTTGGCCATTTTCGGTCTCACATGGCTTTTTCTTTTAAATATGAACCGAAACGCGAATATAGATCGTACCATTACAAAAAATTTGTCGGGGGTTAACAGCGGAGAAATAACACCTTTTCAAATCCGAATGAATCCCTATATGACAGGGACTCTTCTGCTACTTACTATTAGCTTTATTATTACTGTCATTTATTACCTACCTTATTTCACATAAAAAAACACTCGTGGATTATCAATTCCACGAGTGTTCTTTTTATTACGCACGAGAAACGTATTTTGATTCTCCTGTGTTAATAATAAGCATTTCACCTTCATTAATGAAGATCGGTACTTGTACAACTAGACCAGTTTCTAATTTAGCTGGTTTTGTTACGTTAGAAGCTGTATCACCTTTAATACCTGGCTCAGTTTCAACAACTTTTAACTCAACAGTGTTTGGAAGTTCTACACCAAGTACTTCGCTTTGGTATGTCATGATTGCTACTTCCATGTTTTCTTTCAAGAATTTTAATTCATGTTCGATTTGCTTTTCACCAAGTTCGATTTGCTCGTATGTTCCGTTATCCATGAATACATGAGCTTCACCGCTTGCATATAAATATTGCATACGACGGTTTTCGATATGCGCTTTTTCTACTTTTTCACCAGCACGGAATGTTTTTTCTTGAACAGACCCTGTGCGAAGATTACGTAATTTAGAACGAACGAACGCAGCACCTTTACCTGGTTTTACGTGTTGGAAATCGATAACCTGCCATAGGCCGTTGTCCACCGCAATTGTTAATCCTGTACGAAAATCATTTACTGAAATCATGCAAAAAATCCTCCTGTGTATTACAAAATGATAAGTTCTTTTGGAGATTTAGTTAACACTTCATTACCTTCAGTTGTTACTATAATATCATCCTCAATGCGAACTCCGCCTACATTTGGAATATAAATTCCCGGTTCTACAGTGACTGCCATTCCTGGCTCAAGTACCGTTTCAGAGCGGAATGCTAAACTTGGTGCTTCATGAATTTCAAGACCAATTCCATGACCTGTAGAATGCCCGAAATACTCACCGTATCCTTTTTCAGTTATGTAGTCACGTGTTAATGCATCTGCTTCACGACCAGTTAAACCTGCTTTAATACCGTTTACACCACGTAATTGTGCTTCTAATACGATATTATAAATTGCCTTTAACTTATCAGACGGCTCACCTACTGCAATTGTGCGAGTAATATCGGAACAATATCCTTTATAGTAAGCACCGAAGTCTAATGTAACAAAATCTCCCTTTTCTATCAATTTTTCAGATGCCACGCCGTGCGGCAATGCTGAACGAAGTCCCGAAGCAACGATAATATCAAACGAAGACGAGGTTGCTCCTTGCTTTCTCATAAAAAATTCAAGTTCATTTGACACTTCAATCTCAGATACTCCCGGGCGAATAAATGATAGAATATGTTCAAAGGCAGCATCTGCAATCTGTGCAGCTTCCTTTAATATCTTAATCTCTGAATCAGTCTTAATCAAGCGTAACTTTTCTACAATACCAGAAGTTGCAACAAATTCTGCATCAACTTCTCCTTTATACGCCGTATAAGAACTGTATGTAAGAGTATCTTGCTCAAAGCCAAGCTTTTGAATTCCTAAGTCTTTTACTTGTTTGGCAACTTCTTCAATAATCGTACCTGTATGCTGTACGATTTCATAACCAGCCGTTTGTTTTTGTGCTTGTTCGACGTAACGGAAATCTGTAATAAATAAAGCGCGTTCGTTTGAAATTAATACAACGCCTGCTGTTCCTGTAAAGTTTGTCATATATCTACGGCTATGTTGATTCGTTAATAAAATACCATCAATACCCGCTTCTCCAAATGCACTTCTTAATTTTGTAAGTTTCTCCATGAATTACGCCTCCCGAATTTTCTCCACTAATGCAAGTAACGCTAAATGATAACCATACAAACCGAATCCTACAATTTGTCCCGCTGTGACTGGTGCTGTAACAGACACGTGGCGAAACGATTCGCGCTGGTGAATATTTGAAATATGTACCTCAATAACAGGAATGGAAACACTCGCAATTGCATCACGAATTGCATAGCTATAATGCGTAAATGCTCCTGGATTTAGAATGATTCCTTTATATGTACCCTCAGCCTCATGAATAATATCAATAATGGCACCTTCATGATTAGATTGGAAACACTCTAGCCCCACTCCCAAATGTCCTGCCTGTTGCTTCATATCTGTTTCTAACGACGCTAACGTCCCCGTACCATATACATTAACCTCTCGCACACCAAGACGGTTTAAATTAGGACCGTTAACGAGGAGCAACTTCTCCATATATCTAACTCCTTAATAAAAAAAATGTCTATATAATATTTTACCATACCTCTTACTTATTTGAATAGTTTGTCTTTTACTCATCCGTTTTACTAGTATTATTGTTATTCACCTCAAATGAAACGGAGTATGCGATAAAAACACCATATAAAATAAAAATACACGCTGTCGTTACAATTGTTTCCTTTGGCATTTTCATCATACTTTTTATAACTGGTGCAACAGGAGCAATTACAAAGAATAATAATCCCCACCACAAAAGCCCATATATAATACCTGGAATTAGACCTTCAAATTTACTCAAAACGGCTTTATATATAAATGCCACAAGAATTGAAAGTATCCCCATACATATAATAGCAGCTATGTTACCCCATACCCCTTCTTTCCAATCCCCTAACGCAAACGGAAGCAACAAATAATTAGGTCCCAGGGCAGTAAAAGAAAAAATATGGAGAAAATACCAAACAGCTCCCCAAAACAAACCTCCAAACACACCAATTTGGATAATTTTTTTCGTGACAGATTGTTCTTGTTTCACATCCACACCTCCGCCTACTAGTATGTCCGAAACTTATTTAAAGCATGTTTAAATACTGCGAAATTTGTCTATAAAAAGAATAGAAAATGTCTGCCTAACCTGCTGATTTTCCTTGTCAGAAGTGCACTTTTGTCGATAAAATAAAGGAAACTGTAGTGATGTCATACAATATAATGACATCACCTAGAGTCGCTACCTCTTTTCTGATAAGAGAGAAACAAATACGGGTTGGTGTTGAC
This sequence comes from Bacillus multifaciens, assembly GCF_030756675.1. Taxonomy (GTDB): domain Bacteria; phylum Bacillota; class Bacilli; order Bacillales; family Bacillaceae_G; genus Bacillus_A; species Bacillus_A multifaciens. The sequence goes on from NZ_JAVBXD010000001.1 coordinate 188,977, forward strand.
ATGACAGAGAAGACAAAACAAATCTACGGCGGTCAAGCGGTAGTAGAAGGAGTTATGTTTGGCGGTAGAGAATATACTGTTACAGCGATTCGTCGTAAAGATAAATCTATCGAATTTTATCGATTACCTCGCGTTCGTAATAAAGTATCATCTATGTTTAAAAAAATTCCATTTCTACGCGGAATCGCAGCAATTATTGATGCAAGTGCAAACGGAGCAAAGCATTTAAATTTTGCTTCAGAACGCTTTGATGTAGACCCTTCAGAGGATGCACAATTCGCTCAGAAAAAAGAAGAGCAGTCGAAGTTAACGATGATACTTAGCGTTGCAGCAGTCGGTGTTTTATCCTTTATCTTCGGAAAGGTGATTTTCACGGCAGCTCCTGCACTTTTAGCAGAACTAACAAGACCTGTTTTTCCATCTCATGCAGGGCAAATCATTGTTGAGAGTATTATTAAACTTATGTTATTGCTTAGTTACATTTATTTTGTTTCATTGACTCCACTTATTAAACGTGTGTTTCAATATCACGGAGCAGAACATAAAGTAATTAACGCCTATGAAAACAATCTTCCATTGACAGTAAAAAACGTACAAAAACAAACTCGTCTCCATTATCGGTGCGGCAGCAGCTTTATTTTATTTACTGTTATTATCGGAATGTTTGTATATTTTCTCGTTCCAACCGATCCTCTTTGGGTTCGCGTTGTAAATCGTATTTTGCTCATTCCTGTAGTGCTAGGTATTTCATTTGAAGTGTTGCAATTTACAAACCGCTTACGAGGTATTCCAGTGCTCCGTGCATTAGGGTATCCTGGCTTATGGCTTCAGCTATTAACAACGAAAGAACCAACAGATGATCAAGTTGAAGTAGCAATTGCATCATTTGAAGAACTACTGCGTCTAGAAGGTAAACAGCAATAACTTTTTCGTAATGTTATTCAATTCCGTAACCTTTCGTTAATAAACTAATTAAAATATCTTTCATTTTAGGAGGTGTTCCTTATGAACGGTCGCTCTTTTATGTTCGCTCTATTTGTTGTAATTGTTGGATTGGCAATATTTAACCTTGTATCATTCACAATTGAAGACCCAATGGGAGTTGTAAAAAACATTATGATCATACTCGGTGTTGTTGGAGTCTTTTATTTACTTTATAAAATGCTTACAAGTTCGAGCAGTTCAGCTAATAACTCACAATCTTCCTACAAACGTGCTGCGAAACAATCGAACCGAAAATACGGAAAACAAAATGTAGCACCCCTAAGTAACAATTTGTTAAAGAAAAATGCTTCCGATACGAAAGGAAAGAAAGAAAATACTTCCTTCCTAAAACGAAAAAGAAAGCAATCTCATTTAACAGTTATTGAAGGTAAAAAAGGCAAAAAGAAAGACCGCGCTTCTTTTTAAGAAGTGTGGTCTTTCTTTTTTATTCAATACATTCAATTACTGTGCTTGTTCTTCATTTGTCTTTTGCACACTACGAAGCTTTTCAATGCGTTGCTTATCTTGCTCAAAATACTGCACTAAATCGCCGATACGATCGATAGCTTCCCAGCTTAAATGATGCTCAATTCCTTCTACATCATTATAAATTTTACTTTCATCTACACCGATAATACGCATAAACTGCTCTAACAATTCATGACGATAAACAAGGCGCTTACCAATCTTTTTCCCTTTTGTTGTTAATACAAGCCCTCTATATTTTTCATAAATTAGATATTCATCTTTATCAAGTTTTTGGACCATTTTTGTTACAGAGGATGGATGTACACTAAGCGCTTCCGCAATATCAGATACACGGGCATATCCCTTTTCTTCAATCAGCAAATAAATTTGTTCGATATAATCTTCCATACTAGGAGTAGGCATCGTTTTCCTCCATCCAATTCAGTTTATAAATTCCGCACTAAGCAATCAATAAAATGATACAACAGAAAGGATGTTGTGACAAGGGGATAAACGACCTCATTTTCCGCAACACATAAAAGAACCCACGTCAGTAACTACTCAGTTACTTTATAAAAAAGGCAGAAAAGCATTTTTTTAATGGGCGAGAGGAACTGGCGATGCATAGGAGTGGTCAGAGCCTTTTCCTGCCACGTGCAGGCTCCTGCCCTGTTTGTATAGTAACAGTCTATATGAAAAAAATGAATTTACAAATATTAATAAATATAATCTCTAATTGTTTCTTCTAATCTCGTTGCCTCATCTTTTGGATTAACATATTTTCCAATTCCGTATCGCGCTTTGTATTTGGATAACGCTGCTGAATTACTTTTTTGCTGGTTACCCGCTTTAGTAACTTGCAAGGCAAGTTACTGGATGCTATAATCCAAATTACAACTATCTTGCACAGCAAGTTACCTGGAGGTGCTAACATAATGCACAGTCAAATGTTAAAAGGTGTGCTGGAAGGGTGTATTTTATATATCATTTCACAAGAAGAAGTGTATGGATACGAACTCAGTACAAAATTACATCAACACGGCTTTACATTCGTAAGTGAAGGGAGTATCTATCCCCTATTGTTACGCATGCAAAAAGAAAAGCTCATTGAAGGGACATTAAAAGCCTCCAGCCTTGGACCGAAGCGTAAATATTATCACGTGACAAAAAAAGGATTTGAACAGCTGGAGGAATTTAAAAAAAGCTGGGATATGGTATCAACCACAGTAAATGATTTGTTAAAGGGAGAGTGAAATAGATGAAGGCGAAAGATATGGTCGAATTGAACAATAAAAAACGCGAGCTTCTCACACCTGAAAACGAAGTTACTTATGGAGATATGCTCATATATTTACGTTTAACTAGTGTTCCACAAAAACAGATGGAAGAACTATTATTAGAAATATTAGATCACCTTTTAGAAGCACAAAAACAAGGGAGAAATGCTTACGATATTTTTGGAAAAGATTTAAAAGCTTATTGTGATGAATTAATTATCGCCTCTCAACACCAAACTTCTTTGGAGAAATTTACGGTTATTGGTTTTGCAGTTAGTTTATTATTAGCTATCCAATTTGGATATGATACATTTGTTACATGCATACAGATTCTTTTTACAAATACGAATAAACCAACGATTCCATTTAGTATTCCTGGAACTATATTGTCTGCTAGCATCTTAACAATTGGCGTTTTTTTAACACTTTTCCTGTTAAGACGTTATTCTTTCACAATATTATCATCTTGGAAACAAAAAATTACACTTGGTTTAACAATTGCAATACCATTTTCTTTATCTGTATTCTCAAATATATACTTTAAACAAAATTCTTACCTCTCCTACAATTTAACAGTTTGGCAAAGTACTTTAATTGCTGTTTTATTTTATATTATTTATAAATTATTATATAAGATTTCTGAATTTTAACAGCTCTTCAGAGGGCTGTTTTTTCGTTTGTCTAAATTTACAAATTAAAAAATTTCATAAACAAAAAAGAAAAATGCAAAATAATTAAAGTAAATTGTTGACGTGATGCTTTTATTATCGGTATCATATTTCTTCGTGAGCAATTATTTTTCGTTATACGATTTTTTTATTATTACTGAATTTTTGAGAGGGGAAATTTGATGTCACTTAAGAAGAAAACGCAAGTACGCACCGGCAAAATGGTACGTGAACTAATGTTAGCAGATGAAGATGTAAATGCTTCGCTAATTATGGTATACAGTGAAAACGGTGTAAACGCAGAAATTAAAATCGAGGGCTTAACGCCAAAATGTAACGAAGAATTATTTTTGAGCGGAAAAGTAGATTGGAACAAGAGCGTTATTTATAAAATTGTCGATTTTACTGGCAATGCTGAAGTTGGAAAAGTGACTTTAAGCGCCATGAACAAAAACAATGTTTCACTGCAAATTGAACGCGTGATGTGGAGTAAAGAAACAAAAGAAGAAATGGCAGAATTAGAAGACAATACATTATCCGTTGTCGAAACGCCAACTCCGAAGAAAGAAACAATTGTTGAAACTTCAAAAGAAGTGACGCCTGTAACAAAACCAGTTAGCAATGTCGCACCTACACAAGCACCAATTCCAAAACCGGTGCGTCCAGAACCTGTAGTTAAAACTACACCAAAACCTGTACAAAAAGAAGTAGTGGCACCAACTACAGTACAAAAAGAGGCAACTGTATCAACTACAGCGAAGCCAACACCTTCAGTTAAACAACCTGTGACAAATCAACAAAATTCTGAATTACAGGAAAAATATGTTCGTCTTGTAAAACAAGCTATAGATGTATGTCAAGATTATGAACTTGGGATGGACGTTGATGATTCTATCGAGAACTTAAAAAATGAGTTACAAAAACAAGGAATATCGGTAGCATTCGATGCAGAAATTATGGATGTTGTAAACCGTTTGCGTTCATTAAAGCAAAAAGGAATTAAAGTGGAAAAAGTATTGAACTTATTGTAAATAACAAAGCTTTCCCCGCTGGAAAGTTCTCATTCATATAAAAAAGGAGATGGCTATCCATCTCCTTATTTCTTGTAATTCCATTCATCACTTTCATACTTTTCTTTTGCTAATGTTTGCACTTCATGAAGTTGTTCTTCTGTTAATTCATACGGTACAAGTTCCACATTTAATCCTTTTTCAAACCCAATATGGAATGCATCGATAAGTTGCTGAATAGTAAAAGTACGATCCGTTAATTCATTAATTGCAATTGCTTTTGAAGAGAACATTTTTTTCATGCGTTCTTTCACACGTTCATTTGGAAACAGGAACAAATCATACAGCATATCTAAATCGATGTCTAACGGAATGGAACCGTGCTGTAAAATAACGCCTTTTTGCCTCGTTTGTGCACTTCCAGCAATTTTGCGCCCTTCTACAACAATTTCATACCATGACGGAGCATCAAAACAAACTGCTGAACGTGGGTTTTTCAAATTATCGCGCTCTTCAGCTGTTTTTGGTACTGCGAAATATGCGTCTAAACCTAACGCTTTAAATCCATCTAATAATCCTTGTGAAATAACGCGATATGCTTCTGTAACTGTTTTTGGCATGTTTGGATGCTCTTCAGACACAATAACACTATACGTTAATTCTTTATCATGAAGAACGCCTCGTCCACCTGTTTGACGACGTACAAAACCAAAACCATTACTATGTACTGCATCCATATCAATTTCTTTTGAAACACGCTGAAAATAACCGACTGTTAACGTCGGAACTTCCCATTCATAAAAGCGAATTGTTGGCGGCATTTTCTTTTCACTTTGCCAATTTAACAAACATTCATCTAACGCCATATTAAACGCCGGAGAGCATTTACCGGAATTTATATAACACCATTTTTCCTTTTCCATCCCACACCTCATATAACTAATTTTTTTCACATCCTCTAGTCTATCAAATTCGATAAAATTTGTGAAAGAATACGAAATTTCTTCTAAGATAAAATGAACTTGTTGCATAAATACATATGGGCATTATAATATGGAGGGTAGGATAAGAAAAAGGGAGCGATATAATCGTGTCAACAAATGTTATTATTTTACTAGCCATAACTGTAGGATTCATCGGCTATTCTGTATGGATGTATTTCTATCAGAAAAAACTAATTAAAACACTCTCAGAAGAAGAATTTCGCGCTGGGTACCGTAAAGCACAGCTTATCGATATTCGTGAAGCGGACGAATATAATGCTGGTCACATTTTAGGAGCGCGCAATATTCCGATTTCCCAAATACGTCTTCGTTACAAAGAACTTCGTACCGATCAACCGATTTATATGTATTGCCAAAACGGTTTCCGAACAGGCCGTGCAGCACAATTTTTAAAGAAACACGGCTTTAAAGAATTTTATCAGTTACAAGGCGGCTTTAAAACTTGGTCTGGTAAAGTGAAAAAGAAAAACTCATAATAAATAGCTAGCTTGTCGAACACAAGCTAGCTATTGCATTTTACTCGCAACATATACTAAATTTTGTTTGACATCTTCACTATTTTGATCACGAACATTTCGATAAAGCAACTGATACTCCACATTCTTTTCTTTCCATGTGAGCGTTGCCATATCTTCTCCGTCCACTTCTTCGTTACTATTTTTAAAGTAGGCCGTTATACCATTTGCAAGTTTTACTTTCTCCTGAAAACGATTTTGTTCTACGCTATAAGGAAAATTGTATGAAAAGTTTGCAACTGTTAATTCAATATAATCCCGCAGGCCTTTTTCTTGCCGTTCATATTTAATATCAAGAGCAATCCGCTTATCTCCCATTTTTCGAACTACTGCTTTTGGATTATCTGTTGATTCATATGGTAAAAATGATGGTGTGTAAAAAGAAAAAGGAAGAACGTTTTTTACAGACTGTACCGGCATTGGATCAGACATCATATCTTCACTTGCCTCTAAATCTGCCGCAAACTTTTTTTCTTCGACCATCGTTTGCTGAAAAGAACATGCACTTAACACCAGACTAGAAAATACGAAACATATCATTCGTTTTTTCAACTTGTATCCGCCCTTTCTCAACATTCTCTTTTCAGGCTTTCGTATGTTATGTTCATATTCTCCTTTTCCTACCGCTCTACCTTTGAAAACTTTCCCCTTTTATCTCACACAATTTGACAAAAACGCTTCCCTATTCTCACGCCGAATTTAATCGTTACGCGAATAGCAAAAGCGTTATTAACAAGATAGATTATGAAACGCTTTTCATGTCAAGAGTTTCACCTCTATTTCTTTTCTCCTTTTCTTGTATAATAGAAATAGAGGTGAAACATATGGTAAATATAAAACAAATCGCGAAAACGGCTGGGGTCTCCGTTACGACTGTTTCACGCGTCTTAAATGAGCATCCATATGTCAGTGAAGAAAAACGACAACGCGTTCTAGAAACTGTTGAAGAATTGAATTACGCAAAAAATGTAAATGCGGTGCATCTTCTAAAAGGAAAAACACATACAATTGGTGTCATGCTTCCTTTTATTAATCTGCCGTACTTTAGTACAATTATTGAAGGGATTGGAACGAAAGCACTTGAAGCTGGGTACCGCATTAATCTCTGTCAAACTAACTACGACAGCATTGAAGAAATGCGTGTCCTTGAAATGATGAAAATGAAACAATTTGATGGCATGATTATTTGCTCCCGAACGAGCCCATGGGAAGCCATTGAACCTTATGCAAAATTTGCACCGATCATCTCGTGCGAAAAACTGTTGCATCCACTTATATCGTCTGTCTATGTGAATCATTACGATGGCTTTCGGATTGGAACAGAATATTTATTACAAAATGGACACGAACGGATTGGATTTTGTTTAGCACGTAAAAAAAGCGTGAGTACGAAGCAGCGTGAGCAAGCATTCTTTGATACTCTACATGCAGCAGGTAAACGATCGCATACAGACTGGCAGTTTTATCAATGCTACACTATTCAAGATGGTGCAAATGTCATTCAAAGCATACTAACGATGAAAAATCGCCCTACCGCTCTTTTTGCCGCAAGCGATCAAGTTGCTTCGGGATTATTAACAGAAGCGAAAAAACAGGGACTGCGAGTACCAGAAGATTTAGCAATCTTAGGATTTGATAACCATCCTATTTCTGAAGCGTTAGAGATAACAACGATTGAAAACCCAGGCTTAGCAATGGGAAATCGTGCTTTTTCACTATTTTATGAACAAGTACAACAAGAACAAATTACAGGGACTTCTGAAGAGTTACCGTTTCGTCTCATTGAACGAGGAACAGTGTAAAAGCTCCTATTACTGGAGCTTTTATTCATTTTGGATGATTGCCCTTCTTGACTATATCCTTGTTTTATTTTACACTTAAACTAACGAACGGTAGGTAGGGGATGAACATGACAGCAAACCGTATTAAATCTGTTGCACTTTCACACTTTGCACGCTATGGCTATGAAGGCACTTCACTAGCAAACATTGCCGGGGAAGTTGGCATTAAGAAACCGTCCATATATGCGCATTTTAAAGGAAAAGAAGAGCTCTATTTTATTTGCTTAGAAGAATCTTTACAAAAGGATCTTGCATTCTTTAAACAGTATGTGCAGAAGTCAGAAGAAACTCCCTTTGGAGATTTTTTATTTCATCTTCTTAAAGATTATGGTCATCGCTTTCAAGAAAGTATTGAAGCTATGTTTTGGTTACGCACTTCATTTTTTCCACCAGATGCCTTTCGCGAACAAATTGTCGAAAAAGCAAATGCATACATCGAAAGCATCGGGCAGCTTTTAGTACCTATATTTGAACAGGCACAAGAAAAGAAAGTATTTTGCGGCATTGAAGTTACAGAAGCTGTTGCAGCTTATTTATGTTTACTTGACGGATTAATGGTTGAATTTTTATTTGCTGGAATACAACCATTTGAAAATCGATTATACGCATCTTGGAAAGTATTTTGGCGAGGATTATCAAGCTGACGGATTGCACAAGCAATACGTCATTTTCTTGCCCTAAGCCTAACGACTGGTAGGAAGGAGAATGAATGATGGAATGGATTTATGTTGTTATCGCAGGACTCATTGAAATTGTTTGGGTAATTGGTTTAAAACATGCCACAACACCAATAGAATGGGTTGGTGTTGCACTTGCAATTGCTGTAAGCTTTTTCCTTTTATTTAAAGCTTATGCAAAGCTTCCTGTTGGAACGGTATATGCTGTATTCACAGGCATTGGAGCTGGAGGTATTGTACTAACAGAAATCTTTATATTTGGTGAACCATTTTCAATAATAAAAATCTTATTTATTGGATTAATTTTCGTAGGTGTTATCGGTTTAAAACGAGTAACAGGTGAAGAAGAACAGAAGGAGGCCGCATAACATGGCATGGGTATATTTAATTATTGCTGGTATTTGTGAAGTTACCGGTGTTATCTTTATGAAGATAGCCAATGAAAAAAAAGGCTGGACACCAAAACTGATGTTAATTGCCAACTTCGGTGTAAGTTTCTTCTTCTTATCCCTCGCAATGGATACACTTCCAATGGGAACGGCTTACGCAATTTGGACTGGAATCGGAACTGCGGGAAGTGCACTACTTGGTATACTCATTTTCCGCGAATCCGCTGATTGGCGCCGCCTTGCTTTCTTAAGCTGCATCTTGTGCGGTGCAGTTGGGTTAAAATTAATGAGTTAACGAGATGAATGCAAGCTATATAAATCCAAATTGTAACTACTCAGTTACTTTATGAAAAAATGACAAAAAAGCATTTTTTTAAATGGGCGAGAGCATCTGGCCATGCATAGAAGCGGTCAGTTCTCTTTCCTGCCACATGCAAGGTAAAACAAAGGGAGAAAGCAAGTGCAGGCTCCTTTTGCATAGCCGCAATCTAATATGTCGAAAAATGAAAATGGATTCATATATATTCCATATTGCAGAATGTTTATTTCATAAAGCATTGGCAATCCTCATGCTTCTGCCTAACATGGCTCTTGAGGTCACTTCGGTTGGGATTATTATCATTTGGAGTATTGCAAAACTATGGAATAAGCTCTTTTCAAAAGACAGTTCTTCAAACAAGAAGTAACTGTCTTTTTTTCATATGATTTCCTTCTTTGGACATACTACGAAAAAAGGAGCTGATCATATGCAAATTTCTGTACATAAGCAGATTTTACTGCTATTTTTCGTCTTTATTATGTTTGTTGTGTTTTTTAGTTTCCTCTTACATACATATAACGTACCTGTTTACTCACCGAGTGTTGTGTCGGTTTATAAAATTGTTATGCATAGTTTGTTGCATTGAAGAAGGTGTCTCAAGATGAGACACCTTCTATAACGTATAATTTTCTTTTTTTCTAATTACATTTCCTGTCGTCACGAAAACAGTACCGAATAGGTTAGCGAGTAATTTATTTTCTTTTATAAAACATCGCGCCTTTGAAACAATGCACTTGAAATAACGAGTAAAACAACAAAATGAGCTAAAACAAATAACAATGAAGTTGTAAATGTAAATTCTGCAAACATCGGTTTTGCTCCTTGATTGAGAAATTCATTACTATCATACACATTTAAATTTAGATGAAACATTACAACATACTTTGCTACCCCTTGGGCAAATTGGGATACTAACATTTCGAACGTTCCTTCTAGAAAAAAGAAGAAGAGTGTAATAACTAGTGGTAAAATTGATTTTCTAAAAATATTAGCTAATACCAATGTAATTGTTGGATAAAATAATATTGGCAACATATTATAGCTAAAACTTTTTAATAAAATCGCAAAAGTTACCTCTCCAATGCCTCCGCCAAAGGCAATAAAACCAATTAACATTGCTGTAAGTAAAGAAGTAATACATACAAAAAAAATAGCTAAAAGAACTGCAATGTACTTTGAAAATAATATTGTAATGCGCTTTCTTGGACGAATTAATAATTGTTTAATTGTCCCCTTTTGAAATTCTTCTGTAATTGTGCGAGATGCTAACGTAATTCCAAAAACCGTCGCAAATTTCGCAATCAATCCTATATTTTGCTCTGCAAACATAATAAACCCTTCCATTTTCATTTCAGGCAGAGTCCATTTTATAATAGCTACCCCTGCAATTTCTAATATCGCTAGGAATCCTAACAAAATATACATACCCTTTTTCGCATGTAACTTTAAAAATTCATTTTGGATTAATTTCATCATTATGCTTTCACTCCCCCTGTGATTGCTAAAAATTCATCTTCTAATGATTTATTTTGAACTGCTACACTGTACACGCGAATATCAGCATACACTAATTTTTTCACAAGCTGCGGAATTTCTTCTTTCATGACAGATGCAATAATTTTCTTTTCTTGTACGGTTCCTTTTATCAGCTCATCCGCTTTCTCTACTTGATCCACTTCAAACGCTACTACAATTTTATCGTCGCTTTTTACTTGTTCACGTAAACTATATTCTTGTACAAATTGTCCATCCTTAATAATAACGACACGATCACACATCAGCTCAATCTCACTTAATAAGTGACTGGAGACAATGACTGCAATGTTCTCTTCTTTTGCTAAACGCTGTAAGTAATCGCGAATTTGACGAATTCCTGCTGGATCTAAACCATTTGTCGGCTCATCTAAAATTAAAATTTTCGGATTATGTAATAGTGCTTGTGCAATCCCTAAACGTTGTTTCATACCAAGTGAATATATTTTTACCTTTTTATGAATTGCATGTTCTAATTCAACAAGCTTTACAATCTCAGCAATTCGTTCTTTACGAATTGGCGTAACGGCCATATTCGCAAAATGCTTTAAATTTTGCATTCCCGTCATATATTCATATAGTTCTGGGTTTTCTACAATCGCTCCAATGTTCTCTAACGCCTTTTCACGATCATTACGTATACTATGACCACAAATTGTAATATCGCCTTCCGTTACTGAAATCAGCCCTGTCATCATCCGAATTGTCGTCGTCTTCCCGCTCCCATTCGGTCCCAAAAAGCCGTATACTTCCCCTTCCTGTACTTCAAAAGAAAGCCCACGAATAATTTCAGCACTACCTATTTTTTTATGAACATTTTCTAATTTCACTACTACATTCCCCAATAATTCTTCCTCCCTTAGACCTCTAATTTTTTATCAACAAAGTCAAATGTTATTAATACTAATAAAAAGATTAACAATCATTCGTAGCATAAACTAAATACATTCAGTCCTTAATCTGTCAAAAGGTATTTCAAAATAACCTTGTTTATTCATTAACTCTAAATATTTATTAAAGATTATAGAATTACCCATCTTCTCCTACAATTTCTATTGAAAATCTATATATTATACTGAAAACGGAGAAAAATAACACTTTTCCTTATTCATCTTCAGCCTACTCTTTTAAAATTCCCTATCTTGAAAAAACGAAATAGAACAAAACATAGAAACAAAATACACAATACATACTCCAATACTTAACATACTTATGATAAACATAAGATTTGAAGAGTGAAAAAACATTAACATGAGCCTTTCCTCACCAAGAACATTACACATTAACCCCAACAAGCCGATTAGCGGAAACATAACAACCACATTAAAAATAGTAACTATTTGTTTGCTCCCTCCATACTTCAAAGGAAATAGCATAATTGCATAAAGAGCCGAGAGAAAGACACCTATAAAAATTGCATACCATGGAATATTTATAGCTTTACCTAACAAAAATTTAGGTAAAATAGCAATGATTAAAGTGGTAATTATCCCGCATCCAATAAAGAGAATTGTCGATATATATTTCGCAATGACAATATCTTTTCTAACAAATGGAAAACTAATTAATAATTTATCTGTTTCATTTTTATCTTCAACCTGTAATGGTACAAATATCAATAAGCTACAAGTAGCAAAACAAACGACCGCAATCTGAAACGGGTCAACAGATTGTTTTAATGCACAATAAATTGGCAATATAAGATAAAGAAAAAAAACTTTTCGTTGTAAGAAAAAATCCTTCCAAACTAACTGTCGCATAATCCCTTCTCTCCTTTATATATCTCTTTTTTCATATAATTTTATTGCAATAAACATAGAAGCAATATACATAACTGCCAACCCGAATAACCCCACCATGCATATGCCTACATGTGACAGATTCATGATCCAATCACCAAATGAATCCTCCACACGATTTTCTCCTCCATCTATAACAAATAACGGTATAAGCGTAGTAGGTATAATTAATCCTATTGCACATATACCTCGGATAATTTTTGAGTCAGTTCCATAATAAACAGGTAAGAATAATGCAATGTATGTAAAAGGCGTTATAATACTTCTTAGCACTGTATACCACTTGAGTTCGATATAGAAATAAGGATGGTATACACGAATATCTTCAATTACAGTCATTCCTCTCATGCTCCAAACGACTGTTGTTGTTAGTACAATCGCTATAATTGTTACAATTATAAAAGTTATATATTTTGAAGTAACAATATTATTCCAGTCTATTGGTAAACTAGCAATGATTTTTTCACTGCCATTCTTTTCATCCGCTGCTATGGACAACTGAAGAGATACCATTACTGATATTAAACAGCTTGCAGAAAAAACGGTTGGATCAGATGGATTCGTTATAAACAAGCAAGCCGAAAACACCAAACAAAATATCCACATGGTGCGTAGAAAATACAAGTCTTTAAATACAAGCTGACGCATTTCTCTTTCTCCCCTTCGCCGTATACACGATAATCTCATCAAGCGTCGGCTTTTCCAATACAACTTCTTGGCCGAACCAATCTACAACTGCCTGTTTATCACGCGCCAATCCTTCAAATCCATATTTATTTTTTCTTAAACCGATAAACAGTTCTTTTCCTTCTTCGTCTAACAAATCATTGCTTCCTTTTACGATGATGTAATTCTCCAGTAGTTCGTCTTTCTCTCCAGTAAATATGATTTCACCTTCATTGATAAATGTAATATAATCGGCAATTCCTTCTAAATCCGTTGTAATGTGTGTAGAAAATAACACGGATATTTCCTCTTCCATTACAATTTCTTGCAATATATCAAGCAGCTCGCTTCGGACAACCGGATCTAACCCTGCTGTTGGTTCGTCCATAATGATAAGCTCAGCATGATGTGACAGCGCCATTGCGATGGCATATTTCATTTTCATTCCTTTTGATAGCTGTTTAATCTTTTTGTTTTTCGGAACTTGCAATCGTTCCATATAAGATTCATATTGTGCTTCATCCCACTTTTTATATAACGGGGCAACAATCCGTTTCATTTGTTCACACGTTAAATCTTCATAGTAATGATTTTCATCGTATACAAAGCCGATATTTTGCTTTACTTTTTTTTCATGTTTTTGATTGTCCTTACCGAAAATATAAATTTCACCACTATTTCGTTTTACTAAATTCATAATCATTTTAATTGTAGTACTTTTTCCTGATCCGTTTGCTCCAATAAACCCCATAATATATCCGCGTGGCAGTTTAAAATTTACATTTCGGATAGAAAAACCTTGATAGTCTTTACAAACATTTTTTAATTCTAGCATGTGTCTTATTCCCCCTTATATAGAAACGCAATCATATGCTGCAACTCTTCAAGAGACAGCTGGAGAAGTTTACTTTCATTTACTACTTCTTCAGCTTTACTTTCCAACAATCGCAACCTTTGTTCTCGTATGAGCTCATTATTTTGCACAGAAACATACGTCCCTTTTCCAGCAACTGTCTCAATATACCCTTCTTTTTCAAGCTCTTCATACGCTCGTTTCGTCGTAATGACGCTAATTTGTAATTCCTTCGCTAAACTTCGGATAGACGGTAATTGCTCTCCACCTTGTAAATTCCCATTTAAAATTAGCTGCCGAAGCTGTTTACTAATCTGTTCATAAATAGGATCTGGTGAAGAGTTTGAAATAATAATATTCATATTTACCTCCACAGTGTGTATATACTGTACATATCTTATATATACAGTATATACACACTTCTCTATTTTTGGCAACAAAAAAAGACCAACAATTCCCTGTTGGTCTTTCATATATGTATCACTTCTCAAAGCGATTTAACATCTCATCTCTCATACCAAAGCTTACAATCGCAATTCCAACATACATAAAAATAAGAAATGCTGGATGTACTGTGTTATACCAATGGCTATCAATAATTAAATATACCGTTAATGCTGCAACAAGTAAAAACGCAACAATAAACATATAGAAATGTCTTTTACTACCCATAACGAACTCCTCTCTAATTACTCATTTATTGTAACGAATTATCCCCTACGACTCAAGGCTAACTTTCCTGTAAATGATCTAACTCAACTTTCACAATATCATGACAAGCAATTGGAATAAGTGTTCCTTTACTATCAATTGCTGTTACACTCTTGTTATCTAATACGTGATGCTTCACTCTCTCTAACATTTTTTCTGTATCTTGGTAATAAAACTCTTTAATATCCTTAATCATATCACCATTTTCTAAATGGTACACCATCCTACAACGCTTATAGCCCATCTTTTTCATCCCCTTGTTCATTCGTTCACATATGTATGAAAAATTGACATTTCTGCTTCCCATTTACTTTAATTTCAATAAAATTCTAACAAAAATACACACTTTTATCAAAGGGACTTTTTCAACAAAAATGTTGAGAAAGTGTGATAATTCTCCAATCTTACATAAAACCTGCGATTTTGTAACATCTTTTTTAGGTAATGACATTTTTGGTCATAATATATAAATCTATTTTGATTTTTCAACATATAAGTCGCTGCTACGAAGAAAAAAGAAGCATGCACTTTGCTTTCTCTCCTTGTTTTCACTTCGCATGTGGTAAAAAAAGGCCCTGACCGCTCCTATGCACGGCTAGTCCCTCTCGCCCATTTAAAAAAATGCTTTTCTGTCAGTTTTTCAATTTGTATTTATATATAAAAAGAACTCGCATATAGCGAGTTCTCTACAAATTATTATTAATTATTAAACTTGTACCATAGATGGTTTTTGATAGCGTAAAATCGGCTTACGTGCTGCCATTGTTTCATCAAGACGCTTAATTACTGTTGTATGCGGCGCTTCTTGAACCACCTCTGGGTTTTCTTCCACTTCTTTTGCGATTTGAATCATCGTATCGATAAATCCATCTAATGTTTCCTTTGATTCTGTTTCTGTCGGCTCAATCATAATACATTCTTCCACATTTAATGGGAAGTAAATTGTTGGTGGATGGTAGCCGAAATCAAGCAGACGTTTTGCAATATCAAGCGTACGTACGCCAAGTTTCTTTTGACGACGACCAGATAAAACAAATTCATGTTTACAATGTCTGTCAAATGGAAGATCGTAGAATGGAGCTAATCTTCTCATCATATAGTTCGCGTTTAATACTGCATATTCTGTTACTGCACGAAGTCCATCTGGCCCCATAGAACGAATATACGTATACGCACGAACATTAATACCAAAGTTACCATAGAACGGTTTTACGCGTCCGATTGCTTGTGGACGATCGTAATTAAAGTGGTAACCGCTCTCTGTTTTCTCTAAAATTGGCTTTGGTAAAAACGGAATTAAATCTGCTTTTACACCTACTGGACCAGAACCTGGACCACCGCCGCCATGCGGACCTGTAAATGTTTTATGAAGGTTTAAATGCACAACGTCAAATCCCATATCCCCTGGTCGAGCTTGACTTAATACCGCATTTAAGTTTGCACCGTCATAGTACAATTTACCGCCTGCATTATGGACGATTTCTGCCATTTCTAAAATGTTCTCTTCAAATAGACCAAGTGTATTGGGGTTTGTTAACATAAGCGCTGCTGTTTCTTCGTTCACAACACGCTTTAAGTCTTCTAAATCAACAAGACCATTTTCGTTAGATTGTACTGTAATCGTCTCAAACCCTGCTACTGTTGCAGAAGCTGGGTTTGTTCCGTGAGCAGAGTCAGGAACGATTACTTTCGTACGTTTAAAATCGCCATTTGCTTCGTGATATGCACGAATTAACATTAATCCTGTCCATTCACCGTGCGCTCCTGCTGCTGGTTGAAGCGTTACAGTATCCATACCTGTAATTTCTTTTAAATGCTCTTGTAAGTCATACATTAATTCCATTGCACCTTGCACTGTCTTTTCATCTTGAAGCGGATGAACATGTGCAAAGCCAGGGAAACGCGCTACATTTTCATTAATTTTCGGATTGTACTTCATCGTACAAGATCCTAATGGATAGAATCCAGAATCAACACCGTGATTACGGTTTGAAAGTGCTGTGTAATGGCGCATAATATCAAGTTCTGATACTTCAGGAAGCTCTGCATCTTCCGTGCGAATATACTCGCTCTCAAATACGTCTTCTAATTTTACTTCTTCTACATCTAATTGGGGTAAGCTATATCCTATGCGTCCTTCTCTACTCATCTCAAAAATAAGTGCTTGATCTTGGTTCTTCATTGGATAGCCCCCATTTCGTTTACAAGTGTGTCAATTTCTTCTTTTGTGCGTAACTCTGTTACAGCTAGAAGCATATGATTTGTAAGTTCTTTATAATCACGACCAAGGTCGTAACCACCGATGATATTTTTTGCTAACAATGCATCATTTACTTCTTGTACTGGACGTTTGCAATCTACAACAAATTCATTGAAGAACGGTCCAGCAAATGTTACTGTAAAGCCTTTTGCTTCAAGTTGACGTTTTGCATATTGTGCTTTAGAAACGTTTTGACGTGCCATTTCCTTCACACCTTGTTTTCCAAGTGCTGTCATTGCAACAGAAGCTGCTAATGCGTTTAACGCTTGGTTTGAACAAATATTAGACGTCGCTTTATCACGGCGAATATGTTGCTCACGTGCTTGCAGCGTTAATACGAAACCACGTTGTCCTTCAGAATCCACTGTTTGTCCAACAAGGCGTCCTGGAATTTTACGCATAAATGCTTTCGTCGTTGCAAAATAACCGCAGTGCGGGCCGCCAAACTGTGTTGGAATACCAAATGGCTGTGCATCGCCTACAACAACATCCGCACCAAATTTACCAGGCGGTGTTAATGCTCCTAATGATAATGGATTAGAAGACACGATGAATAATGATTTTTGCTGATGAACGATTTTCTCAATATCAGCTAGTTTCTCTACTTGTCCAAAGAAGTTTGGATATTGAACGATTACGCAAGCTACTGTATCATCCACTTCGCTTTGTAATACGTCTAAATCTGTTACACCATCTTTATAATCAACTTCAACAACCTCAAGGTGTTGACCTTTTGCATATGTTTCAAGAACTGCTCTTGATTCCGGATGAACTGCTTTAGAAACAAGAATTTTCTTTTTACGAGTATGACCCGCTGCTAGCATTGCCGCTTCTGCTAACGATGTACCTCCGTCATACATAGAAGAGTTTGCTACATCCATACCTGTTAGTTCACAAATCATTGTTTGGAATTCAAAGATTGCTTGTAATTCCCCTTGTGAAATTTCTGGTTGGTACGGTGTATAAGCTGTATAAAATTCTGAACGAGAAAGAACATGATCTACAATTACTGGCGCATAATGATCATATACACCTGCTCCTAAGAAAGAAGCGTAGTCTTTTAAGTTTGCATTTTTACCAGCAAGCTCAGACAGTTCTTTTAAAAGTTCTGGTTCTGATTTTGCTTGTTTAATATTTAAATTTCCTTGGAAACGAACGCTTTCTGGAATATCAGAAAATAACTCATCAATCGTTTGAACGCCGATCGCTTGTAACATTTCTTTTTTGTCTTCTTCTGTCATTGGAAGATAACGATGCAACATGAAATTTTCCCCTCTCCCCGTTACTTTGAACGTTTATAAAATGGTGTTGGAACAACAACTGCTTTGACGCGTTTATTACGAATTTCAATTTCCACTTCTGTATCAACTGCTGCATATTTCACATCAATTAACGCTAAACCGATACTTTTCTTTAACGTTGGAGATTGTGTACCACTTGTAACTTCCCCGATTTTTTCTTCGCCCACATATACTGGGTAATGCGTGCGCGGGATACCACGTTCAATTACTTCGATGCCGACTAATTTACGAGGTGCACCGTTTTCTTTTTGTTCCTTTAACGTTTCTTTTCCAAAGAAGTCCATTTCTTTATTTGGTTTTACTGCAAAACCAATTCCAGCTTCAATTGGTGTAATATCTTTTGATAACTCTTGACCATAAAGAGGTAGTGTTGCTTCAAAACGAAGTGTATCACGCGCTCCTAAGCCACATGGTTTTAAGCCGTCTTCTTCGCCTACTTCAAGAAGTTTTCCCCAAAGCTTTGCAGCCTCTTCGCTCTTACAGTAAATTTCAAATCCATCTTCACCTGTATAACCAGTACGAGATACAAGTGCTTCTACACCATCTACAAGAACATTATCTTTAAATTTAAAGAACTTAATTTCTTTCAAATCTTCTGATACAACTTTTTGTAAAATGCCCTCTGCTTTTGGTCCTTGAATTGCAAGTTGTGCAATTTCACTAGAAACGTTGACTACTTGCACATCGCCGCTTACATGAGAAACTAACCACTCATAATCTTTATCAATGTTTGATGCATTGATTACTAGTAAATAGTCTTCTTCGCCGCGTTTGTAGATTAATAAGTCATCTACTGTACCACCATTTTCGTAACACATTGCCGTATATTGTGCTCCGCCTACCTTTAAGATAGAGACATCGTTTGTAACTACACGTTGTAAAAATGCTAAACTATCTGCACCTTTTACTTCTACTTCTCCCATGTGAGAAACATCAAAAAGACCTGCTTCTGTACGAACAGCTTCATGTTCTTCTTTAATGCTTGAAAATTGAACTGGCAATTCCCAACCACCAAAATCAATTGTTTTCCCACCATACTTCGCGTATACATCAAATAGCGGTGTACGTTGTAACGTAATCATGTTCTCTCCCCCTTACGCTTTCTAAGACAAATCAATAAAAGTTGGCTTCCCATTTCTAAACATTTTCAATACTGAAAAGATGGGATATACGGAATCTCGCTCTATTTTTTTATGAAAGCGTAAATAAAAAAGTGCTTTCTTGGATAAAATACGAAAGATTCCACACATTTCACACCATTATCCTAACATTTTTCGAGTCGTTTCATCAATATTCTAGCTAAAAAAATAATTTAGAATTTATAGAAGGTGAGATATAATCCATGAATGTCGAAATTTCAATAGAACGTTCTTGGCAAGAAAACTTCTTAAAACGAATAGAAGAAGATGGTCCGTGGACAAACTGGGAACTATTTCATCTCGCATATCAAACTGAACAGTCCCTTCTCATTCCAACATTTGACGGGCTACAGGCGCCTAAGCATTTACCTAATTTCACGCCACTTCCTCATCAGTTAGAAGTAGCGCAAACTGTCATTGAACAAATGAACGGAAAAGCAATCTTAGCAGATGAAGTTGGTCTTGGAAAAACAATTGAAGCTGGACTTATTTTAAAAGAATATATGGTGCGCGGACTTGTGAAAAAAGTACTTATTCTTGTACCTGCATCTCTCGTTTCACAATGGGCCTATGAACTAAATACAAAATTTTTCATTCCAGCCGCCATGCAGCGAAAAAGTTATTCCTGGGAGCAAGCTGACGTTATTGTATCATCTATCGATACAGCAAAGCGCTCTCCGCATCGTGATATCGTTTTAAATTTAGAATATGACCTCATTATTATTGATGAAGCACATAAACTAAAAAACAACAAAACGAAAAACTATGAATTTGCGCAACTATTAAAGAAAAAATTTTGTTTATTACTTACCGCAACACCTGTTCAAAATCGCATTGATGAAATCTTTAATCTTGTCTCGTTATTAAAACCCGGCCATCTTGGCAACCAATCTAATTTTGAAGAATATTACGCTTCAAAAAATCGCACAGCTGAAACAGATGAACATTTAAAAGAACTCATTAATAAAGTAATGGTACGGAATCGACGACACGACACTGGCATCGAATGGCCAAAACGACACGTTCATACGCTCTTTGTCGACTTCAATGAACAAGAAAAAGCTTTATACAATGCAATTGAAGGATGGAAAAGACAAGATGTATTTACCTCAGCATTTTCTGCGTTAACATTAAAACGCGAAGCATGTAGCAGCCGCGAAGCTGTTTATTTCTCACTCAAAAAACATGTAGAAAAGCGGCAAAAAGAAAATGAGCAGTATACAGTAGATCCATACATAGACGTGTTAATGGAGAAAATTAATGGTATTTCCGCTAATTCAAAAGCAAATAAAGCATTAGAAATCATAAAAGAAATTAATGATAAAGTTGTCATTTTTACAGAATACCGTGCTTCTCAAATGTATTTACAATGGTTTTTAAAGCAGCACGGCATCTCGTCTGTACCATTTCGCGGCGGATTTAAACGTGGTAAAAAAGATTGGATGAAAGAACTATTTCAAAACCATGCCCAAGTATTAATTGCGACAGAAGCAGGCGGTGAAGGCATTAATCTACAATTTTGTAATTACATGATCAACTATGATCTTCCTTGGAATCCGATGCGCCTTGAACAAAGAATTGGACGGATTCATCGCCTTGGGCAAAAGCATGACGTTCATATTTATAATTTGGCAACGAAACATACAGTAGAAGAACATATTTTAAAACTGTTGTATGAAAAAATTGACTTATTTGAGCGCGTCATTGGTGATTTAGATGAAATTTTAACAAGAATTAATATGAAAAATATCGATGCACACATTCATGATATTTTTGCTCATTCCAAAAACGAAGGGGAAATCCGAATTAAAATGGAAAATTTAACGTCTATTATTGAATTTGCCAAACGAAATGATGCCGGGGTGCATGGCTATGCAGCAAAATGAAATTCATCATTATTTACATTGTTTTTTTGAGGCAAACGGCTGTGAAATTTTGCAGCGTTTTCCTCATTTATTAGACGTTCAATTAACGATTGAAATGGACAAACTACTGATGAACCGCCCATTTTACTGGCATTATCTTGAGAAAACGGGCGGGATACCAAATCCGATGCGTCTTACATTCATTACTGATGCAAAACATGAGGAGCAAGAAGGCGAGTTCATTCACTACGGTTCTCCGCGCTTACATCAAATTTTTCAAGCAACGAAAGAATTAGGTGCTTATATTCGTTTATTTGAAGATGTACACTCGAATGGAAAAACAAACACTCCACTTCACCCTTGGCTTGGCGTCAATATAAAGGTCTCCTATCAGTGTGATCGAAAAAAAGATATGCTGCATTCCATTGGGATTCACCTTATTTCCGGTGCGATGATTGCAAATTTTCACGAGGCATTAACAGCGCTTCGTCTTACACCAAAAATCCCTGATTTTTGCTTTACATTAACGCCAATTATTAAACCGCAAAGCGGGCTAACTAGAATTGAAGAAGCTATGAAACGTATCATTGCATCAGACGATCACTCATGGGCTGAAGAAGCAAATATTCGTTGGAATCACGATTTACAACTATTAAACCGTTTTTACGAAGAAAGTGATGAATTACCAGAAAGCTACGAAATAGAAAAACGAGCCTTGCAAGAACAATATGAGCCGCGCATTACGATGCAAATTATAAACGGTGGCCTCTTTTATGTAACAGCGAATCATTTTCTAACGTAAAAAAACTCCTTCTACAAGGAGCTTTTTTATGTTAGACAGTAACAGTTCGTTTTAGATTTTCCCATTATATTTTCGGCCATCGTTATGTTCTTGCTGATGAATCTTTGTCATTCTCTTTTGATATTCTCTATCTTTTGCACTTACATGATTTGCATCCGTTTCTTTATTCTTCTTTGAACCGCCTGCTCCGTTACTCATTTTGTTCACCCCACTCGTATATACTTCGGCATTAGTTTTCGCAATCAACATTCCCCTTATACAAAAAATAAGGAGAGGGAATTCCCTCTCCTTACACATATTTTTGAAACATATCATGCAACTCTTGATTCACAAGGTAAGAAATCTGCTCATCTGACTTATGAGGATAACGATCGCGCAGTCGAATAGATGCCTTTAAAACTAAGTTCTCTAATACAGAACGGCCGCCCTTTCCATAAATCGTTTCTGCATATTCTATTAATCTTCCATCCTCAAGTGTTGCAGGATTTTGATCGAAGAAAAATTTACTCATTTGTACCACCTCTCCTTTGATAACGTTTACATTTATATAAACTCAATATGTTATTTATTTCACAATTAATGTATGCATGTATAGATGTTTAGTTCCATTATAAAGCAACATTACCATAGTATCAAAGTGTATTTTAGACAATTTTGTGAACAAACCTAAAAAAATGAAAGCGTTTTAATCATTATATAAACAAGTTTAATATTCAGAAATTTTATTGTACAATACAAAAAAGGAGGAGTTCAATGAAACAAAACAAAAAAGCTATCTACGATATTATTTTTTATCTCATCTTTCCATTTGTTATTTGGAAATTCGGCAAACAATATATGGATGCATATTATGCCATGCTCCTTTCTTCTGTGCCGGGCATTTTTTATACACTGTATTGTTTTAAGAAAGAACGGCAATTTCATGTGACCGGCTTTTTTATCCTCATTACGATGATTGTAAATACAAGCGTAGATTTACTTTCCGGCTCAGCTGAAAAAATGTTATGGAACGACGTGTACTATCACATTGTACTTGGTATTGTTGTGATATGTACTATTTTTATCAAACAACCCCTCATGCTATATTTCGCAGCTGACCTTGCTGCATTGCAAGGGGATGATCGAAAGAAATCGCAATTGTTATATCGTGACCCACGCCTCTTTTCATCGTTCCAATACTTTACTTTCTTTTTTGGCTTACAATTTATTGTACTTAGCGGTATTAAGATCTATATGATTTCTAAATTTGGAGTAGACGGATATGGAGAAATGAAAGCGATTATGACAGGAGTTGGTTGGTGCATTTCAATAGGAATTGGAGCTGGGTTCCTTTGGATTAGTAATAAAATTAAACAGGTGACTGAAGCTGAAGTTTAACGCATAAAAAAGAAGCTCCACTGCTTGTAAGCAGGGGAGCTTCTTTTCTAGGTCATATTGCCGAATATACGGCGTGTTCAACTTGCCGTAGAAATTGTACTATGACATGAAACCCTTTTCTAGTTGTAAATGATTCCATGGCAATACTTAACTCGATTTCTTTTTCTTCATTTGACGATAAAAGATTGCAGCACTTACCGGTAACATACCAAACCAACGATTTAAAAATGGTTCTCTCTCTTCACGGCGCTGTTGCCGTTTTTGTTTTCGGTCCTCTTTTGGAGCATCCATATACGATACAAATTGTTGTGTGACATATCTTATATAATCATTTGTAGACATATCTATCACCTCTACTAGATTAGTATGTCCACTTTTTTATTTATTAATCAGCCCTTGAATTTCTTGAACAATTGCTTCAATACTTTTATTTGTCGTGTCGATCTTCACCGTTGCTTCTTCATAATAAGCTTGGCGCTTTTCAAATTTCTCGATAAACGATTGGATATTCTCTTTTTGAAATAACGGTCTTGTTGTATCCCCAGCAATTCGTTCCGCAATGACATATGGATCACAGTACAAATAAATTACAGTTCCATGTTCTTTCATCCACTTTCGATTCTCCGCTTTTTCAACGATTCCTCCTCCAGTTGTAATAATACAATCATGTGTCGGTAATGATTGCAGCATTTCACTTTCATACTTTCGAAACTCATCTTCTCCTTCTTCTGAAAAGATATCCCGAATCAGTTTCTTTGTCTTTTCTTCAATACATTGATCTGTATCAATAACCGTCATATGAAGTGCACTGCTTAACGCTTTACCAACTGTTGTTTTCCCCGATCCCATAAAACCTGTTATATATAATGTTTGCATGTCATCCTCTCTCCTCTTGCCAATTCGTAATCGCTTCGTTATTTATATTATAACGAAAGCTAACTTTACTTGCGCGCTTTCGTTTTGTCGTACATTGTAAAGTAATAAAAGCATTCCCGTCTACCATTGTGTAATCTCCCTTTGCTTCTCCTGTTTCATACGTATAAAAAAATTCTCGTTTTCCCATTGGGGCTTTTAATTCTTGTTTCACATCTACAACAGCTTGGTTCATTATTTCTTCTAATATAAATAATTCTTCTGCTTCTGTATAAAATTTTTGATCTGATAAAAATATACTCGTCTCATATAGAAAAAAAGACATGAGTAAAAATAGGAGGATCATTGTTCCCGGCATTGTAAATCCACTTTCCGATTTCATCCTTTCACCTCAACAGCAGAATAACGGGTCACAACACCATCGTATACTTTACCGCTTATATCCTGTACACGTATCATTAATGTATGAGCTGCTAATTGATAAGAAATGCCCTCTACTTTTTGTAAAAGAACTTCGTGTCCTGCTCCATTTACTTTCCGAACAACATTATTTCCAGACTTAACATATGTGATATGTTCTCCTGCCTTTGTTTTGAAAACCACTTTCCCTTCTCCACTATTTCCTTCCTCTACATCACGAAACTCAATTTGCACTTGCTCTAAAAAAACGTTCCATTCCCAATTCGTAATTTGTTTAGGGTACGGAGGTTCTATAAAGAGGACTTGAAGACGCGGGAGAAGAAGAAAAAATACAGATACAAACAGAAAACATATCATAACTTCTAATAACGTAAACCCGGCTTGTTTATTTTTTAACATAACGACACCGTTCATTCTCACGCTGTTTACTATCTTTCCACATTACGCACACCTTTTCGCTCTTCCATTGAATTGTGTATACCGTATGTTCATATCGCTTTTCGATTACTGGCGAAACGATATGATCATACATATATACTGCTGCCGCTTCTTTCAAAAGTAGCTGCGCTTTGTACCTTAACTGGATATTTTTTCTTTCCTGCATAATAAGAAGCGTTTGCGGAAGCAAAAGCGAAACCGCCATCATTAATAAACTAAGAGACACAAGAATTTCTAGCATAACCGAACCTTTGTCACACTTCATAATACGTAAATCTTCCTCTCCCAAGTTGAAATACAACATGGTACGTTTTGGATTTATAAGAAATAATAATTGTTCCGCCTCTATTAATATTACCGTCCGGCCCGTAACTCATTGGATTAGGGAATGTGTTTACATTCACCTGTATATCAGATGGATAGTAACGAACGAGAACAGGATTTGTTTCTCCTGACGATGTAATGGTATACGAAGCTTGATTAGGAAACCACCGTAATGTGTGACGGTTATGGCGGCTCATCGCTACTTGTTGCATGAAAAGGATGTCTTGAGAAAACTGCTGCATAAACTGATTCATCTTTTGTTTTTCATAAATCGACGTTAAATTAAAATACGTTACTACACTTAAAGTAGAAATAGCACTTAATACGATGAGCATTTCTAATAGAGTAAAACCATTTTTCTTCACGATTTCCCTACAACTTTAACCTCTCCATTTGCAGTATCAATTGTAATACTCTCCCCTTTTGGACAAGTTTTAGATGTAATATACTTTCCCGTATATAAATCATCCACTGTTGGGATTTTATTATATTCTAATTGATATGCTTGTACTTGTGATTCAACTGATTTTACAAAGGCATCACATCCCTTTCCTTGTACAGAAGAACGTTGATTTACTACATTTGGAATAATAAGCAGTAGTAACACAGAAATGACAACCATAACAAGCAACATTTCTAACAGTGTAAAGCCTTTTTCATTTTTCACGGAACTCGCCTCCTAAATAGAATCCATCATTTGAAACATTGGCATAATCATCGCTAAATACATAAGCACAACAACCATTCCGATACATGCAAACAAAAGGGGCTGTATAACAAATAAAATACGATTAATTTTCTCTTCGATTTTTTCTACTGTCATTTCACTATAGTCGGCAAGCTCAGTTGCTAAATTTCCATTTGCTTGTCCATGTTTAATAATGTAAGCGAGCTCCTGTTCATAATACGAACGATTCATCATAATAGAATCTAGATGTTCACCTACCGTTAATAACTCCTGTATTTTGAGAGCTTCACATTGAAAAAACAAATGATGCTTTTGCTCCTTCATTAACGTTAGCGCTTCTAATATAGATAACCCACCTTGTAAAAGGCCGCTTAATTGAATTGCAAAATAGTGTGAGTTCGTTAATTTAAAAAACATTTTTATAAGAGGCACTCTCATACAAATATCCATTCTCGTAACCGGATGCAACCTTTTTACATACAGCATATAGATGAGTACTGCAGTGCCAATTGCAACAACAACGCCTCCCATAACATACGGAAGTGCTTGAATAACTGTTAAAATACTGTCTGTAAATGAAGTAGATGATCCGCGGAGTGAACGGTATAAAGTAGAGAACTGTGGAAGAAGAACTAGGTTAAATACAAGGAGAATACCTAATAAAAACAAAGAAAGAACAAATGGATAGCGCAGCACTTTCATCATATTTTTTTGATGTTTATCTTTTCTGCCAAGGAGTGAGCTCCCTTGCTGCAAGGCAAAGGCAATGTCACCATGCTGCTCTGCATAAAATAAATAACTTAAAATATCGGGATGAAATGCAAGTTTATAAAATACATCATGTAAGCTGCTTCCCTTTTTAAATTCTTCAGCAGCATCTTGAAGCTGTATTTGCTTACGCGGGGTTAAGTGAAAATGTAAAAACTCTAATGCATGTAATAAAGAGTATCCTTTCTCTAAAAGTTCGCCAAGCCTTCGCAGCAGCAATGCTTGTTCATGTAACCGCCACTTTTCTTTCTTAAACATAAACATCTTCTTCAATAAATCCTAGTGCATACCCTTTTCTTAATTCATCTTGGATCGTTGTATATTGGTACGTTGCTTGTTTTCCATTTGCTTCATAGATGACTTCTTTCAATTCATCACCGTACAATAGTTCATAAATGCTCGCTCGGCGTACGTGACGCATTTTTTTACATAACGGCGAACATTTCCCTTTGCAAAATGGACATTTTAATTCCACGAGTCGCTGCGCTGCTACTGCTAGTAGAGATTGTTCAATTTCTAAGAGTGAAATACCATAATCCATTAAACGTAGCACTGCACTCTTTGCATCATTCGTATGCAATGTTGTCATAACTAAATGTCCCGTCAAACTTGCTCGAACCGCCACCTTTGCTGTTTCTTCATCTCGGATTTCTCCTACTAAAATAATATCTGGGTCATGGCGTAAAATCGCTTTTAATCCAGTTGCATACGTAATACCCGCTTTTTCATTAATTTGAATTTGTAATAGTCCATCTTTTTTCTTTTCCACTGGATCTTCTAGTGTCACAATGCGGCGAGTCTGTTCCTTCTTTGCTACTTCTAAAAGAGCGTACATCGTTGTCGTTTTCCCCGATCCTGTCGGTCCTGTGAAAATAATTAACCCGTGCGAATGATGTAAAAAAGAGAGAAGTATTTTTGCGGAATTTGGGAATAATGAAAGATGAGAGAGGTTCGGTACCGCAGTTTGTAAGTGCAACCGAATTACGAGACTTTCATGATGCACAGTTGGCAAAGTAGAAAGGCGTAAATATACCTCCTCATCATCAACTTTCATCTGCAATGCACCATTTTGCGGCTTTCTCCTTTCACCAATATCCATAGCTGCTAAAAACTTAAAGTGTGATACAAGTCGGTCACAAAATTCTTTTGAAGTATGATGCTTTGTTACTAAATCTTTTCCAATACGCAATTGTACAACAGCATCTTCATGACGCGGCACAATATGAAGATCTGATGCCCGCAACCTACATGCTTCTTTCATAATTGTGTCGGCAAATTGTTCGACAGCATTCACTGTTATCGCCTCCTCACTCTTTATATATCATGACCATCATGAAAAGAAAAATGGCAAATTTTCTATTTTCATGGAGATATTTTCTGATTTTTTATACCAAGAAAGTTTGTGAATTTATGAACAATTAATGAATCATTGCCCAAAAACATGTTATACAACGTTATCTATATTATAATATTGTTATCTCAGATAAACCGATAAAGGTGGCGATTCTCATGGAACAAGCTTTAAAAATTACAAACGTACTTTCTGATCCAACACGCTATTATATTTATAAATATATTTCTCAAAAACACGCTGAGGTAACCGTACAAGAAATTGCTGACGAATTTGATATTCATCCGAATGTTGCGCGTTTACATCTTTCAAAGCTAGAAGATGTAAATATGTTAAAATCGGAAACAAAAAAAACAGGTAAAGGCGGCAGACCTAGCCGGTTATATGTCTTATCAGATGATGTCATTCAACTGCAATTTCCGTTTCGCGATTATCAATTGTTAGCACAAATTGCTTGCAATACATTACTTAGCTTAGGTGAAGTTGGTGAGAAAGCACTTTATGAAACGGGTAAAAAGTTTGGTAAAGAATTAATGGAACAACAGCTAAATCGCTTAAACATTAATGAAAATGAATTAACGGTTGAACAAAAAGTACAAATTGCCAAAGAGGCTTTAACAACAGCGGGCTTATCTCCAGAATTTGAACTAAGCACCGATGGATCAAAAATTTTCTATGACGTATACAATTGCCCATTTAAAGAAGTTGCCATTCATCATCCAAAAGAAGTTTGTAACATGCATGTCGATATGATGAAAGGGATCTTTGAAGTTCTATTTCCGAACATGGAATTAACACATAATGATAATATGTTCGAAACAGGTTGTAAGTCTTGTAATTATCATCTTCATGTGTAAAATAAGAAGCCAGATTATACTGGCTTCTTATTATTTTGTAAATGTTTACAATAGTTAGAAAAGTGCATTATAATTAAGGAGAGTATTGAGTTCATACAAAGGGAGGGGAATGGGATGGAGCGCATGTTTCGCGTTCTCGGCTTTTGGACTGGTATTTTTTCCGTAATGTTTTATTTAGGGGATATGTATGGGACAGCACTATTATTTTTAGGACAAACAGGATTTTTTGTACTTTTAAGTTATTTAAAATTAACAGAGCGTATGTACATTTATGTATTTGGCGCATATTTAACAGTCTTCTTCATTGGGTTTACATACTATACGACATTCCTTCTTACACCAGGAATTGGACATTAAGATGGCATATATGCCATCTTTTTTTATACCCTCCCCATTTCATAGTTGACTTATAGGTTTTATTGGAATATATTTATTTGTAACAGATTTGAAGGGGGAAAACAGTATGAGTACATTGTTAGTTAGCATAAACGTCATCATTATGCTCCTATTACTCGGTGTATTGTATTATATGCAACGGAAACACCTTTCTTTTAATAAACGTGTATTTACCGCACTCGGACTCGGAATTATATTTGGACTTATTTTACAACTTTTTTATAAACCAACTTCCGAGGTCATCATCCAATCTAATAATTGGTTTAACTTAATTGGAAGTGGTTATGTTAAGTTATTACAAATGATCGTTATGCCGCTTATTTTAGTTTCAATTATTTCAGCGTTTACAAAATTAAAACTAACTAATAATCTCGGGAAAATTAGCGGTCTTATTATTGGCATTTTACTTCTTACAACTGGAATTGCCGCTGCAGTCGGAATTGCTGCAAGTGCTGGTTTTGACTTACAAGCAACGGGCTTACAGCAAGGCAGCGCAGAAACAGCTCGCTTAAAATTAGTACAAGAAAAATTTACTTCTATTGAGCAAACACCGATTCCGCAAAAATTATTGGAACTACTTCCTGTAAATCCATTTCTAGATTTAACAGGTGCTCGTCCAACATCAACCATTTCTGTTGTTATTTTTGCCGCATTAATTGGGATTGCCTTCTTAGGAGTGAAAAAGAAATATCCAGAACAAGCAGAACAATTTAAGAATATGCTAGATGCCGTATATGCTGTCGTCATGCGTATGGTCACATTAATTTTACGTCTTACTCCATACGGCGTACTTGCTCTTATGGCAAAAACCGTTTCAGGAAGTGACGTGCAAGCTATTTTAAAACTTGGTAATTTTGTATTGGCATCTTATGTAGCACTTATTGTTATGTTTATTATTCACTTATTACTGATCGCTCTTTCTGGTTTAAACCCAGTGCAATATTTGAAAAAAGCATTCCCCGTTTTAACATTTGCGTTTACATCACGTTCAAGTGCAGGTACGATGCCGTTAAATATTGAAGCGCAAAAAGAAAAGCTCGGTGTTTCAGAAGGAATTGCAAACTTCGCTGCTTCCTTTGGTGTATCAATTGGTCAAAACGGATGCGCAGGTATTTATCCTGCTATGCTTGCCATGATGGTTGCGCCAACTGTTGGCATCGACCCGCTGCAGCCGCAATTTATCTTAACGTTAATCGCTGTTGTTGCAATTAGTTCATTCGGCGTTGCTGGTGTCGGAGGCGGAGCGACATTTGCAGCACTTATCGTACTTTCTACTCTGAACTTGCCGATTGAAATTGTCGCTCTATTAATCTCTGTTGAACCATTAATTGATATGGGACGCACAGCTTTAAACGTGAGCGGCTCTATGACAGCTGGTCTTATTTCTAGCAAATGGCTTGGAGAGTTAGATGTAAATACGTACAATGAAGCAGTCGATAAAACTGAAGAAGTTGCATTATAAGAAAACACCCTGGATTGCCAGGGTGTTTTTCTTGTTTTTCTTATAATGACAGAAACCATCTAATTTTTAGATGGTAGGTAAAATGAAAATTATATGTTCTAGCCTCACTACATCAACTTATTAAAAAGATTTTATGTTCTTTTTATCCAAAACCAATAATTCTTCTGATTCAAAATCAACTTTCTCTTGTTTAAATAATTTCGGCCAAAATATCAAAATTAATACACTATAAAACTGAACTAAACTAGATAATTCTAAAGACATACTTGGTGGAGGGAGAAATAAAGGAGTATGGAAGTTGAATAACAAATGTATAAATATCGGCACATATAAATTCCTTGTTCTAATATATGCAAAAAGATAAAGGATACCACACATCAATACATTTAAAAATGTCACAATAATCAACATCATTGGGGTCTTTTGAATTGTAATCCAACTTGGAAAATGAAATAAAGTAAAACAAAGTTGAGAAAGCAATGCAGAAAGCAGTAGTAATATCAATTTAAAGATTTTTCATAAACGATTCCCTATTAATAAGGCATATTAAACTGCGATATCTTAAATAAATTTACTACTCCCAACACCTATAACCATTTTATACCATATAATTTATTACACCACACCTTAATAGTCAATTAATTCTGATATTAATTCAGATTTTTTATCAAAGATCATAATACTTACAGCATAAATAAAAAACACGCTATTTTAAGCGTGTTCAATACCATCCACATCTTTTATTTCACAAATAACCTTGCTCTTCACACCAATCATGAAATTGCCGAACATCTACATCAATTAAAACAATATCTTTTAATTCAATATCAATATCCATGCCGTCAATTACAATCACATATTTTGCACCGTTCTCCGTGCTATTTCGTTTTATGGTCCCTATTTGATTTCGATACGGTCCATCTTTTACATATGCTTTTTGTCCTGTAATATCAAAGTTCAACATCTTCACCTCTTTCATTTGCTCTACTTATCTATGTATATGATGAAACAACGAAAGAGTCCTCTATTTTTTTACTTTATTACAATTATTTTTCATTTATTTTAATTTTATAAAATACACATAAAAATTCATGTTCAAAATAAATTGATAGCGCTTTCTTGAATAGGCTCATGTTATACTAATACAGTCAATTTGTCATCAAAAGGCTGCTCCATTAATGATCAATTTCATGCATCGTTTTTTACCAGCATTTATTCTTAACAATCATTTTGGCTTTCTCACAGTCTTAATGTGGAGAGCTTAATGCCCGCAAATAGCGAGATTAAGTCGAATTTCTTAAAGAGGAAAAACAATGAATACAGTAACAATTACAAAAATCATCGAAACTTTACAATCATATGGATTTCAAAATGTAACATATTGCGAAAAAACAAAA
Source organism: Bacillus multifaciens (assembly GCF_030756675.1). GTDB lineage: Bacteria > Bacillota > Bacilli > Bacillales > Bacillaceae_G > Bacillus_A > Bacillus_A multifaciens. Next base: position 221,409 of record NZ_JAVBXD010000001.1, read on the forward strand.
CAATATCTGTTTCAAAACAGGGCAGATATTATGAGTGGTTATGCAGAAATCACATATAGTGCTCAATTTGAAAAATTCAGCTTACAAATTCATCCTATTGAAACGCATCACCTTACAGAATTGCAAGAAGTCGAGAAGCATATACAATCTTGCATCCGAAAGGTTGAGCGATTAAATGCAATCATTGAAAAGCAATATACAAACGCAAAACATACAATTATTCTATAAAAAAGAACGTGCCAAGCACGTTCTTTTTATACATTCATATTGTCTTTAATCTGAAGACCCGACACATTTTCTATTAACTCAATCGCTTCTTCTAATGTCATCTCAAAAATTGTTTGGCTACCTTCTACATAAGGGAATTTTGGAAAACGTTTCTCCATTTTCTTGATTGTATCAGATAAAAACATCGCACTATCTACACGAAATTCTGATTCTAATAACACAATGTAGTCTAATAACTGAAATCCTAGTCCATTTATAAAAGAGATGAACTTCTCTTTTGACTGCGATGATAGAAAGACGTTACGCTCAAGTTCATAAAATAAGTCTTCACCTAAAATCTCTTCTAATTCCTCATCATGTTCACGATTAATAATCTCTTCATATCCATAATCATCAACAAGTTCTTCTACTTCTTCCCCATCTTCAAATAGTAATTGTGCTAAAGTTGCACCTTTCTTATATTCACTTTGCTGTACAACTGTTAAGAAATTCGTTTTCCATCCTTGTTCTAAATGCATGTTTTATAGCTCCTTTTATACATCCTTTATTTTTAAATATATATTTTGTGGCAACTAAAATCAAACTTGTGAAACACCTAACACTTCTTCTATACATTCTTCTATACTTCCTTCAACTATATGCACTTCCGGTAAATGGTAAAACGTTGTATCCAAAGGACTGTTTCCTCTATATACAAATATTTTCTTTTCCCAAGCAAGCGCCATACCGAATTCGGTATGACTTCCTTTTCCTCCATTTAATAAAAGCAGAAAAACGTCTGCGTCTCGTACAGCTTGTTTTTCTGCTTGTCCAATACTTTGTAATTCTAATCTATTTGTTGCTTTTTCATTTTTTGTCCAATCATATGTATGAATCCACCCTGCTTGCTTCAGTTTATCTGCTACAAGGCGGACAATTTGTTTATTTGTAAATGTTGAAGCGATGTAAAATTTCATACTACCTCTCTCTTTCATATATAAAAATAGGCAGGAAAATTTTTTAAAAAAAGACATTTACGACTCTTTTTTTGCTTTTTTATTCATCTTATCATTTAACATATCTAATTCAGCTGTAATTTCTGATTGTTCTAATTTGCGTTCTTGTGAAAAGTTCCGTCCCATATAAACTATAATACTACCAATATACAATATTAAACAAACAACTAGAGCAATATTTTCATAGAGACTTAGCCCCAATGTAGTCACTCCTAATCTCATCCATATTTACACGCATCAACAATTAGAATTCCCCTGTCAAATCTATGCTATTGTAACATAAAGTGTGCTTTTATCTCTATCTTAAAAAGCAATCCTAAATGGATTGCTTTTTTTACTACTCACCTTTTTCTTTCGAGAAAAACATTCTAGAAATAACAATCCCTAGCCCACCAATAAGTAAGAATAATACTGCACGAATCATCATTGATACTTCTGGTAAATCTAAGAAGAATAACTTAATAACTGTCACAACTAACACAACTAATCCAGCGTATAATATTTCATTCATTCCTCTATTACGTCCAAACCAAACTGAAACTAAAGCATATATCATCCATAGAAGAGAGACAAATACACTGATAATACTTCCGTCTGTTGAAAGAACCTCTCCTATTCTAGTAATCGTAATAAATACAAGCATCATAAAGCCATATAACGTAATCGAATACACATATTTCCCAAAATGTTGCAACATTGGTTTCACTTTCATCATTCCATAATAAAATGTTCCAACTAAAATGAGATGGGCTACAAAAGCTGCTGACATGAATGTCTCAAATGGACTAACAAGCGTTTGCAACATACCGATTACATAAATAACCGCACTGATATAAAACTTGATTTCTTGTTTTAATTTCGCAGAAGTAACAATACCTAAAAAACCTTGTAACATCAATACAATTGCTCCATTTACTAAACTAAATTCATATAAAATCGCTAAACTAAACGACCCCATCGCAAAACCAAATAAAAGATCTGTAAATGACGATTTTTTATTTTTCATATAGTCAGTTACAAACATTACAGTGTGTACTATTGTACTCATTAACAATCCCCATGTTGTAAAATCCGGGATTTTCGCAATTGCCATAATAAAGAAGATTGCATTGGCACTAAACAAAGCCATTCTAGGTTGATAAATAAAACTTCGATCAATAAACATATGCAAGAAAAGCAGAATATGAATTAATCCATAAATGATTGTTAATTGTACCTGTAAATTCCCTAGTAACACGGTCATAATTACAAAAAAGACAAACGTTACAAGTACAGAAACAGAGTAAGATACCATATATAAATATTGATAGCGATTTTTATACGCATACCATAATAAACTAATCGTTAACACTGTTTCATATCCAAAGAAGATGTAAGAATTAGGTGTCGTACTATTTAATAAGAACGGTACAAAAAAGGCTCCTACAGATACAAATATAGCGAGATACTCTGATTGATATCGCTTAGCTAAATAGATACCGAGGATAATCCAAATAATGTTGAATATAAATGCAATGCTTGCCGGAAAGAAATGATACAAATAGTGCGCAGCGAATGTCGTTAAAACAATACCTGTAATACTTCCTCCAGCTAATACTAAACCTAACGCTTGACGTTCTTTTTTTATTTGTATATCACCTACATAATACAAAACAACTGATAATGCTACGCCAAATACAATACGAATTGCTGGAGTAAGTAATCCTGCATCTACTCCCGCTTTAAATAGCCAAATTACCCCAAGCAGCATAATGGCAACGAAAATACGTGGTAGCCATGTTTGACAAAATTTTATAATGTCAAATGGTTCAGGCTTAAATGCAGATATATCTACCTGCTTTATCTCCGGTTCCTTCACACTTTCTTTGCTAATGACTCTTTCTTCCTGTCGTACATTTTGCACAGGGATACTAATTTCTTGTTTCTTCTCAATTGGTGCCTTTACTTGTTGAACTCTTTCTTCGTCCATTGCTCTTTGCTGTGCTCTTAACTCATAGAGCGTCTCCTGCATTGTATCAATTGCCGTTTCTAGAGCTTCTATTTTTTTGTTTAAATCCTGTTTCATTCTCTCCCCCCTCTAATCATGCTGCTAAAATAGTAACGCACCTATAATTGGTCTAATTTCCAATTAACTACATCATACTATTAGTTTATTCATTTTTTAAGAAAATTTTTCCTGATATTCTCCAATTTCTGCTATTATAGTAACAAATAGCATTCCCACTCGAATTTTCAGCTTAACTAGAAAATATTGTTTACGAGGTGTTACTTTGAAACAATCGATTTGGAACAATGACTCAAAAAAGAAAACCCGTGGTCTAAGGCGCGCATTCCGAAATTTCCTTAAGTATACGACTATACATACAAGCTCTTTACCAAATGCTAACGACCATTCTGCTTTAGGTTGCTGGTCTATTCATCTTCCCTTCAATCCTTCTTATATGCATGCAAAATGTAATTCAAACTCAATTAAACGATTTTATTTACAGACAGCAATCAATCGAGTAGAACATTTAATCCATCTAAAAACTGTGACTGAAAAAGAATATCGTATTTATTTTGGTGTCTCTTTTCCTAACTTACACACTTCTCATATCTTAATTGTATTTAGCAAACAAGGGATAGAACGATTTTTTGAAGGCTTTCTACGTAGATACATGGATGGACCACAGTGGATTTCATTACCACAAGAACGCGATATCGAAAAAGAATTCGGCTTACATATACCTAAAGAATTACAAGTAAAAGGATATACAGAAATTTTTACTCACCCTGATTACAATGACAAAGAAATATGGTTTATAGGCGAATTAGATTAAGCAAAAAAGGTGTTAACAGCTTTCCAAACAGCTCCAAAAGCATGATTTCTATGAAATCATGCTTTCGTTACATAATCAATAATCGTTTGCAAAGCTTCTTGTCCGTTATATTGCTGCATCGATCTTTTATACTGCAAACGATTTTTATACAGTTCTTCTACATGTTCAATTAGCAACGTTTCTGTTATGTCTTCTTCAAATAACACACGTCCATATCCTTGTTTTTCAAAAGACTGCGCATTTAAAATTTGATCTCCTCGGCTCGAAGATTTTGGAAGAGGAATTAATAACATTGGCTTTTGTAATGTTAGAAACTCAAAAATAGCATTGGATCCTGCACGAGAAATGACAATATCCGTTGCCGCTAATATATCAGGAAGTTCATCGTGAACATATTCAAATTGCTTGTATCCCGGTGTATTCTCAAGTTTTTCGTCAATATTGCCTTTCCCGCACAAATGAACAATTTGATAGTTTTGCAGGAGGTTCGGTAACGCACCGCGTACTGCTTCATTAATGCGTCGTGCTCCTAAGCTGCCTCCCATAACCGTAATAACTGGTTTTGATGCAGTGAATCGTAAAAATTGCAGTCCTTTGTTTCGACTTCCCTGCAATACCTCTTCTCGCACAGGTGAACCAGTAAATACTGTTTTTTCTTTCGGTAAATGTTTTTTCGCTTCTTCAAACGTAACAAATATTTTCGAAGCAAAGCGAAGAGCAACTTTATTTGCAAGTCCAGGCGTCATATCAGACTCGTGTAAAAAAACAGGAACACGGTTTAGCCACGCTCCAATTACAACTGGTACAGACACAAAGCCGCCTTTTGAAAAAATAACATCCGGTTTTAACTTTCGAATAAGGAAATACGCATCCATAACCCCTTTCATAACAAGAAAGGGGTCTTTTATATTTTTTAAATCAAAATAACGGCGAAGCTTTCCGCTCGCTATTCCATAATAAGAAATCCCTTCTTTTTCAATAATCGTCTTTTCGATTCCATTATGTGAACCAATATAACACACCTTCCAACCGCTCTTTTGAAAATGTGGTATAAGTGCTAAGTTCGGCGTAACGTGACCAGCAGAACCTCCGCCTGTAAATATAATCGTCTTCACAGTATGTCTATGTCTCCTTTTAGTAAAAGTTTTACTTTTAATTATAACACACTGAAATAACGTGCTTCTGGATGAGCAAACACCATAGCCGATACAGAAGCCTCTGGTTCCATCATAAACCCTTCCGTTAAGGAAATTCCAATTTCTTCAGAGCGAAGCAACCGGAATAACTTTTCTTGATCAGCAAGCTCTGGACACGCAGGATAACCAAAAGAAACGCGAATTCCTTGATATTTTGTGCGGAACCGCTCTTCCATCGTCATATTTGGTGAATCTGGAAATCCCCAGCGATCACGGATGAGCATATGTGTTTTTTCAGCTAATCCTTCTGCAAGTTCCAGCGCAAGTGATTGAATCGCATGGCTACGCAAGTAATCGCCTTGTTCTTTCCACTTTTCTGCTACGGCACGGACACCTTTCCCAACCGTTACAGCTAGAAAAGCAACATAATCCATTTCATCTCCAACTGGGCGCAAATAATCACCAAGCGTGCGATGCGGTGCTTTTCCTTGTCTTGGGAATGTAAAGCGTTCTAATACACGACCCTGATCTTCTGGATCATAAATTAAAACATCTTGATTTTCACTTTGTGCAGGAAAGAATTGATATACAGCGCTCGGACGTAACCACGATTCTTCCCCGCGAAGCAATTCATCGACTAAGTCATTCAGTTCATGAGCTCTTCTATCTCCTTCTTGCAGCAACTTTTTTACATTTCCTTTTAAACCTAAGTGATGTCCAAGTAACATTTGTCGATTTAAAAACGGAGCAAGATGTGCTACTGAAATATCACGTAGAACAATACGTTTTGTAGAATGCGGTACCATTACTGGTGCTGGTGGCAATTTTTCAATTTGAATCGGTACCTCTACTACCTTTTTCTCTTCTTTTACAACAACATGTAAGTGACGCTTCGCTTTTTCCTCACGCATCTTTTCTCGTTCCTCTTCTTGTTGCAAACGATTGATAAGATCTAATCCTGTCATCGCATCGCTTGCATATAGAACAAGCCCTTGATAAGAAGGAGAAATCCTCGTTTCTGTGAATTTCCGCGTCAGCGCGGCACCTCCAACAACAATCGGAACGTCAATATTAGCCGCTTTTAAGTCTTCTGCTGTTGTTACCATTTGCTGCGCAGATTTAACGAGTAATCCTGATAAACCAATAATATCTGGTTTCTGTTCTTTCACTTCTTGAATAATACGATCAGATCGCACATTAATACCGAGGTTTACAATGTCATATCCATTATTCGATAAAATAATTTCTACTAAATTTTTACCGATGTCATGCACATCACCTTTTACTGTCGCAAGTAATACTTTCCCTTTCTTCGCACTATCACTTGTCTCCATATACGGCTCTAAATACGCAACAGCCGCTTTCATACTTTCCGCACTCTGCAGTACTTCCGCCACAATAAGCTCATTATTATTAAATAAACGTCCCACTTCATCCATGCCGGCCATAAGCGGCCCGTTAATAATGTCAAGCGGCTTTCTTCCTTCATCTAGCGCGATTCGCAAGTCATCATGTAACCCTTGTTTTGTCCCTTCTACAATATAGTGAGATAATCGCTCTTCAAGCGTTAACGTTTCAGCTGCCACGACTTCTTTTTTCTTCACGTTTCGATAAAAATTTGTAAATTCCTCTAATGTTTCTTTCGTCGTCTCAAACAAAAGAGCATTCGCCAACGCCTTTTCCTCTTCAGAAATAGAAGCATACCGCTCTAGCTTTTCGGTATTCACAATGGCATAATCTAAACCAGCCTTTGTTGCATGATATAAAAAGACCGAATTTAATACTTCGCGCCCTGCTGGCGGCAAACCAAATGAAATATTACTTACACCTAATATTGTTAAACATTCCGGCATTGCTTCTTTTATGAGCCGAATGCCTTCAATTGTTGCTGCAGCTGAACCGATATATTCTTCATCACCTGTTCCAACTGGAAAGACAAGTGCATCAAAAATAATATCTGACGGGCGTACTCCATATTTTGTTGTTAAGAGTTCATAACTTCTTTTGGCAATTTCAAGCTTCCGCTCAGCCGTTACCGCCATACCAATTTCATCAATTGTTCCCACAACAATAGCCGATCCGTACTGTTTAATAAGGGGAATCACCTTTTCAAAACGCTCTTCTCCATTTTCTAAGTTAATAGAGTTAATCACCCCTTTTCCTTGCAAATAAGTAAGAGCTCGATTTATCACTTGCTCATCTGTTGAATCAATCATAATTGGTACCTTTAATACTTTTGTCACAGCTTGCAAGAAATTTTCCATATCTTCTATTTCATCCCGGTCTGGGTCTGCCATACAAATATCAATAATATGGGCATTTTTCTTTACTTGTGCCCTTGCTACTTCCGCTGCTTCTTCAAAATTCCCTTCTGCAACAAGACGTTTAAATTTACGTGAACCAATTACATTCGTACGCTCTCCAACGAATAACGGGCGCATGGAATCTTCATATTGCAACGCTTCAAGTCCGCTAATCCCATGACCTTTTCTTTCTCGTTTCACACGAGGATCAAATGATAGCAGCGCCTCTTTCATCGCACGAATGTGTGCTGGCGTTGTTCCGCAGCACCCACCAACAATATTCACCCAGCCTTCTTCTGCAAACTGTTTCACTTTACGAGCAAGTGACTGCGGGGATTCATGATAATGACCGTCTTCATCTGGAAGTCCAGCATTTGGATAACAAGAGATGTAACACTCAGATAACTCTGCAAGTGAACGAATATGTTCTCTCATAAACTCTGGTCCTGTTGCACAGTTTAATCCAACCGATAATGGATTCATGTGCTCTACCGATAAATAGAATGCTTCAATTGTTTGCCCAGCTAACGTCGTTCCCATCGGTTCAATTGTTCCTGAAATCATAAGCGGAACTTTTTTCTCCGCCTCAATAAATGCCTTTTCAATTCCTAAACAAGCTGCTTTTACATTGCGCATGTCCTGACTTGTCTCTACAAGTAACAAATCTACACCGCCGCGCAGTAAACCACGTGTTTGTCTTGTATATGCTTCAATAAGCTCTTCAAAAGTAACGCCACCCGTGACACTAATCGCTTTTGTCGTTGGGCCCATTGCACCGGCTACATATACCTCTTTACCGCTTTCTTTGACAGCTTGTTTCGCTAACCTGGCCGCTCTTTCATTCAACTCCTCATCTAAGTGTGAAAGATTATAATCACTGAGTACAATGTTTGTTGCACCAAATGTATTTGTTTCAATAATATCTGCTCCTGCTTCAATATACGCTTTATGAATATGTAAAATAACGTTCGGCCGTGTTTTTACTAAATATTCATTACAGCCCTCATATTCTTCTCCGCCAAAATCTGCAGCTGAAAGGTCTTCTTGTTGAATCATCGTTCCCATTGCACCATCTAATATTAAAATTTCTTGCTGCAATCTTTCCTCGATTTGTCTCATACATTCATTCCTTCTTTCTGCTCTTTCTTTGCCTGAATATACTGAACGAGCGCTTCTGTCACTTCATATTTTAAAAACGGTGTAATTAAATAAATACCATTAAATACTTCCATCGCTACATCAATTAATTCTTTACATATATGAATACCTTCTGTCACTGCTTCTTCTGATGTTCTATGTCCGTCCATACGCCTTCTCACTTCTTCTGGAAGAGTAATGCCTGGCACTTCAAAATGTAAAAAATCTGCATTTCGTTTACTTACAAGCGGCATAATCCCAATAAAAATTGGCTGTTCAATATGCTTCGTTGCTTCATATACGTTTCGAATAACTGCCGCATCATAAATGGGCTGCGTTAAAAAATACTCCGCACCAGCTGCAATTTTCTTCTCCATACGTTTTACAGCTGCCTCAATATGTCTGACATTCGGATTAAAAGCCCCGCCAATTGAAAAATGGGTAGCTGCTCCAATTGTTTTTCCTAAAATAGAACGGCCATTGTTCATTTCCTTAATCATTTTAATGAGTTCTATAGAAGAAAGGTCATATACAGATGTTGCACCTGGAAAATCACCAACCCGTGCAGGATCTCCGGTTAATGCCAATACTTCCTCCATACCGAGCGCTGCTAATCCAAGTAAATGAGACTGCAGCCCAATCACATTATGATCACGACACGTTAAATGGGTTAATATAGGGATATCATGCTTTGTTAATAACGCTCCCATTGCCATATTTGATACGCGAGGCGATGCTAAAGAATTATCTGCTAACGTAATCGCATCTGCTCCGGCACGCTTCAATGCCTTTGCTCCTTCAAAAAATCTCTGTGTATCCAACGTTTTGGGCGGATCTAGCTCAACAATCACCGTCGTTTCCTTTTTCGCTTTTTCTGCTAATGTAATTCGATCCACTACATTTACACGCTGCATTGTTATTACTTCCGCTCGCTTTACAACTTCTTTGGCTGTAACAGGGCGCTCATTTTCAAGCGCTCGCTTCATCGCTTCGATATGGGCAGGAGTTGTACCACAACAGCCTCCTAGAAGCCTAACACCTTGCTTAATAAATGCCGGCGCCATCTCTTCAAAATAAGCCGGGCTTCCTTCGTATACGTAGCGACCTTCTACATATTTAGGAAGACCAGCATTTGGATACGCAGATAAGTAACCATATTTAGGAATTTCTATCATTTTAAAAGATTCAATCATATGAAGCGGTCCTAACTGGCAATTTAATCCGACCACATTTGCACCGTACTCTATAAGCTGCTTCAATACATCATCCACACTATTTCCATTTTGAGTTGTACCAGCTTCGTGAAGGGCAAGCTGCGCAATCAGAGGGACATTTGTTTGTTTACGTAATACTTTCACTGCATGAAGTAATTCAAACTCATCGTAAAACGTTTCTAATAATAGCCCATCCACACTTTCTTCTAGCAGGGCGTCTGCTTGCTCTAAGAGCATAAATTCGCGCTCCATATCTGTAGTTGTAACTGCTCCAATATGTTTCATTCCACCGATGGTCCCAACGATTGCATTCTTTTCTGTCACAGCTTCTTTTGCATGTCTTACAGCGGCCCGGTTAATTTTCTTTACGCGATCCTCAAGACCGTACATGCGAAGTTTCCCTTCGTTTGCTCCATATGTATTTGTTTGAATAACATCTGCCCCTGCTGCAACATATTGCTTATGAATCGAAATAATCCGCTCCGGTTCAGATACATTCAATTCTTCAAAACAGCTTTGTAAACCATGCGAATACAGCAATGTTCCCATCGCCCCGTCCCCAATCACAATTCCTCTTTGCAATAAATCTAGTAGTTTCATATGTCTCCCTCTCTTCTGTCAATATATAAATCTATTATGGTTTTTCGACATATAAGTCACTGCTATGCAAAACCTACACTCGCTTTCTTCTTTTGTTTTTAACCTTGTACGTGGCAGGAAAAGGCCCTGACCGCTTCTATATATAGCCAGATGCTCTCGCCCCTAGATATTTGTATTTATATAAAAACCCCCTCTTCTTAATGAAGAGGGGGACAGCTTTGTATCCTCCTCTTATCATTCAGAACACTTTGTTCCGCAGGTCTTAGCACCGTTTCAAACATGTTGTTTGAAGGTTGCTGGGTTTCACAGGGCCTTTCCCTCCACCACTCTTGATAAGAGTTTCATTCAATTATGTTTTCAAAAAGCGAACATCATCCATTCACTTATTAACAATCTTTGTTAATTTTTTCACTAATTTAGCATGTTAAAGTACGAAAGTCAACAAAAAGAAAGAAAAATAAAATTATTCAAAAAATAGTTGCGTTTCTTTCTAAATTTATTGTAAAGTAAAAAACATAATTAAAAACTTCATATTTCGAATTCTTATCGAGAGAGGTCGAGGGACTGGCCCAATGACGCCTCAGCAACCATTAATAAGCTTTTTATTGTTAATAAGGTGCTAATTCCAGCAAATTGAGAAATGATTTGATAGATAAGAAGAAGACTATATTTGCCGTATATAAGCCTTCTTCTTAGAAGGCTTTTTTATTTTGCACTAAGGAGGAATTCTATTATGTCTACATTGGAAACAAAGCTTGCCCAAATTGGAAATCGCAGTGAAACAACAACTGGAGCAGTCAATCCACCCGTTTACTTCTCCACAGCTTATCGCCACGAAGGAATTGGAAAGTCAACTGGGTTTGATTATTCCCGAACTGGAAACCCAACACGCCTTTTATTAGAGCGTGCAATCGCTGACTTAGAACAAGGTGAACAAGGCTATGCCTGTAGCTCAGGAATGGCTGCTGTTCTTCTTGTCCTTTCCTTATTCCGCTCTGGTGACGAACTTATTGTATCTGAAGATTTATACGGCGGAACATATCGTTTATTTACAGAGCACGAGCAAAAATGGGATATTCGATGTAGATATGTAGATACGCAGCATATAGAAGAAATTAAAAAAGCAATTTCACCAAATACAAAAGCTATTTTCATAGAAACACCAACAAATCCACTCATGCAAATAACGGATATTGCCGCAGTTGCTGCCGTTGCAAAGCGGCACGACTTGCTCCTTATTGTTGATAACACATTTTACACACCCTATTTACAGCAGCCATTAACAATAGGAGCTGATATTGTCCTGCATAGCGCTACAAAGTATTTAGGTGGTCATAATGATGTATTAAGCGGACTTGTTGTTGCAAAAGGGGCAAAATTATGCGAAGAACTCGCTCACTATCACAACGCATCTGGAGCTGTGTTAAGCCCATTTGATTCCTGGCTTTTAATACGCGGCATGAAAACATTAGCACTGCGCATGAGGCAGCATGAAGAGAATGCAAAAGCAATTGTTGCCTATTTACAAGAAGAAGAAGCGATAACCGATGTGTATTATCCAGGAAAAGGCGGTATGATCTCTTTTAAACTACGAGAAGAAGCGTGGATTGATCCTTTCTTACAATCACTTTCTCTTATTACGTTTGCAGAAAGCCTTGGCGGTGTAGAAAGCTTCATTACATACCCCGCAACACAAACACATGCCGATATACCAAAAAATATCCGCACAGCTCGAGGCGTTTGTAATCGTCTGCTCCGCTTCTCCGTAGGAATTGAAAGCCAAGATGATTTAATTCAAGACTTACAGCAAACTTTAAAACAAGTAAAAGAAGGAGTGAGAATATGAGTTATTCCCTAGATACACTTTTACTTCATAATTGTTTTAAGCATGACAAACATACAGGTGCTGTAAATGTTCCTGTTTATAATACATCTACATTTCATCAATTTGATGTAGACACATTTGGAAAATATGATTATAGTCGTTCTGGAAATCCAACACGCGAAGCTCTCGAAGAATTAATTGCTTTACTAGAAGGCGGAAGCAAAGGATTTGCCTTCTCATCTGGCATGGCAGCTATTTCAACAGCTTTTCTTCTTTTATCGCAAGGAGATCATGTCCTTATTTCTGAAGACGTGTACGGGGGTACATACCGAATGATAACGGAAGTTCTTTCTCGTTACGGCGTTTCACACACATTTGTTGACATGACAAATTTAGAAGAGGTAAAACAAAACATTCGTCCCAATACAAAAGTTTTTTACGTTGAAACACCATCTAATCCATTATTAAAAGTAACAAATATTAGAGCCATTTGTGAACTTGCAAAATCTATTGGCGCGCTCACTTTTGTTGATAATACATTTTTAACACCCCTTTATCAAAAACCATTAGAACTTGGGGCTGATATCGTTCTCCATAGCGCAACAAAATTCCTTGCAGGTCATAGCGATGTTACTGCAGGATTAGCAATCGTAAAAGATGAAGAACTCGCAAAAAAAGTAGGATTTTTACAAAATTCTTTTGGAGCTATATTAGGGCCGCAAGATTGCTCCCTCGTCCTTCGCGGTTTAAAAACATTGCACGTTCGCTTAGAGTATTCTTCACGAAACGCTGAAAAAATCGCCTGTTATTTACAGCAACATCCAAAAGTTAAAGATATCTATTATCCCGGATTACCATCCGATCCCGGATATGAAACGCAGCACAATCAAGCAAAATCAGCAGGAGCGGTCCTTTCCTTTACACTAGAATCTGAACATGCGCTGCGACAATTTCTAGCACATATTCAACTTCCTGTATTTGCAGTTAGTTTAGGGGCTGTTGAATCGATCCTTTCGTATCCAGCAAAAATGTCACACGCTGCCATGTCACAAGAAGAACGTGAAAAACGAGGAATTTCAAATGCACTGCTACGCTTATCGGTTGGATTAGAAAACGTAGACGATTTAATTGCGGACTTTGAGCATGCACTTACGTATGTAGAAGAAGCTGTTATTTCTTAAAAATGGTTAGACTAGAAACTTATATAAATACAAATTTAAAAACCAACATAAAATTCCTTTCTTTTTTAGGCGGGCGAGAGCATCTGGCCATTCGTAGAAGCGGTCAGAGCCTTTTCATGCCACATGCGAAGTTAAGCAGGTCATTCTTTAGTCTGCATAGCAGCGACTTATATGTGGGAAAATTCAAATGATAAGTATTGATCTTTTGAAAAATAATTATAGACTCAAAAACACATACTTCTCTTTAATAGAAAAGCTAGATGAAGAAAATTCATCTAGCTTTTCTATTAAACGGATAATTTCATATCTTCGGACAAATCAATTCCCCATACCGAAAAACCAGCTTGAACTAATGGCAAAGTAATTCTCCCTGTTCCACAAGCAATCTCTAAAATATCACCTGATAATTTAGAAGCTCTTTTGAGATAAAATGATACTTCTCTATGATCCTGTCTCTCTTCTAAATCATAAAATCCAGCTGTGTTTTCATAGAGATTTCCTTTTGATGTAGCCATGTATTTTGCACCTCTACACATCGATTTTCAACGTATCGTAAGCAAACGTAATATTCATACCTTCCGCTCGTAATTCAGCTTCAATTTCTTTCAATTCGTCATATCCAAGGTTGTCTATTTCTTCAATGTGCGTAATAATTGTATGTTTTGCTTGTAATTGTTTCGCTACTTCTAGGGTATCTTCAAACGTCGCCTCGCGTATGCGTTCAATAAAAGCACGGTCTCGTATTTGCTCTTTCGTCTTCCAATCAAACTCAACAACTCCCATTGGTAAAATAGCTACATCTAAATTACCAATCAAATGAGCAGGCGGTTCCCATTTATATAATTCATCCATCGCAATAAGTACTCTCTTTTCTTTTTCTTCTAATAAAAATGCATACATATATTGTTCATGTAAACGAAATGGCGTAACGGTTACTTTATTTTTCACAAAAGATTGCCCATCTCGCAATACGATTACATCAATCCATCCTTGCTGCTGCATAAATTGCAGATGGTCCCACAATCCTAAAAATGTTTTCATATCCTCTGCTACTTGCTCTGGTACATATACCGCTGTACCCCAAGCTCTATTCGTTTCAAACGCCATCGTTTCCCAAATTCTTCGTCCCATTGTGTGATCTGGATGCCAATGAGAGTAAATTCCGGCTTCTACTTTCAATATTTGAGATCGCTCTAATTGCAAGCGTATTTCCTCCGGCGTATCAATTAATAGACTAAGATCGTGAATAAAAACACTCGGTCCCATTCTACTATATGGCACCCCTTTTTCTCTCGCCTCTTTACTTACTTTGCTATAACTCCCTGGTCTTGGAGTTGGTGTGGCACCGCCTGTTCCTAAAAATTCTATTCTCATGACTATCCCTTCTTTCTATCCCTCTTAATTTCTAGATTAATATATATAATTCCTTTTAAATTATCGAAAAATTTTTTCATTTCTATTGTTGAAAGAAAAATAAAATATGGTAAGATTGTAATATAAATGGAAATGTTTTTAATTGAGAACAAAGATATTAGTTATTAAAATCGGTAAGTACTGTTTTATCCTAATGGAAAAATATCTAGATTTATCCAAATTAGTTACATCACAGTCTCTTTTCTTACAATTTCTTTACTTTAGAGCATTTTTTTTGCAAAAACTATTTTCTTTGGTTTAAAATTTTGTTATGTATAGTATTGGTATAACAGCACACATGGAGGTGGAGAGAAAATGTTAGAAACCTTTCAACAGGAATTAGAATTATATGAAAACAATGCAGAATTATTAAAAGTACTTGCTCATCCAGTGCGTTTATGTATTGTAAAAGGATTGATTGAGCGAGGACCAAGTAACGTTTCTACAATGTATACGGGCTTAAACATGCCACAATCTACAATTTCTCAGCATTTAGCGAAGTTAAAAAGCGCTAAAATTGTTTCAAGCGAAAGAAAAGGATTGGAAATTTACTACAAAGTAGAAAACGAAACAATTATTCAACTAGTTCGCGTTTTACTAGGTTAGGTGTATTCAATTAAACAAAAGGCGTACTATGTATCTTTTATCTCATATCTTTAATATAAATATATATCATGAGGTAAAATATATACATACTACATAATCCTAAACAAAATGTCGTATTTACCTATGGAACGAGGCGCAGTATTTTATACTGCGCCTCGTTTTATCCCGCATTAACGAGCAGTAAGACCCCCACCTCAAGATTCAGAGAGAGCGAGAAGATAGGTGGGGGATAACTGCCCGTAAAAGCCCGATTGGTGAGAACTTTCCGTCAGTGGGGGATGAAGCCCCCCACTGACGGAAGTTTCACTTTATGAAAAGATATGCAAATAATGATCTAAATTGAAATGCGGCAATCCCTTTTTCTGAATGACAACATCAAAAGCATCACTCATTCCACCTTGTAAAATCATAGAACGAATTGCACGGTTTTCCTTTCGATTACCAGAAAATGGATTTCGATCTTCATGATTAACAAGTTGTTCTAAAATTCCTGCAGCAAGCAAAAATTCTCTTTGTTTCGTATGCCATACTGTTTGTAAACCTTGTTCTTCGCAAACAACCTTTAATGCATCCCAATGAATATGAGTTGTTATATCCATCTCTCCTGGAAGTTGAAGAGGATTACGAATCAGTTGATGCTCATAATAACTTCGCAAACTTCCTTCACGACGAGCCGGGTGCATCCATTCTTCATTTGTATAGCCGTAATCGACAGTTATAAGTATGCCTTCTTCTAGCCAACTTGTTAGCTGCTCTACATAAACATTCATTTGTAACGGCACTTCAAATCGTTGTCCTTCATACAGCTCGATTTGGTGTCTTTTCAGATAATTTACAATGTGCTCATTATCTAACGGACGCAATACTTCGACAAGTTCATCTCCACTGTTATACTTTACTCGTACTTCATATAACATATCTTCTCGCTTCTCAATTACTTCTACAGGAAACGCATCAAACAACTCATTAGAAAAAACAATTCCATTAAAAGAGGCGCCTAATTCCTGATGGGATGCATATTGTGAAACATTTGCAAAAGAAAGAAGTTGTTGCTTTTGCAACCTTCTATGAAACGGACTCACTTCTATAAGAGAATACTGCAAGTTTCCAAACGTATCAGGTGATATCGTTTGCCATTCTTGCAATACATCAGATGCAAATTTCCCCGTTCCACCACCAATTTCACATATATGTGGTGCAACAACTCCTTCGTTTACAAGCCGAATAAAAAAATGAGCAAATGTTTTTGCGTAAACAGAAGACACATTGCTACTTGTAAAGAAATCTCCTTGTCTGCCAATTTTTTCACGTTCTTTCATATAATAACCATTGGTTACATCATACAATGCAAGGCTCATATATGTACTATAAGAAATAGACCGATCTTCTTCCTTTTCCATCGCTTGTTTTAGAACGTGCTTCATCCCTATTCTCCTTATTGTAGAAATGGATTATTTTCTTTTTCAAAACCGATTGTTGTTTCTGGACCATGCCCACATAACACAGTTGTATCATCATGTAGTACAAATAACTTTTCTTCAATACTCATGATTAATTCTTGGAAGCTACCTCCAGGTAAATCAGTGCGGCCAATGCTCATTTGAAATAAAACATCACCTGAGAATACAGCGTTCGCTTCTTTGCAATAGTATGAAATACTTCCTGGTGAATGTCCCGGTGTTTCAAATATATCAAACGTAAACGAACCAATTGTCAATGTTCCTTCTTCCTCAATGATATGATCCGCAGGTTTTACCGTAATACTACGATTCATCATAAAAATTTGTGAACCGTTAACAGTAGCATCTCCTAACCAATCCGCTTCCTCTTGATGAACATACACTGGAATTTGAAACGCAGTGCGTACATCATCTACTGCACCGATATGATCGAAATGTGCATGTGTTAATAAAATAGCCAATGGCTTTAATTGTTGTTGTTTTATGTAACTTACAAGTTTTTCTCCTTCACTGCCTGGATCAAAAATAATACATTCTTTTTGATCATTACTTAAAATATATGCATTAGTTTGCAATGGTCCTAATGGCATTTGAATCCAATTCATCCTCAATCTCCTCCAGTCATTACACTCACTTTTGTACTGCTGTAAACCCCTGTCTCAAAATGTAAAGAGAATATAAAGGGGAAGCATATACCCGATTCATAAGGGCTTTCTATCGGCCAGGAATGAGCCCTCCATCGATAGAAGCTTCACTTTATGATACAACATTTTCTGTCCATAAGAAACGAAACCTCGACAACCCTATTGAAAACATGTACAATTAAATTGAAAAAATATTGCAAAAACTCAAACAAAATAAGAGAGTAGAGGGGATATGTATGGGTCTTGTTATTATTTTTGCGTTAGTTACTCTGTTAGCTGTATACTCTTCTCTTAAAACGTTGCGAGACAAGAACCTTCTTGCTGGAGGTTTTTCCGTTGCAACTGTACTTGTTTTTGGATGGTTTACAGTCATGACAGTACTAAACAATGGCTATCCACCAACACATTAAACAATTGTTTACAATCTCTACATACATCACGATTTCTAGCATATGAAAAAAGGAAGGGCGCCCCTTCCTTTTTCTTTTCCCGCTTATCTTCTCATTCATTTTACTTTGCTTCACAAATATACTTTTTCACAAGCCACGCACCACCAATTACTCCCGCATCATTACCAAGTGTCGCAATTGCTAGTTTTGTACTTTTAACAGCGCGTGAAAATGCATATTGTTCAAAATAGTGTTGAATTGGTTGTAGCAATGCATCACCTGCTTTTGATACACCACCGCCAATTACAATTTTCTCTGGATTTAATGTGCTAGCTAAATTTGCTACCGCTAATCCTAAATACGAAGCAACCTTTTCAACTACTTTTTTTGCTAATGCATCACCTTTTGCAAGTGCCTCAAATACATCTTTAGATGTAATATGCCCTTCTTGTTCTAACAGCGAACGTAGTACACTAGCTTCATCTGTTTCCTGCATTTTTTGCATTGCAACCCGGACAATACCAGTTGCAGAAGAAACGGTTTCTAAGCATCCTGATTTTCCGCAGTTACAAGCAAAACCATTTTCCGTTACAACTGTAATATGACCAATTTCACCGCCTGCTCCGCTTACACCATGGACGACCTCACCGTTTATGATAACACCGCCACCAACACCCGTTCCAAGCGTCATACAAACGATATCTTTTGAACCTTCTCCAGCACCTTTCCACATCTCTCCAAGTGCTGCAATATTCGCATCATTATCAACAACAACTGGCAAACCAGTTTCTACTTCTAATAAATCTTTAAGCGGATAGTTTTTCCATCCTAAGTTTACTGCTTCATAAATTAGTCCAGAAGCGACATGAACAGGACCCGGAGCCCCCATCCCAATTCCAGCTAGCTTGCTTTTTGGCTCACCTAGTTCTTGTAACTTTTTATCAATTGCTTTCGCAATATCAAGTGTAATATATTTTCCTTGTTCACTTGTATTCGTTGGGATTTCCCATTTATGTATAAACTCACCATAGATATTAATGAATGCTAATTTAATTGTTGTTCCACCAAGATCAACACCAACCAACCATTTCTCTTCCATGTTGTTCTCCTTCTTTCCTCTATTTCTCCAGCTGTTTGCTAATAGAAGTTTTACTGTATAAATTCATTTCGATTTACAACATAAAAATAACTAAAATAATCTGCACTCATTTTCTCTCTCTGTTCTCGTATGACACAAGTCAGATTGCTTTTGTATGAGAGTTGTTTTTATGTCGTTTTTTGAATTTCTTGCTTTAATAAAAATAAAGCCATCTGATACTCTGTCGGTTCAATAAGCTGTGATTTATATAATTCACGAAGCTCATCGCCCATTAATTGTAAATCTGCAACACGATTTCCTGTATAAATAATCGTTCCAAATCGCTTTAATAATTGCTGAATATCATAAATCGTTTTCATTTTTTCACCCTCTAAATGTCTACTTACTATAAAAATATATTAAGAAAACGTTCACATAATTTATTATAATCAACACAAAAAAGAATCGTCAATTTCTAATTTGTCTATATAAGTTACAAAATAGAAAACGTTTCTTTTTCTGTAATAATTTTCTGTACAGTTTTATCAAATGGTTCCACTGGGATATGAGAAACAATTTGAAAATCAAAGATTAATGATAGCGCTTTCCCTTTATAGTTCACAAGATAACGATCGTAATATCCCCCGCCATACCCTACACGCTCGCCTTTTCTTGTAAAGGCAACACCTGGTACGAGAAGCAAATCTATATCCTCTGCTAATACTTCTTCTGTCATAGACGGAGCCGGCTCTCGTAAATTCATATAAACGGTTTCTAATTGTTCAAAACTTGTAATTTGACGGAATGTCATTGTTCTCGTTTTACGATTACATTTCGGAACAACAATTGCTTTTCCCTCTTTCCATGCCTTTTCAATAATTGCATATGTATTGACTTCACGTTCCATAGAAAGTGTAATCCCAATTGTTTTAGCCTCAATCCATTCTCGTTGTTTATATAGAGAATCTGCAATTTTTTCTGATAAAGTCGTATACTGTTCTTCTGATAAAGCATTCATACGCTGTAATATTTCTGTTCGTAATCTTTTTTTCTCTTCTTTCATTTGGAATTCCCCCTATATACAAAAGAAACAGTAGGAAAATATCCCTACTGCTTACTTTGTTTCGCGGTGTAACGTAGACTTCTTGTCACGCTTGCAATATTTTTTAAGCTCAAGACGCTCAGCGTTGTTACGTTTGTTTTTCTTAGAGATATAGTTACGATCTCCGCATTCTGTACATGCTAGAGTAATATTCACACGCATTCTTATTTCCCTCCAGTCACTAATAACTTAAATCAGACTATACCATAATACCACTTTTAAAACAAAAATTCTACACCTTTTGATATTGTCTAATTTTTTCTATAAGTGTATTCATATTTTCCTTTGCTATGACTGGATTTCTTGCATGAGAATACACGAGAAATTTTGGTTGATTTACATCTGAAACAACATAAGACCACTCTTCTTCTGCATGTGTAAATTTAATTCCTTCCAATACTTCAAACTCTAACTGTGCCCGGTCCCGCAGCAACATTCCTAACACTTTTCCTTTCTCATTCCACGAACAAACTACTTCATCACATAATAAGTATAGTGGTGGATATTGTTCTAACATTGCCGGCAATGTTTTCCCTTGCAGAACGATTAACTCCAATAATTTACCAATTCGAAATAAAATATCTTGCTGCCATCTCATTTGAAATAATTTCTTATTTTCATTATGCATATAAAAAAGAAGATAACATTCTCCTAATTTTAATGATAATGGGTAGAAATCCTCATCTTTTTCAAAAAGTAAATTCGGAATATCCATTTCTTCGCAATTTGTATTTTTATAAATATTTCCGTAAGTATCATATAATTCAAATGTATTTTCTTGTTCTTGAAATATAATCGCCATATCTGCTCGGCTCGATTTCATTAATGACTTTATATGTTCTTTTTGCTCTGCGGCATATACCCACGTTACTGTGCAGCCGATTTCCTGTAAAAAAGAGAATAGCAAAGGCCGCAACAATTCATCCGGATTATTTATAAGCAGATGAAAACGTTGTCTTTTTATAACAGGTATATCTATGAATTGCAAAGCAGATTCAATATACGTTTCTGAACAAACATCTATGACCTCGTTATTCCCAATTTTTTTACTACCGACATAACGAAATGACTCTGCCATATACAAACTTTCTATTTCTTTTTGCTGTTTATATGTTAATGCCATTCCTTCTTCATTATAAAATTGAATAATGAGTTTCTCATCTTGACCCTTATAAAAAAACACTCCACCAACGACATTTGTTTGTCCAGTTGCATATCGGAAGCAAGATTCATTAATGTCTTGACATTCCATCGTATGCACACCCACTGTATGAACAGCATGCAGAAAAATATGTTTAAACATTTGTACTTCTGCATGTATACTGCTGCCAATCAGCAACCTGGCTCCTTCTGATAATAAAGAACCATATGCCATCGCCAATTTTACGACAATTTGTGGCGTAATATCTAAATTACTTCTGCCGCATATACGACTTTTCTGCAAAAAACACGAAATATTTTCATGTTCTGTAATTCCAGATGAAGCAATAATCGCACTACTCTCAACCACTTTCTCTGGCCATACTTTCCCTTTCGTCTTAATCACTGCATTTTGACCAATTCGACAATGATCAGCCACAACACTCTTTTCAAATAAAGTAACTCCATCTTCAATAATTGTACTGGTTCCAACTGTAGTTCCAATTAATTCACATCGCTTTCCTACATACGTATGAGCGAGTAAAATACTTTTTTGAAGACGAGTATATGCAGAAATTACGCTTTGGTTACCTATAATAGAATACGGATCAATAGTAACTCCTGTTTGTACCGTTGTTCCCTCACCAATAAAAGCAGGTCCGTGTATCTTTGTTCCTTTTTCAATCGTTACATCTTCTCCAATCCACACCATCGGCAACACTTCTGTATATGGAATAGGTACATGAACTTTCTTCGTAAGCAAGTCAAATTGGGCTTGGCGATATTGTGTAAACGTTCCAATATCAAGCCAATATCCATCAGCTACATATCCATACATTGCTTCTTTGTTTTCTAATAAAGGAAATACATGATGACTAAAATCAAAAAACGTATGAGGTGTAATATAAGAAAAAATATCGGGGTCCATAATATAAATACCGGTGTTTACTGTATTGGAAATAACTTCATTCCAACTTGGTTTTTCAATATATTTAATAATTTCGTGGTGCTGATTCGTAACAACTAATCCATACGATAATGGATTCACTACTTCTTTAACAAGCATCGTAACGATTCCATTATGACTATTATGAAAATCAATTCCTTTCGACAGCTGAAAATCTGTTAGCGCATCTCCGCTAATTACAACAAATGGCTCATCTAAAAACTTCTCTGCTTGTTTTACACTCCCCGCTGTACCAAGAGGGGGGCTATCTTCAAAATAATATAGTTTCACTCCCCATTTACTACCATCACCAAAATAATTTTGAATAACAGAACTCATATATTGAACAGTAATAGCAATTTCATTAATACCATGCTGTTTCAATAGTTCAATACTGTATTCCATCACTGGCTTTTGTAGTAGGGGTAACATGGGTTTTGGAAGGTTGCATGTTAACGGACGTAAACGCGCTCCTTTCCCTCCAGCTAAAATAACCCCCTTCATTGGCATTCAACCTCCACATTTATGATGTTGAACTGCTTTTTCGTACGTTTGTGCGGTTGTTCTTGCAATTTCACCCCAATTGTAGTGAACAAGAACATCTTCATATCCTTTATTTGCAACGCGCTGAGCAATTTCTGGCTGTTCTATAACCCATATTAATTTCTCACTCAAACTTCGCGAACAACCTGGTTGCATTTGAAACCCATTCACACCATCTACAATAATCTCTTGCAGGCCGCCCACACGCGAAACTAAAACTGGCCTCTTGGCGAGCATCCCTTCTAACGCAACAATCCCAAAAGGTTCATACAAGCTCGGAATTAATAATACATCACACCTTTGAAGAAATGATCGCTGCTCTTCTTCTGTAATATGACCGAGAAAAAGGATGGAATGTTGCAGTCCCATCCCCTGTACAGCCCCGCGATACTGCTCTAACATGGTTCCTTGACCTGCAATAATAAATAAAATTTTGGGGTACCGCTGGGTAATCTGCGGTGCTGCTTCAATAACGGTATAGAAGCCTTTCTCATTCACAATACGGCCAATTGAGAATACAACCAATCGATCCGCTAAATTATAATGATTTATGATGTCTAGCGAAGGCGTAACCGCATGAAAAAAATATTGGTCAATTCCATTAGGATGTACAATAACGGCTTCACTATTTACTTCGAAATCTCGCACAACTTCACCTTTCATAAACTGACTACAAACAATCACAACATTAGATTCTTTTACTAGTTCTTTTTCATGCATATGTATCTTCCATTGCAATGATGTATAAATCCCGCTATTCCGCCCACGTTCCGTTGCATGAACTGTTGTGACGAGAGACAACCGTTGCTGTTTTTGCAAATCCATCGCACAAATAGCAACAAGCCAATCATGAGCGTGAATCACATCAAACGTGTAAACTTTACATAATTCTTGTGCATAAGCAAGCATAGACTTATTTAACTGAGCAATCCACTCATAAAAATGGTGCTTTTCACGATAATCAACTGCAACACGATGTACATGTACATCGTGTACCTTTTCATATATTGTACATTGCTCTTCATGTATCGTTACTACATGCACATCATGTCCATTACGTGCAAGAGCCCGTGATAATTCATACACATGCCTTCCAAGACCACCTACCATCATCGGGGGATATTCCCATGCCAACATTAAAATACGCAAAGGTTCCATACATCCCTCTTTTCTCTTCGTATAGAAGAATAAAGTGAAACTTCCTTTCATGAACGCTTTTTTTCATGAAAGGTTAGTTGAACCAATCGGGCTCTTACGGATGGGTTGCTTTCCTTCTTACCAACCGTTTGAGCGGGGTAAAGTGAAACTTCCTTTCATGAACGTTTTTCTCATGAAAAGTTAGTTGAACCAATCGGGCTCTTACGGATGGGTTGCTTTCCTTCTCAACTTTCCTTTTTACCAGCCGTTTGAGCGGGGCCATTCACCCAAAAGTAAGCGTTTTCTTATAATTCCATTATAATCCATCTTATCACCGCAACAAGAAAGTAACAATGATACTTTTTCGTCATATTTTGACTAAAAAAGAGGAATGCTTTTGCATCCCTCTCGTAATAAACTTTATTCATTTAGCAAATAATGCTTCCCTTTTACAAGATAAAAAACATTTTCTGCAATATTTGTACCGTGATCTGCTACTCGCTCAATATAACGGGCAATAAACGATAGTTGTGTAATTTGCCCAATTGACTCCGGCTTATTTGGAATGGAAGAAATAAATTCACGAATTGCTTTTCCATACAGTTCATCAACTTCATCATCCATCTCAGCAATCTTTTTCGCATACGTTAAGTTTTCTTCTCTATAAGCTTGAATCACATTTTGCAACATATCTATTGCAATTTTAAACATACTTTCAAGGCTTTGTAATGAAACTGAAACCTCTTTTTCTCCAAGACGAATGGTTGATTTAGCAATATTTACTGCGTGATCTGCAATACGTTCTAAATCTGTTGCCGTTTTAATCGAAACAAAAATTCTTCGTAAATCACTAGCAACTGGCTGTTGTTTCGTAATCAGCATTAAGGCAAAATCATTAATTTCTTCTTCCAAATTATCCATACGGTAATCACCATCGATTACCTCAATTGCCTTCTCTACATCTCTTGTACGCAATCCTTCCATCGCAATCTCAAGAGCCTGTTTTGCTAATTCACCTAGTTCAATAACTTTTTGCTGTAATGATTGTAAGTCATATTGAAATTGTTCGCGTACCATGTTGTTTCCTCCTTCACTCGTTCCACACACACTTCTGTATAAGGTAAGACCTCAAATAAATACTCTTAACCGAAACGCCCTGTAATATAATCTTCTGTACGTTTATCTGTTGGCGTTGTAAATAACTTATTTGTATCTGTATATTCCACAACTTCTCCGCTTAAGAAGAAAGCTGTTTTATCAGAAATACGAGCTGCTTGTTGCATATTATGCGTAACAATCACAATACTGAAATCTTTCTTTAACTCCTGAATTAACTCTTCCACTTTCAATGTAGAAATTGGATCTAATGCTGATGTTGGTTCATCCATTAAAATGACATCTGGTTCAATTGCTAAGCAACGCGCAATACATAAACGCTGCTGCTGTCCACCGGATAGTCCGTATGCATTATCATGTAATCTATCTTTCAATTCATCCCAAATCGCCGCACCGCGTAAACTTTTCTCAACAATTTCATCCAACGTTTTCTTATCGCGAATACCATGAATTTTCGGACCGTACACAACATTTTCATAGATTGACTTTGGAAATGGGTTTGGCTTCTGAAATACCATTCCAACATGCGTACGCAGTTCTTCAACAGGATAAGATTTATCAAAAATATTGCGATCGCGATACTCAATTACCCCTGTTGTCCGAACGATTGGCACGAGCTCAACCATACGATTTAATGTTTTTAAATACGTAGATTTTCCGCATCCACTCGGTCCAATAATTGCTGTCACTTCATTTTCGTGAATGCTTAAATTAATATCTTTTAATGCATGGTCTTCTCCATACCATAAGTTTAAATTTTTCGTATCAAATACAACCTTTTTTGTCAGCGGTTCTGCCTTCTCTTCATTTTTCACCTGAACTTTTACTACTGTAGATACCATTTTGAAGATCCCCTTTCATCCAGTCCTTCTTACTTACGATTTCGCAGCCATATTGCAAAAGTATTGATAAGCAATAGCAGCACGAGTAACACAATAATTCCAGCTGCTGCTACATGTTGAAATTCCTCTTGCGGCCTATTCATCCAATTAAAGATTTGAATCGGTAAAACTGTAAATCTATCCATTACATCAAGCGGTACATAGTTTGCAAAAGCAAGTGCCCCAATGACGAGTAGCGGGGCTGCTTCTCCAATCGCTCGGGATAATGCTAAAATACAACCTGTTAAAATCCCTGGCATTGCTGCTCTAATCACAACATGGTACATTGTTTGCCACTTTGTTGCTCCCACTCCATAAGAGGCTTCTAACAACTCTTTTGGTACAGAGCGAAGCGCTTCTTGCGCTGCAACAACGACCGTCGGCAAGACTAGAAGGCTCATCGTTAATGAGGCTGCCAATATGCTTTCGCCTAACTGCAAGCCATATACAAACATTGTTAATCCTAATAATCCAAAAACAACAGATGGCACTCCTGCCAACGTTTGGATATTGAGCTCAATTATTTTTGTAAACCATGATTGTTTTGCATAGTATTCTAAATAAAGGGCTGTTCCTACACCAAATAAAAAGGAAGTAGGAGCGACAACACTCATAAATAAAATTGTTCCTGATAAAGCGGCTGCAATGCCAGCTTCCTCTGGATTTCGCGATGCAAAACGGATTAAAAAATCAAATGAAATATATGTTATTCCTTGCTGAAAAATTTGGTACAGTAAAAAAATTAATATACAAAGTGAAAATAACATCGCGATGCGAAATACAGTTCTAAATACACGATCTTTCCGAAAGCGAGGAGGCATATGTTCTTCTATGTTTCGCTCATCTAGCATTCGCATATTATGTCGCCCCCTTAAAACGACGCATAATACGCTGTGCAACCATATTCATAATCAACGTAAACATAAAAAGCGTCGCTCCGACAGCGTACATGCTGTAATAGGACATTGTTCCATAAGGAGCATCTCCTAAGCTAACTTGCACAATATATGCTGTTAGCGTCTGTATGGACTGCGATGGATTTAACGATAAACTCGGCGTTGAACCGCCTGCAATGACAACAATCATCGTTTCTCCAACTGCTCTTGAAGCAGCGAGTACAGTTGCTGCTAAAATGCCAGTAAATGCTGCTGGTAATACAATATGCTTTGTCGTTTCAAAACGAGTGGCTCCAATCGCAAAAGAACCTTCTCGCACTTTATGAGGAACAGCTCGCATCGCATCTTCACTAAGAGATGCAATTGTTGGAATCATCATAATGCCAATTACAATTCCCGGACTAAGCGCGTTAAAAAACTGTAAATTTGGAACGATGTGCTGCAAAATAGGTGTCACAACTGTTAAAGCAAAAAAACCGTATACAATTGTCGGTATCCCTGCCAATAGCTCTAATGCTGGTTTTAACACCTTTCTTGCCGCACTAGAAGCATATTCACTTAAAAACACTGCACAGCCTAATCCAATCGGAACAGCAACAATCATGGCAATAACAGTAACAAGCACCGTTCCATATATAAGCGGTAAAATACCAAACTTAGGATTTTCAAAAAAAGGAAGCCATTCTTTTCCTGTAAAAAAGGAAACGATTGATACTCTTTCAAAAAACATAAATGTTTCATTTGCCAAAGTTACAATAATCCCCATCGTTGTAACAATAGAGATACTGGCAATTATTCGTAACACAAAAGGAACCATTTGATTGATTCGCTGTGCTTTCTTTCGCTTGCCTGTATTTCTTTCAATCAAATGTTGAACAGAAATCGTAACATGACTCTTTTTATTACGAGCCAAAGATGAAAACCCCTTTCCATCTTGACATTATTTTTGCATTTCTGTTAACATTTGCAGCTGTTCATTATATTTATATTGCGGCAACTTCACATATCCAATCTCTTCTACAAGCTCTCCAGCATGCTTCATCATAAAAGATACATAGCTTGCAACACTGTTTTTCGCACGAATAGAAGAGTTATTTACATATACATAAAGCGGACGAGACAACGGCTTATAGGCCCCGGATTGTATTGTTTCTTTTGCCGGAGAAATACCATTAATTTTTACGGCCTTTACTTTGTCACGATTCGCGGCATAATAAGCATATCCAACAAAGGCAATTGCGTGTTTATTACTCATAACACCTCTTATTAAAACATTGTCATCTTCGGATAATGTAACTGTTTTTGTAATCCGCTTTTGTTGCAATACTACACTTTGAAAATAATCGTACGTACCAGAATCGATGCCTGGTGCGTAAAATTGTATCGTTTCATGCGGCCATTTCGGATGAATTTGCGACCATTTTTTTTGCGTTTCACTTTCACTCCATATCGTTTGTAATTCTTCTATTGTAAGATTGTCTGCCCACGTATTCTCCCGATTTACAATAAGTGTAAGACCGTCATAAGCAATTTGAAATGGCGTATACGTAATATGATGCTTCTTAGCAAGCCTTTCTTCCTCTCTTTTCATTGGGCGAGAAGCATTCGTTATATCCACTTCTCCTTTTCCAAAACGATGAAATCCGCCTCCCGTTCCAGATATACCGATGGAAAGCTTTACATGAGGTTCTTGCTTCGTATACTCTTCTGCTACTGCTTCCATAATCGGAAAAATTGTAGAAGATCCATCCATTTGTACTTCTCCTACCATACTAACGGCGGAAACAGGTAACGTATGAACAGATAAACAAAACAGTGATAGGATAAAAACCATGGTGTATGCTCTATTACGTTTCACGTAATATTTCCTCCTAGGAGCCTCCTGCGAACAGGAGTACATATATAAGAATAATGTTGAACTATTAATGCGGTTTTAATAGTTTGTAAAAGTTTTGTAAATATAAGTTGAAAAACCGACATAAAAACCCTTTTCTTTCTAGATGGGCTAGACTACCCAGCCATGCGTAGATGCGGTCAGGGCCTTTCCCCTGCCTCGCGCAATGCTAAAACAAAGAGATAAAACAAGTGCATTTCCCTTTTGCTTCTGCATACCAGATATGTCTCAACAGCAAAATGGATTTATTTGCTTCCCTCCTTTTTTAAACTAAGCATTGTATATGAATGTTTCTTAGGCTTGTACACTTCTAACATCACTATATGCGGCATATATAAAAAAAAGCACACTATCTTCACAGATAGTGTGCCAATCTTACACTTTTTTATTCTTCTTTATTTGTTTTCTTCGTATCTTCTAGTGGTCCAGTATTTCCGTTTGCTTCTTGCTTTTTCAAATCAAAATATGCGTCCATAATTCGGCGTGCAATTCTTTTACTTACTGGGTTATGATCATCAGTAAGCCACGGAACAACAACAGAGAAGGCAACTTCTGGATCAGATGTCGGTGCATATCCAACCATCGTTAAATTATATACTTCTCTATCACCTAACTGTGCTCTTACTTCTTTTGCATTTGGACCAGCATAAGCACCCTGTGCAGTTCCGGTTTTTCCTGCAGGATCATATGTCGCACCAGCAAAACCATTAGGATAACCTGTTCCATATCCTGTTCCTTGCGGTGTTTGCATTACCATTTTAAAGCCCTCTTGGACTTGTTTAATATACTCATCTTTCATATCTACCCGATTTAAAATCGTTGGCTCCATCGACTCTACTACTTTTCCTAACTCTTCAGGTTTTGAAGTCGGAGTGCGAATTTCTTTTACAACCTGTGGTTTCATACGATAACCGCCGTTAGCAATCGTTGATACATATTGCACCAATTGCAGCGGTGTATACGTGTCAAACTGTCCGATTGCTAAATCGAGTAACTTACCAGGTTCTCTTACTGCGTTTCCTTTTACTCCTGCCATTTCATTTGGTAAATCTATTCCTGTTGGTACTCCAAGACCCAATTGACTAAAGTTATAACGCATTGTATCAAAAGCCTCTTGTTTAACGTTTAATGTACCATTGTACACATACGGTGCATTAGCAATTTCCATCGCCGTTTTAAACATATATACGTTAGAAGATCGCTGCAGGGCAGTTAAGTCATTAATTGATCCCATTCCCGATCCTGTCCATGACTTTTTCACGTCCGTACCTTTAAATTTAAGTGGTTCATCGACAATATATTGCCCTGGTCTAATAGCTTCCGTTTGATATCCGGTCAAAAGAGTGGCCCCTTTTACAACCGAACCCATTTCATATGCACTCGTCATCGTACCAAGTGCATAATCGTTTATAACTCTTTGCCCATTTTCTTCCCCAAACTGTTTACCAGCCATTGATAAGATTTCTCCGTTTTTCGGATTCATCATTACAACAAACGCACGGTCCATATGCTCCGCTGAGCCTGAAGCTTTTGCTGCTTTCATTTCTTCTTCAATAATTTGTTCAACTTTCCTTTGCAGCTCCATATCAATGGTCAACGCTAAACTCTTTCCACTTTCTCCTTTAGAAAGATAGACAGTCTCAAGAATATTTCCTTTTTGATCCGTAATATTTTTCACTTGTGCTTTCGTACCGTGCAATACATCTTCGTATTGCTGCTCAAGGTAACTTTTTCCAACACGGTCATTACGATTGTAATCACGAACTAAATAATAGTCTATATTCTCTCGCGGTAATCCTTCATCGGAACTTGTTACACCGCCAAGTACAGTGCGGAACATATCTCCATAAGCATAGTGACGATCCCAATCAACCGTTGTGTCTACCCCTGGAAGCTTCGCTAAATTCTCACTAACTATAGCATACTCATCAGGTGTCACATCTTTTTTAATAATTTGCGGCGTCATTGCATAGCCGCCTTCCATCTTACTCTTAATTGCTAACACTTCTAAATCTTGAGGAGTTAATTCATTCAATTCCGCTTCTGTAATACGATCAAGCTGACGTTGTGCCAGTTGTTTATCATCAATTTTTTTCGCTTTAACATCTGCTTCATCTTTTTTCGTAATTTTTGCTTTTGCTCGGTCTTCATTTAACAAAATCCAAAAATCTTTTTTATCTCGTTCTGTTAATTTATCAGTCGGTACATCAAGCAGCTTTGAAAGTTGCTTTGCTGTCTCTAAACGTTCTTCACGTTTTGACTCCTTCGTTCTTGTATACGTAATCGTTCGAAGTGGTGTATTATCTACCACCGCACGGCCATATCTGTCAAAAATCTTCCCGCGCGGAACAGGGGTACTTACCGTTAAGTTTTCCTTTCGGTTTACTTCATTTTTATAATCTTCACCATGGACAATCTGTATCATACCTAATTTAACAATTACTGTTGAAAACAGTAAAAACACACAGAAAAACAACACGTTTAACCGCAATGGAACGTGGGTTTTCTTTTTTTTCTTTTTCTTACTCATACGGACCCCCTCTACCAACAGCTATGTAAGCGGAAAGGGACACCTTCTTCAGGTGTCCTCGCTACTGTCATATATGTTTTACTATTTTAACATAAAATACAACAGAAGTTAACCTTCTTCTTCTGTTGTATTTTGCGTCGTTTGTACAGCCGCAAGCCCTGCATGGCATGCTTTTTTATCATCGTATTTGACATTTCGAATCGCAAAATAGATAAGTAAATGTCCAGCACCTAATATTAATAATAAGATCGGCAAGCTTTTTTCAGCCGGAAATAATGAAACTGCTAACAAAAAACTTAAAACCGAACAGATTCTTCCTCCGTTTAGCCATAGTTCACGAACAACAATATATTCTACTCGCCGCTCCTTTGCTTGTTTAGCTCTGCCTATTATATCATAAGTCATCGAACCATACGGAACAAGAAGGATTGGATATGCAACGGCAATACAAGCTGCATAAATAAGTAATTTCGTATACGTAACATGAGAGACAACTAAAAATACAACTGCATATAAAATAATTCCACCGAGTAAAATAGCTTTTTTTCGCCATTCCTTTTTCAATACACGCGCTACTAAATAATAGCAAATAAAAGAAACAGCGGAATTTATAAGCCCGTATTTCCCAAGCGCTAATTCGCTGCCAGAAGCCATATACACGTATACAGAAATAACAAATATAAATGTACCTTCTCTAAGTCCTTGAAAGAAATGAGCAAGTGTAATTCTTCCCCAGTTTTTATTCACTTTTCTCTCTTTAATTACTTCTACGAGTTCATAACGCCCTTCACATTCACGTTTTGTGAGAAAAAAACTGACAACAACTGCAATAGTAAATAAGGTTAAAGATAGAAAAAAAACGAATGTATATCCATTCCATTTTTCCATACGAGAAATGATAAATCCGGATGCAATCGGACCAATCATGCCTGCAAATGAGGTAAGAAGTCCGAGAAATCCGTTAAAAAAGTCACGTGTTTCCGGCTCTGTAATTTCAAATGTTAACAAATTAAATGCGAGCCAGTAAAATCCATATCCTATCCCAAGTAAGCCGCCGATAAGTAAAATATACTGCGAAGCATTCGTTCCCGTCAGCAATACAACAATAAAAAAAACAGCTAAAGTTGTTACACCGATGCGGAGTAAAATCGTACGATCTACTCGTTTCGCTAGTTTTCCGGCAACAAGAAAAGTCAGCGGCTGTAAAACAACGCTTGCTAAATTATAAAAGCCAATGTTCATAAAATCCTTCGTTTGTTTCCACAAATAAATATTTACAAACGTATTGGATAACGAAATGGCCAACGTATATAACCCGCCAATTATGAGTAATAAAACTAAATCACGATTCACCTCAACATCGCCAACTAAATGTTTCCATTTCATATAAACTCTCCTTTACTTCATGTTCTAGTCTTCCAAAGAAGGTCACAATTATGTAAAGAAGAAAAGTGTAAAATGAAACTTTCATTCGTAAACATTTTTCTCATTAATATTGTGGTGAGCCAATCAGCTCTCCAAAAAAAGAGCACACAAAAAAGCTAGGAGAAATTTCTCCTAGCTTTTATAACTATTATTATTTTGCGTCTTGGTAACGTTTTTCAACTGCATTCCAATCTACAACGCTCCAGAAAGCATTGATGTAGTCAGGACGACGGTTTTGGTAATGTAAGTAGTATGCATGCTCCCAAACGTCTAATCCTAAAACTGGAGTTTTTCCTTCCATTAATGGAGTGTCTTGGTTTGGTGTGCTTGTTACTTCTAATTCACCATTGTTTACAACTAGCCATGCCCAGCCAGAACCGAAGCGAGTTGCGCCTGCTTTTGCAAACTCTTCTTTAAATGCGTCAAAGCTACCAAATTTCGATTCAATTGCACTTGCAAGTTCACCTACTGGTTGTCCGCCGCCATTTGGAGAAAGGATTGTCCAGAATAAAGAGTGGTTTGCATGTCCGCCACCGTTATTACGTACTGCTGTGCGAATTGCTTCTGGTACTTCGTTTAAGTTTGCAACTAACTCTTCGATGCTTTTTTCTGCTAATTCCGCATGTCCTTCTAATGCAGCATTTAAGTTTGTTACATATGTGTTATGATGTTTTGTATGATGGATATTCATTGTTTCTTTGTCAAAATGAGGTTCTAACGCATCATACGCATAAGGTAAATTTGGTAATTCATGTTTCGCCATTGTTATATTCCTCCCATTGTATGTATTGCCGATAATGACTTGGCATACAAATTCATTTTACCCTAATTACATAAGGGTGAAAACAAATTTAGCGTATTGCCTCGCTAACATTAAGGTAGCAAATTTCCCATTTCTTTTCAAACGAAATGCTCATACATTCCGTAAAAAAAGCTCCCTTCTATTAAGGAAGCTTATCCGCTATGTATCAATATACGAAATGGATATGGACCCTGTAGGACTCGAACCTACGACCGGACGGTTATGAGCCGTCTGCTCTAACCAGCTGAGCTAAGGGTCCGCAATATATACAGCACCGTAGTTAGAATCGATATGCTCTAGCTAGTTAAACTTCAATTTTATGTAAAAATGTAAGATAAATTTACCATAGTAAAAAGAAATGTGTCAATTGTATTTTCACATGCGACATGATATATCTTGTGATTCCTTAAAAATATACGTTACAATAAGATTGTAAATTAACATATTTAAAGAAGGAAGTGAATGCATGTCCATATTTACACAACTATTTAAAAGCCTATACGCACCAAAAGAGATGGCACTCTTTCGTTTTCAAAAAATCGGTAAGACGATTCTTTACATAATGTTACTCTGCCTACTTGCTACCGTCCCAAAAACGATTTTATTTGGAGATTTCATTCAAGAAGGCATTAGTATAATCGATCGCTCTATCGAAAAAGATATACCTGATTTTAAAATTGAAAATGGTGAGCTTCACACAGACATTAACAAACCAATTGTAAAAGATGAAACAAATTTTATCTTTGTATTTGATCCAAATGCGACTGACACAAAAGCTTATCCAAACCGTGATGGTATATTCATTTTAAAGGATAAAATGATTTCAACAGCACAGCAAAAAACACAATCCTTCCCATATACTGATTTAGGAAATACAACTTTTGAAAAGAAAGATATCAAAGAATTAGTTTCATTCTTTGATAACATCTCGCCACTTGCCATATTCTTTGTCGGGATATTTATTTACCTATTCGAACTATTTATTATATTCCTTGGCGTTACGATATTGGCATTTATAGGCTCTGCAATGAGCGGAGAGCGTAAATTATCTTACAAACAAGTTTGGACATTAACTGCCTATAGTTATACAATCCCAACTATATTCTTTATGATTATGGACTTATTAAAAGTGCATGTCCCATTCTCATTATTTATATTCATTGGTGTTGTTCTCATCGTTCTTTATTTAACAATAAAAGAAGTGCCAAAACCAAAAGAAAAAAATTCACTATAAAAAATGCCTTTAAGGCATTTTTTTTTTGGACAAGCATATATTTCTCTACAAAGGAGTGGAAAAATATGAAAAGGCTTGGCGGTGTCTTGTTACTACTTGTTCTCGGTTACGTCTTGTACTACGATATGACAATTGGCACGTTACCGTTGCTTCATACATATTCCAAAACAAAAGAAACTTCAGCTAAAGTTGCAAGTAATAAACAAAAAGAAAATACATCACTGGCAAAATATAAAGTCATTGAAGTAAAAACAGGCGATACCGTTCTCTCTATTACAGAAGAAATTAATAAGAAAAAAGTCCCTTCTATTGAAAAAGTTGTTACGGACTTCAAGGACTTAAATCAAAACAACTCTCCAGCAAAATTACAAGTCGGAAAAAAATACAAATTCCCCCTCTATCCGTAATAACATCACATAATCCTTGTCAATTACAGTAAGGCGCTGATACAATAGGAAAAGTGAAACTATATAAATACAAATTGAAATAATACAACATAAAAGCTCCTTTTTTAGTTGGTCGAGAGCATCTGGCCATGCACAGAAGCGGTCAGAGCCTTTTCCTGCCCCATGCAATGGTTAAAACAAAGGGAGAAAACAAGTAGCGATCATGTTTTTTCTGCATAGAAGCGACTTATATGTTGAAAAATCAAAATGGATTTATATAGAACTAGACAAATACTGCATACAATATAAATGCGTTTGTCTACAAAATAAGAAACTTCTTTTATAAGGAGAGCGATCTATTCGTGAATGAAATAACTCATCGTACAAAAACACGTCCTGTTAAAGTTGGAAATTTAACAATCGGCGGTAATAATGAATTAATTATACAAAGTATGACAACAACGAAAACACATGATGTGGAAGCAACAGTTGCTGAAATTAAGCGTTTAGAAGAAGCAGGTTGTCAAATTGTTCGTGTAGCCGTTCCTGATGAGCGCGCTGCAAATGCAATTGCTGATATTAAAAAACAAATTAATATACCTCTTGTTGCTGATATTCATTTTGACTATCGCCTAGCATTAAAAGCAATTGAAGGTGGTATTGATAAAGTTCGTATCAATCCAGGAAACATCGGTCGTCGTCATAAAGTTGAAGCAGTTGTAAATGCTGCGAAAGAACGCGGCATCCCAATCCGTATCGGTGTAAATGCAGGTTCATTAGAACGTCATATTTTAGAAAAATATGGATACCCAACCGCTGATGGTATGGTAGAAAGCGCATTGCACCACATTAAAATTTTAGAAGATCTAGATTTTCATGACATCATCGTATCGATGAAAGCCTCTGATGTGAATTTGGCAATTGAAGCGTACGAAAAAGCATCTCGTGCTTTCAATTATCCATTACACCTTGGCATTACAGAATCTGGAACTTTATTTGCTGGAACTGTAAAAAGCGCAGCTGGTCTTGGTGCAATCTTAAGCAAAGGTATCGGTAATACGTTACGTATCTCATTAAGTGCAGACCCAGTCGAAGAAGTAAAAGTAGCGCGTGAATTATTAAAATCATTCGGACTTGCTTCTAATGCTGCTACATTGATTTCTTGTCCAACATGCGGACGTATTGAAATTGACTTAATTAGCATTGCAAATGAAGTAGAAGAATATATTTCAAAAATTAAAGCACCGATTAAAGTTGCTGTCCTTGGCTGCGCAGTAAACGGCCCTGGTGAAGCGCGTGAAGCAGATATCGGGATTGCTGGAGCACGCGGAGAAGGTCTTCTCTTCCGCAAAGGTGAAATTGTACGTAAAGTACCAGAAGAAACAATGGTGGAAGAGTTAAAGAAAGAAATTGATAAAATTGCAGAAGAATACGCAGCAAAACAAGAAAAATAAGATGTAAAGCTGCTAATAAAAAAGCTTGTCAGTTTTAAAACTGACAAGCTTTTTATTGTGCACATTTCGGACAGCGTCCATATATTTCAAATTTATGTCCCGTTACTTCATATCCTGTAAAGTCTTTGTTCATAAATTCCATTGGACACGATGTAATTTCCTTCGTTCCGCCGCAATCTAAACAGATGAAATGGTGATGGTGTTCTATAGTAGAACATTTGAAGCGAAAATGTTTTTCACCATTTAACTCTGTCTGTTCTAAAATACCGATTTCTACAAACAGAGTTAAGTTGCGATAAATGGTATCAAAACTAAGTCCCGGATAGTCACCCTTCATATTAGCTAAAACATCTCTTGCTGTTAAATATTTATTATGATTGGCAAATAAACGCAACATGTCTTCCCTTTTTCCAGTATGTTTATAACCCTTCTCTTTCATAAGGTGTAAAGCTTCTGTAAGATTCATAGTTATCCCTACTTTACGCAGTTTTTTTCTTCTTCCATAAGATTGCACCGATTAAAATAAGAACTGATAACACAACAATTGTACCACCTGGAGCAAGGTCAAGTTGGTAAGAAGCTAACATACCTCCGATTACTGCAATCTCACCAAACACAATGGAGAAAAAGATTGTTTGCTTAAAACCTTTCGCAATTCGAATACTTGCTGCAACTGGTAATGTCATTAACGATGACACGAGAAGAATACCGACAACACGCATTGAAATCGCAATAACAAGTGCAACTAAAATAATGAAAATAAAGTGAATCCATTTTGCACGTAAACCTGTAGCTACAGCGTATTCTTCATCAAAAGATAATAAAAACAGTTCTTTATATAATAAAATAATGACAGCAACTACAATTACAGCAACGAATCCAATAATAAGCAAATCACTACTTGTAACTGCACTCACACTACCAAACAAATAACTAAATAAATCTGTATTAAATCCATTGGCAAGAGAAATGAAAATTACCCCAATCCCAATACCAGCTGACATAATAATAGGAATTGCTAGTTCCTGAAAATGTTTATATACCGTTCTTAATTTTTCAATAAGCAGAGCGCCGCCAATAGAAAATATCATCCCCATATATAATGGATTCAAAAAACCACCTGTAAATACGGTTTTTTCTAGTAATAAACTCGCTGCAATACCTGATAACGTAACGTGACTTAATGCATCAGCAATCAACGATAAACGACGAATGACAACAAAGACACCAAGCATCGGGGCAACAAGTCCAATTAAAACTCCAGCATATAAAGAATTTCGTAAAAAATCATATTGCAAAAAATCCTGTATCATCGTATCCCCCCGTGATGCTCGTGATCATGCTCTAAACGATGAACATGGTAACCATATAATAATGACATTTCAGCATCTTCTAACTTTTGGAACGCATCGACATTTCCGTGGAAATGAAGGCGCTGATTTAAGCAAGCAACATGTGTAACTTTCTCTGTCACAGCTCCCATATCATGCGTAACAAGAATAAGTGTAATCCCTAAATGCTTATTTAAATGTTCTAGCATGTTATAAAAGCTTTCTACATTTTTTACATCGATACCGACAGTAGGTTCATCCAAAATTAATAACTCTGGATCACTTACGAGCGCACGCGCAATAAACACACGTTGTTGTTGTCCACCAGAAAGCTCACCAATATTTCGATTCATAAACTCACTCATGCCAACATCAGCAATCGCTTTTGTCACTTTCGCTTTATCCATCTTTGTTAAAAAACGAAACAGGCCTTTCTTAGAAACAAGTCCCATCGAAACAACTTCAAATACAGTTGCTGGGAATCCAGAGTTGAAACTATTTGCCTTTTGGGAGACATAGCCAATTTTATTCCAATCTTTAAATTTTTTACTATCCATACCAAACAACCGAATTGTTCCTTGTTTCGGTTTTAAAATCCCTAATATACATTTCAATAATGTAGATTTTCCTGATCCATTCGGTCCTACTAAACCTAAAAAAGCTCCTTTAGGAACTTGCAATTGAATGTCCTCTAACACATTTCGCTCTTCATAACGAAAGGTTAAATTCTCGATTTCTAATATATAATTCATCATATCTCACCTATTTTAATTCAGAATGATTCCGATTTACTTCTGTTTAAATTATATTATAGCCCATTACGAGTTGTAAACCAATCTGCTCTAAAATATACCTTTCATTTTAGATAACTTATCTATTATAACAAAAAGCAGAGAAAATCTCTCCGCTTTTAGTGAATTGCTGATTTAAATTTTGCACCTTTTGTTTCTTGTGTATTCATAATAGTAATGAAAGCATTTTCATCTACTTCATGAACGATCGATTTTAGCTTTGTTACCTCTAAACGAGTAATAACTGCATAGATCACTTCTTTTTCTTTATCCGTGTAGCCACCCTTTCCAACTAACTTCGTTGTTCCGCGGCCAAGTCGATGTAAAATTGCATTTGAAACCTCTTCATAATGATCCGAAACAATAATTACTGCTTTTGTTTCATCTAAACCTTGGATAACCGTATCAATCGTTTTAAAGGCAATATAGTATGTCATGACAGAATACATTGCTTGTTCTACACCAAATACAACTGCCGCCCAAGCAAAAACAAAAATATTCATAAACATAACAAATTCACCGACAGAAAACGGTAATTTCTTTGTTAGTAAAATACCTAGAATTTCCGCTCCATCCAATGAACCACCATGTCTAATCACAAGCCCAACACCAATACCTAAAATTAGTCCTCCAAAGACAGTCGCTAAAATTGGCTCTGTCGTAAATGGCTGAAGGGAATGTAATGTTGACTCAATCAAAGCTAAACATACGACTGCAAAAACAGAAGATAACATAAATGTTTTTCCAATTTGCTTATAACCTGAGTACATAAACGGTAAATTGAGGATTACAACTAAAGTGGAAAAGCTTAGCCACCAAATATTTGGTGTAAGGAAATCTAATATGAGGGACACACCGATAATACCACCATCAATAATTTTGTTTGGAATTAAAAATAGCTCAAGTGCAACGGCTGCACAGCCAGCACCTATGACAATCATAACAAGACGATACACAAGATGAATTATACTTTCTTTTTTATGCTGTTGTTTTGCCATACTACCTCCTCAAATATCTATATATTTTTTCCTTTTATTATAACATACCCTCCCTTTTTTAATGAGAAAACTGCCTGCTGTGGAATATACACAAGCATATTTTACATATATTCGGATATGAGGACAAAATAAAGGAGGGAGCAACATGAACCTCATTCAACAGTTTGTAAATAAAAAATTAAACAATATGACTTCTAAGGAATTATTAAAATATAGTGCAGAATATGGAGTGCCGATTACAAACGAACAAGCAGACAAAATCGTCACATTAATTCAGGGAAAACATATTAATATTTATGATGACCAAGAAAGATTACAACTTTTAAAACAAATTGCAAAGGTCACTTCTCCTGCTACCGCACAACAAATTAATACCCTATTTCAAAAATTAATAAAGTGAAACTTTAATCAGTGGGGGTTTTCTTCATCCCCACTGATTATTAGCCCTCACCAATCGGGCTTTTACGGACAGTTTATCTCCCACCTAACTTCTTTGCTTTCGCTGAATTTTGAGGTGGGAGTATTACTGCCCACGAATAGCGGGATAAAATAAAAAAGGGGACGTTCCCCTTTTTTATTGTCCCTTAATTTTCTGAAGAACCTCTTCATCAAACACACCGTTTTTCAGCATTTCAATTTCAAATTTATACGGCGGCTTTTTATCATTTTTATCTTCACCTACATATGGTGTTTCAAGAATTTTTGGTACATTCATTAATTGTGGATGATGTACAATGTGATGCAACGTTTTATAACCTATATGACCGAAACCGATATTTTCATGACGGTCTTTTCTAGCGCCGCGTTCATTCTTACTATCATTAATGTGTAAAACCTGTAAACGATCAATACCTACAATTTTATCAAAATCGTTTAAAACACCATCAAAGTCATTAACGATATCATAGCCAGCATCATGTGTATGACATGTGTCGAAGCAAACTGATAGTTTTTCATTATGCGTTACACCATCAATAATTCTAGCAAGCTCCTCAAAGCTGCGTCCACACTCTGTTCCTTTTCCAGCCATTGTTTCTAGTGCAATGTTTACTGTTTGATCAGTCGTTAATACTTCGTTTAATCCTTCAATAATTTTTTGAATTCCTGCATCCGCTCCTGCTCCAACATGAGCCCCTGGATGGAGTACAATTTGCTTTGCAACGCCTAATGCTGATGTTCTTTCAATTTCCATGCGAAGGAAATCAACACCTAGTTGGAATGTTTCAGGTTTCGTTGTGTTACCGATATTAATAATATATGGTGCATGAACAATGATTTCTTCAATTCCATTCAGTTCCATATGTTTACGGCCCGCTTCTATATTTAACTCTTCAATCGGTTTTCTTCTCGTATTTTGCGGTGCTCCCGTATAAACCATAAACGTTGT
Organism: Bacillus multifaciens; assembly: GCF_030756675.1. Lineage (GTDB taxonomy): Bacteria > Bacillota > Bacilli > Bacillales > Bacillaceae_G > Bacillus_A > Bacillus_A multifaciens. Next base: position 262,430 of record NZ_JAVBXD010000001.1, read on the forward strand.
TGCACCGTATGACACAGCTTCTTCACTCGCCGCTAATAACATTTTCTTTCCACTCATCGAAACGTGAGATCCAATTTTCAACATGTAATCACCTCTTATAAATGCAATAGCTATAATAATAGCATAATTTGTAGAAATCTGACACTATATATATAAATACAACTTGAAAAATCAACATCAAAACCGCTTTTCTTAGATGGCCGAGAGCGTCTGGCCATGCTTGAAGCGGTCAGAGCCCTTTTCTGCCACAGGCAATGTGAAAACAAAGGGAGCAAATAAGTGCATATCACTTTTTGTCTTACATAACAGCAACTTAGATGTTAAAAGATCAAAGTGGATATATATACAAGCTAAAAAACCTTTCTTTTTAAGAGAGGAGACCAGAGCATCTGGCCATGCATAGAAGCGGTCAAGGCCCTTTCCTGCCACACGCGAGGTTTAGAACAAAAGGAGCAAACGAGTACAGATCATGTTGTATTCTACATAGCCGTGACTTGTACAGAAAAGCAGAGCTAGACAAAGATGTCTAAAATCAAATCGGATTTATGGGCTCTCCGCAAAAAAAAGATAAGGAAAATCCTTATCTTTTCTTTTTGTTATATTTCTTCTTAATTTTTTCGCGTTCCCATTCAAGCTTTTTCTTGTAATTTGGCTTTACTTTTTTCGGTTTTTTCACAACTTTTTGTGCCATAGCATCTAATTCGTCATTTGGTTTCTTACGGCTTTGACGGCGGCGGCGAGGTCCTAATTCAACCATCTCACCTGCACGCAAGTCCACATGTTTAAATTCAATATGACGCTGCTTTTCTAACGTATCTATTGCTTCTTCATCCGCTTGATCATAAATGGTTGCTGCAATACCAGAATATCCAGCACGCGCTGTTCGGCCAACACGGTGAATAAAGAAATCTAAATCAGATGGAATTTCGTAGTTAATTACATGACTAATTCCCTCAATATCAATACCACGTGCAGCTAAGTCTGTCGCTACAATATATTGAAATTCTAAATCACGAACTTGTTTCATCATTTTCTTACGATCACGCGGTGATAAATCACCATGAATACGACCAACTTTTAAACCACGTTCCGTTAAACCCTTCGCTACTTCTTCCGCCATTTTCTTTGTATTCGTAAATACGATTGCTAAATACGGCTGATATTGCAGTAACAGATTTTTTACAAGTTCAACTTTATTACGGTGCCTTGACGGAATAAGATGATGTTCAAGATTAATCGCTGCTATTTGCTTTGGATTAATATGAATATGCTCTGGATTATCCATATATTTCTTCATAAATGGTTTTAACTTTTGCGGAATTGTCGCTGAGAAAACAAGCATTTGTAAATTTTTCGGCATACGTGCTGCAATTTTATCCACATCATGAATAAAGCCCATATCAAGCATTAAATCTGTTTCATCGACAATAATTGCAGAAGCCGTATGTACAAATAGCGCTTGCTCTTCCACTAAATCTTTAATACGCCCTGGTGTTCCCACCACAACATGCGGTTGTTTCTTCAATTTTTCAATTGAACGTTGTTTATCTGTTCCACCAATAAAACAACGTGCTGTAATCATTTTGTCTTCTTCACAAAACTTAGTTATCTTTACGATTTCTTCATAAATTTGCTGCGCTAACTCACGAGTTGGAGCTGTAATTACAAGTTGTACTTCTTCTCTAGTTGCATCAATACGATTTAATGTTGGAAGTAAATACGCATGCGTTTTTCCAGATCCTGTTTGTGATTGTCCAATAATACTAACTCCCTTTTTCACAACCGGAAAAATCTTTTGTTGAATTTCTGTTGGTTCTGAAAAACGTAATTCACGAATTGCATCTATTAAAAATGGTTGAAAATCATACTGTGTAAATGTTTGCACTGTCATACATTCCACCTTCTTTCTTATTTCTACTGCGTTCATTAATCAGTCAAGTTACCATTATATCGAAATCTATCGGTAAAATCTATCTTTATATATATTCATTTTAATTTTCCAACGTATAAGTTTCTGCTATGCAAAATGCAACATGACCGTTTCTATGCGCATCCAAATGCTCTCGTCCCTCCTAAAAAGAAAGGTTTTTAACTTGTATAGCTTTAGTTCAGCATTTCAACGGAAAAACTAACCTTCTTTCCCTCCATTGCATATTGTAGTGTATATTACCTAATTGAAGAAAGGAGGATTTCCTAATGTATATGAAATCCCCTCCCTATCAACAAATGTACACACAGTCCCCATATCCTCATACAATGTACCCAACACATGGCATGCAACCGATGATGCCTAAGAAAAAAGGATTTCTTGCAAAATTGTTTCAAAAACGCAATCCTAATCCCGCTGTAGATTATATGTATATGATGCCCCCTTATAGACAATTGGAAACATACCCAAATACACCATACCAACAAAGCCAGCCATATATGCACCCTCCAAAACAGCAACAACAAATGATGCAAACTCAAATGGCGGCAGAAGATGAAACACGAGGAGCAGGAAACACACCTAGTGGAATTAGCAGTTTTTTCACAAACTTTATTTCAAATCCCACTGGAATGATTAATAACGTTGAAAAAGTTGTCCAAATGGCCCAGTCCGTTAGTCCCGTCGTGCAGCAATATGGTCCAATTGTCCGCAACATTCCTAATATCATGAAAATACTTACCTCCGGAAAAAATGCGGATGAAAAACAAACAGAAGAAGTCAAAACAACTACCGCTGCTTCTACTGCTACTCACTCTGAAGAAATCCCGATTACAAGCAAACCGCTTGTTCCTCCAATCACACTTGAAGATAAGGTAGAAGCAGAAAATGTACACTCTAGCACCCCGAAACCAAAGCTATACGTGTAACATTTCTTTGTCATCTGCTTTCTTCTCCTTTATAATGAAAAGGATTAGCTTTAAAAAAACAAATCCTTTTTTAAAGGAGCGGATTAATTACATGAAAATCGTTAAAATTTCTCCTCGCGGCTATTGCTACGGCGTTGTAGACGCGATGGTCATTGCGCGCAATGCAGCGCTCGATAAAACATTACCAAGGCCAATTTATATCTTAGGCATGATTGTACACAACAAACATGTAACAGATGCATTTGAAGAAGATGGCATCATTACGCTTGATGGCCCAAGCCGCTTAGATATTTTAGAAAAAATCGAGTCTGGAACTGTTATTTTTACAGCTCACGGTGTATCTCCAGAAGTAAAACAACGTGCTAAAGAAAAGGGCTTAACAACAATTGACGCAACATGTCCTGATGTTACAAAAACACACGACTTAATTGAAGCAAAAAAAGAAGAAGGCTACCATATTATTTATATTGGTAAGAAAGGACACCCTGAGCCTGAAGGTGCAGTCGGGATTGCGCCAGATATTGTCCATCTTATCGAAAAAGAAGCGGACCTTGAAGCACTTACCATTCCAACAGAAAAGATTTTAGTTACAAACCAAACGACGATGAGTCAATGGGATGTTCAACATATTATGGGGAAAATTCAAGAAAAGTTTCCAACAGCGGAGTTCCATAAAGAAATTTGCCTTGCTACGCAAGTGCGCCAAGAAGCTGTTGCCAAGCAAGCAAATGCTGCTGACTTAACAATCGTTGTTGGTGATCCAAAAAGTAATAACTCTAACCGCCTTGCACAAGTATCTGAAGAAATTGCTAGTACAAAAGCATACCGCGTTGCCGATGTAAGTGAAATCCAATTAGAATGGCTACAAGGCGTAGAAACAGTCGCTATTACGGCAGGGGCATCTACACCAACGCCTATTACAAAAGAAGTAATTGCATTTTTTGAACAGTACGATCCAACAAACCCTGCAACGTGGGAGCGTAAGCGAAACGTACCATTACAAAAAATCTTACCGAAAGTTAAAGTAAAATAACCTTTCCATCAGTGAAGTTTCCCGAAAAAGTAAAATCCGTTATCTCATAAGATAACGGATTTTATTTCATTCTATACAAATATAAATGGATCTGTATGTAATTCTGAAGCATGAATACGCGCAGTAAATTTTTTCTCATCCACTTTTTCTTGTAATTGTTTTTGTACACCTTTTTTCATTACTTTTTCCACGTTATGCCCTGGGTCTACGATATTTAATCCGAGCATCATCGCATCATGCGCAACGTGATAATACATATCTCCCGTTACATATACGTCTGCTCCTTTAAACTTCGCTTGCTTTATATACTTATTCCCGTCTCCGCCAAGTACTGCTACTTTTTTCACCGTTTGCTGTAAATTGCCAACAACACGAGCTCCCTTTACATCAAGAGATTGTTTCACATGCTCCGCAAATTGTTGTAATGTCATTTCTTGCGATAAATATCCAATTTTCCCAAGACCTAATGTTTCACCTTTGTTTTCTAACGGATAAACATCGTATGCCACTTCTTCATACGGGTGTGCACCAAGCATTGCCTTCATGATTTTACGTTGCAGCGACGCCGGAATAATCGTTTCAATCCGAATTTCTTCCACCTGTTCTAAACGCCCTGTCTCTCCGATATACGGATTTGTTCCTTCTTGCGGCAGAAATGTCCCCTTGCCTTCACTATTAAACGTACAATGACTATAATTCCCGATATATCCTGCTCCTGCATCACCGATTGCTTGGCGTACTGCATCTGCATGCGAAGAAGGAACAAACACAACTAGCTTTTTCATCTCTTCTGTATAAGTAGGAACAAGTACCTCTGTTTCCTGCAACCCTAAAGCATCTGCTAATAAATCGTTCACACCGCCTTTTGCAATATCAACATTTGTATGAGCAGCATAAACTGCAATATCGTTTTTTATACACATTTCAATAATACGCCCGTATGCTTGCTCTGTATGAATTGCTTTCAGCGGATTAAAAATAAGCGGATGATGGGCAATAATTAAATTTACCCCTTTTTCAATTGCTTCTCGCACAACTTCTTCTGTTACATCAAGCGCAATTAACACATTCTCTACCGGTTTATTTAATGCCCCAATTTGCAATCCAACTTTATCACCTTCGACTGCTAAATGTTTCGGGTACATACTTTCAAACAAAGAAATAATTTCGTATCCATTAGGCGTTTTACTCATGATAAAACCTCCTCAATCATACGGATCTTCTCAAGTACTTCTTCACGCTTCGCTTTTGTCTCTTCTGTTTCTGTTGCACGCTCTAATTGCTTACAAATATTCTCAAAGTTTTTTCGTTCACTTTCCCATTTTTCTACAAACACTTCATTTTTCTCTTTCATTAAAAATGGTCCCATGAATAAAGCTTCTTCTTTTTTCTCTTTGTAAGGTGCTAGAACATCACCTTGTTCTCCTACTAAAATTTCGTAAATCTTTCCGTCTTCTTTTACGATTTTTTCTTTTATTAATTCCCAACCATTCTCAATAAACCATTCACGAATATGATGCGCGGCAATGTTTGGTTGTAAAATTAAACGAGTTACACCCTTCAGCTTCTCTTTTCCATTTTCTAAAATATCACGAATTAATGCACCGCCCATACCTGCAATTGTAATGACATCTACTTCGCCTGGCGTGATGACCTCTAAACCATTCCCTTTACGTACGCTCACTTTATTTTGCAATCCGCATTCTGCTACTGTAGCTTGTGCAGAACGAAATGGACCTTCTACAACCTCTCCTGCTACTGCCTGCACGGCAATATGATGTAAAATTGTATAGCAAGGCAAATAAGCATGATCCGAACCAATATCTGCAACAGTGGAACCCGCTGGAATTTCAAGTGCCACTTCTTCTAATCGTTTTGAAAGCTTTACTTCATTCATTTATTTCTATTGCTCCTTCTCTTTCAGTCTGTCTCCATGATAAAGAATTTATAGTTGTGATTGCAAGTAGATAAATCATTTTACTCTGTTTATAAACCATTTATTTTTAAATTCAATGTTTGGGTACACAAAAAAGCTCTTTACTTAAACGTAAAGAGCTACTATGTAATCCACTATTACTTTTTCTTTGATAGCCAATCCGCCACTTTAGATGCTTGATCCGCCGGAATAATACCTGGTGGCATATTTCCTTTTCCTTTTACAATTACTTCTTGGATTTGATCTTTCGAAAGCTTGCCGCCAACTTTTTGTAAATTAGGACCAACCGCCCCCTGCAATTGATCACCATGACAACTTGTACAACTTTGTTTTACAATCTCTTCTGGTTTTGCTGCTGTTTGTGTCGTTTTTCCTCCGTTTTTCTTCGCGTCAGCTAGTTCCTTTGATTTATGCATGCCTTGAAATGAAAATACAAACATAACAATAATTCCCAATACAGCAATAAGAGCAAATGGAATTAACGGATTACGCTTCATTTTTTCTTTTTCCCCCTCTACATCCCCTAATAGTTTGATGATTCAGTCATTTCTATTGTACTTGAAAACAATCTACCAGAAAAGACCAAACTAAAATAAGTCAAAAACATTCCGTATATTCAATTAATTATCCCACTACAAATTCACGTAGTTTTTTGCTAAATATCAACTTTTCTCATCATAAACAGTTACATTCTCCACATATTTTTGTTAAGAATACACGAAATTAATCGAAAAATCGAAAAATGACTATTTGCAAATCAAAAGACAATTCTGTAAAATAAATTACAAGAATTGTAATCGCTACTGACAAATAAAGTTTAACAAAAATTAACAAAAGAAAAAAGTTTACTTCACATTAATGAAGTAAACTTTACACAAAGCTCTATTCTAAGAAATCTTTCAAACGTTTGCTACGGCTTGGGTGTCTTAATTTACGAAGCGCTTTTGCTTCAATTTGACGAATACGCTCTCTCGTAACGCCGAATACTTTTCCAACTTCTTCAAGCGTACGAGTTCGTCCATCGTCTAAACCGAAGCGAAGACGAAGAACATTTTCTTCACGATCTGTTAATGTATCTAGTACATCTTCTAATTGTTCTTTTAATAATTCATACGCTGCGTGATCTGCAGGAGATGTTGCTTCTTGGTCTTCAATAAAGTCACCTAAATGAGAGTCATCCTCTTCACCAATTGGTGTTTCAAGAGATACAGGCTCTTGTGCAATCTTTAAGATTTCGCGTACTTTTTCAGGAGCAAGATCCATTTCTTCACCAATTTCTTCTGGAGATGGCTCACGACCTAAATCTTGTAATAATTGACGTTGAACACGAATCAATTTATTAATTGTTTCAACCATATGAACTGGTATACGAATTGTTCTTGCTTGGTCCGCAATTGCACGTGTAATGGCTTGACGAATCCACCACGTTGCATACGTACTAAATTTATATCCTTTGCGGTAATCAAACTTTTCAACTGCTTTAATTAGACCCATATTTCCTTCTTGAATTAAGTCTAGGAAAAGCATACCGCGGCCAACATAACGTTTTGCAATACTTACAACTAGACGTAAGTTTGCTTCTGCAAGACGGCGTTTCGCTTCTTCATCGCCTTCTTCAATACGTTTTGCAAGAGCAATTTCTTCTTCAGCAGATAGTAAGTCAACACGACCGATTTCTTTTAAGTACATACGAACAGGATCATTAATTTTTACACCTGGCGGTACACTTAAATCGTTTAAGTCAAACTCTTCTTCAGCTTTGGCTAATTGACGAGTATTTGGATCTTCATCGCTGTCGCCAACTAAATCGATTCCTTGTTCACCTAAATATTCATAATATTCATCCATTTGATCGGATTCAATATCAAATCCGCTCATGCGTTCTGCAATCTCTTCATATGTAAGAACGCCACGTTTTTTTCCGAGCTCTGTGAGTTGCTCTTTCACTTGCTCAAGTGTCATATCAGTTTCAATTTGTTTAGAACGAGCTGGTTTATCAGCCATTTGTTCCCCTCCTTACGCGAGATACAAACAATGATTATAGTAAGTTTTTATACAAAAAGCTATTTTCTTGCTTTTCGTTTTTGCAAATATTCTTGGAAAAATCGTGCTGCTGCTAAATGATCTTCTTTTTCCATTTGCTTTAGCATAAAAATATTTTCCATCTTCTTTAACTTTTGCTTATGCCGACGCAGCGCGTCTACATTGCCATGAAGTAATTCTTCTGAGAACTCAGGATTAATCATTTCATCTGTTGAAATATTAGTTACAATATTTTTCAGCTTTTCATCAGAAAGCCAACTTAGAAAGTTTGCGACTGACGGTTCATTTCCCTTTTCATAATATGCGTATAGCTCATATAAAATCCCTTTATGTTCTTCTGTATGAAAATCTTCTATATGAGGTTCGATACGAAAGGCGATATCTTCACTCTGCAACATGTGATAAATAAGCTCTCTTTCAGCTCTTTCAAAACCAGAAAATTTCGGCTTCACATGAACAATTTGAGAAGGCTGTGCAATTGGCTTTGTCTGTTTTTGCTGTACCTTTTGTTCTTTGCGATATTGGTGCAATTGCCCCAGCAGTGTTTCCATTGAGTAAGCAAATTCCTGTGACAATGCCTTCAAATACGATTCCGCTTGCATTGCATCTTGCAATGACGCTAACTCTTTTAAAACACTTTTCACATAAGCTTCTTTTCCAGACTCATCTTGCAAATTTTTCCCTAAACGAAGATAATTTATTTTAAATCCAACAAAACTTATACTTGCCTGTACAAGTTTTTGAAACGCTGTTGTTCCATAACGCTGTACATACTCGTCAGGGTCTAATTTATCTGGCATAGAGACAACTTTCACTTCACAACCGGTTTGCAATAACAATTGTCCTGCTTTCATTGTTGCTTCTTGTCCTGCTTTATCACCATCATAGCAAAGAACAACAGTTTCAACATTACGCCGCAAAAGCTTTGCCTGTTCCTCAGTTAAAGCAGTTCCCATCGTAGCAACAGATTCTTCAATCCCACTTTTCACAGCAGCTAAAACATCCGCATATCCTTCAAAGAGAAGAACTTGTCCTCGTTTTCGAATAAATGACCTTGCTTGATGAAAGTTATATAGCAACTTGCTTTTATGAAAAATAGGTGTCTCTGGACTATTTAAATACTTAGGCGTATCATCTCCTAATGCCCGTCCACTAAAAGCAGCTACTTTCCCTTGCAGTGTATGAATTGGAAATATAACTCGTCCACGAAAACGATCATGATAACTGCCATCCTTCTCACTGCGAACAAGTAATCCAGCTTGCTCCATGACAGCAGGTGAAAAACCTCGTTTTTGTAAGATTTTTGCCGCTGCATCCCAAGCAGGGGTGGCGTATCCAATTTCAAACTTTACAATCATTTCTTTTGTAATACCTCGCTCTAGTAAATACGCAAGCGGCTGTTTTCCTTCTTCTGTATTTACTAAGAGATGATGATAATACTTTTTCAAAAGCTCGTGGGCTTGCACCATAATCGTGCTATCATCAGATATATTTTGTGTTTGCTCTAGTTCTGATGTAAAGTTAGCAACAGGAATACCATTTCGCTCACCTAATTTTTGCGCAGCTTCCGTAAAAGACAGTCCGTCTATTTTCATTAAGAAAGAAAAAACATTTCCTCCTTCTCCACACCCAAAGCAATGAAAAATTTGCTTATCAGCGGAAACAGAAAACGACGGTGAGTTTTCGCCATGGAAAGGACAAAGCCCAAAATAATTTCGACCTTGTTTTTTTAGCTGTACATATTCACCAATCACTTCAACAATATCAGATGATGTACGAATTTGCTCTACAACTTCTTCGGGAATTCTGTTCCCCATAACTCCATCTCCGTGTCGTATTTTGTATTCGATACAAATTACAAGATTCCTTTATAATTCGACAATATTTTTTCTAAATTTGCCAAAAAACATTGTCGATCGCGTTTAGAAAAGGCTTTTGGCCCTTTTGTAAAGGTTCCTTGTCTGCGTAACTTCGCAGATACGTATCGACTATATAAAATTGTATCCATATGCTCATCGGTCACAATTGTGCCGCGCGGAGATAATACATAAACTCCTTTTTTGACAAGAAGACCAGCAAGTCCCATATCCTGTGTGATAACGAGATTTCCTGCTTCTGCACGCTGATAGATATAAAAATCCACCTCGTCTTGCGCAGAATCTACATATATCCAATTTCCCTTCTGACTTCTTGACTGATGGGCGTAGGATGCGATAAACCAAATATCGACATGAAATTTTGCACCGACGCGCATAATTTCTTCCTTCACTGGACATGCATCTGCATCAACATAAATTCGAGTGATGTTTTGCATATTTCTCTATTCTACATCCCTTCTGTGAATCCTTCCATAATGTGCGTTTTCTTGTTCAGATTTTTGTCGATTTTACGTAAAAGCATGTCCTTTACAAAACCTATCACTAGTTTATTCTGAAAAATTGAAGTCTAAACGTAAAATGAATGTTTTTATCACAATTTTTTATTATAATACATTTTTCTAAACTTAGCTACATGTCCTTTTAATTTTTATAGTGAGTGAAAAAAGCACATTCACCTTTGGTAAATGTGCTAAAACATTTTTTGGTTTTGCACTGCATTCACAATAATATTTGCCGTTTCTTCAATTGCCTTATTCGATACATCGATAACCGGGCAACCTATTCTACTTACAATCCGTTCAAAGTGTTTAATCTCTTCTTTAATACGTTCAATGTTTGCATAATTTGCTCCATCACTTAATCCAAGAGATTTTAAACGTTCTTTGCGAATATGATTTAATTTATCAGGCGTTATTTTTAACCCAAAACATTTTTCTTTCGGCACATGGTATAATTCTTCTGGCGGATCCACTTCCGGTACGAGCGGGACGTTAGCAACCTTTAATCGCTTATTATGTGCTAAGTATTGCGAAAGCGGTGTTTTCGATGTACGCGAAATTCCAATTAATACAATATCTGCTTTTAAAAGACCTCGTGAATCTCTACCATCGTCATATTTTACAGCAAATTCAATTGCCTCAATTTTTTTGAAATACTCTTCATCCAGCTTTCGTACAACCCCTGGCTCATATCTTGGAGTTTGTTTTGTTACATCTTCAATTTGATCGATAAGAGGACCGATAATATCATAAACTTCTACGCCTTCTTTTTCTGCTTCTTCTCGTAAATACTTTCGCATATTAGGCTTTACTAACGTAAAACAAATAAGAGCATTATTACTTTTGGCGATAGAAATAACTTCTTTTAACGTCCCTGTATCTTCTACATATGGCACACGTCTAATATCCGGAGCAAATGGAAATTGCCCCATCGCTGCTCGAACAACTAAATCAGCTGTTTCTCCAACTGAATCAGATACGACATATACGATTTTACTATTCATTGCATTACCTCACTTTAAACGAATTGCCTTTACTCATGATTCACGAAATCAACGAATGCACGCGTAATATTTGTTTTTGTAATTCGACCAACAACTTCTAATCCCTGTTTCGTCTCTTTTACAACCGGAACAGAGTCAATCTGCTTTTCTATTAACTCCATCGCAACATCATACAAGCTATCTTCCTTACGACACATCGTAACATTTGGCATTCTTGTCATAATAATATTTACCGGTAATGACGTTAAATCCTGCTTTCCTAAGCTTGCTCTTAACAAATCTTTTCGCGAAACAACACCAACTAACAATGTATTTTGATCAACGATAAATAAAGTGCCGACATCTTCTAAAAACATTGTACAAATCGCATCATATACCGAAACATTTTTATCAATCACAACTGGTCTAGATTGATAATCTTGTACGATAATCTTCTTCACCGCTTCTGAAAGCAGTTGTCCACCTGTTTTTCCAGTGTAAAAATACCCAACACGAGGACGCGCTTCTAAATAGCCAGCCATCGTTAAAATAGCCAAATCTGGTCTTAGCGTTGCTCTCGTTAAATTTAGTTGCTCAGCAATCGCTTCCCCTGTAATTGGACCGTTGTCTTTTACAATCTGAATGATATGTTCTTGGCGCTTATTCAGTTCTATGATAATCACCACCTTCATTACAAAACGAAAAAAGTTATACTATCTCTTAAATATTATATACTAAATATATCATTCGAAAAAGAAAGTATGTAAAAAGGACCCGAATACGGTCCCTTATATTTGAAATTTATCAAGTTGATCTAAAAAACGTCTTGATTTCAAATATATCCCACAGTATTCATCATAATACATATTCAATACTGTGCGCATTTGTTTTTTTGTTTCTGCTTTCACAGAGACATTTCCAAGACGAGCTAAGTCGAAATGATAAAATAACCTAAGCAGCTTGTGAATAGCTTCGCTAATTGAAATACGGTACGGATCTTGCTCAGCGTGATATTTACACAGAAAGCCGCCTTCTCTAATGGAAAAGGCGACAAAGTCTGTTGACTGATGACAAATTGCACATGTATCAAAGTATGGGTTAAGCCCTAAAACTGGCAACATCTTCGTTTGATAGATTAGCGCTAAAATTTCCGGGTCAACCCCTTCGCTCATATAATGCAACGTTTGATATAACATTTCGAATAAATACGGATTATGTTTTTTCTCTTCTGTCGCTTTATCAGTCAACTCAACAATAAATGACGCATAAGCAGTTAAAAATAAATCTTCACGAATTTCTCTCATAGAAGAAATAATCTCACCTTGCTGCAATGTTCCTAAACCAGAACCCATTTGAATAAGAAATTGGCCATGAGTTAATAATTGAGAAATGGATGACAATCTGCTTTTAGGCTTTTTAGCACCTCTCGCCATCGCACTAACTTTCCCTAATTCACGAGAAAATATAGTTACAATTTTGTTTGTTTCTCCATAATCAATCGTTCGAATGACTATTCCCTCAATTTTTTGAAACATGTTCGTCACCATCCAAGGTTCGAACAAAATGGGTTAGGAAATTGGAGAATCTAGCTCTACTTGTATTTCTTCATGCTGCTGCATTTCATCTTCTACATTTTTTTCCATTTCCTTCAAAAGAAGATACGTTTCAATGCTTCCTGTTTTCGAGAAAACTTTCCAGGTAAAATCTAACATAAGAATCCACCTTTCTCAGTGAGCGTTTCTGTAATCCAATTTCTTTCTTTGCTATTAAAATGACCCATTTTGTTCATTTTCATGTGAGAAAAATTTTTCTAAATTATACAGCTTTTATCCCGCAATTTGCGGGCAGTAAAAACGTTTCACTTTATAGATATTCATCCTCACGGAAGCCAAGATCACGTAACTGGGACATTTTGTTGCGCCAATCTTTCTGCACTTTTACCCACAGTTCTAAAAATACTCTTGAACCAAGAAGCGACTCCACATCAATGCGGGCTCTTTTTCCAATTTCTTTTAACATCTTACCTTGTTTTCCGATGACAATTCCTTTTTGTGATGGACGTTCTACAATAATTGTGGCATTAACGTAAATCGCTCCGCCTTCACGCTTTTGAATTGCATCAATAACAACCGCAACAGAATGAGGCACTTCCTCACGTGTTAAATGCAATACTTTTTCACGAATAAGTTCTGCAATAATAAAGCGCTCTGGATGATCCGTTACTTGATTTTCCGGATAATACTGAGGACCTTCTGGTAAATACTTTTTAATTGCTCCGATTAACGCATCAACATTATTTCCTTGTAATGCTGAAATTGGCACAATTTCGGCAAAATTATATAACGTACGATATTTATCAATCAGTCCGAGGAGTTCTTCTGGGTGGACTTGATCAATTTTATTAATAACTAAAAATACCGGTTGCTTCGTTTCTTGTAATTTTTCGATGATAAACTCTTCGCCACGTCCAAAGCCTTCTTCTGCGTTGACCATAAATAAAACAATATCCACTTCTTTTATGGTCGTTTGCGCCATTTTAACCATAAAATCGCCAAGCTTATGCTTCGGTTTATGTATACCTGGTGTATCAATAAATACGACTTGCGCATCATTTTCTGTGTACACACCTTGAATTTTATTACGTGTTGTTTGTGGTTTATCACTCATAATCGCAATTTTTTGACCGATAATTCGATTTAAAAATGTTGATTTCCCTACGTTTGGTCTCCCAATAATTGAGACAAAACCTGATTTAAAACCTTCTCTATTCATGTAAATCCTCCGCTAAAAATGCTCCTGGCAACAATTCTCCTACTGTTGTTTCTTGTATGTCACCTTGTAAATTTGTTAAATATACTTTTGTATTTGGGTTACACAATTCTACCATAACTTGACGACACGCTCCACACGGAGGTACCGGACGTTTTGTATCTGCAACAACTGCAATTGCAGTAAATTCTGTGCTTCCTTCAGAAATCGCTTTAAATAACGCTGTTCTTTCTGCACAGTTACATAAACCATATGATGCATTCTCAACATTGCAACCACGGTATACTTTCCCGTCTGTCGTTAATAAGGCAGCACCTACTTGAAATTTAGAATATGGTACATATGCTTGTTTACGCGCTTCAATCGCTTCTTGAATTAATTCATTGTTGTTCATCGCTTTTCTTCCTTCCCATTCACGATACGAAAAGATAATAATCTTTGGAATGCAACTATATCATATACGGTCCAAAGATAATAGCACCAATTACAACAGCAACAATCGCGAAAAATAATACGGCACCTGCCGCTACATCTTTTGCTACTTTAGCAAGAGGCTTCACATCCATTGTTACTAAATCAACGGTTTTCTCCACTGCTGTATTCACAAGTTCTAGCGCAAATACAACACCAATAGTCAAAATCAAAATGAGCCATTCTGTTTTTGTAACATGAAAATAAAAACCGAGAAAACTAACAATACACGCTGCTAAACAATGAATTTGTACATTTCGTTCATAGCGAAGACAAAAGAAAATACCAGCAAACGCATAGCGAAAACTATTTATAAGTTTTCCTTTTTTCATCTAGCTAATCCAAATGCATCAAGAATTTCTTTTTGCTTTCCAAACATAACCTTCTCTTCTTCTTCCGTCATGTGATCGTAGCCAAGCAAATGTAAAAAGCCATGCACCGCTAAAAAACCAAGTTCACGATCAAAAGAATGGCCATATTCTTCAGCCTGCTCTTTCGCTCTCGGAATAGAAATAATAATATCACCTAACATGCGTGGCATTTCTACACCGACAATTTCCATTTCTCCTTCTCCCATATCTTCCATCGCAAAAGAAATTACGTCTGTTGGCTGATCTTTATCACGATATTCACGGTTAATTTCTTGAATACGTTCATTATTAACAAATGTAACCGAAAGCTCCGTTCCATCCTCTACAGATTCTATCTCTGCAGCTTTTTCAACTAATTGTTGAATCAGCTCGACATACTCTTCTTTTACTTCTTCTGTTTCATCAAAAAAGTCAATTATTAACCCCATTTATTTCACCTTTTCTTCTGTTAATTTCGGATACTTTATCCGAGAGTGGAAAATTCCATTTAATGTTTCACACAATGTTTTCCCGACAATTTGCAGTTCTTTAAATGTTAAATTACATTCACTGAATTGGCCATCTTGTAAACGATCTTTAATAATACTACGAACAAGATTATTAATTTGCTCCGGTGTTGGTGTATTCATCGAACGAACTGCCGCTTCTACACTATCAGCAATCCCAACAATTGCTGACTCTTTAGATGTTGCCTTTGGTCCTGGATAGCGAAACATCTCTTCAGTATATTTCTCTTTATCTTCTTGCATTGCTTTGTAGTAGAAAAATTTTAACAATGTCGTACCATGATGCTGGGCCGCAATATCAATGATTTCTTGCGGAATATGATGTTCTTCTAACATTTTCACTCCATTTGTAACGTGAGCGATAATAATATCTCTACTTGTTTCAGGGTCTAATCGATCATGAGGATTTGAAATACCCATTTGATTTTCAATAAAGAAATGTGGCTGCACCGTTTTTCCAATATCATGATAATATGCTCCTACGCGCGCTAGCACCCCATTTGCTCCCACAGCTTCACATGCTGCTTCCGATAAATTCGCAACCATAACACTATGATGATACGTGCCTGGTGCTTCTAACAGAATTTTACGAAGCAACGGATGGTTCGGGCTTGCCAATTCTATTAATTTCATACTAGAGACAAGACCAAGACCACTCTCTAAATACGGCAATATCCCCATCGCTAAAATAGATGAAATAATCCCAGACGCCGCTGCCATTAGTAAATGTGTTCCAATCTCAATCGCTGAAAAGTTTCCGTTACGCAGTAGCAATAAAGCCGCTAATACAACAACATTTAAAATCGATACAAGTATCCCTACTTGCAGCAGCATTGTGCGACGATGTTTTTCTCGCAAGAAAATACTAACAGAAAGCGAGCTTAGCAATACATAAATTCCGACTGCATAATTAAGTGTACTCGTTACACCTTCGTTAAATAAAATACTGCCGCACACCGAAAAAATCACACTTGTTATAAATACAAATCGATCACCAATCATCAGTTTGACTAATATAGTCCCCATTGCAACAGGAGCAATATAAGCAATACCGACATATTCTAACTTTTGAAACAAACTAATAATTTTCATTAAAACAACTGTAATAGCAACAATTGTCGTATAAGCTAAAATGTATGGCTTGTCCTCTCTTCTTGGCTTTAAAAACGCCTCAAATTGCTTATGCATGAAAAATAAAAGAACACCAATAAAAATCGCTAGCCCTAAATACGGCTGAAACGAATTACTTTGATCTAGTAAGCCCACTAACTTTAACTGTTCATACGCTTCTCTTGTAATCGTTTCCCCTTCTTTTACAAGAATTTGACCTTGCAAAATATAAACAGGAGCTACTTGATCGATTGCCATTTGCTTTCTTTCTTTCGTTGCATTCGAATCATAAAAATAGTTCGGTACAATCGCATACTGTCCAAGCGCGGTAATTGCTTGTTTCAATTCATTGCTGACAGATACATTTTTTAACTCGTTAGTAATGCGATCTTTAAACTGATCTACTTCATTCATTTTAATGTGAGAGCTCATTAAACTATTAACAGCTGTAACAGTTGATTCTCTCGCTATAAGAAGCTGATCTTCTGTCGCACCTAAAAATTGTAATAACACTTGATCAGACAAGCTTTTCGTTAACTCTGTTGGAAGTTTCTTCTTTAACTTGTCCAATCTTTCTGCCGCCGACAATTTATGTTGTCCTTCTGGCGCCGAAGCGGTTGCATTTGACTCTGCATCCACCTCTTTAATTGCATCAAAGACTGAGTTCACAACATCAATCCGGTTTTGCTTATATTCACTTCGATATGTATACTGATCTTCAACCTTTTGAGCCGCTTCTCTCTTTTTCTTTTCTGTCGTTACTTTATCTTCAATTTTTATCGGAGAATGAATTGTCTTTTTGGAAATAGACAACATTTTGATATCGAGTTGTTCCGGTTTTACATTATTCATCAGTGCAAAAAATAACACTGCCCCTATTAAAATATAAGAAATCCAGCTCAGTTTTTTCGAATGCTGTAAATTACGAAACCACTTAGCAACTTCTTGAAAACTTGACATAATTACAATACCTTCTCCTCTCCAAATATTAAGTGAAACTTCCTTTTCACATATTTAAGCACAAGGACAAATGCCCTTTTCTTTATTTATGATAATAAAAAATAAAGCGTTAGCCAACCTGTTCACAATATCTATAAAAAATATACAGTGAAACTTCCTTCTATATAAATCTGAATTAAAAAACCGACATAAAACATTCTTTTTCGGTGGGCGAGAGCATCTGGCCATGCACAGAGGCGGTCAGGGCCCTTTCCTGCCACATGCAAGGTAAAACAAAGGGAGAAAGTAAGTGCAGGCCCCTTTTGTTCTGCACAACCGCAACCTATATGTCGAAAATTTAAAACGGATTCATATAAAACGCTTTTCTCTAAAAGGTTAGTTGAACACCATTGTGATAAAAAGAAATGATCCTTACAAGCAGGATCATTCCATTTTATCATATGCTTCAATAATACGCTGTACGAGTGGATGACGAACAACATCCGACTGCTCAAGTTTAATAAACGAAAGACCAGGCACACGGTCTAACACATTCGCCGCAATAGAAAGACCAGATTTCACACCTTTTGGTAAATCAATCTGAGATGGGTCTCCTGTTACAACCATTTTTGAGCCAAATCCAAGACGTGTTAAAAACATTTTAATTTGTGCTCCAGTTGTATTTTGCGCCTCATCTAAAATCACAAATGCGTCATCGAGTGTGCGTCCTCTCATGTACGCTAGCGGAGCAACTTCAATGATACCGCGTTCCATCATTCTTTGCGTATGCTCTTGCCCAAGTACATCATGAAGAGCGTCATAAAGAGGTCGTAAATACGGATCCACTTTTTCTTTCAAATCTCCAGGTAAAAAGCCGAGACTTTCTCCAGCTTCCACAGCAGGTCTTGTTAAAATAATTTTTTTCACATAACCATTTTTTAATGCTCGAACAGCCATTACTACAGCTAAATATGTTTTCCCAGTACCCGCCGGTCCCATCCCAAACACAATGTCATTTTTCTTAATGGCATAAATATATTGCCTTTGTCCCATTGTCTTCACACGGATGGACTTACCTTTTGCTGTTTTAAAAATCTCCTCTTCATATAACTCTTCAAAATGAGCCAGTTTCCCTTGACGTCCAAGCTGAATGGCATAGATCACATCACGCTCAGAAATCGATATACCCTTGCGAATCACAACTAAAAGTTGTTGTAATATCCCTTCAACAAGAGCTACCGCTTCATTTGTTCCGGAAACACGAACAGATTCACCTCTCGTAACAATCGATACCTCAAGTTCATTCTCAATTATTTTTAAATGTGCATCATTTACTCCAAACAAAGCAATTGCTTCATTATGGTTTTCCAATTGTTGATTCATCTCTACTAATTGTTCAGCCATTAATTACTCAATCTCCTTGAATATCGGATTCAGATATCGGTTGAGCCTCTGCAATATTCTCAATCACTGTATAATGCAACAATAATTTCAAGTTTCCATTCTCAACCTGTTTATGCAAAACTTTCTTCCCTATAATCATAGCACGTTCATCCAATTTTTTCTTTAATTCTTTTTGCCCCATTTCCTCCGCCACCGCTATTGCCTGTTTTTCTGTATATTCACGGTTTGCTTCTTCCTCTTCACGTACAATCGCTTTTTCATAAGCAATCGGCAGTGTAAAACCAAGCAATTTCACATCATGTCTTACTGTCTCAGTTTTAGACTGCTTATATTTATCATGCTGAAATCCCCATATTTTTATTTTCATGTTTCCAAAAGTAAGATAATGTTCTTTATATGAATCCCCTGTATAAACTTGAAATTTCGTTTTTAGGGGTACCTCCACTTTAGACTTGTACCAAGTTTCACCAAATACAACACCTTTGGCTGAAACAATCGTAGGACTCTCTTCTTTCCCATACATTCCTGACACAAGAAGTTGTCCTTTTTGCACATAATCATTTTTCATAACTATTGGTTTTCCTATCTCTACAAACATTTTTGTAACAATCGCTTCTTTTTTGGCAACTAAATGTTGCGGCACCTGTTCTTCTTCTTTCTTCGGCTCATTTTTTTCAACTATTTTAAAATGATACGTCGTTCCTTTTACGTCCAAACCAACCCATGTTATGGCGTTAATATTATCAGTCAAATAACGCTGTATATTTTCTACACTCGGCATTTGAAATTGTAGCTTCCCTTTTTTAATACCCATTTTATCTAATTCTTTCATCACAATATATTCCGTCTCTGGCTTCGCTCCTGTTATCTCTACTTTCCATACCATATTTGATAAAACAATGACACCTAAGAAAAATAAGAGAAAACCAACAAGAAAACCACTATTTCGAAGTAAGCGCTTATTCCAAAACGGAACTCCGTAACGTCCAATAAAATATAGATTGCATTCATTTTTACGGTAAATCGGGCGTAATCGTTTCACATCTCGTAGCAATATACAAAATACAAGTGTATCATCTGCAACTTTCTTAACGTCCCAAACTAGAATATCTCTTCGTACACATTCGTTAATAAATCGTTCTGCACCTCTTCCTTGAATTCGCACTTTTACATACCCAATCCATTTTGTGAACCACTTATTTTTCATAGCTCGCCTCCATCAGCTTTCTAAAAAAGGCGCAGCCTCTTGAGAGATCTGCACCACCTCTATGACTTTACTCCGCTCATACAGTCAGTAGTAGGAGGACTAAGAAGTAAATATTTCCTAACCACTTGCCCCTGGTTCGTTTAACAAAACCTCTCATGAATAACAGTTTCATTTCATTTTCCTTTTTTTTCATCTTCTAAAAACAAGACTTGTTCAATGGTTCCTTCAAGTAAAAGCTCTTCGGGAAGAATTGTCTTAATTACAAAAGAATCTCCTTTTATTAATAATTGTCCTTGTTTTAATAAAAGTCGTACCTCTTTATCACTAAATACCAATAATCCACGATGATTTTCTATATAAATATGTACCTGCCCAACAAGTGTAATTCTCGGCAGATCCATGAATACATCTGCAGGTAGGTCTATCTGCTTCGTAATCCAATTTTTCATTTGCTGCAACTTTCTCATCGAAGACCCCCCTCTCATCCCATATGTATGAAAAAAAAGCTTGTAATATCACGTCCAAATTGAAAAAAAACATAAAAAAGCATCTCATTATAAATGAGACGCTTTTTTATGCTAATAGTTGTGAAACAAGCCTATTCACTTGTGAGCCATCTGCTTTACCTTTTACTTTCGGTAAAACAGCACTCATCACTTTGCCCATATCAGCTTTAGAAGCTGCACCAACTTCAGAGATAGATTGCTGAATAACAGCAAGCAATTCTTCTTCTGTCAATTGCTCTGGCAAATATGTTTCTAAAATCTGAATTTCGCTTTTCAGTTTATCAACAAGGTCTTCACGACCCGCTTTTTCAAATTCAAGGAGGGAGTCTTTATACTGTTTTACTTCACGAGCTAAAACTGTTAGTTCCTCTTCTTCTGTAAGAGAGTTCTGCAGTTTAATTGCTTCATTTTGTAAAGCAGACTTAACCATACGAATAACGGTTAATTTTTCTTTTTCTCTATTCTTCATCGCTTGTTTCATATCATCGTTTAAACGACTGAGAAGACTCATAAATTACACCCTCTCTTAGAATTTACGCTTTCTTGCCGCTTCAGATTTCTTCTTACGTTTTACGCTTGGCTTTTCATAGAACTCGCGTTTTCTTGCCTCAGCAAGCGTACCAGCTTTAGAAGTTGATCTTTTAAAACGGCGAAGTGCATCCTCCAAAGACTCGTTTTTACGAACGACTGTTTTTGACATTCTCTTTCCCTCCCTCCGAAACATCCACTTACATCCTAATTTCAGCATGCAAAAAGAAACACTTTCTCAGCATGTCTTTTACGATTATAATACATTTTATACTTTTAGGTCAACTATCTGATAAAAGAAAAGAAGAGCACTTACTCTTCTTTTTTTCACGGCACGTGCAATTTCGATACAAATTTCTATATCAATGCGATATTATTCTACAAAAATATCCGCCTCTACTTTTCCATCGTCTAAGTACTGCACCGTAAGCTGCTATGCAGAAAAAAAGGGCCTGCACTTACTTTCTCCCTTTGTTTGAACTTCGCATGTGGCTGAAAAAGGCCCTGACCGCTTCTACGCATGGCCAGATGCTCTCGTCCACCGAAAAAGAATGGTTTTCTGTCTTTTTTGATTTGGACTTATATAAACGACCGGCTCCGCTTTTATTTTATCCAGCTACGGCCGCTAGAACAATCGGTCGTTTCACTCTTTCCTACGAGGCAAATAGCGCCTCTACGTCAAGAGCTCCAACGCCCTCATGTTCTAAGCAAGCGGCTTCCGCTTTTATTTTATCCAGCTGCACCTCCTAGCCCCTCACGTCTAAGAACCTTCCACGCGAGAAGGTAAAGAACACCTTCTGCGTGAAAGAACCTTAGCCGACAGGGCTAAACAGTCGCCTCCGCTTTTAAATTAATAATCAGTTGTTGCTGTTTTTCCGCTTACTAGTGCTACGCCAGAGCTTGTTCCAATGCGCGTTGCACCTGCTTCTATCATTGCATCCATGCCTTTTTCGTCACGAACACCGCCTGATGCTTTTACACCGATATTTGGTCCTACTGTTTTTCTCATCAACGCAACATCTTCTACTGTTGCACCGCCTGTTGAAAATCCTGTTGATGTTTTTACGAAATCAACGCCTGCTTTTACAGACAATTCACAAGCACGAACTTTTTCTTCTTCTGTAAGTAAGCATGTTTCAATAATTATTTTCACAAGTGCTTTTCCTTTTGCAGCCTCTACAACAGCGCGAACATCACGCTCTACTAACGCGTCGTTTTTATCTTTTAATGCGCCGATATTAATTACCATATCAACCTCTGTTGCACCTTTTGCAATCGCATCTGTTGTTTCAAATGCTTTTGTTTCTGGTGTATTTGCTCCAAGAGGAAAGCCAATTACTGTACAAACTTTTACATCCGTTCCTTTTAACAGTTCTGCTGCCGTTTCAACCCATGTTGGATTTACACATACAGAAGCAAAATCATGTTGTTTCGCCTCTTCACATAACGTCACGATTACCTCTTTTTTTGTATCTGGTTTTAATGCTGTATGATCAATTAATTTTGCATAGTTCATTTAAAAATTGCTCCTTCCTCAGCTTATACTTAGTGAATTTATCGCTTATCAGTTGTCTGACAACCTTAATCTTCAGCATTATATCATAAAGTATAGCGGTTTCATATTTTAACTTCTCCAGCAAATAAAAAAGCATACAAACAAAACTGTTTGCATGCTTTTTCTATTACGCGCTTGCTGATTCTTTTGGAGATGCATCTTCTAGCACACGAACAAATTGTGCTTCATTATAAGGATAACCAGCTTTCGTAATTTTTACTTTAATTAATTTACCGATTAATTCTTCAGAACCTTCAAAGACAACTTTTAAGTAATTATCTGTATATCCTACATATAACCCTTCACGATCAGCTTCTTTAAATGATTCTTCTGGAATAATCTCAAGTACTTCACCTTCAAACTGTGATGCATATTCTTTCGCTAATTGATCTGATAATGCAATTAAGCGATGTACACGCTCATTCTTACTTTCTTCTGGTACTTGATCATCCATACGTGCTGCTGGTGTTCCTGTCCGTTTTGAGTACGGGAATACATGAAGTTCAGAGAAACGATTATTTTTAATGAAATTGAACGTTTCCATAAATTCTTCTTCTGTTTCACCTGGGAAACCAACGATAACATCAGATGTAATTGCAAGTCCTGGTAGTGCTTCTTTTAAGCGGTCTAAACGCTCTTGGAAAAACTCCATTGTATATTTACGGCGCATACGTTTTAATACAGTATTCGATCCAGATTGAAGCGGAATGTGTAAATGACGGACAACAACTTTAGAATCACGCAGCACTTCAATTACTTCATCTGTAATTTGACTCGCTTCTATAGAAGAAATGCGAAGGCGTTTTAAACCTGTTACTTGCGCTTCCATATCTCGAAGTAATCCCGCTAAGTTATAATCTTTCATATCTTCACCGTATCCACCTGTATGAATACCTGTTAAGACGATTTCTTTATAGCCAACATCTACTAATTGCTGCGCTTGGCGAATGACTTCTTTCCCATCACGAGAACGCATTAAACCACGAGCCCACGGAATAATACAGAACGTACAGAAATTGTTACATCCTTCTTGAATTTTTAAAGATGCACGCGTACGATCTGTAAAATATGGTACGTCTAACTCTTCGTATACACGTGTCTTCATAATGTTACGTACAGCATTAATCGGCTGACGTTCATTACGGTATTCTTCAATATAGCCAAGCATTTTCTCACGATCTTGCGTTCCGACTACAATATCTACACCCGGAATTGCCATAATTTCCGCTGGAGATGTTTGTGCATAACATCCCGTTACACAAATTACCGCATCAGGATTTTGACGAACGGCACGACGAATAACTTGACGACTTTTTTTATCCCCTGTATTTGTTACAGTACATGTATTAATTACATACACATCAGCTGTTTTTTCAAATTCAGTTCGTTCATAACCACCTTGTTTAAACAGTTGCCAAATTGCTTCTGTCTCGTAGTGGTTCACTTTACAACCTAACGTATGAAACGCAACAGTTGCCATATAACTTCACCCCATTAATTCAAAATGATAAGAAGCGGCACTTAGCGCGTATAAAGGCGCCGTTTCTGTCCGCAATATTCTTGGTCCTAAACTACAAGGTACAAAAGACTGCTCAGAAAGAGAAGATACTTCTTCTTCCGTTAAACCACCTTCTGGCCCAAATACAATGAGCACCTTTTGTCCTGGCGTTAATTTTGTTAAAGCCTTAGCGAAATTTGATTTTTCACCTTGTTTCGCTTCCTCTTCATACGCAACAAGGCAACTATCATACTCTTTGCTCATCGCAAGAAGCTCTTTAAAAGAAACAGGTGCATACACAGTCGGAATCTCACTACGATGAGACTGCTCAGCTGCCTCTTTGACAATTTTATTAAAACGCTCTACTTTTTTTCCAGCTTTTTTCGAATCCCATTTCACAATCGACCGAGATGCTTGGAACGGTAAAAAACCTGCTGCTCCAAGCTCAGTTCCTTTTTGTAAAATCAACTCAAGCTTATCACCTTTAGGCAATCCGCTTGCAATTGTCACAAAAACAGGTAGCTCAGTTGACATCTCTACCCATTCTACAATAGTCGCATTTACAAATTCATTGGTAATTTCAGCAATTGTACAAATTGCCGTCTTCCCATTTGTACAACAATAAATTTGATCACCAGGCGTCATACGCATTACTCTTCCGATGTGATGCACATCATCTCCTACAATACGAATCGCCATTTCATTTACATTTTGTTCTTCTACAAAATAACGCTGCATTCTATCACCTTAGTAAAGTTTAGCTCTTTTCGTAAACGAGTGCTTACGAAAAGAGCCAAACGGTATGATTTGGATGAAACAAACGGTAAGTCCCTCGCCACTTTCAACGAGAGACTTTCCGCTTACCTTCCCCTGAAAACACTTGATTAAAGAAACTTTATCCCGCTATTTGCGGGCAGTAAGCCCCCCGCTGACGGAAGTTTCACTTTATCTTATCCTCTACGCGCAATAATTGCTACCCAATCTTCCATCGTTAACACTTCTTCTACTGTAAAACCAGCATTTACTAACGCGGATGTTACCATTTTTTCTTTTGCAGCAATAATACCAGATGTAATGAACAATCCACCTTGTTTTACAACTTTCGCTGCGTCTTCTGGGAATAGTAAAATAATTTCCGCTAGTAAATTTGCGACAATTAAATCAACAGGCCCTTCAATGCCCTCTAGTAAGCTGTTTTGTCCAACAGTTACAACATGTTCTGTATGATTTAATCGTATATTCATTTCCGCACTTTCTACTGCAACCGGATCTAAATCGTATGCTTGAATAGAAGCAGCACCTAATTTAGCCGCTGCAATACTTAATACACCAGAACCCGTTCCAACGTCAATGACAGTATCTCCTGGCTGGACAGTTTTCTCTAAAGCACGGATGCACATCGTTGTTGTCGGATGCGTTCCGGTACCAAATGCCATTCCTGGATCTAATTCAATAATTTTTTCTTCAGGTGAGGAAGGAGTATACTCTTCCCATGTTGGCACAATTGTAAATGTATCAGAAATTTTCACCGGATGGTAATATTTTTTCCAAGCAGTAGCCCAATCCTCTTCATCTACTTCAGTAACAGATACAGTTGCTGTTCCAATCTCGATTCCATAAGAAGGTAACAGATCAATGGACGATTTTACGTTTGTAATTGTTTCTTGCAGGGCATCATTCTTTGGGAAATACGCTTTTACAAGCACGCCTTCTGCCGGATATTCAGCTGGATTTAATGCATAAATCTCGCCAAATTGTTGTTCACGCTCTTTCGTTAATTCGGCAGGATCTTCAATCGCAACGCCGCTTGCACCTGCTTCGTGTAAAATATGCGAGATTGCTTCTACTGCTTCCTCTGTTGTATGAATACTAATTTCTGACCATTTCACAATTTACCAACTCCATTTTTTATTTCCATTATTCCCCTTTAAAAGCTCGTTTAAGCTTTCCAAATAGGCTATCATCATGATCTTCTTGACCTGTAAATTCTCTTAATAAATCTTTTTGGTGCGATGTTAACTTTGTCGGTGTAACAACACGTACTACTACGTATTGATCACCTTGCCCATATCCGCGTACGTTTGGCGCACCTTTTCCTTTTAAACGGAATTCTGTTCCCGTTTGTGTTCCTGCTGGAATTTTTAACTTCACTTTACCATGCACAGTCGGAACTTCCACCTCATCTCCAAGTGCTACTTGCGCGAATGTTAATGGCATTTCGCAAATAATATCATCACCTTCGCGATGGAAGAATTCATGATCTTTCACACGAACGACTACATATAAGTCTCCTGCCGGGCCGCCATTTATACCAGCTTCCCCTTTACCAGTAACGCGAATTTGTTGACCGTTATCAATACCTGCTGGAATTTTAACATTAATTTTTTTGCGTTTACGTACTTTTCCAGATCCATGACATGTTGTACATTTCTCTTTAATAATTTGACCTGTTCCAGAGCAATGTCTACAAGCTTGACGATTCACAATACGACCAAACGGTGTGTTTTGCTCCACGCTAACTTGACCTGTTCCAGAACAATGTGAACATGTTTCCTTAGAAGTTCCTGGTTTTGCTCCATTACCTTTACATGTATCGCAAGGATCCTCAACTGGAATTTCAACATTCATTTCCTTACCAGAAATTGCTTCTTCAAAACTTAAAGAAACTTGATATTGAAGGTCTGCCCCTTGACGCGGCGCATTTGGATCACGACGTCTACCGCCTCCACCACCAAAGAATGAACTGAAGATGTCTTCAAAGCCAAAGCCACCACCGAAGTCGCCTCCGCCAAAGCCTTGATTTGGATCAGCATGACCAAATTGATCGTACTGCGCACGTTTTGAATCATCACTTAATACTTCGTATGCTTCTTGCACTTCTTTAAATTTTTCAATTGCATTTTCTTCAGTACTTACATCTGGATGATACTTTTTCGCCAAACGACGATATGCTTTTTTAATCTCATCTTTTGAAGCACCCTTGCTAACGCCGAGCACCTCATAGTAATCTCGTTTACTCATAAGTTTGTAACCCCCGAATCCTTTCACATAAACGTAATTTTAACATCGAAAGAAAGTGCTTTGCAACACTGTTTCCTCACTTACAGTATGCAAAAAGATAAACATTGGACTCTCACACAAAAGACCCCATGTATACCCAGCCTTTTCTTCACTCGTGAAAAAAGCCAAAGCCAAGGCACGCTTGACTTTGACTTTTTGTCATCTTACGTATTTGATTATTTATCTTCTTTTACTTCTTCAAACTCAGCATCTACTACATTATCGTTTTTTGCGCCCGCATTGCCTTCTGCGCCTTCTGCTTGCTGTGCTCCTGCAGCAGCTTGAGCTTGTTCATATAATTTTACAGTTAATTGTTGTACGATTTCTTGAAGTGCATCTTTTTTCGCACGGATTTCATCAAGATCATTTTTCTCGATTGCCGCTTGTAATGCATCTTTTGCTTCTGTTGCTTTCGCTACTTCAGCTGCATCTACTTTGCCTTCTAAGTCTTTTACAACTTTATCTGTTTGGAATACAAGTTGATCCGCTTCGTTACGAAGTTCAACTTCTTCTTTACGTTTTTGGTCAGCATCAGCATTTGCTTCCGCTTCTTTTACCATACGATCTACTTCCTCATCAGAAAGACCTGAAGAAGATTGGATTGTAATTGTTTGTTCTTTACTTGTTCCTAAATCTTTCGCACGTACGTTTACGATACCGTTCGCATCAATATCGAATGTTACTTCGATTTGTGGAATGCCGCGTGGTGCTGGCGGGATATCTGTTAATTGGAAGCGACCTAACGTTTTGTTGTCAGCTGACATTGGACGCTCACCTTGTAGTACGTGAATATCTACTGCAGGTTGGTTATCAGCAGCAGTTGAGAATACTTGTGACTTACTTGTTGGAATTGTTGTGTTACGCTCAATTAATTTTGTGAATACGCCACCCATAGTTTCGATACCTAAAGAAAGTGGAGTTACGTCTAATAATAGAACGCCTTTTACATCACCAGTAAGTACACCGCCCTGAACTGCAGCACCTAACGCTACAACTTCATCAGGGTTAACACCTTTATATGGTTCCTTACCAGTTTCACGTTTAATTGCTTCTTGTACAGCTGGGATACGAGTAGAACCACCAACAAGAATAACTTTATCCAATTCACTTGGAGAAAGACCAGCATCTTTTAACGCACGACGAGTTGGTTCTAATGTTCTTTCAACAAGGTTAGCTGAAAGCTCTTCGAATTTCGCTCTTGTTAAAGTTAATTCTAAGTGTAATGGACCAGCAGCTCCAGCACTAATGAATGGTAATGAAATTTGTGTTTGCGTTACACCAGAAAGATCTTTTTTCGCTTTTTCAGCTGCATCTTTCAAACGTTGAAGTGCCATTTTATCTTGGCTTAAATCAATGTTATTTTCTTTTTTGAATTCAGCTACTAAATGATCAATGATCACTTGATCAAAGTCGTCACCACCAAGACGGTTGTCACCAGCTGTTGAAATAACTTCAAATGTTCCATCTGCTAACTCAAGGATAGATACGTCAAACGTACCGCCGCCTAAGTCATATACTAAGATTTTTTGTTCTTCGTCTTGTTTTTCTAAACCGTAAGCAAGCGCAGCTGCTGTTGGTTCGTTAATAATACGTTCTACTTCTAAACCAGCAATGCGGCCTGCATCTTTTGTTGCTTGACGCTCTGCATCGTTGAAGTATGCTGGTACTGTGATAACAGCTTTCGTTACTGTTTCACCTAAGTACGCTTCAGCAGAAGCTTTTAAGTTTTGCAAAATGATTGCAGAAATTTCTTGAGGTGTGTAGTTTTTACCTTCAACTTCTACTTTGTAGTCTGTACCCATATGACGTTTAACAGACATGATTGTATTTGGGTTCGTAATTGCTTGACGCTTCGCTACTTCCCCTACTTGACGCTCTTCATTTTTGAAAGCTACAACAGAAGGAGTTGTACGGTTACCTTCTGGATTTGGAATAACTTTTGGCTCTCCGCCTTCCATAACAGCTACACAAGAGTTTGTTGTACCTAAGTCAATACCGATAATTTTACTCATGACGAAACCTCCTACATTTATGTAATTATTGATTTACTTTTACCATTGATGGTCGAATCACACGATCTTTTAGCTTATAGCCTTTTTGGAATTCTTCCACAACCGCATTTGATTCAAATTCACTGTCTTCTACTTGCATAACAGCTTGATGTTCATGCGGATCAAACTGATTTCCAACAGCTTCAATCGCTTCAACACCTTCTTTTGCTAATGCTTCTTGCAACTGACGATATACCATTTCCATCCCTTGTAATAAGGATTTCATCTGCTCATCATTTGCTTCTACCTGCATCGCTCTTTCAAAGTTATCAAGAGCCGGCAAAATATCTGACACAAGGCTTTGTGATCTATATTTTTCAGCCGCTTGCTTCTCTAGTTGAACGCGGCGCTTATAGTTTTCAAAATCAGCTTGTAGACGAAGCATGCGACCTTCCGTTTCCGTCAATTTCGCTTGTAATTCATCTACTTTTTCTTGTAAAAGAGCAACTCCACTTTTTTCTTCAACAGTTTCTTCGCTATTTTCTGGTGCTACAGCTTCTTCTGTTTGCGCTTCTTTTACTTCTTCTACCACTTGTTCATTACGCTCTTCCACAACTTTCACCTCCTTAAAAAGGCAGGGCAGGCATAAATCAGCACGAACCCAGCTATCTAATTTCTTATATTCAACTACTCACCCGTAACAGGGAAGATCCCCCCACAAATGAAAGTTTCTTATTATTTTGGTTTATACAAACCGTTCAGTCCATCCGTAAATTGTTTTGTAAACAATTGCAACAAACTAATGACACGAGAATATTGCATTCTTGTTGGTCCTAAAATCGCAATTGTTCCAAGCTGCTCATCTCCAATCGAGTATGTCGCAGAAATTAAACTACAATTTTCCATTGCAGCAGAAGAGTTCTCGCGGCCAATTTTCACTTGAATGCCAATTTGTTTACTCTTTAAGATGTCATAAAAGGCATCTTCATTTTCAATCATATTTAATAATAATCGGACCTTTTGAATATCATGAAATTCTGGCTGCGCAAGCATATTTGTTTTCCCACCAAAATACACTTTTTCAGATAATGGAAATTGGAATGTACCATCTAACATCTTCATGACACTATCATAATTATGAACATACTGGCGCAAAACCATTACAATTTCTTTAAAGATTTTATTATGCAGTTCTGACATTGGTACACCAGACAGCTTGTCATTCAAAATGTTAACCATTTTTTCCAAATCTTGCAAATCAACAGATTCCGGAACTGTGATTGTTTTACTTTGCACATGTCCTGTATCAGTTACAATAATTGCAACCGCTGTTTGATGACCAAGCGGAAGAATTTGTACATTTCTCAGCTTATTCGCACTTACTTTTGGCCCAAGAACAATTGCCGTATAATTCGTGATTTCTGATAAAATTTGCGCGGATTGCTGCGCAAGCTTTTCTGCTTCAAAAACCCTTTGAGCAAACAAGTCTTTAATTTGTACAATATCCTCACTGGGCAAATGTTGCGGTGCAAGAAGATGATCTACATAAAAACGATACCCTTTTTCAGAAGGAACGCGCCCTGAAGAACTATGCGTTTTTTCAATAAACCCTAATTCTTCTAAGTCAGCCATTTCATTTCGAATTGTTGCTGAGCTAAATGTAATTTCTTCTTTTTTAGATAATGTTTTTGATCCAACAGGTTGTGCTGATCCGATAAAATCATCAATTATCGTCTGTAAAATTAAGAGCTGACGTTCCGTAAGCATTTCATCATCACCTCTGTTAGCACTCTTATGTTTCGAGTGCTAAATCTATTACTAACTTACCAAAATTGATATTGAATTGTCAACGGAAACGTGATGAGATAAAGTGAAACTTTTAGCAGCACGGTTTTTCGCTGCTAATTAGCCCTGCCAATCGAGCTCTTACAGACGGTTTAATTCTTGATTTTTCGACATATAGATTGCTGCTATGCAGAAAAAAGGAAACTGCACTCGCTTGCTATCTCTGGTTTTAACTGCGCATGTGGCAGAAAAAGGCTCTGACCGGTTCTATGCATGGCCAGATGCTCTCGACCATCTAAAAAGAATGGTTTTATGTCGATTTTTTAATTTGGATTTATATATACCGTCCGTTTGAGCAAAGTTAATCCACTAAAAATGATTGAAAGACTTCATTTCCTAATAACTTCCCTTTTCTTGTTAAACAGACATGATTATTTGTTTCTTGCAGCAATTCATGTTCTTTATTATGACGTAATTGTTTCGCGAAGATGTCATTCATCTCTACACCGAATTTTTTACTAAATTCTACTTTCGAAACACCCGCTGTTTTTCGAAGCCCTAAAAACAACTCTTCTTCCATTTTTTCTTGCGCTGTTACTGTATGAACATCTAAATACGGCAGGCCTGTCTCATCAATCTTCGTAAAATATTGTTTTAGTGGACCTACATTTTGAATTCGCTCGCCATTTACGTAACTATGAGCGCCAGCTCCGAAACCATAGTACTCTTCATTATTCCAATAAGTGAGGTTATGTCTACTTTCATAACCCCCTTTTGAAAAATTACTAATTTCATACTGCTGATAACCGTGCTTTTCCATCTCATCCATCACAATTTCATACATTTTAGCTTCACTATCTTCACCTGGGAGTCTCAGCTTTCCTTTATTCATTAAATTATAAAAGACTGTTTTTGGTTCAACAATTAAAGAATACGCAGAAAAATGTTGAACCCCAAGAGTAAATGCAATCTCTAACGTTTCTTTCACATCTTCTATCGTTTGACCCGGCAGTGCATAAATTAAATCGACATTAATATTTGTAAAACCAACTTCCTTCGCCTCACGAATCGCTATAAACGCATCTTCCCTCGTATGCTGGCGTCCAATTTTTTTCAGTAATTCATCTCGAAACGTTTGCACACCAAAACTAATCCGATTTACGCCGCCTTCTAGTAAAAGATTTAATTTCTCTTTTGGTAGATCTCCTGGATTCGCTTCAAAAGTTAGTTCACAATTTGGCGCAAACGGACGTAGACGCCGATTAATAATATCTAGCAATTGCTTTGTTTGTTCCATATTTAGCGATGTTGGCGTTCCTCCACCAACGAAAATCGTTTTCATTTCTTTAAAAGGTGTTTTATTGATTGTATTCACAATTTCTTTCTCTAAATATTGCAAGTATTGTTCAACTGGCTGACGTTCAATAAACACTTTATTAAAATCACAATAGTGACAAATATGCTGACAAAACGGAATATGAATATATGCAGCTTGTATCAAATTCTGTTCCTACCTTTCTAAAAAGAAAACCTCCGCACTTCGGAGGTTTATTTACTTCTGTAATCCTATGCGAACTTTCTCCATTGACATTCTTCCCCTTACAATCAAAAGCATCACCACTATTGTATAGGAGAGATACATAGATGTCTAAATATTAACCCAAACTTTACATGTTTTGATTTCTGCCCTCTAATAAAAAAGAAGCCGTTTGTACGGCTTCTTTTTTATTATTAGTTATCATCCATTTTCAGTACAGCCATGAATGCTTCTTGCGGTACTTCTACAGAACCAACAGATTTCATGCGCTTCTTACCTTCTTTTTGTTTTTCAAGAAGTTTACGTTTACGAGAAATGTCACCGCCGTAACATTTTGCTAATACGTTTTTACGCATCGCTTTAATTGTAGAACGCGCCACAACTTTATTTCCGATTGTCGCTTGTATAGGCACTTCAAACTGTTGTCTTGGAATTAACTCTTTTAATTTTTCTACAATTACTTTTCCACGATCATACGCTGAATCACGATGCACAATAAAGGATAACGCATCGACTTGCTCAGCATTTAATAAAATATCCATCTTCACAAGCTTAGATGGTTTATAGCCAATTAGCTCGTAATCAAAAGATGCATATCCTTTTGTATTTGACTTTAATTGATCGAAGAAGTCATATACGATTTCAGAAAGTGGGATTTCGTATGTCAACGTAACACGTGTTTCATCTAAATATTGCATATCAATAAATGTACCACGTTTTCCTTGGCAAATTTCCATAACTGCGCCAACATAATCGTTTGGAACCATAATAGATGCTTTTACATAAGGTTCTTCCACACGATCAATAGATTGTGGATCCGGCATGTTAGATGGGTTATCAACCGTCATGTCTTCACCATTTGTTAAATATACTTTATAAATAACACTTGGTGCTGTTGTAATTAAATCAATTTTAAATTCGCGCTCAATACGTTCTTGAATGATTTCCATATGAAGTAAGCCTAAGAATCCACAGCGGAAACCAAATCCAAGTGCTTGAGACGTTTCTGGTTCAAATTCAAGAGCAGAATCATTTAATTCTAGTTTTTCTAATGCATCACGTAAATCATTATAACGTGCAGAATCGATTGGATATAAACCACAGAATACCATTGGATTTAATTTACGATACCCTGGTAAAGCCTCTGCTGCTGGGCGTTTTGCATGTGTAATCGTATCACCTACACGCGTGTCGCCAACATTTTTAATAGATGCTGCCAAGAATCCTACATCACCTACTGTTAACTCTTGACGTTGCGTTGTTTTCGGTGTAAATACACCAACTTCTGTTACTTCAAACTCTTTACCCGTTGCCATCATACGTACTTTATCGCCAACTTTTACTGTACCGTTTACGACACGAATATATGCGATTACACCACGGTACGGATCATATAAAGAATCGAAGATCATACATTGTAACGGTTCTTCCGAATCACCTGCTGGAGCTGGTACTTTCTCAACGATTTGTTCTAAAATCTCTTCAATACCAATGCCTGCTTTTGCAGAAGCAAGAACAGCTTCAGATGCATCTAATCCAATTACATCTTCTACCTCTTGGCGAACACGCTCTGGATCAGCACTTGGCAAATCAATTTTGTTAATAACCGGTAAAATCTCTAAGTTATTATCAAGTGCTAAATATACGTTTGCTAATGTTTGCGCTTCAATCCCTTGCGCCGCATCTACAACAAGTATCGCACCTTCACAAGCCGCTAAACTACGAGATACTTCATACGTAAAATCGACGTGTCCTGGTGTATCAATTAAGTGAAGAATATATTCTTCTCCATCTTTCGCTTTATACGTTAATTGTACTGCATTTAATTTAATTGTAATCCCGCGCTCACGCTCTAAATCCATGGAGTCAAGCAACTGTGCTTTCATCTCGCGTTGTGTTAACGCATTTGTTTTCTCCAAAATACGGTCTGCCAACGTTGACTTCCCGTGATCAATGTGAGCAATAATGGAAAAGTTACGAATTTTAGACTGCCTTTTTGCTCTTTCTTCTTTGTTCATCTATTTATCACTCCTATTAATCTCGCCAATATACACTAGCACTGATTATATCAATACAAGGAAAAAGATTCAATGAAAACTGGTGTTACGTTATAAGCAAGTGCTCTTACTTTTATCATATGCAATTCGTAAACAATAGACAAACCTTTCCTAAAATACAATAAGCTATCCTACTCGTACGTAGGATAGCTCTTTTTTTACACTTTAAATTAATGAAATGCACCTTTTATTTTATCAACAATGGTATATGTTATACTGCGAGTGACATTTTGCACCAAAGAAGTCAATCCTTTTCCCATACTCTCAAACATATTAAAACTTTTTAATTCTTCTAGTTGTTTTTGTTTTTCTTCAACGGAAAATGTATTTCCAATAATTGTTTTTTCTATATCTCCGTAGTTTGTTCCTGTTATGTGAGCAATTTGCTCATATGTCGGATCGTTATAGCCTTTCATTCGTTTCAATCCGCTATTGGCAACTTGTATACCCGCTAACGTTATAAGAAATGCACTAACAACGACAATGATGCATTTGCGTGTAAACTGCTCCACTTCTTATTTCTCCTTTTCCAATCAATGTGTATATGCCCCTGTGTTGTCTTGATCAACTTGGTGATGAAGAGCTGCGTTCAAACCACTCGCAATTAGATTCGCCATATCTTCAATAAAGGCATCCACTTCTTTAGGTGTTACCATTAAATTATGTCCTAGCGGTGCTAGCACTTCATAAATTAGCTTTCTCTTCTCTTCTTCTTCTAGCGTACCAACAACTCCTAGAAACATATTGCGGCTTTTTTCATCCGGCATATCTTCTTCTGTTAACTTCTTCTTCTCTCCAAATGTAAAACCGGCTGGAAGTAAAGAACGAGATGGTTTTCCTCCCTCACGCATCTCACGTCCAAAATGCTTTAAAATAAAATCAATTGTGTCACTTGTAATTGAAACTGCATCTACAACGGTCGGAACGCCGATTGCAATCACTGGTATACCTAGCGTATCTTTACTCAATTCTTTTCGCTTATTCCCAACACCAGAACCTGGGTGAATACCAGTATCCGAAATTTGGATGGTACTATTAACCCGTTCAATAGAGCGGGCAGCGAGGGCATCAATCGCAATTACAAAGTCTGGTTTCGTTTTTTCAATGACACCATAGATCATATCGCTCGTTTCAATACCTGTAATTCCCATAACCCCCGGTCTAATTGCACTGACAGGCCGAAACCCTTCCTCAACACTTTCCGGCTGCAGCTTAAACAAATGGCGTGTAACAAGGACATTCTCTACAACAATTGGCCCTAAGGCATCCGGCGTTACATTCCAATTACCAAGACCAACAATTAAGCAGCTCGCTTCTTCACTTATGCCAATCTCTTCTAGAAAGTGCGAAAATTCCTTTGCAAAAATCCCTTCTACTTTTTGTTGCAACGCTGTATCTTGCTGACGAATTCCTTGTACCTCTAAAGTTAAATAATTTCCTGGTTTCTTTCCCATCGCTGGAGCGGCACTTTCATCAATCGTCACCTTTGTAATTGTAATCCCTTCTTCTTCGCGCTCTTTTACAATTACACCTTGAATCGCCGTTTTTTCTTCTTGCTTCTCTTGCAGCATTTGGTGAGCTTCTAATGCAAGATCTGTTCGAATCCCGTATTTACTTAAATCAAGCGGTTCGCTCATACAATCTCCTCCACTATTTATAATCAATATTCATTAGAATTCCCCAATTTATTTTCAGACATTCTTTTCCTATATTGAAATTTCATCGTTCTCACTATTGCAATTCTCTTCTTCGTTTGATAGAATATCACTTGTTCTATGTAAGAATCGAGTCACTCGATTGCACCAGGGAGGTGAAAGATATGGCAAACATTAAATCTGCTATCAAACGCGCTAAACTTAGCGAAGAGCGTCGTGCACATAACGCTTCTATCAAGTCTGACATGCGTACAGCTGTTAAAACTGTAGAAGCTTTAGTTAACAATAACGATCTTGAAACAGCAAAAGAAGCATACAAAGTAGCTTCTAAAAAACTTGACAAAGCAGCTCGTAAAGGTCTTATCCACCAAAACGTTGCATCTCGTCAAAAATCTCGCTTAGCGAAACAAGTAAACGCGTAAGGCGTTTAAAAACGATCCGTATGGATCGTTTTTTATTTACAAAAAAATGTTCATGCAGTTGTCTGCATGAACATTTTTCCACTATCCTATATGATTTAAACGCATGAGAAAAAATTCTAGTACAAGGCGTTTATCCATTCTTCCTGTCTTCATATTATAATCTGCCTCAGCAAGTTCGTTAATCACTCGTTTTAACGCTTCAAACGAGAAGAAATTCGTTTGATTCATAGCGAGCTTCACACGATACGGATGTACACCGATGTGCGAAGCAATTTGATTTTGTCCATACCCACGCTGCTGAAGTTCTTTCACTTGATATAATAAACGAAATTGACTCACAAGAAGCGCAAGCAATTTTATCGGCTCTTCTTGTTGTATAAATAACCCTTCTAAAATACGCATCGCACCTGCAATATCTTTTTTCACTACCTTTTCTGTTAAAGAAAATACATTTTGTTCAACAGACTTTGGAACGAGTTCTGCGACAAGCTTTGCCGTAATTTCACCGCCTGCTCCCACATATAATGTCAGTTTATCCATTTCCTTAGCAAGCATCGTTACATTACTTCCAACAAGCTCTAACAACAAACTAACTGCCGCTTCTTCTATTTGAATATGCATTTCTTCCGTGCGACTTATAATCCATTTCCGTACATCTTGCACTTGCATAGCATTTGCTTCTACTACATCCGCTGTTTTTTTAAAAAGCTTCGTAACTTTTTTACGCTCGTCCAATTTTTCAAACGGAGCAATAAACACAAGGATAGAAAATGGTGAAGGTTCCGCAATATATTCCTCTAGCACTTTGACGTTTTGCTCAATTTTTGCTTTTTGCGATGTTAAAAACAATGGTGATTTTACAACGATAATTTTACGTTCTCCAAAAAAAGGAAGAGTCCTTGCATCCTCAACAACTTCCTCTATATATGATTCTTCCAGGTCATACGTAACAACATTAAACTCACGATCCTCTTCAACTAACGCTTCTGATGTCAAAAGTCGAAGTGTTTCATTTATAAAATACGCCTCTGTTCCATATAACAAGTATAACGAAGAAAATTGCTTTTTCTTTATTTTTTTATGTATATCACTCATGTAAATTCCTACTCCCTAACACTTTATATACTTATAGTAATGTGACAACTGCTGTTTTACAAGTCCAAAGGAACAGGCAGCTACCCGTTCCTTGATCTATATAAAACGTTACAAAATAAGCCCCGGGAATCTTATTTCGTAACGGTGACCACCTTGATTTTATTATTTGCATCCACCTTGCGAGCTATGAATGACAACTGTTAGCACACTTGGAAAAGCATTGAATCACTCGAGCTTTAAACGGCAGTTATCCCACCGCTCAAAATTTTGAAAAGAGACTTTACCAACCGTTAAAACGGGGTGTTTTGAATTTTTTGTTAATATTAAAGTTATGGGCCACGCATAACATGATAAATTGTAGATTTTTTTCTGACAATATTTTATACTAAGGTGGAATGTTGGGAGGGATTCAAAGATGAATGAATTTGAAAAAAACGTTCAAAGTAAGCGTAATGATGCTGTCGATTCAGGAGTAGGCTTTATCGTTTCATTCGGATTTTTCACCACTTTATTTATCATCGCAACAGTCATTAAATTTATCGGTTCTTAAAGGCTGCATGTGGCAGTCTTCTTTTTTTCTGTATTTCATCATATGTTAACTTGCTGTGAAAGGTTCCCGTCTCTCCTCGGAAAACGTAAGAAATTGCCCCTTGCTCATCTGTTCTCCACACCTCAATTCCACGCTCTTTTAAACGCTCTAACACTTCAATATGCGGATGTCCATAACGATTGTGCTCTCCAACAGAAATAATAGCTTTTTTCGGCTGAACAGCATCTAAAAACTGCCCTGAAGATGACGTTCTACTTCCATGATGTCCAACCTTTAAAACGTCTGCATGGAGCTCTGGATACCATTGTATGAAGCGCTTCTCACCCACTTCTTCTAAATCACCCGTAAACAACCATGTTAATCCCCCTATTTTTGTCCAAAGTACAATAGATTGATTATTATCTTCTTTTTCCTCCCCTTCTGGTGATAATACTGAAAACTCCGTCTCTCCAGCCTTCCAACTATCTCCTTTTTCTACAATTCGAACGGACACATTCTTTTGCGCAGCAAGCTGCTGTATTTGTTGCTCAGGCAAGGAGAATTTTATCTTCTTTCCTAAAACAACTTCTTTCACCGCAATAGATTGCATTACCTCTTGCGCTGCTCCCATGTGATCCATATCTCCATGTGTCACAATTAATTTATCAATCACCCGTACACCCTCTTTTTGTAAAAAAGGAACGAGAATATCATGCCCAACAGAAAATTCATGTTTTTTCTGCTGCCATTTTTCTTTCTTTACCGGAAGTGTTCCGCCAGTATCAATTAAATACGTCCCTTGATTGTATGGAAGGCGAATCAAAATGGCGTCCCCTTGTCCGACGTCAATATAAGTAACACTCCCGGTTGCATTTACATACGGAAATGCATAGTGACATGTACTAAGGAGGAAAAAAATCGTTAGAAACAACAGGCGATATTTTCTCCATATAAGCCCTTCCCATGATAAAAGAACAGTTACAATACTTATACAATATAAAACGACGAGAAATGGCTGAGTTTGTCCAAAGGTAAGACGTACAAACGGTAAAGCTTCGCACATTTGAAGTATCACATTCGAAACATGTATACATAGGGACAACAGATCCGCTAACCATTGAGACACAATGGGAAGACATATAAGACATACAAGAATGACTATACACACCGGTAAAACCAGTAAAGATAAAAACGGGACATAAATCATATTAAGAAGGATGCTGTAAGGAGAAAGAGAGCCGAAGTGATACAGCAAAATAGGTGTACTTGTTAATTGAGAAATAACGGAAAGGTATATAGAGTTTTTCACTATACCATTTTCATTCACTAACAGACGTGATGAAGATAATAAAAGAGAAAAACTTCCAACAAATGAAAACTGAAACCCAATGTCAAACAATACATACGGATCATAAAAAAGCATAATTATTAATGTCATACTTAAAGCATCCATCCCAGACACTCGCACCGCTCGCGTAAGAGCTCCGAACACAATAACAGCTGCTATAGATGCCCGAACAACAGATGGTGAAGCCCCTGCACAAAACATATATAACGGAATACAAACAAGCAGAAGCATCGTTGTGCTTTCACGCGTCATACCAATTCGAAGTGATACAAAATAACATATTGCAGTTAACAAAACAATGTGCGATCCCGATATTGCTAATAAATGAACAAGTCCAAACTGTTGATACTGTTCTTCTACTTCAAACGTCATATATTGACGATCACCAAACAATAAAGCGTTCATAAAAGCTGCTGACTGCCCCGAAAAAGTCTCTCCTATATAAGAAACAGCTGCTTGTCGCATCGAAAATAACCAATGAACAAACGACATATCTTTTTGGACACAATTCGAAAGCGATTCCACTTCAAAAAGGGCATGAATATGCTGTTTATATAAATAATCCTTATAATCAAACGCATAAAAATTACGAGGTGATGGTGGTTCTTTCAACGTACCAGTAAACGTACACACCATACCAGGTGTTAACTGCTTCAATTTTTCTTTTAATTCACGAGAAGGGATTTTGTAAAACAACTGAACTGTTTTATCATTGTTCATTCGCAACTGGAAAGAAAGACGATTTCCATTTATAATCGGCGTACTTTGAATTGTACCTATTACGTCTGTTTCCCCAAAAGAAAGCATCGAATCATTTTGCGCATCTACATAGGTTGCATATACATAGGTAAGACCAAACGCGAGGATTATCAAGGAGAGTATCGGAAGAGAGGTACGTGAAAAACAAACTACACAATAACAACCAAAGATAAGAAAAGGAACAATAGAAAAAGAGGAATAAGCAGTTGCAATCCCAAAGATAACTGAGATTGCAACGCAAATCCATTGCCCGCATAGCACGTACTCACCTCACGGTTTATACCATATTTTTTGCCTGCTGTAATACTTGTTGCAACTGTTCTAACGTCATTTCGTCCATTTGTACCGAAGACAAAAACTGTTTTAACTCCTGCATTTTCTGTTGTTCTTCCAATGTTGTTACGTCAAATGCAAGAGGAACATGTTTTATTCTTACATTTGCTTGTTCAAATAACTCAAGTGCATACGGATGATTTTTATAATCCTGTGCGTAATACACTGCTGTAATACCACTTTGAATAATCGCTTTACAGCAATGCAAACATGGAAAATGGGTAACATAAATTTCAGCTCCATCTGTTTTCGCACCAAATTTCGCACATTGCAACAACGCATTCATTTCGGCATGAATTGTACGAACACAATGATTATCAATCACATAGCAGCCTTCATCTATACAATGCACACCGCCAGCAATCGACCCATTATAACCACCAGCAATAATCCGTTTATCACGCACAATTGTCGCGCCAACGGCAAGCCTTGTACACGTACTGCGCAGCGATAATAAATGACTTTGTGTCATAAAATATTGATCCCAAGAAACTCGTTCCATTATCTTCACCTACTTTTGAAATCTGCTTATCCCGCTATTCGCGGGCAGTAATACTCACACCTCAAAATTCGGCAAAAGCATTGTCCAGCTTCAGTGGCTAGAATGTTCGGTGGCTTCGCTTCTTCCTACGAGGTAAAAAACACCTCTACGTCAGAAGCTCCATCCCCCTCACATTCTGAACGAGCCACTTCCGCATTTCTTTGTTGTC